>DHGW01000011.1:15746-24656 GCA_002402965.1 Bacteroidales bacterium UBA4788
ATGAAGTTCTCCGAGTATGCCCAGGTTCCCGGCGAGGTCCAGGATGCCGTTATCAAGGCTTACACAGGAGAAGAGGAAGAGGAATAGAAACTTATCTCACCTTACATATTAAAATAAAAGACGGGCCGCGTGGCCCGTCTTTTATTTTAATAACCCTGGCAATGATTCAGAAACCGAAATGCCGGCATATAAGCGCGGTCGCCTGTTATTCAGCGCCGCTGACCGTTACCGTATCAGAAGGTGCAAACCGGAACGGGTTGACAATTGTCCCCATGCTGCCATCACCGTAATGAAGCAACAGGCTGTCGGCATTGAGGGCGCCGAAGATCCTGTCAGGGGCGGTGAGGGTATCAACATACCATAACGTCAGTATCTCAGCACCCGCCTCATCAAGCGATGTCTCAAACCCCACAATACCGCTGTCGTTCGAGAGATGACTGATCAGGAAGTTATACCTCTGCTTCAGCTGAGCGTTGTCGCCGAGCCTAACCGGCAGACCCTTTATCACATCAGCCGAGTAATTCTGATTGTCATTGAAGAATGACTTCGTGGGCATGAACATATCCCTGACAAATTCTCCTCGCGACAGGCTGGCGGTGCCCTCTTCAAACGCTATCACCTTGTATGGAAGCTTCACGTTAAACTCGTTCTCATTAACGGTGAACCGCAGATTCTTTGACTCGATGGCCTTAACCAGCGTCTCCCTGTCGGGCTCCCTGCCTTCAGGAAAATAGATGCGCACGATCACGGGGCAGGCAAAATCGCTCTGGTAGCCAACGGCTTCCGTCTTCTGGTCAAGCAGGTGCTGAAGGTAGGTTGCATCAAGCGGATCAAAAAACTTATCGATTGTCATGGTGTAATAGACAACCTTATCCACCTCCTCAGGCACCTCTTCAATTACCCGCTTCACCGGCACAAACAGCAGCTGCTGAATCTTCTCATCGTTATACATGGCCGTATCATACAGTATATGCACCGAGTGAGTAGCCACATAGGTCGAGACGCCATAGACCCCCTCCACTCCTCTCATCTGGTTTGCAAAGGCTGTGGAGCTGCCGAAGCACTTGATGTTTTTCAGACCTGACATTTCAAACATCCCGGCACTCTTCAGTTGTTCCTCCGTGCCCCATTTCTGGCTGATTGTCGGGAGTTCAAACAGAGATCCGGCTGTTATGCCAAGGATTATGAGTGCGCCAAGCACCAATGCCGGCAGCCATTTCATGTTTCGTTTGTTTATCTGCAGCGTATCCTTTTCGGGACATGCATGGAGACAGTCGCCGCACAGGGTGCAGTCGGCATGGGTCACTTTCTCCATTGAAGCCACGTCAATAGCCTGCGGGCAGGATATTGTGCAGAGCCGGCATGATGTGCAGGTATCCGTGTTCCTTGTGATATGAACCGGGTCAGGGCGAACCCTGTCCATTCGTGCAATCTCGAGGATATAGCCTCCCGCGGCGATAATCAGCAGGGGCCAGACATAAGATATATTGAGGCCGAGGAGAAGCAGCACAACGTATACAGCCATCGCTCCCAGGAACCACCATGAATACTTGAATATGGCCGACAGTGCTCCCAGCGGACAGAGGTAACGGCACCAGAAGAGCCTGAAGAAGAGTGATCCGATAAGCAGTGCGCCGATGGCTATCAGGGCCCACCACAGTACCACATCTGAGCTAAACCCGGATACTGCTGCATAGTATGGATCGAACTTCTTGCAGAAAAGTTCACTCGATTTCAGGGTGAAATAGAAGGTTATGAACAGAAGCACGTACTTCAGAAGTCTGAGGGCATTGTCGGCTATCCCTGTAAGGGTAATTCTGACCTTTAGTTTGTCGCCCAGCTTGCCGACCCACTCCCCTATTGTTCCCAGCGGACAGATATAACCGCAGAAGAGACGTGAGAAAAGCACTATGCCAATGAAGAGCACCACACCCATCATTATCTGGGTGCTTGTCATAGAGCACGACAGGGAGTCCATCGTCATGTAGCTCCCCAGTGCCTGAAGGCCGCCGAAGGGGCAGTATGCTTCGAAATCGGGTGCATAAGCTTTGTCGATTAGGAGGTGGAATACCATGAAGACGAGTATCCCGATGATGGCAAACTGATATATCAGCTTGTACCAGTTCTGTTTCTTCATTTTGCAGGAGTTAGGGTACCAGTCAAATATATCATTTTCGGCGAAAAAGGCAAATGATATAATACAGCAACGACGCCCCCGGTGGTGGAACGTCGTTGCTCTTTGATTTCAACGGGGATGCGGCGTCAGCCTCTCCGCACCGCAGGGGCAATGCCGGGAAATTCCTTCCCGGCTGCCCTCATATCAGACCGCCTGCTCTACTGCCCAGACGAAGGCCCTGATGCCCACCTCCTTATTGATGGCATCGATGCGCTGAACAGCTTCCAACAGAGGGGCAACCTTCTCCTCTTCGACAAAAGTCAGGGTCACACCGTTGATCTCGGGCCAGGTATGGGTGCCAAGGTGTGGCACGCCCGTAAATGATCCTGCTCCTTCAACGTTATCCCACTGGGTATAGCCCCTGATGCCAAAGTGTTCGAGTGTGTATTCGACCTTCTCCGTAAGGACGAGGTTATAAATTATCATTACTGCTTTCATTTTTCCCCGTTTTTATGGTTTTCTGTGATCTCCTCTAGGAACTTCATGTCCCTGAATGCCACCTTGTGTCTTTTGTCTCTTTCGCCGTGGCGTGCTATGAGAACATAACCCACCGGTACAATCACCATGGTGACAATAGTGGAGAAGACCAGCCCGCCGATAACTGCTATACCCATCGGCTGCCACAGCTCCGAGCCCTCGCCCGGGTTGATGGCCAGCGGAAGCATGGCAAGGATTGTGGTCATGGAGGTCATAAGTACCGGTCTGAGTCTTGAACGACCCGAATCCAGAACCGCCTGGTAGAGCTCCACTCCCCTGTCACGCGTCAGGTTGATGAAGTCCACCAGCACAATGGCATTCTTGACCACGATACCGATCAGCATTATTGCGCCGATAGCGGCAATGAGGCTGAGGTTTGTGCCCGTCAGGAAGAGTGCAATTGCCACACCTGAGAAGGCAAAGGGTATCGCGAGCATGATGATCACCGGCATCTTGAGCGATTCGAACTGCGACGCCATCACCAGGTAGACCAGCACAAGCGAGATTACCATCAGCAGCCCTATATCCTTGAATGATTCAGACATGTCTTCAAATGCTCCCGAAATATCAACCATTACTCCGGTGGGTATCTCCATGCTGTCGAGCTCCTTCTGAATTTCGGCAACGATGAGGTTGAGAGGTCTCTTATAAGGCGTAACTTCCACGGTCACAAGACGCTCCTTACGCTTTCTCTCAATGTTCGGGGGTGACCAGTACTCCTTCACTGTGGCTATCTCACCCAGCCTTATCACCTGGCCTGTGGCCAATGCCATGCCAATATTCTCAAGCTCGGTGATTGAGTTGCGTGCCGACTCCTTGTACCTGACAATCACGTCGTACTCGTCGCCAAACTGGCGGAGACGCGTGGCTGTCAGGCCGTCAACGCGGTTGCGGACTGCGTTGGAAACCTGTGCGGTCGTCAGCCCGTATCTCAGGAGCTTATCCTGGTCAAGGATTATCTGAAGCTCAGGTTTCGACTTGTCGCGGCTTATATCGACGTTGGTGGCTCCCGGGATCTTCTTCACCTTCTCTGCAAGTTGCTCCGCAAGTTTGTTTGTTTCGGTGATGTCATACCCATAGATTTCAATGTCAATTGTGTTGCCTCCGCCCATGGCGCCCATTGCGCCTGCCTGGGAAAGCACGGAAAAATTAATTACCTCTGGCATCGGGGCAATTATCTGTCGTATTTCCTCCGCCACATCTTCTGCAGACCTTGTTCTGTCTTCAACATCAACCAGGGCGAAGGTAAATGTAACAGCATGTGTTCCGCTCTGGCCCAACAGTGAGGTAAATCCACCACTGTCGTCTGCGCCGGCAGACATTGAACTAAGCTTAACCTCCGGAATATGCTTCCTTACCAGGGAATCGATCCGGTCAGCAATCTTTTCAGTTTCGGTCACTCTTGTTCCTGTCTGAAGTTCAACGGTTGCAGTGACCCTCGACTCGTCGGCTGAAGGCATGAACTCCGTCCCGATGAATTTAAAGAGCGCCATTGAGCCGATGAAGATCACCAGCGCCCCGGCTATGACGAATTTCTTGTGATGCAGCACCCATGAAAGGGTCCTGACATAGAAAGAGTCAAGCCACTCAAGGAACTTGTATATTGAACCGTCCCATGTCCAGAAAGGAGCATCCTTCTTTACCGGTCTGATTTTCAGTAGCATGGCACTCAGTGTTGGTGTGAGCGTGATGGCTGCCAGTGTTGACATGATTATTGTGATTGATACGATCCATCCCAGCTGTGAGAAGAGCACTCCTGTCAGTCCCTTCACAAAAGTCAGCGGGAGGAACACTGCCACAACCGTCAGTGTGGTGACGATGACAGCCAGCCATACTTCGTTGGTGGCGTAGATGGCCGCCTCGCGCGGCCGGCTACCCCTCTCTATATGTTTGGTGATGTTCTCCAGCACCACGATGGCGTCGTCAACCACCATACCTATCGCTATTGAAAGTGAAGACAGCGAGATGATGTTTATGGAGCTTCCCGTCAGGAAGATATATACGAAGGCCACCAGCAGTGAAATGGGTATGGTAAGGATAATGATCAGCGTTGCACGCCACCTGCCGAGGAAGAAGAGCACCACCAGCACCACGAACAGGGCGGCGTACATCAAGGTCTCTGTCAGGTTGTTGATCGAACCCTGGATGAACTCCGAGGTATCCATGATCTTTTCTATCCGGATATCAGGCGGGAGGTCCTTCTGAAGTTTATTGATCTCCTTGTCAACCTCGCGGCAAATCTGTACGGAGTTGGCTCCCGACATTTTCTGCACGAAAAGGGTCATCCCCTGTTTGCCGTCGATCTTGGCAACAAGTTTCGTCTCCCTGATAGTATCATTGACTGTAGCTACATCACGCAGGTAAACGTTGGTACCGTTATAGTTCCCGACGATCACATCTGCTATCATGTCGCTTTCGGCGAATTCACCCTGCACCCTGACAGGGTAGTCAGTCTTTCCCATTTCCATGTAGCCTGCAGGCATGTTCAGGTTTTCAGCCCTGAGCACGTTACCGATCTGCTCAATGGTGAGTTTATAAGCTTCCATGCGCCTTGGGTCAACCTCAACATAGATCTCCCTGCCAGGAACTCCGGAGAGGCTTACATTGCCCACACCGTCAATACGGTTAAGGGGGTTTACAATCTTTTCGTCAAGGATCTTTTCAAGGCCTGTGTAGCTCTCTTCGGCAGTTATGGCGTAAAAAATGACCGGCATCATGCTCGAGTTGAATTTGAAGATGGTAGGATCTTCCGCATCTTCAGGGAGGAAACTCTGGATGATAGCCAGCGAACTGCGTACATCGTTTGAGGCCTCGTCGAGGTTGGTCTCGTACTCAAACTCCATGAAAATAACCGATATGTTGTCCATTGACCGAGATGTCATCTCCTTAAGACCGGAGACGGAGTTGAGGGCGTCCTCAAGGGGACGGGTGATATTGGTTTCTATATCCGCCGCACTCGCTCCCGGGTAGCTCGTGAAAACCGAGAGGAAGGGAATCTCGATCTCAGGGTAGAGGTCGATTGGCAGCTGCGTCAGGGAATAAAGCCCCAGGACCATCGTAATGACGAAGATCAGTATCGTGGTTACGGGCTTCTTTACTGCACTGGCATATATGCTCATAATCTGTTATTGTCACTTGTTAATTAATATTCCGAAATCTCTACCTTCCGTCCGTTGACGAGACGGGCCTGGCCATCAGTGACGAGGCTGTCGCCTTCCTTCAGGTCGCCTCCGGTGATCTCGTAGCGGTCATCAAACCTCTGGCCAAGGGTAACCGGCTTGCGGACTGCAATGCCGTTCTCCACCACGAAGACATATCTTTCGTTGGTACCCTCCTGAAGGAGGACGGCGCTTGAAGGAACTACAACTGCTTCAACTTCTCCCATATCAATGTATGTACGTGCAAACATTCCGGGACGGAGCAGTTCGCTGCCGTTATTTATTCTTACTTCAGCCTGAAATGTGCGTGACATGGCGTCAATTGTGGGATGGACCCTGAAAATTGTTCCTTCAAAGGTTTTATCAGTGTAAACATCTGCCGTCAGACGAACTTTCATGCCGTTCTTTATAAGCGGGAAGTACTGCTCGGAGATGCTGACAGTTATCTTGACAGGGTTGATCTGCATCAGGGTTACAATAGCAGCCTTGCCTGACATTCCGGGGGCTCCCGAATAAAGCTCACCGTCTTCAAGGTATTTTCCGGTGATTATCCCCGTGAAGGGAGCTTCAAGCAGGGTGTTTTCCTCCATGAATTCGACATTTGTCTTCATCACCTCATACTGCGCTTTCGTCTGGTCATAGAGCTGCTCCTTCACGCTTCCGACCTTCAACAGAGTATCAAGCCTGGCCAGGTCCTTCTCAAGATTGGCGAACTGAATCTTGTTGGCGTAGTACTGTGTGCGGTCCATCAGGAACAGCTTCTGCCCCTGCTGTACCCTGTCACCCACCTCGACATAAATTTTGTCAACCCTGCCGGGAGTTGAGGGTGCAAGATTGACTTCCTCGTACGCTTGTATTGTAGATGTGTAATCGATTGTCCGGGCTATCATAGTCTTGCTTACCGGTATCACCTTGACGGGCATGGCAGCGACTGAGTCGGCTGTTGTTGCATCGGCGGCTCCGGCCTTTTTTTCCTTCGGGGCACATGATGCAAGCAGAATGCCGCCGGCGAGGATAAGTGTAAAAATTGTGCGATTCATTGTATTCTGTTTTATTATTGTTTTTCTGTTACAGTTTGTTCATCAGTTTGTCAAAGGCCACCTTGGTCTGAAGCAGGTTCATCAGGGCCGATATATAATTGTTCTGGGCCGTCAGGTAGTTGTTGTTGGCCTGTGTCAGGTCAAGGCTGGATGCCATCCCCTGGTTGTACTTGTTCTCGAAGCTCTTCAGGACCCGGTCGGCGATCTCAATGTTGGCCTTCTGGCTCTTGAACTGCTCGTTTGCATTCAGCAGGTTATACCTGAGCTGACGCTCCTGCATCAGCAACTGTTCGGAAACCATCGACCTGGTGTTCATGCTTTTTTCCAGGTTGATCTGGGCCTTCTTGATCTTCGCATCCCTGAGTCCGGATGCGAATATGGGTATCTGCAGTTGAAAGGCCACGGCTGAATAGGGGAAGTACTGCATGTGCATCAGCTTATCGCCCATCCCGTTTCTGTTGTAATAAATGGAACCTGCGAGGCTGGGAAGCGTGCTCGCCTTTGCGCTTTTGAGGGCCAGTTCCGACATCGCATGCTGGCTCTGTATGAGCTGGTAGCTGATGTTATCCTCCAGATTGAACTCATCAGCCAGGAGAAGTTCGACATCGATCTTCGATGTAATATCATCCAGGTTGTCAGTGAGGTTTATCTCTGTACCGGCTGGTACTCCAAGGAGAAACCTTAGCATGTTGTGGTTCACCTCCAGTGAGCGGAGCATCGATGACCTCGAGTTTTCGAGCATTGTGACGGTCGATTGCATCTGGTCCACATCTGTTGCCTCGGCCATGCCAACGCTGTACATTGCCTTTGTTGAGGTAAGAATGGCGTTGAGGTTTTCAAGGTTTGCATCCACAACCTTCATGCTCTCCTTAAGGGTGAGTATAAGAAAGTAGACGTTCCTGATATTCTCCTTTGTATCAAGGGTAGTCTGCGTCAGGCCCTGCCTTGCGAGCGTGGAGGCCATCTTCGCCGTCTGCACTCCCACGAGCCAGGGGGCGTTGAAGACAACCGCAGATGCGGAGACACCGGCGGAGGCATCGTACTTTGTTCCGAACTTGAACGGTGTGGGGGTACCGCCAAAGTCAATGATCCTTGTCATGATGGCAAGGTTGTAGCTCAGCGAGGCGCTTGCGTCAATGGAGGGCAGGCCTGCTGCCATCACCTCCCATACACCCTTTTCGGATGCAAGCAGTTCGTATCTTGCAGAGGCCACGCTCCGGTTATGATCAAGTGCATAATCAACAGCCTCATCGACTGAAAGCGTGAGGGTTTGCGGCTGATCCTGTGCCGAGAGGCTCATCCCGGCAGCGGATATCCCCGTTAAAATGAAAGCAATCATTCTTCTTTTCATATAGCCACTATTTACTGTTTCTTTATTAATGTCATATCTCATTCTCCATGGAATCAATCAGTTCAACACCTCTGGCGGTGGAGATGCCACGCATGAAGTTGACCATGATGTTTCGTATTATATCCCGTGGCTCGAACAGCTCAGGGGGGAAGAGTTCCTCATCGCCTGCCAAAGCGGCGATCCCCCTGAATGCCCTGCTCAATATTTCAGTGTTAATCGTCTCCCTGAAGATACCCTGACTGATTCCTTTCTCCAGGATTTTCGTACCGGCTTCCTGATCAGGGTGCCCGCACTTCTCCCTGAGACGTGACATCACCTTGCTGTGATATTTCTTCAGGTCAGCACTGATCAGCGGGTTCATTGTAGCGACATGATCCCTGCCCATACGCATTATTGTGAAGATGGCGGAGATGACGTCAGGTGCGCTTTCGAGAATATAATTAATCCTCTCCCTCTGCTTTGTCATCATGGAATCAAGTACAGCGTAGAGCATCGTATCCTTGTCAATGAACCTCTCGTAGATGCTTCTCTTCGATATCCCCAGGTGCGATGCAATTGTATCCATAGTCACGGCTCTGATACCGTAGACGCTGAACAACTCAGCGGCACCGGCTATAATTCTGGCATCATATTCATCCATCTGATTCATCGTACTCCGGGAAATCGGGTGCAATAATCAGAAAACTTTTTGAGTTTTCCTAGTTTTTT
>DHGW01000079.1:0-19666 GCA_002402965.1 Bacteroidales bacterium UBA4788
ACCGTTTTACCGGTTTTTGGTATTGATTAAACTCTCTTTGAGCACTTTCTATGGTTACTTGTGCCAGTTCGTGGAGTTTTACGTTGCCAGTCAGCCCGGTAATGAAACCTACATTAGGCTGTATCCATGTCCAATCCATAAAGTCTTGCGATGCAAAATGGCTGTCGCCACGTACTATAATCTTTGTATCAGGCCATTGCACACGAAGGTACGATATAAGTTTTTGTAATAGTTTGGCTACATTGGCTTGTTTATTCCGGCGACCTGGCTTTAAAATGGTGGTTATCAGTTTTCCAGATCTCACCCAAACGAAAGAGGTCGGTCTTTGTGACTGTGTTTTCAAGTCGGCTCATTATAGGTTGAGATGCTAAATCATTGTCGCTTTGCGGTAACCGGCCAACACACATTTTGAATATCATATTTTCACGCAGATCATTGCAGTCATTGCAATCTTCATAACCAGCATCTATCTGAAAAACCCGTTGTGTCAATAGTTCTTTAACAGAATGATCAATATAACGCTGATCCCTTTCGTCATGTATGCAGTTACTCACTGATGATAAGAGGTTTAGCTGGCTGTCAAGCTCTCGAAGAAGTAATAATCCCCCATCGCTGCTTATGCGATCGCCGTTAAAACTAAGTTCAATATTTTTACCTCGTATCGGGAAAAGGTTAATTTCGGGTGCAGTAATTTCAGTTTTTTTGTCTATCATTGTACAAAGGGGTTATTTTGTTGTAACAACTTTAAATATAGCTATTTAAGTTATAAATAAAGAACAAAATCCCCTTTTTTATGAATAATTCAGGATAGGTGTAAAGAATGTAGAACAAAGTAATAGAAGAATATGGAGGGTAAATAATTGTATAACCCTGCCGCCCACGACTCAAAGGGCGGGTGGGCGGGGTCCACAATCTACAATTCTTGATGGTCTATGACCATCCTGATCATGGGTGATCCTGATCTACAATGCTTTATGGTCTACGACCATCCACAACATGCCGTCATCAGATTACTATATCTGAAGGCAAAAATCGCAAATCGCAAATCACAAAATCATAAATGCATCGGCGTCCCGCCAGATGGGCATCTCCTCACGGTATTTGTCAAGAGATTCGCGAGAGAGAACGGCAGAGACAACACCCTCGGCGCCGGGTTCAAGGGAGGCAAGCAGCTCACCTTTCGGGCCTATGATTGACGAATCACCTGTGTATGAAGTGCCGTCAGGATTGGCACCCACACGGTTCACTCCTATCACGTAACACTGGTTCTCAATGGCCCTGGCAACCAGCAGCGCCTTCCAGACAGAGCTGCGGACCGAGGGCCAGTTGGCAGAATATATTAATACATCGGTGTCGCCACGGTTCCTTGACCATACCGGGAAGCGCAGGTCATAGCATACCTGAAGGTTGAAGCTGAATTCGCGGTAAGACACCACAACACGCTTATTACCATGACTGTAAACCGTATGCTCACCGCTCATTGTATGGAGATGCCGCTTGTCGTAAAAGGTCACATCGCCTGAGGGTGAGATGAAGATCATCCTGTTGTAGAACAAACCCTCCTCTCCAATGATTACAGACCCGCAGAGGGCGTAACCCCCTGCAGCGGCCCGCTCCTTCATCCACCTGACCGTTGGTCCATCCATGCCCTCGGCAAGGGGCTCAGGATTCATTGTGAAGCCTGTTGTGAACATCTCGGGCAAAACCACGATTCCGCTACCGGGTGAGGCAGCATCAAGCAGGGAAGAGATATGCGCGAGGCTGGCATCCCTGTCCTCCCACTTCAGTTCGCACTGTACTATCGTTGCTTTCATTGCTACAAAACTGTACATAAAGATATGAAGTAACCTTGATAAAACACCTCTTGTGCCGTGGTGTTCATCAGGAAGGCACGGAAATACCCCATAAAAGAAAAACAGGCCCGAAGCCTGTTTTCCTTTTATCGTTCTTTCTATTTCCCGGTTGTGCCCGCCTGGTACTCCGTGAAGATTGAAGTTATCAGAGGCTTGTAATATAGCCAGAAGAACCTTTTGGGATCATCCGGATGGTCGGAATAGAGCATTGCCTTTCCTCCTTTCTGGATATTCTTCAACCTGGCTGTCCAGAATGGTATGTCGTTGTTAGCGAAATCGCCCGAGAAATACCAGGTCTTCTGCTTCAGCGGTTCCTGCGTCACTGCTGGAAAGACTGCCTTCAGGTCGTTGACTGCCAGCAGCGAGTCGCCTTCCGGGGTGGTATTCAAAACGAATTCAGAGATGACGTTGTTCTTGCCAGGGTCAATTATATCGAAGCTGTTGATGAAGGGGACCGACTCAGGCAGTCCGAATTTTTGAGCCTCTGTCCCGTTTGTCCTTATGACCGGCAGCGCTGTTGTCAGTTGCTTTCCCTCCTCCATCACAATGATGCTGTTCTCATTGAGCAGGACGACGCCTGCTTTGGTAAAGGTCCATGGCTCGCTGTACTGTTTCCTGTAAAGCGCAGGCATCCATGCAGGTGCGCCATGCTGTGAAACCGTGTCGAGTGATTTGTAATACTGCCCCATCCATCCCTTGGATGACAGCCCCAGAAGTTCCTCGGTCTTGAACTTCTCCAGACCTGCTGTGGGATAATCAAACGTGTTGTACTCAACAAGCACCAGCTTATCTCGTCGCTTCATCTCCACCAGAAGGAGATAATCGTTGTTGTTCAGTCCGCCGTAGAGTTTGCGTGACCTGCGTGTCTTCTTAATCCCCTGGTACCAGTCGTTGAAAAAGACCCCGTAGGTATCCGTATAATAAAGTGCGTCATTGTTTTCTGCAAGGTCGATCAGTTCAGTAAGCCGGAAGTCCCTCTTCCTGAACTGTTTCTCCCTCACCGGCCTGAGCGGCTCAAAGCCAAAGTAATCTCTGGAAGCGGAGAAGCTGCCTCCCTTCTCTCCTCTGACAAATCTCGCATTGGTCAGGGTATAGATAAAAGAGCGGTGACCCAGTCTGTCAAGTGTCGGAACAGTTTTGTCCAGTATAACAACGTCGATAGGCTTTTTCTCCTGAAAAGCCCATCTGATGAAGCTCACAGCCGGTATTAACAGCAGTACTGCCAGAATAACTAAGGTGATCAGCAGAGGTTTTTTCATAGTTACCGGAATTAGATAATATCCTGTTACTAAACGAATTCTTAAGTCAAACAGTATGCGTGAATTCAAATTTAATTGCTAAAAGTATTAATTTATTTCATCCCGAGAAAATATTTTCCGTGAATGTGGCAAAAAACATGACGATGCAATCGATTTTATGATAATTTGCATCTGAATTTGTGAAATTGCCATATGTTTTCAAATCAGCCACTTGCAGACAGGTTAAGGCCACGTTCCCTGGAGGAGTTTGCCGGGCAGGATCACCTTGTAGGCAGTGACGGGGTACTGAGGAAGGTGATCGAGTCGGGGAACGTCCCATCGTTCATACTGTGGGGTCCTCCGGGTGTGGGCAAGACCACACTTGCCAGGATTGTAGCTTCAAAGCTGGAGCGGTCGTTCTTTCAGCTCAGTGCCGTACACAGCGGTGTACGGGAGGTTCGTGAGACTATTGAGAAAGCCAAAAGCCAGCAGTTCTTCGGCAAGCCCAATCCCATTCTTTTCATTGACGAGATTCACCGTTTCAACAAATCGCAGCAGGACTCCCTTCTCGGCGCGGTGGAACAGGGTATAATTACCCTTATTGGAGCCACAACCGAGAACCCCTCCTTCGAGGTTATCTCACCCCTCCTCTCGCGGTGCCAGGTTTATGTTCTGAAACCACTTGACGATGAAATACTTAAGAAGCTGGTTGACAAGGCGCTTGTAACTGACTTTTACCTTTCGAAATATAAGGTCAGGGTTGATGAGTATGAGGCACTGATCCGCATCAGCGGCGGAGATGCGCGCAAGCTTTACAATGCCCTGGAGCTAACCGTATCACTGGAGGCTGAGAAGGGCAACGAAGAGATTGTGATAACCGACGAGCTGGTACTCAGCCATGTACAGCAGAACCTGGCAATGTATGACAAGAACGGGGAGCAGCACTTTGACATCATCTCTGCATTTATCAAGTCGATGCGCGGTTCCGATCCCAATGCTGCCGTTTACTGGCTGGCCAGGATGGTTGAGGGTGGCGAGGAGGTGAAGTTCATTGCCCGCCGGATGGTCATCCTGGCTGCAGAGGACATCGGATTGGCCAATCCCAATGCCCTGCTGCTGGCCCAGGCCTGTTTCAACGCTGTCAATCTTGTGGGCTGGCCCGAGTCAAGGATCATCCTGTCAGAGACAGCTGTCTACCTGGCCACATCCCCAAAGAGCAACGCCTCATACATGGCCATCGAGAAGGCTGTCGGGGCGGTGCATCAGCACGGCGATCTCTCCGTGCCTCTTCACCTTCGCAATGCGCCTACAAGGCTGATGAAGGATCTTGGCTATCACAAGGGCTACCGGTATGCCCACGATTTCGAAGGGAACTTCGTACAGGATAACTACCTGCCGGAGGAGATCACCGGTACCGTCTTCTATGAGCCTGGGGATAATACCCGTGAACTTGAAATACGTAAGCAGCTTGCTGCCCGGTGGCAGAAAATTTATAAATACAATAAGGATAAGAATTGAAATTTGTAGTAATTTTAGATTCGAAATGTCTGACGACCTGTTGAATCTGTTACTTTGACAAAAACTACAGTTAAAACCTTTTAATAAATAAATAAATAAACAAACAAACAGTTATGAAAAAGTCAATGACTCTTCTGGCAGCTCTTATCATGGCATCAGTCTGCAGTGCCCAGACGCTGGACGAGATTGCAAACAAGTACTATGCAGCAAACGGACTTGAGAATCTGGAGAAGGCACAGACCATGACAATTCAGGGCAAAGTCTCCCAGATGGGAATGGAAATTCCCCTGACAATCCTGGTAAAGAAACCGAATAAGGTAAGAATCACCCAGGAGTTCAACGGAATGGAGATCATCATCGCCTTCGACGGGGCAAAAGGCTACATGGTGAATCCCATGACAGGATCAACTGATCCGGTTGAACTTCCTGCTGAACAGTTAGGCGGTGTACAGGAATACAATATGTTTCGTGATTCCTTCATGGATGGCTTCAAAGCCGGCAGAGTCACTCTGGAAGGTGAAGAAGCTGTGGAAGGTAAACCGACTTTCAAGATCAAGATAACCAGTGAGACTGGTACCGCCACAACAATTTTCATTGACAAGGAGAGTTACCTGACAGTTAAATCCGCCCAGACAGTCAATCAGATGGGACAGGAAATGGAGGTAGAGTCATATGTCAGGGAGCGCAGGGAAGTCAACGGCATCAAGTTCGGAACCGTAATTACCAACTTCGTTAACGGGGCGGAGATGGGAGGAATGAACTTAGAGAAGATCGAGTTTGACACACCGATTGACGATTCAGTGTTCGTACTGCTATAAACATTGAGTGCCGGGGTGACAGGTCTGAGACCTGTTGTTCCGATGGAAAGATGATTATAAGTATTCATCAATTAAAAAGATGCCGTCCGGTGTGGGCGGCATCTTTTATTTTGAAGGCAGGCCTGTAAGCCGGGTTTTGTCGGGATGCGGTTCCTGCGAGAGGATATTGCCTCCCGGTCCGTCATTTATCTTGCCCCGTCATTGCTAACGGGGTCGTACGACCTACCCCCCGGCTCGGGCGAGCAGCCCTGAAACGCCGGTATACATGGTCTTTCAACCCATCGGGTGTACGGCTCGCGAAGTCACCGTCGCGACCGGTGAGCTCTTACCTCACCTTTTCACCATTTCCACGCCCGCAGGCGCGGCTGTTGTTTTCTGTTACACTGCCATACCCTTTCGGATATCTTCCCGTTAGGAAGGATGGTGCTCTCTGTTGCCCGGACTTTCCTCCCCGACACAAGTGTCAGAGCGACGGACCGGCCTGCCAGAATGCAAAGATAGGCAATATATACGAATCTGCCAGCGGGACCTGGATAAGGCAACCCAGGCTTCCGGTAAGAGTATTACCTTTTGATTGTCACAACTGTAGCCCCGTTGTATCCGTACCTGCTGAACGAGGCATCATGCCAGCCGCACGAGGTATAGTCGGATGCCAGTACTGCATGAATTGCCTCCCGTAGCTTTCCGCTTCCCACCCCGTGGATGAAGATCACTCCCTGCTCTCCAGCCCTGATAGAGCTGTTGAGCTCACCCCTGAAACGTGCCATCTGGCGGTCGAGTGCGTCTGCTCCCGCCTGTCCGGACCTGAGGTGCAGATCGACCTCCCGCATGGCACGTCTGCCAGGTGGTGTGTTAATGATGCCACCGTGTTTCATGTATAATTATCTGTTCTTAAAAATAGCTATTTTTGCCCACCTGATCAACAGGGAAGGATTCAGGCACAAAGTAAGCAGGGAGAAGGCATCTCCACTCATGGATTCTGACAGGAATGAAGAACAAATACGGCCACATAAGAATCGCAGATTACTCGTATGATCTGCCCATGGATCGGATAGCAAGGTATCCGCTGCCTGAGAGGGACACATCAAAGCTGCTTGTGTGGGATGGTAACAGTATCAGTGACAGGGTCTTCAGGGAGTTTCCCTCACTTGCCGGTCGCGATAGTCTCCTTGTATTCAACAACACCAGGGTGATCCGTGCCAGGCTCATCTTCCACAAGGAGAGCGGCGCTGCAATAGAAGTATTCTGTCTGGAGCCACACCATCCCGGCGAATTTTCAATAAATCTCTCATCCGGCGGCCCTGTCGAGTGGAAATGTCTCATAGGCAACCTGAAGCGCTGGAAGGACGGCTTGCTTGAATCACGGTTCACCCACGCCGACAGGGAGTATAGACTGACTGCCGAAAGAACCGGCAGAGAAGGCGATTCGTTTATTGTCCGATTCAACTGGGATAATGGCAGCCTCTCCTTTGCACAGGTACTTGAGGATATGGGGCATATGCCTATTCCTCCTTACCTGGGAAGGGCTGACGAGGAGAGTGACAGGTCAGCTTATCAGACCACCTATGCACGCATCAACGGTTCCGTGGCAGCACCTACTGCGGGGCTGCACTTCACCCCGGCAGTGATGGAAGCACTTGAGAGAGCGGGCATACAGCGTGCCGAGGTAACCCTTCATGTCAGCGCCGGCACCTTCAGACCGGTCAAATCGGAACTGATAGTCGACCATATGATGCACAGCGAGCACTTTTACGTCTCAAAAGCCACCCTGGAGAGGCTAAGAGACAGTAAAATCACTGCAGTGGGTACCACCACCGTGCGGACGCTCGAGAGCCTCTACTGGCTCGGATTGAGTTCATCTGATGGCAGATGGCCCGGGAACGGGATACCCTCCGTGTCACAGTGGGAGCCATATGAGAGGAATACAAATACTGCCCCTTCCGCCGCAATAGACTTCCTCCTGGCACAAATGAAGCGTGATCGAAAGGATGTTCTGGAGGCAAAAACAGACATAATCATTGTTCCGGGTTACAGATTCAGAATGGTACAGGGTATACTCACCAACTTTCATCAGCCACACAGCACTTTGCTTCTGCTGGTTGCAGCATTCACAGGTGATTCATGGAAGAAAATATATGACCATGCCCTCGGGTCCGGGTACCGCTTTTTAAGCTATGGCGATAGCATGCTGCTATGCCCTTCAGGCAGCTAGTATTCTGCTGGCGCTTACTTCTCCTCGTACAGTATAACTTTCAGACGTTCAACAAACTGATGTACATCATCTGAAGATGTATCCCAGCTGGTCATAAGCCGGTATTCGGATATCTGTTCGTTCCATGGGTAGAAGAAATACTCCCTGCTGAGGAGTGCTGCCACCCGGTCGGGCATAATCACGAAGACACCATTTGCTTCCACCTTCTGGGTGATCTTAATTCCGTTTATCTCCCTGAGTCGTTTTTGCAGTTCATGTGCCATCCTGTTGGAATGCGCTGCGCAGTCCTTCCACAGGCCGCCGGAGAGGTAAGCAATGTACTGTGCTGCGATGAAGCGCATCTTCGATGCCAGCTGCATCCCCTGCTTTCGCAGGTACTTGAATCCGTCTGAGAGTCCCGGCCTGAGGAAGCAGACCGCCTCACCGTACATCATTCCGTTCTTGGTACCGCCGAATGAAAGGATATCCACTCCGGCGTCGGTAGTAATGGCCCGGAAAGACATTCCCAGTGTGACCGCGGCGTTAGCAATCCGGGCGCCGTCCATATGCAGGAGCATGCCGTTTTTATGGGCATAGTCAGCCAGCGTCTTCACCTCATCCGGAGTATATACGGTACCCATCTCAGTTGCCTGTGATATCGAGATGACCTTCGGCTGGCTATGGTGCTCGAAGTCGAACCCGTGCATATGCCTGGTGAGCATCTCCGGCGTGATCTTACCGTCCGGCGTATCAACGCTAAGCACCTTGCATCCGGTAAATTTCTCCGGTGCGCCGCACTCATCAGTCTCAATATGAGCGGTATGCGCAGTAATCACAGAGTTCCATGATTGCGTGGCTCCCGCGAGTCCCAGCACATTGGCCCCGGTTCCGGTAAAAACAAAAAAGACCTCCGTCTCATCCCCAAGCTCCTTTTTAATCAGTTCCTCCGCCTTTTCGGTAAAGGGATCGTCGCCATACCCTACCACATGTCCCCTGTTCACGCGCAACAGTTCTTTCATAACCGCCGGGTGGACCCCTGAATTGTTGTCGCTGGCAAAGCCTCTTTTAAGTTCCGGTTCACTCATCTGTTCACTGTTTAAAGATCAGCGCAATTTAGTCAAATTGCACTGGACAGGCAATGTTCTTTAGCTATCTTTACATTTTCGCATAAAGATGACACGATACTTCATATTCCTCTCTTTCCGCGGCACTGCCTACAATGGCTGGCAGATACAACCAGGCAAGCATACCGTCCAGGGCGTCCTGACGAAGGCGCTGAGCACCGTCCTCTCCGCTCCTATAACGATTACCGGGGCGGGACGGACAGACACCGGGGTGCATGCCTCATTCTTCTGCGCACACTTTGATGCCGCACGGAACGATCTTGACGGTGACGGGCAATTCCTGTACAATCTCAATGGTCTGCTGCCCGACGACATAGCAATTAAGAAGATCCTGAAGGTCAGGCCGGAAGCCAATGCAAGATTTGACGCCACCTCACGGACTTACACATACATGATTACCAGGGAGAAGGATCCGTTTGTTGCCGACACTGCCTGGTTGCTCTACTGGCAACTGGACATTAACCTGATGAATGAGGCAGCAGCCATACTGTTAAAACACAACGACTTCACCAGCTTCAGCCGCCTGCACGGCGGGAATAAAACCAACATCTGCCGTGTCACCCACGCGCGATGGCATGAGGATGAGGGCAGGCTTATATTCACCGTCACGGCTGACAGGTTCCTCAGGAACATGGTCAGGGCGATCGTAGGTACTCTTATCCCGGCAGGCCGGGGCAAGCTGTCGCTGTCTGATTTCGGAGCAATTCTCCTTGGTAAAAATCGCGGTCTGGCAGGACAGTCGGCGCCGGCACACGGCCTCTCTCTCACCGGGATAGAATATCCTGTTGACCTGTTTATCTGACACGAGAGCACAGTACCTATTAACTTATTGTTATTTAGCTGCTTAGTAGTCGCAGAAAACAAGTAACGACTGGCCAGAGGGTCTATTCATTCCATATATTCCAGGCCAGATCAGCCTGTATCAGGAACATCTCACCGCCGTTCACGGTAAGGCATCCATGCTCCTCTCCCTTTGCCATAAACGCCGTCACAGGAGGATTATACACGAGGTCGAACAGCAACTGGCCTTCGATCAGGCAACTGTAATCTATCGGCGGCAGGGTGTCTGTTGCTGGTGCCATTCCCAGGGGGGTTGTATTGACAATCACTCCCGCCTCGCTGATCACCTCACCCGGCAGCTCATCGTACGAATAGCCGCCTCTCACCGGACTCCGTGATACGGGTATTGCGATGATATTCAGGTCAATGAGCGTATGCATCACACTTTTGGCCGCCCCCCCGGTGCCAAGTACCAGGGCGCTCTCGGGCAGGGTCATGAGGTTCGTGAGGAGCGACTCCCTGAAGGCGGGCGCGTCAGTGTTGTAGCCTTTCAGCCAAGGTCTGCCGTCACGGCGTGTGACCTTCACTGTATTTACCGCTCCTATCTCCGCGGCTTCGGCATCAATCTCGTCCAGATACTCAATCACCTTCACCTTCCACGGTATAGTGACATTGAACCCGCAGAGGTCAGGTTCCCTCTCCATCAGACCCGGAAGCATCCCTATGTCAGGCAGCTCGAACTTGCTGTATGCATGATCAGAAAGTTGCTCCCTTTCAAATTTTTCGGTGAAATGCTTCTGAGAGAATGAGTGTCCGAGCGGAAATCCTATTATTCCGAAGAGTCTCATCTCATCTCCTCAGGAAGGAAGCTGAAGAAGGTGTCGCTTCTCAGCCCCAGCCTGAGCGATTCCAGGGCTATGATCTCGTTAGGGGCTATATTTCCGAGATTGACATTGGCTCCGAAGTTAGTTATGAACCAGGCCTGCTGTTGCTTCAGTGGGGCTTCCCACAGGACATTTTCGAAGCCTATCTCTTTGGAAATGGTTTTAATCAGCCCAAGGTTCACCGAGCCGTCATCGTTATAAATCCCTATTGTGCCTGATTCGCGAGCTTCCGCGATGACTTTTACAGACCCGGCCTCCAGTTCGGCTTTCATCATCTCTACCCACTGACCGGGGGTGTAGACAATGTTTTTCTTTTTGGAACCGACTTCGGAGATGACAGTGAACTCCCCGGACAGTTTCCTGATATACTCAAGCTTGTCACTATGCTCGAATTCATAAGATCCGTCAGAGATCTCCACCATCCTGACGCCAGATTCCTTAAGCAGTTCGATATATTCCTTAAAGAGGCCCCTGATTATGAACGCCTCGAAGAGTGTTCCCCCGAGGTAGACGGTCATGCCTGCTTCGTGATATATCTTGATTTTTCTGTCAACACCCGGTGTGATCACGGATGTTCCAAATCCCAGTTTGACAAAGTCGACGTATTCGCCGCCGACTGCAGCGAAGTCCTCAGCCTCCCTGATGCTCAGACCTTTATCCATCACCATGGTGAGTCCTTCTTTCCTAGGCTTTGCAGGTCTGGCGGGTAAATGCGTCAGCAGTTTTCTGGCTTCTTTCATATCTTAATTGGTTTTCCTGAACAGTCGTCTCATGGCATTGGTCAATTTCTCCTCAGGAAGGAGAACTGCATACTCTTCGAGAACCTCGTTATCCAGCCTGACGGCTTTGATGAGGTTCCGTGTTGCTTCTGGGAGGTTTCCGGCATGGAGATATGCAGAGGCCAGCAGGAAATATGTTCCGGGCAGGTCTCCGCTTACTTTTGCAGAATTTTTCAGGATGTTTATCGCTTTCGTGTATCTGCCGGACAACATGACCACTATTCCTATCTCAATCCATGCTTCATCATAATAACCATCGAGCATCAGTGTTTCCACCCAGCACCTCACGGCCTCCCTGATGCTGCCTGTCATGATGTGGGCCCTGCCCAGCGAGAACCAGTAGTCAGGGTTTTCAGGATCAAGTTCTATGGCTTTCTTCAGCGGGCTGATACTTTCAGCCGGTCTGCCCCTGGAAAGCGAGAGCAGTCCGAGTCCGTACCACGGGTCCGGAAAATCCGGGGTGATATCGATGGCCTCGGTGTAGTATTTGCGGGCCATCGCCTCGTCACCCGTCTTGTCATAGCACTCGGCCAGGTAAGTCAGACCCTCCAGGCTGTCTGGCTCCTCCTCAACGAACTGACGGTAGACATCCATTGCCTCGTTGTATCTCTCGAGGTTACTCAGAATGTTAGCCTTGTTGAAAAGGGCAAAAGTATTTTCCGGATTCAATGCCAGGGCATAGTCATAAGCTTCGATGGCTTTGCCGTAATCGCCTGTCTTGTTATATATTATGCCGAGGTTGTACCATCCGCTGTCAGAGTATGGATCCTCCTCAAGGTACATGGTATAATACCTGATGCTGGTTTTATGATCGCCCTTCTTGTCATAGGCGTAAGCAAGGTCATACAGGTGAGCCTGGAAGTCGGGCTCAAGGTCAGCCAGCCTGTGGAGATACGGAATCATCTCCTCATGGAAATTCAGGTTCTGCAGCACTGATGTTATGCTGTAAAGGATTGTCTCCTGGTCTTCCAAATCGGTTTCGAGAGCAAGGTCGAATACACGGCGGGCGCCGCTGATGTCACCCAGCATTGCCAGTGCGGTTGCCTTGCACAGGTAAATGTCACAGTTTCCCGGTTCTATGTTCTCAAGCTTCTTTGATATTGTAAGCGCTTCGGTTGCCCTTCCTTTTTCAAGGAGAACACGCGCTTTCCTGATGAGAATCGGAACTGAATTGGGATGGAGTTCGCAAGCCAGGGATGTAGCCTCAAAGGCATGGACCGGATTGTCACCCTCCAGGTAATAGTCTATAATCGCCTCAAACTCAATGACGTCGAAATAACAGGTCTCCTTATTCTTCCGCATTCTCTCAAACCGGAGAATCACCTCTTCCACCTCGCTGTCATGTACAAAACCGTATTTCTCTTCTTCCATCTCCCCAAAAAATATTCTGCAAATGTAATACATAATTGATTTGATTTACGCCTGAGAGGCAGCAATTATCAACAGGGGACTGTTTTTATAAACATGATAAACAGGCCTTTGTAAAAATATTTTATTTCCGACGCAACCTATCGGCACCGGATTTCATCTTACAATTGAGATCAGACGCTTACCCTCAAACCAAATATTACCCTAGAATTAACCTGAATTCTACCTTCTGAAAACCGGGCCCCAAAGCCCGGTTTTTTTCATGAGCCTGATATTAAACAATCCCGGCGTCCGTTATCTATTAAACTACTGTCATGGCTAACAGCAGGCTAATCTATTTATATACAGTACTTTTCATATCGACGGCAATCACCGGCTGCCGTGAGGATCCGCTGAAGATCAACTATGAGCTGGGGATCTTTCCTGATTCGGTCATGGCACTTGATGGGCTTAACACCCGGTACGATGACTACAACATGGATATTGAGGCTGCCCGGATCAATTCATCATGGCAGGCAGTCTTCTCCTCAAACAGGAATAGTTCCGGGACAGAGTTTGACCTTGTCAGCGGAATCGTAGCATATATGTTCGGACAGACCACCGGATATTTTCAGCTTGATTCAGATATGTTCACAGAACCGTTGATTGAAAGACTCATCTCTGCTTTCAACTCCCCGGGCGATGAGTTCGGGCCACTCAGGTTCTTCAGCCACCGCAACGGGCTGGAGTACATGGCAGCTGCCACACAGACAGATGAGAGCGGGCTGGATATCGTATATACAAGTTATATCCCCGTCTACTCCACTCTGCCGTCGATTAATGACCCTGTTTCGGCCACCCTGTTCAACAGCTCGTCAGATGATGCCTACCTCTCCCTGGGCACGACCGGTGACACAGCCTGGTTCTGCTCCGACAGGAGTGGCGATTTTGACATATATTCGGTTACAAGGCCCTGGGAACTCGATCACGATGAATGGTTCACCTCCTCTCCTGCTTCGCCATCCTCCGTTGACAGCATTAACAGCGGGTACGACGATAAATGTCCGTTTGTGAGGGGCAGGTACATGGTGTATGCGTCAGAGATGCCCGGAGGGTACGGCGGGTTTGACCTGTATTACTCGGTCTTCCGCAGCGGCAAATGGAGTTCACCTGTCAACATGGGTCCGGGGATCAATTCTCCGGCAAATGAATACCGGCCAGTTCTCGGAGTTGACCTGAAATTTGAGAACCACTTCCTGATTTTCTCATCTGACAGGTCGGGCGGAAAGGGGGGTTATGACCTCTATTTCACCGGCATAACCCTGCCCCTTTAGATTAATGCATTCTGCAGGCCTGCAGGGTATTCAGCAGCAGCGACACCCTGGTCATGGGGCCCACGCCTCCGGGCACGGGAGTGATCAATGAGCAGCGGGGCGCCACGTTTTCAAAATCCACATCGCCTTTAAGTCGCCATCCGGCTTTTGTTTCCGGGGCGTCAACACGCGTTGTGCCAACGTCAATAACAACCGCTCCCTCTTTCACCATATCGGCAGTAATAAATCCCGGCTGGCCTATTGCAGCGATAATTATGTCAGCCCTTCTCACGGTTTCGGCGATATTGCGGGTGCGGCTGTGAACGACTGTTACAGTAGCATCAACGCCCTTCTGTGACATGAGTATGCTCACCGGTCGTCCAACAATATTGCTGCGGCCAACTACAACGCATTCAGCACCTTTCAGGGGGACATTATAACGCTTCAGCAGTTCCATTATGCCGGCAGGTGTTGCCGAAACGAATGAGGTCAGACCTGCAGCCATGCGTCCCATGTTGACCGGGTGGAAACCGTCGACATCCTTTTCAGGGGCGATGGTCTCAATTACCCTGCTCTCACGAATATGGTCAGGAAGTGGCAGCTGAACGATCAGGCCGTCCAGGCCGGGATCCTGGTTCAGTTCACGGACCTTTGCCAGGAGTTCTTCCTCGGTAACGGTTGCAGGCATCCTCAGGAGGGTGGATTTGAATCCTACCTCCTCGCAATCCTTGACTTTGTGTGAGACATAGGTCTCGCTGCCTCCGTCGTTACCGATCAGAATGGCCGCCAGGTGGGGTACGCGCTCTCCGCGGGTTTTCATTTCAGCCACCGCCACGGCGATCTCGCCACGGATTTTGGCTGCAGTTTGTTTTCCGTCAATGATCTGATACATATGGATTTGCGATTTGGGATTTGAGATTTGGGATTTGGGATTTCACATGGTTTAACAAACACTGCAGCCTAACGCCTTTTTGGTGCCAGCTTCGACAAATCCCCTCCCTTGGCGACCATCTTCATTATCTTTTTGGTCTCATCAAACTGCTTCAGGAGTCTGTTAACTTCCATCACCGTGGTGCCGCTGCCGGCAGCTATACGTTTTCTGCGGCTGCCGTTGAGAAGCACCGGGTTTGTCCTCTCTGCCGGGGTCATGCTCGAGATGATGGCTTCAATGCCATTGAAGGCATTGTCGTCGATGTCCAGGTTCTTTATCGCCTTGCTGACACCAGGTATCATGCCCATCAGGTCCTTCATGTTGCCCATCTTCTTTATCTGCTTTATCTGCGAGATAAAGTCGTTGAAATCGAACTGGTCCTTCGCTATCTTCTTCTGCAGCTTGCGGGCTTCCTCCTCGTCATACTGTTCCTGTGCCTTCTCCACCAGGCTGACGATATCTCCCATTCCCAGTATCCTGTCAGCCATCCTCTCCGGATAGAAGATGTCAATTGCATCCATTTTCTCACCGGTGCTGACGAACTTGACGGGCTTATTAACCACAGACCTTATTGAGAGGGCAGCCCCTCCCCTGGTGTCGCCGTCCAGCTTGGTCAGCACAACACCGTCATAATCGATTCTCTCGTTGAATTCGAACGCAGTATTGACTGCATCCTGGCCGGTCATGGAATCGACCACAAAGAGGGTCTCATGAGGGTTGACCGCGTTTTTAACGGCAGCAATTTCGTTCATCATCTCCTCGTCAACCGCCAAGCGGCCAGCCGTATCAATGATCACAAGGTCATACCCGCTTTTCTTCGCCTCCCTGATTGCGTTGCGTGCTATATCCACAGGATTGCGGCTGCCCTCTTCGGTATAAACCGGTACCTCTATCTGGGTGCCCAGCACCTGCAACTGCTCTATTGCAGCCGGCCTGTAAACGTCGCCCGCCACCAGCAGGGGATTCTTGCCGCGTTTACTCTTGAGATGTTTCGCCAGCTTGGCGCTGAAGGTAGTCTTACCGCTTCCCTGCAGTCCAGCTATCAGGACGATGGCAGGGTTGGCCTTTATGTTGATATCAGTCCTATCACCTCCCATCAGCTCGACCAGCTCATCATGGACGATCTTGACCATCATCTGCGAGGGCTTGACCGCCTTCAACACATTCTGGCCCATCGCCTTCTGTTTGACCGTATCGGTAAACTGCTTGGCGATCTTAAAGTTGACATCCGCATCGAGGAGTGCTCTCCGGACATCCTTGAGAGTCTCCGACACGTTGATTTCAGAAATGACTCCTTCACCCTTCAGTATCTTGAAGGAGCGTTCCAGTCGTTCACTCAGGCTTTCAAACATAATTATCTGATATTCTTTTATTTACATTCGCTCAGGGGCTTCTATGCCCAGCAGGAAGAGGGCTTTTCCCAGCACCCTGCCGGTAAGTTCCGACAGGCGCAGCCGGAAACTGCGCAGGTTTCCGTCCTCCTCGCCAAGAATTGAATAATCGTGGTAAAACTGGTTGAACTCCCTGGCAAGTTCATAACAGTAGTTTGCTATCAGTGCCGGACTCAGTTCCGCAGCAGCCTCCCTGACCAGTCCGGGGAAGTCGTTCAGCAGTTTTATGACGCTGATCTCCTTCTGGTTGGGGATCACATTGTCATCCTTGCGGCTGGAAAAAGTTACACCAGTATCTTCGGCCTTTTTCAGGACCGACCGTATGCGGGCGTAGGTATACTGGATGAAGGGGCCGGTGTTGCCATTGAAATCAATCGACTCCTTCGGGTTGAAGGTCATGTTCTTCTTCGGATCGACTTTAAGTATAAAGTATTTAAGGGCGCCCAGTCCTATCTGCCTGCATATATTATTCTTCTCAATATCACTATAACCGCCCAGCTTGCCCAGTTCCTGAGACATGGCTGTAGCGGTGGCTATCATCTCGGTAACCAGGTCGTCGGCATCAACAACAGTGCCCTCACGCGACTTCATCTTTCCTTCAGGCAGCTCCACCATTCCGTAGGAGAAATGGTGCAGTCCCTTTGCCCATTCGTAACCCATTCGCAACAGGGTCAGAGCAAGCACCTGGAAATGATAATTCTGTTCGTTGCCGACTACGTATATATGGCGGTCAAAATGGTAGTCGTTGTACCTGATGACAGCCGTTCCGAGATCCTGGGTCATATATACGGCCGTGCCGTCGGACCGCAGCAGCAGTTTCTGGTCGAGTTTGTCAGCGGTGAGGTCGATCCATACCGAGCCGTCCTCCCTGCGGATGAGGTGACCCTCTTCGAGTGAGTGAAGGACGATCTCCTTCCCCACCTTGTAAGTATCTGATTCGTAATAAATCTTGTCGAATTCAACGCCCAGTGCCCTGTAGGTGACATCGAATCCCTTGTAGACCCATGAGTTCATCATCTGCCAGAGATTGACCGTCTCCGGATCACCCGCTTCCCATTTCAGCAGCAGACTGCGTGCCTCCTGCATCAGGGGAGCGTTCTCGCGAGCCTCTTCGGGTGTAGATCCGGCTGCAACAAGTGGTTCGATCTGTTCCCGGAGCTTTTTCTCGAACAGGACATAGTAGTCGCCCACGAAATGATCACCCTTCATCCCTTCCGAATCCGGTGTGCGGCCGTTGCCGTATTGCTGCCAGGCGAGCATCGACTTGCAGATGTGTATGCCGCGGTCGTTTACGATATTGGTTCTGATGACATTGTTCCCGGCAGCGGCACAAATCCTTGAGAGGGAGTACCCCAGCAGATTGTTGCGTATGTGGCCCAGGTGGAGCGGCTTGTTGGTATTTGGTGACGAGTATTCAATTACAACCGTCTCAGCTCCGGGACCGGGCTCAAAGAAGCCATAGTTGCTGACGGCATGCATGCCGTCAAGTCGTGTGGTCCACTCAGACGGTGAGATTGTAAGATTCAGGAATCCCTTTATGACGTTGAAACCGCTGATGGCATCGATTCTTTGCGTGAGGTACTCACCTATCTCATTTGCAGTCTGTTCGGGAGAGTGATGGGAAATTTTCGAGAGCGGGAAAACCACCAGCGTGAAGTCGCCTTCAAACTCCCTGCGTGTCTTCTGTATCTGGAGGAGATCATCGCCTGCGTCTGCGCCGTAAAGGCTTCTGACAGCCTCTCTGATCCCCTTTCTGAGCAGCTTTTCCATCCTCTTTTTTGTTTCGGCTGCAAATATAGTATATTAGTTTATTACTTTTAGCCCGCAACTCTCTGCAGGATGTTGATTAAATTGTTTAAAAAAGTTGATAACTGGTTATTTTTTTTTGACGAAAGTCCGATCAGCATCAAAAAAAACAGGCTACCTTTAGCTTGGACATTGGGGCAATAGTGCACGACAAGGGAAGGAAATACAGGTTATGGTAAAATTACAGGATATTAGAATTGAGGCAACCTCTAAAACACCGGCGGTAGGTTTCACAGCCTCAACAGGAAATCTAACATTTACGGGCAAATCTTTGCCTGAGAACGCTTCGGGTTTTTTCGAGCCTCTGTACAAGTGGGCCTCGGAATATGCGAAGAATCCCGCGGAGAGCACGAACCTAAAATTTAATGTGGACTATTTCAATACCTCTTCTGTGATCTGGATGGGCAAGATTTTGAAGGTACTGACCAAGATCAAGAAGAGTGATCATATACTGTTTGTGCATCTCTATTTTGATATCGAGGAATATGACTCCATGGGTGAGGAGGATGTAAGGGAATCCCTTTCCCCCTTCCTGGATGTTACTGCAGATGCAACCTGCAGTGTCGGCATCAGGCTGTATGGCATTGATGAAGACGGAAATACGCTGAAGGAGAACATTGTTCTCATCTGATAAGGTTACCCCCGGGTTTTTACAGGTTTTTGCTTAACTTTACTGGATGTAACTGGTTTTTGCATGAAAACGGTTAGTCTTATCCTGATAATGTTAATTACTCCGCTTATGAACATATTCGGACAGGAACGTGACAGGCAGCCCGTGGTGTCAGGGAGTTTCTATCCCTCCGGCAGTGAACGGCTCAGGGGCGAGCTTGCAGGGTATTTTGCCTCGTTTGGAAAGCCGGCTTCGGGTGTGAAGGTGATGGCGATCCTGGTGCCGCATGCCGGTTATGTTTATTCGGGTCATACGGCAGCAGCCGGGTTTGCCGCCATTCCTGCCGGCACCTCATATGACAACATCTTTCTGATCGGCGTCAGTCACAGGTACGCCTTTGAGGGAGCAGCGGTCTTCACGTCGGGGAACCTGGTGACTCCGCTGGGGACACTGAAGGTCAACAGGGAACTTGGAGAAAAGCTGAAATCGACCAACAAATGGTTCATTGAAAAGGATGAAGCGCACGGTCCCGAGCACTCCCTGGAGGTACAGCTCCCCTTCATCCAGCACCGCTTCAGCCCCGCCCCGGCAATAGTTCCGATATTGATCGGTACCCGGAACACGAACGTACTGAAGGCGCTGGCAACGGGACTGCAGCCATGGTTCAACGACCGCAATCTATTCATAATCAGCAGCGACTTCTCACACTATCCTTCGGCTCAGGATGCCCGGCGGGTGGACAGGCTGACCAGTGATGCAATTATCAAGGGTGAACCGAACGGTTTTCTCCGCACCCTCCGTGCCATTGAATCGTCTGGTACTGATAACCTGGCCACCGCCATGTGCGGCTGGCCTGCAGGGCTGGTGCTGCTCTACCTGGCGGAGAAGAGCGATGATCTCGTTTTCCGCAACGTGGAGTACACCAATTCGGGTGATTCGCCGGGAGGGTCAGCGGATGAGGTGGTTGGCTACAATGCCATAGTACTTGAGAAGAAGCCTGCCGGCGCAAAAAATACTTCATCACCTGCCGGCTCAACGGCTGATGCCGCGAAGAATACTTCATCACCTGCCGGCTCAACGGCT
>DHGW01000079.1:19692-40859 GCA_002402965.1 Bacteroidales bacterium UBA4788
TGCCGCGAAGGGCAGATCTCCGGAAGAGGCATTCAGCCTGACTGCCGCCGAGAGACAGACGCTGCTTTCGATTGCGAGGGAGGCCATCTCTGCCAGACTTGATAAAAGGAAGCCCGCAGCAGTGGCTGAAACAAAGCTGACACCGCGACTGCGGGAGCCGCTGGGAGCCTTCGTCACCATTACAAAGGACGGTGACCTGAGAGGATGCATCGGCCGCTTCACCTCCACCGATCCGCTCTGGGAGGTGGTGGGCACCATGGCCACCGAGGCTGCTTTCGGTGATCCGAGGTTCAATGTACTGACAAAAGCCGAGTACCCCTCGATACACCTTGAAATATCCGTGCTGGGGCCGATGAAGAAGATACAGTCAATCAACGAGATAGAGATTGGCCGTCACGGCATCTACCTGAAGCAGGGGTACCGGTCCGGCACCCTGCTGCCCCAGGTGGCGGCAGAGCGCGGCTGGAGCGTGGAACAATTCCTGGGATACTGCGCTCGGGACAAGGCCGGGATAGGCTGGGACGGCTGGAAGGAGAAATACACGGAGATCTTCGTCTACGAAGCCTACGTCTTCGGCGAATAGCTGGTACTATGACCTATCACGTCCTGCCCATAGGAGTGACCATCCTGGTGATCTACCTCTTCACCCTTTACCTTTCATTTTCTGGCTTTGCTGCCCGGCTTTCGCATCGCCGCTTCTGGAACTGGATCCTCCTGTTATCATTCCTGGTGACCGGCCTCTTCGGCCTCTTCCTGGCACTAAAGATAACATACAGGTGGGAAGTTCCTTTCGCAGAGACGATCAGGCACTGGCATGTTGAGACCGGCATTGCAATGGCCTTCGCGGCCATCATCCACCTTTCATGGCATCTGGGCTATTATTTAAGGAGCGCAAACAGGCAGGTCCGCGGGCCGGCTGAATCAGCCAGCCAGGGACACAAGCAAAAAGTGCTGCCGGCTCCGGACAGCAATCATGCTGAGTCAGCCGCACCTCATGCTGCGGACACCCCGGGAGGGAGATACAGGTCATTGCTGCTGCTGACCGGTTTCGTGAGCTCGGCATCACAGTTTATCCTGATGCGTGAGGCGGCGATCCTCGGCGGAGGAACAGAAGCCGCTGCAGGCCTCTTTCTCTGG
Source organism: Bacteroidales bacterium UBA4788 (assembly GCA_002402965.1). Lineage (GTDB taxonomy): Bacteria > Bacteroidota > Bacteroidia > Bacteroidales > VadinHA17 > SR-FBR-E99. The sequence goes on from DHGW01000079.1 coordinate 20,830, forward strand.
CTCTGGCTCATAATTGCTGCCGGAGGAGCAATAACAGGAGGACGGTCAGCCATCACTTCCGTGAAGAGGATGGTATGGACCCTTATCGCCGGCACAGCACTGGCTCCGCTCCTGCTGATGATGATGACCACAATCATCCTCAGTCCCGGTCAGACACCCTCCTTTTTCCAAACCATGGTGATTCTTGCTGTCAGTGTGGCGCCGGTGACATTCATCTCAGCCCTCGTCTTCGTGCGTCTATCCGTCATCAGGCATGCTGCAGGTCTCTCGGGATCAGGCAACAGCTTCGGGACAGAGACGGCCGGATCAGTGGCGGCAGGTATTATTACAGCGCTTACGGTTACTCTCAGGATACCGAACTTCCAGCTTTACATGCTCATACTGCTGCTGGCAGTGATCAGTGCAGCCTGGTTGCTAAGATATAACTCCAGGATCAGGATCACAGCATTGGTTTTGATGATTCCCGTGGGGGTGCTGCTGTTTGCCTTCCCTCCTGATCCGGCCGTAAGAGGCCTGCTTCTGCGAAGGGTGAAGGTCGAAAAAAGCACCGACACACCCTTTGGGAACATCACCACTGGGTCATATGGCGGGGAAACCACTGTTTATTACGACCACAGGCCGCTCTTCTTCCCGGGCGATGTGATAACAGCTGAAGAGAACATCCACTACGCTCTCCTTCAGCGTGATAGCTATGAAAAGGTTCTGCTTATCTCCGGCGGCCTGAAAAGGCATATCGGGGAGGTCTCGAAACATCCTGTTAAGGAGCTTGTCTATCTTGAGCCTGATCCCGGCTTGCTTGCAGCCGAGAGAGCCCGTGACACCCTCATAGGATCGATGAATGTGAGGGTGATCAGAAGTGATCCGATGACCTTCCTGAGGGAAGACGGGGAGGACTATGATGCAGTCATACAGCTCATTCCGCCACCTTCAACACTGTCGGTCAGCAGGTTCTATACGGTTGAGTATTTCAGGATGGTCAGGGAGCACCTTTCTGCCGGCGGCATATTCATGTGTACCCCGATGGCCTGGTTCAACTATTCACCGGATAGTTACAGGAAGGGGTTCTCTCCTCTCTGCAACGCTCTTTCAGGCGTTTTCAGCCACCTGACTCTCATACCGGGCTCATTGCTCTATGTCATCGCCTCGGATCTCCCTGTCAGCTCAGAAATAGCCTATATGGCCGGTCAGATGGGTATTGTGAACAGTTATGTCAACAGCGACTATCTTGACGACAGCGAAATCAGGATGAAGAAAGAACAGATCCTTTCTCATGTAGACAGTGGTGCAGGGATGAACTCGGCGCTCAGGCCGGTCTCCTCGCTCTTTGCCAACATTCTTTCCCTCGAAAGAACGGGCATGAGAGGTGGAATCATAGCACTTCTTACTGTCCTTATTGCCATTCCATTTGCCTTTGCAGCCAGAAGGGGTCTGGTTATGTTCGCCTCATCAGCCGGTCTTGCGGGGTTTGGGATGATAATGATATTCATCCTCCAGATGGTTGCAGGGAATATTTATATTCTGTCGGCAGTTATCCTGACTCTGCTGATGGCAGGGCTGGCGGCCGGAGCAGTCATGGGAGAGCGCCTGGCGCTGAAGAACATAATGATATGCGCGTTGATACTCACCGCTATATTCACCCTGACAGGTCTGTTTGCTCCCCTGCTGGTTACATCTGCGCCGGGCACGGTAATGACATATCTCTTCGTCGCCCTGCCGGCAGCAGGTTTCATAACCGGTGCAATCTACAGGATCCTGACCTCACGCGATGCCGGGAGGATCACCGGCAAAGTATATTCTGCCGACATGGCAGGATCAGCTCTGGGTTATGTCACGGCTGCCACCCTGCTGGTGCCGCTGGCAGGCATTGCCAACGCATGTTTTATCCTTGCAGCAGTTATTTTGATATCCGGTACTATTGCATCAATGGCGATAAAACAGTAGATTTATAACCCGGTAGATAAATCCGCATCTGATTGAAAGACAAGGGTAAGAAGATATCCAGGAGGAATTTTGCCCGGCAGGGATCGCTTGCCGTGGCTGCAGGATTCCTTGCTCCGCTCCCGTCTGCTGCAATGAGACCGGCACCGGGAGAGCGTCTGGCCATGTTCCAGGAGCAGAGCGCAAAAGGGGTCATCTGTCTGATATGCCCCAATGAGTGCACGCTGACGGAAGGGGAACTGAGTGACTGCCGGAACAGGATTGCACGGAAGTCGAAGTTATACACAATGGCCTTCGGAAATCCCTGCGCAGCCAACATCGATCCGGTAGAGAAGAAGCCGCTTTACCATTTTCTGCCGGGCACATCCGCCTTTTCCATTGCCACTGCCGGATGCAATCTTGCCTGCCTCAACTGCCAGAACTGGACCATCTCGCAAACCTCGCCCGACAAGACAAGGAACTTTGATATGCCGCCGGAGAATGTTGTGGAAAGGGCCTCTGCCGGCGGATGCAAATCAATAGCCTACACCTATTCAGAGCCGGTCACTTTTTATGAATACGTATATGAGACGGCAAAGGTGGCGCGTGAGGAAGGTATAAAGAATATCATGGTTTCGAACGGTTACATCAACCGCGAGCCCCTGAGGCAGCTGTGCAGGTATATTGACGGTGCCAATATAGATCTTAAGACGTTCAGTGAAAGCACATACCTGAAGCTGACCGGCGGCAAGCTTCAGCCTGTGCTCGACTGTCTGAAAACATACCGTGACGAGGGTGTATGGCTGGAGATCACCAACCTGGTAGTGCCGGGCTGGACGGACAAGCCGGATGAGATCAAACAGATGTGCGGTTGGCTGGCTGAGAACGGATTCACTGACACTCCGCTGCATTTCAGCCGGTTTCAGCCCCAGTACAAGCTGGAGCACCTTCCTCCCACTCCTGCCGGCATACTGCTGAAAGCGGCGGAGATAGCCCGGAGCGCGGGCATGAAGTATGTCTACCTTGGGAACATGCCCGGAACAGGGATTGACGATACGGTCTGTCCCTCATGCGGGATTAAGGTGGTGGACAGAAGCGGGTACAGGATCGTTTCACAAAGCCTGAAGCAGGGCAAATGCACCTGCGGCACACGAATACCGGGAGTCTGGAGTTGATTTCATAATTCTGAGAAAGTCTGACATTGCATATGAAGCTTGCTGAAGCAAAAAAGAGGGTTGAGGAACTGAGAAGAACCATTGATGAACATAACCATAAGTATTATGTTCTCCATCAGCCCGTTATTTCCGATTTCGAATTTGACCTGCTGCTCAATGAGCTTCAGACCATTGAGAAGAATTTCCCTGAGTTTGTGACAATTGATTCTCCCACCATGAGGGTGGGCAGCGACCTGACCGAGGAGTTCATCCAGGCGGAGCATCGCTGGCCGATGATGTCGCTGGGCAACACCTACAGTGCTGATGAGGTCAGGGAGTTTGGAGAAAGGGTAAAGAGAACCCTGGGATTTGAGCCGGAATATGTCTGCGAGCTTAAATATGACGGCGTCTCCATCAGCCTGACATACGAGAACGGTGCCCTGGTAAGGGCTGTCACGCGCGGTGATGGCACGGTTGGTGATGATGTCACGGTCAATGTGAGGACTATCAGGAGCATTCCTGTCAGGGTCAGTGGGTCTGACCTTCCCTCCTCCTTCGTGATAAGGGGTGAGATTTACCTTCCAAGGAAGGGTTTTGATGTGATGAATGCCGCACGGCAGCTTAAGGGAGAGCTCCCCTTTGCCAATCCCCGCAATGCAGCCGCAGGCACGCTCAAGCTGCTTGACCCGCGCCTGGTTGCATCGCGGCCGCTCGACTGCTTCCTCTATCACCTCCTGGGAGATAAGCTGCCTGCCGGGAATCATTATGACAATATTGTGGCGGCACGGTCATGGGGCTTCCGGACTCCTGACGTGATGGAGCGTTGCAGCGGCATGGAGGAGGTCCTGCAGTTCATCACCGTCTGGGAGGATGAGCGGAAGAAACTGCCGTACGACACTGACGGCGTGGTTGTCAAGGTCAACCCCCTGGTAGCACAGCAGTTACTCGGCTCTACGGCCAAGACGCCACGCTGGGCCATAGCCTACAAGTATGCCGCCGAGCAGGCAGTTACAGAACTGCTGTCAGTTGATTTCCAGGTGGGAAGAACCGGCAACGTCACCCCAGTGGCTAACCTGCGTTCCGTGCAGCTCGCAGGCACAACGGTGAAGCGTGCCTCCCTGCACAACAGTTACCAGATAGAGCTGCTCGGGCTGCATTATGGTGACAGCGTGATCATCGAAAAGGGTGGTGAGATCATCCCCAAAATCGTCGGGGTGGATACCAGCCGGCGTCATCATGAGGCTGGCGCCGTAACCTTCCCGGAAGAATGTCCGGAGTGCGGCACACCGCTGGTTCGCACAGAAGGTGAAGCCAACCATTACTGTCCCAACTACCTGCATTGCCCCCCTCAGATCACCCGGCGAATCATACATTTCGTCTCCCGCAAGGCGATGGATATTGAAGGACTGGGCGAGGAGACCGTCGAGATGCTCTGGTCAAGGGGGCTGATACACAATGTGGCTGATTTATATGATCTTAAACATGAGCAACTTGCATCACTCGAGAGGATGGGTGACAAATCTGCATCCAATATCATTGAAGCCCTGGAAGCCTCGCTGTCAGCACCATGGAACAGGAAGCTCTTCGCCCTTGGCATAAGACACGTCGGGGAGACTGTGGCAAAGACTCTGGCCGGAGCCTTCCCCGACATTGACAGGCTGATGAGTGCCACGGAGGAGGAACTGCTCGCCCTGTCCGATATCGGTCCTCGTATCACGGCGAGTGTAAGGGAGTATTTCTCAGACGCTGATAACATTGAGATTATCAAGCGACTGAAAGCTGCCGGGATGACTTTCGAGGGAATCATACAGACCGGTGCCGGCAGCGGTCCCCTGGCCGGCAAGACGGTGGTCGTGAGCGGTTCATTCGAGGGATTCACACGTGACGGGATCAGGGCGGCCATCGAAGCCGCCGGAGGCAAGGCAGCCGGATCAGTCTCGGGTAACACCTCGTTCATTGTGGCCGGAAGTGACATGGGGCCGGCGAAGAGAGCCAGGGCCACGGCTCTTGGTATTCCGATACTGACTGAGGAGGAGTTCGTCAAAATGATTAAAGAATAATCAACACCGTGTTCTTCATAAACCAAAAAATCTATAGGTTTGCATTCTTATGGGACTCTTTTACAATCTCAGATTAAAGGCTGGCAAAATGATGCTTCACAGGCGCCTCACAGCCCTGAGAAGGATGAAGCAGGATTTTAACCTGGACAAAGTCAAAAAGGTAGGGATACTATGGGATGCATCATTCGAGACTGATTTTCAGTACCTTGCAGCTCTCAACAGGAAGCTCTCGGAGGCAGGCAGGAGTGTGGAGGTGATGGCCTGGATACCCGCAAAGGTTGTCTCTGACAGGCTTACCGGGCTATCATACATGAAGTTTCTAAGGAAAGACGATCTCAACTGGGCCTTCTTCCCTGTATCGGAAGATGCAAAGAAATTCATGGAAACGAAGTATGACCTGATCATCGATATCAATCCCTCATCTCTCTTTCAGCTCACAACACTTGTTGCGCTCTCACCGGCACCCATGAAGGTTGGACCGGATATCACCGACCAGCCGGAGAATACGCCTTACGATCTTATGATCAGGACGCCCAAACCGTTCAGTATTGCGCATTTTCTTGACCAGGCAATGCATTATCTCACTTTTATCGGCAGCCCGGCGACCAGGGCCTGATCAATTCAGCACCTTTCCAGGATAAATCTGATGATCCAGTGCTGGCAACCTTTCACAGTCAGGCTCCGGGGGAATCGGCAAGACCCTGTCCGTGACAATGCTTGTACTTCTTACCGCTGCCGCATGGGCACGGGTCATTCCTGCCCACTTTCTTTTCCACCCTCACCGGGGCTGTCTGCCTCTGTTTCTGTTCAGGAGGGGCACCTCCGCCGCTGCGGTAGCTGTCGAAATCGCTCTTCTGGGCGCTGAGCCTGCTCATGTCAGCCTGCCGGCGACGCTGGGCCTCTTTGACGTTATCCGGGGCTGCAGCAGGGATGGTTCCCTTCATCAGAAGGCTGACCACATCCTGATTGACCTTGGTGATCATGGTCTTGAAGAGCTCGAACGATTCGAACTTGTATATAAGAAGCGGATCCTTCTGTTCGTAGGTAGCGTTCTGGACTGACTGCTTGAGGTCGTCCATCTCCCTGAGGTGCTCGCGCCATGCATCATCAATGGTAGCCAGCACAGCGGTTTTTTCGAAAGAGCAAAGCAACTCCTTCCCCTGGCTTTCGACGGCAGCCTTAAGGTTAGTGATAACATTATACGTCTTCACACCGTCAGAGATTGGCACCACCACGTTTTCATAGGTGGCTGACATCCTCTCGTAGACATCCTTTAGTACGGGAAATGCCGTTGACGATATGACATCGCTCTTACGGCGGTAGGCATCAAGAACCTTGGCAAAGACAGCCTCCATAACCTCATCTGTACTGTTCTTGCTGAATTCTGTCTTCGAAACGGGCGAGTCAATCGAGAGTGTCCTTATCAGTGCAAACTGGAATTCCTCGAATTCAGCTGTGTTCTTATAGGTGTTGACTGTGTTCTCTGTCACGTCATACATCATGTTGGCAATGTCGACGCTGAGTCTCTCCCCAAGCAGAGCATGGCGGCGTTTGCTGTATATGACCTCCCTCTGGGAGTTCATCACGTCATCATATTCGAGGAGTCTCTTTCTTATGCCGAAGTTGTTTTCTTCCACCTTTTTCTGGGCTCTCTCGATCGACTTGGTGATCATGCGGTGCTGTATCATCTCGCCGTCTTTCAGGCCGAGTTTGTCCATGATGCCGGAGATTCTCTCCGAGCCGAACAGGCGCATCAGGTCATCCTCGAGTGACACGAAGAACTGGGATGAGCCGGGGTCACCCTGGCGTCCGGCGCGGCCCCTGAGCTGCCTGTCCACACGCCGTGACTCATGTCTTTCGGTTCCGATGATTGCCAGACCACCTGCCTTCTTCACTTCAGGTGTGAGCTTGATATCGGTACCGCGGCCTGCCATGTTGGTAGCTATTGTGACAGTTCCCGTTTTTCCTGCCTCAAGAACTATTTCAGCCTCGCGCTGGTGCAACTTGGCATTGAGCACGTTATGCTTCAGTCCCTTCATCTTGAGCATGCGGCTCAGGAGTTCGGATATTTCAACGGAGGTAGTACCTACGAGCACAGGCCTGCCTGCCTTGTTCAGGCTGACTATCTCATCAATGACGGCATTATACTTTTCGCGCTTGGTCTTGTAGACGAGGTCTTCATGGTCGTTTCTGATGACCTTAACGTTGGTTGGGATGACCACCACATCGAGCTTATAGATGTTCCAAAACTCCCCGGCCTCGGTTATTGCCGTACCTGTCATGCCGGCCAGCTTGTGGTACATCCTGAAGTAGTTCTGAAGGGTAATTGTTGCATAGGTCTGTGTGGCAGCCTCCACCTTCACATTTTCCTTGGCTTCGATGGCCTGGTGCAGGCCGTCAGAGTACCGGCGTCCTTCCAGGATACGGCCGGTCTGCTCATCTACGATCTTGACCTTGTTATCCATGACCACATACTCCACATCCTTCTCAAAGAGTGTGTATGCCTTCATCAGCTGGGTCATTGTATGAACGCGTTCCGACTTGACGGCGAAGTCCTGCAGCAGTTCATCCTTGGCCTTCACCCTCTCTGCTTCGTCCTTTACTGTCTTCTCTATGTCAGCGATCTTGCTTCCCACATCAGGCAGCACGAAGAAGCTGGAGTCCTCAACTGATGTAGAAATAAGATCATGACCCTTTTCTGTCAGCTCGATGGAGTTGGCCTTCTCGTCAATCACGAAGAAGAGTGCCTCGGTGACCTTGGGCATCTCCTTGGAGTTGTTCTGCATGTAGAAGTTTTCAGTCTTCTGCAACAGCGATCTTACTCCCTCCTCGCTCAGATACTTGATAAGAGCGCCCCCCTTGGGCAGTCCCTTGTAAGCTCTCAGCAGCAGCAGACCGCCCTTTTCGTTGTCACCTTCGTTAATAAGTTTCTTCGAGTCAGCCAGCAGTTGTGTCACAAGCTTTTTCTGTGCGCTGACGAGCTTCTCAACCTTGTGCTTATATTCGTCAAACTGTGTAGTATCGCTCTTGGCGGTGGGGCCTGATATGATAAGAGGGGTCCTGGCGTCGTCAATGAGCACCGAGTCCACCTCATCGACGATGGCGTAGTGGTGTTTCCTCTGTACCAGGTCCTCCGGATTGATGGCCATGTTGTCACGGAGGTAATCGAACCCGAACTCGTTGTTGGTACCGAAGGTGATGTCTGAATTGTATGCTTTGCGGCGGGCGTGGGAGTTTGGTTCATGCTTGTCGATGCAGTCAACCGTCATACCGTGGAACTCATAGAGAGGTCCCATCCATTCGGAGTCCCTTTTGGAGAGGTAGTCGTTTACCGTCACTATATGAACGCCTCTGCCTGCAAGTGCGTTGAGGAACACAGGCAGCGTAGCCACGAGGGTCTTGCCCTCGCCGGTGGCCATCTCCGATATCTTTCCCTTGTGCAGTGCCACGCCCCCTATCAGCTGAACGTCATAGTGCACCATATCCCATACTATCTCATTTCCACCTGCCATCCAGCGGTTCTTCCAGTATGCCTTTTCTCCCTCCACGGTTATTGACGGGCGTGTGGCTGCGAGGTTGCGGTCCCACTCCCTTGCTGTAACCTCCAGCACCTCGTTCTCCTTGAAGCGGCGTGCAGTTTCCTTGACTATGGCGAATGCGACAGGGAGTATTTCATCAAGCTTGGTTTCCAACTTCTCGAGGATCAGCTTCTCAAGTTTGTCAACCTGGTTATACAGCTCTTCTTTCCGGTTAACGTCCTCTTCGCGCTCAGCCTCGGTGCGCAGTCCGGCAATCTGTTTATCCTCCTCAGCGATGGATTCGCGTACCTCTTGCTTCAGTTCGGCTGTTCTTTCGCGTAGTGCGTCGTTTGACAGTGACATGACAAGTTCACTCTCTTTCAGAATCTTACCTACGAACGGATTGATCTCCTTCAGGTCGCGTTCCTCCTTGTTTCCAAGGAAAAGGCCGAGGACTTTATTAATGATACTCATTTAATGTCTTTTTAAAAACAACCGCAAAATTAATATATTTTCCGGTTCACAGGGGAGGAAATTGGTGTGGGATATGCTCTTGCTACAATGCCTGATGGTCTTCGACCAACCTTATGTTGGTATATCCTCTTCTACAATGTCTGATGGTCTACTACCAACCTTTGCGCGTAGCGCATAAAGCATTGTAGATGAACAGTGTCCACACAGATACAAAAGCCGGGGCATGATGGCCCCGGCTTCAGGTTATTGTAAGGTTTACGATACAGAAGCCTCAGCTATTTGGCATCCCTGAGCCTCATAATGTCACGGTCAAGGAAGTAATCGCCATGCTGGCCTGCAAGCTGAAGCTTGTCAATGATCTGCTGCACACTGTTTTCCTCTTCCATCTGCTCCTTGACGAACCACTGAATCCAGTTGGTGGTGGCATGGTCCTTTTCGGTGACAGCGGTCTCAAGTACTTCGTTGATACTGGCGGTAATATACTGCTCATGCTTGAGCACTTCGGCAAACAGTTCAGGAATTCCCTTGTACTTCACCGGAGGCTTCTTAAATTCCGGAACGACAGCATTTCCGCCGCGTTCGTTTACATACTTTATGAACTTGAGCGTATGCATTCTCTCCTCATCGGACTGGGCAAACAGCCATGCAGCTATACCGGCCATGCCTTTGGTCTCTGCCCATGAAGCCATGGCCAGATAGAGGTTTGAGGAGTAACCTTCTCTTTCAATCTGCCTGTTGCAGATCTCTTCAACTTTTTTCGTTAACATATTTTTGATTTTTATAGGTGCTTTTTTCTCTAACAACAAGTCATCCCTGATAATGTTTATCCCAGCAATTCCTTCACTTTCTGCACCAGTTCGGAGGGCAGGAAGGGTTTTGAGAAGACATGGTCAGCGCCCAGTTTGCTGGCCATGAGAAGATAGCTTCCAGGGCCCGCCATGCCTCCTCCGCTGATTGCAATCAGCCGTGTTGAAGGCTTTATCTCCTTGATCTTCATTATCACCATCAGGCCATCTTCCTCAGGCATCAGAAGGTCGGTAACAACCAGGTCGACCACCGACGGCCGGAATTTGGCGAGGGCCTCTCTTCCGTCAGCGGCGGTTATAACAGTATATTTGCGTTTCTCGAGTGAGTCCCTAAGCATCTCACGAAGGGCGGCGTCATCCTCGACTATCATTACTCCTGCCATCTGGCCAACTTTGTTTTCGGAGCCCGAAGTTAATTCTTTTCATTAAGAGAGCCAAAAAAGGTGTCGGGAATCAGCAGTTCGAAGGTGGTTCCCTTATCCCGGACTGAGCTGACCCTTATTTTGCCGCCCAGTTCCCTGACTGCGTCGCTTACCACGGTGAGTCCCAGTCCAGTGCCGCTCTTTTTGCCGCTTGTAAAGAAGGGGTCAAAGATCTTGCCTGCGGTCCCGCTGTCCATCCCTTTTCCCGTGTCGCTGATACGGATGAGGAGGCAGGTGCCGTTTTCTTCCGTTCTTTCCCCCTCTTCATTAACCGGTGCCTCCAAAGTCACGGTAATGGTTCCCTCCTTCTCACCGATAGCCTGGGCGGCATTGAGGATCAGATTGAGGAGAATCCTGAAGAGCTGTGCCGGCACGGCCATTACGGAGGCGTCCGGAGCGCTGAGATTTCGTATTATCCGTATCCCGGAGGGGACTGATGGCCTGATGAAGTCGATCGTATCCGCAAGGACGTCGGCCACCCTCACCGGGACTTTCTCCTCTGCAACCCGGTGGCTAAGGCTGAGAAGCTGGCCGGCAAGTGTCTTTGCCCTGTCGGCAGCTGCAATAATCCTGCGGATGTACTGTACGGTCTCCGCATCTTGCTCCAGGGTCTCCAGGGCCTGTTCGCTGTACCCGTAGATGGTTGTAATAACGGTATTCAGGTCATGAGCTATGCCTCCTGCCATCGCGCTTAGCTGTGCAGCAGCCCCGTGGCTCTCAGTATTTAGTGGATCTCTGCCTGCCGCCGGTCTGATATGCCTTTTTCCGCTCACAAAGGGTTATGTTTGGTCTACTCAAAATCGAGATTGAATGTTTTCTTCAGGTCCTTGAGAGCAGGATTCCTGGCTGCAAGGTGATTGAATTTCTGCTCGGGTGAATAGAGTATTTCTCCCCTCTCGGTGGATTCGACGGTTGTCTGTAATTTCAACTGTCCATTCTGCAGCGTGCGTCGCAGGTGACCCTCCAGTCGGGCCTTAAAGTTATGGTCAAATGTCTCTTTAAGGGCGGAGTTGTCAAGCCTGAGCATGATGGTCCTGTCAGGAAGCAATTCGGGCGACACGGATGAGAGAGTCACTGAGATTCTCGGACTCTCCTCTTTCATGGCGGCTGCGAAGAGGGTCCAGGCCTCCCTCAGTTCATCCTGGGAGAACTCGCGGTCGGTCTCTGCAGCGGAGATCTCCGGTTCAGGCTCATTTACAACATTTTCCGTCGCTTTTGCGCCTGTTATGACCTCCCGGATAGACACCTTGCGGGTTTCATTAGTGGCTGAAGAGGGCTTCTGCGGGGTGGTACCCGATCTGGCAGCCCCCTCAGCACCGGCAGCAGCCGGCGGTGCAGTTGTTGATCCCGCAGGCGCAGGTGTTGATTTTGCAGGAGGTGCGACCTTGAAATCCTGTTCCTCCTCTAACTGTCTGGGTTCAGCTTTTTTTTTTATCTCGTCGGTGACCTTTCCGGCAGAAATATTGCACATTCGGAGCAGCGCCAGTTCGACGTGCAGGCGCTGGTTCTTGCTTGCGCGGAAGTTAAGCATGCACTGTGACCCGATGTCCAGCGCCTCATAGATGAATGCGAGCGCCGCCCTGACAGCCTGTTCACGGTAGCGCTGCCTGATGGAGGGAGAGGTCTCCAGCAGTTTCACCGTAGCCTCATCACGGCTGACAAGCAGATCACGGAGATGGTTGTTGAGTCCGGCCATGAAGTTATAGCCGTCAAATCCCTTGTTGAGGATTTCGTTGTAAATAAGGAGAACGGATGTAACATCGCCCTCCATCGCTGCCGCAGTGATGCGGAAGAAGTACTCGTAATCGAGCACATTGAGGTTGGCAATGACATCGGAATAGGTTATATTCTTACCGCTGAAGCTCACAATCTGATCGAAGATGGAGAGCGCGTCACGCATGGCACCGTCGGCCTTTGTGGCGATCACATGGAGAGCTTCGTGCTCTGCGTTCACGCCCTCGTTTCCGGCCACCCAACTCAGGCGCTGCACGATGTCATCAACATTTATGCGGTTGAAGTCGAATATCTGACAGCGCGAAAGGATGGTTGGAATGATCTTGTGCTTCTCAGTGGTTGCCAGTATGAAGATGGCGTGTGAAGGCGGCTCCTCAAGAGTCTTGAGGAAAGCATTGAATGCCGCTGTTGAAAGCATATGAACTTCATCAATTATGTAGACGCTGAACTTACCTATCTGGGGAGGTATCCTCACCTGGTCAGTCAGGTTGCGTATGTCGTCAACGCTGTTATTTGAAGCGGCATCCAGCTCATGAATATTAAATGATGCCTGGGAATTGAATGACTTGCATGATTCGCATTTGTCGCAGGCTTCGCCGTCAGGGCCGGGTTCCGAGCAGTTTATCGTCTTTGCGAAGATCCTGGCGCATGTTGTTTTGCCAACCCCGCGGGGACCGCAGAAAAGATATGCCTGAGCCAGGAGATTGTTCTTAATGGCGTTCCTCAGTGTGGTAGTTATGGTATCCTGCCCCACAACCATGTCAAATGTGGCAGGTCTGTACTTGCGGGCAGAAACAATAAAGTTATCCATAGCTGGTTCTTACAGTATATGTAGATATCAGTCACAAATATAGTCAAATAGTATTCGGAATATTTTTTTTTAAGTTTTATTGTCTTACTTTTGCAACCCGAATTATTAACATTAATATAAACCAATTAAGAGATGTTTAATCAGTACGAAACCGTTTTCATTGCAACTCCCGTTTTGTCTGAGAATCAGATGAAGGAAGCGGTTCAGAAGTTCAAGAAGATCATCACCGACAGTGAAGGTGAGATTGTTCATGAAGAGAACTGGGGTCTGAAGAAACTCGCTTATCCCATTCAGAAGAAGTCGACAGGTTTTTATTACCTGATCGAGTTCAGGGGGCCGGGCGAGTTGGTTGACAAGCTGGAAGTACAGTACAGGAGAGATGAAAGGATCATCCGCTTCCTTACCTTCCGCATGGACAAGTATGCTATAGAGTATGCCGAGAAGAAGAGAAAGATGAAAGTAACCGAAAAAGTCAGGGAGGAGTAATCATGGCACAGAACAATTCAGAAATCAGGTACCTGACACCGCCTACAGTAGAGATCAAGAAGAAGAAATACTGCAGGTTCAAGAAGAACAAGATCAAGTACATAGACTACAAGGATCCCGAGTTCCTCAAGAAGTTTCTCAATGAGCAGGGTAAGATTCTGCCCCGTCGTATCACCGGTACTTCGCTCAAGTATCAGAGGAGGGTCTCAAAAGCTATCAAGCGTGCCCGTCACCTTGCATTGCTTCCTTATGTTGCTGACCTTTTAAAGTAGAGGAGGAAGAGAGATGAAGATTATACTTAAGCAGGATATTGATAAGCTTGGTCAGAAGAATGACATTCTGACCGTGAAGACCGGGTATGCAAGGAATTTCCTCATCCCGAAGGGTATGGCCGTTCAGGCCACTGACTCCGCCGTCAAGGTTCACAATGAGAACCTGAAGCAGAGGGCTCACAAGGAAGAGCAGGTAAGGAAAGAGGCTGAGAAGCTTGCTGAAAAGCTTGCAGGCGTGAAGCTTGTGATCGGTGCCAAGGTCAGCTCTGCCGGCAAGATATTCGGATCAGTCAACACCATTCAGCTTGCTGAAGCGCTCAACGCGAAGGGTTTTGAGATTGACCGCAAGAACATCATGCTCGGTGATGACGCCATCAAGGAGACAGGAAGTCACAAGGCAGTTGTCAAGCTGCATCGCGACGTAAAGGTCGAGATTGATTTCGAGGTTGTGGCGGAATAACCACTAACCTTGTTCATATATCAGGTAACGGCGGGTCTCAGATCCGCCGTTTCTGCATATGGATGCAATCTATCCGGGTTGCAGATGGCGACGGGTCTCAGACCCGTCGTTACGGAATTACCTGACAGCCACCGTCTCAATCTCAATGAGGGCACCCAGCGGCAGCCCCTTGACCGCGAAGGCGGCCCTGGCAGGCTGGTCTGAGGTATAAAACTGCGCATAAACCTCATTCATAGCCTTGAAATCCGACATATCCGAGAGCAGGCAGGTGGACTTGACCACATTGTCCATGGTGTAGCCTGCCGCGAGCAGTATCGCCCTGATGTTTTTCAGTGCCTGTGTGGTCTGCTCAGTAATGCCTCCTTCAACCAGTTTGCCTGTGACAGGGTCAATTGGCACCTGTCCGGAGATGTAAAGCGTTCCGTTTGCCTCCACGGCCTGGCTGTAGGGACCTATTGCTCCCGGGGCAGCAGTTGTGCTGATAATCCTTTTCATTCCTGATTGTTTTATTTCGTTAGTAATTCTCATGGTAGTCCTTTCTGCGTTCATACTTGAGATCCTGCAGCATACTTGCCCTGGCCCTGAGAGTGAAGTTCCAGCTCTTCATATAGCCCACGGGGATCCAGTTGAAACTCATCTCCCAGCAATGGAGGTCGCGACTGATGCCTACCCGGGTCATGGTAATCTCTTTTTGCTTGAAGTCAAATCCGGTATTGTAGTTGATTGCCATCTTGGATGTGAGTCTCACATCCCCTGAGAGTGTCATTGTCTGCGTCACGTTTGACTTAAGTCCGGGTTTGCTGTAGCTGAAATTGTACGCCATCCTGAGTGACCACGGCACATCAAACCTGACATAGCCGTATTCGTCATAGCTGTTGCTTGCCAGAGGCAGGTTATCAGTGGCAGCTCCACCCTGTGCTCCCGGTTCGTCCAACGCTCCTCCCGCAAGCCTCTGGCCTCTCTGTCCTGAAGGTTGCTGTTGTTCCTGCTGATTGTTTTTGTTCTTGCCTCCAAGCAACTGCCCGAGGTCAAGATCCAGACTTGCGTTCAGGCTGGTCATCCTTGCCAGTCCGAGTCCCTGGCTGATGGCTAGCTGGTCCACCGTTCCTCCGGCAGCGTTCATCCCGTAGATGTTGAATGTGCTCCCTGCCTGGATGTTGATATTCTGTGCCAGTGTCGTCCGGAAGGACATATTCACAGGTGACCAGTTGAGCGAATCGGAGAAGATGTTATAGGATGTATTCAGGGACAGGCTCTCGATTATCTTGACCTTTTTAGGTTTGCCGGTGGTGTCGTTCCTGGCAAAGACCTTGGCTTCCACGAGGTTGGTTATACTCAGCGAGACCGATCCCGATCGCCTTCCAGAGGAGGGGGTTCCGTAGATGCTCCCCTCATAGATCGAATATTCTCTTCTTTGACCATTGACATTGTACTGGACGGAATCTAACATGTCACTCGTCAGCCAGTCTGCCTCAGGCGAATAGGAGAAGCCAACTGAAGGTTTCAAAACATGTCTGATGGATTCTACCCTCGAACCCTTTTGGGTGAAGGTAAAGGTACCGTAAAGCGAAGGGTTGAAGGCAGCGCTCAGCGCAGGTACCAGTGCCTGACCGTAGCTCAGGCCGCGGATGGTGTCATTGACAACTGAAGGAACCACCATGTTCTTGCTCTCATCATAATAGTCAGGATCCCACCGTTTGTGTATCTGCTGCGTGTAAAGCACCCCGGTATACCGCAGCGAGGGAGAGATTGAGAAATTACTGAAAGGCCTGAACTGCAGGCTGAGAGGCACCTCATGCTTAAACCCGTTCTTCATGCTTTTCCATACTGCACTGGTAAAAAGAAGGCTGTCATATGTGTCTATCTTGTTCTCGAAGGTGGCTGAATACTGAGTAGTCAGATCATGGTACCACCTGGTCTTTGCCACCGGCTTCCTGGGCTTGAACGGATAGATGCGCGAGACATTGAAACTTCCCTTTGGCAGGTTCAGTACCATAGTCTTGTTCTGAACGTTCTGCGACTGGTTAAGGCTTGTTGAGAAGCTGATAGGCGTTCCTGCCCATGATTTCGAGTAGCTGATGCTCGACTGCCGGGTGGTTGTAACGTGGTCTGCCACCTCGTAGCTGTTGTTCTTGTCGTAGCCGCTGGAGCTCATGTTCACACTGGCCGAGAAGCGCGATCCGGGGTTGGCCTTGCCATCCTGTGAATGTGACCAGCTGATGCGGTAGTTGGTATTCTGGCCGTAATCAGGCATCCCCTTGTAACTGGTGATGTTGTTGGCATAGCTGAACGCGAAGGACCCCGAGAAACGGTACCGCAGACGATATGAAGTTGAGGCATCGGCAAGCCATGTGCCGTTCGTGTAGATAGTACCTGTGAGTTTAAGGTCGAAGTAGTCGCTCAGCGCGAAGTAATATCCTCCGTTTGAAAGGAAATAACCGCGACGAGCCTCCTGTCCGTACTTCGGCATTACGATGCCGGAGGCTCTCTTCTGCTGTACCGGGAAGAAGCCAAAGGGGAGTATCAGCGGCAGCGGGATATCAGCCACCACCATGTATGCCGGGCCGGAGACGATCTTTTCACCGGGGTAGACCTTGGCTTTCGGCAGGGCGAGGTAGAAATGAGGCTCTTCAGCATCACAGGTGGTGAACTTGCTTCTGTTTACGTGCAGCGTGCCGTCCTCATGCCGCTTTGTGGTCAGACTCTGAAGATAGCCTCCCTCCTGCTCCGTGGTCACATTGCGTATGACCCCCTTCTTCGACTTGAAGTTATAGGTAAGCTCCTTCGACTCAAACTCTTCCGAGCCATCCTTGTATTTTGGTAAACCTACCGGATTCCCGGCGGAGTCAGGTCTGAAGGTGGCATAAACCGATCCCGTCTCCATGTCAAGCACTATGGAATCGGCTGTCAGTTCAATTGTGCCGTAGGTGACCTTTGCGTTCTGCACCAGGCTCACCTTGCGGGTACGCAGGTCTGTCTTCATGTACCCTTCAGCATTGTAGATGATCGGTTCATCGACGGCATCCGGCGAGATAACCAGCGGTGCCTTCGCCCCTGCGGTGTCCTGCCCGGATATAAATGAATCCGTAAAAAGGGTGTCATTGATGAATAGGGGATTTGCAGCGGGATCTGTCACAGGAATACCGAGAGTGTCTGTACGCAAGCTCCTGATCGTGTCAGGCCTGACCTGCTCCTGTGCAGATAATGCCACAGTGAACAGAACCGGCATGAAAATTGACACAAACAATCTTTGTGAGACAAACTGCAGTTTAAATGCTATTTTTGCGTAGTCGTTGCGCATCCTTGACATGCCAGCGGCAAAACTAATTAAAATTCGCATAGCAGTAATGCGGCAGAGTACCAAAATAAGAGGGTTGAAAGATATTCTGGCAGGTGCCCTTCTGATGGCAGCAATAACCATGCCGGCAGGGCTCGGGGCGCAGCCATTGCCGGCAGAAAATGAATGGGTTGTGGTAATTGATGCAGGTCACGGAGGAAAAGACCCTGGTGCAGTAGGCTCAAAAGCCAGGGAAAAGAACATAAACCTGGCGGTTGCCCTGAAAACAGGTAAATATATAAGCAGTAACCTGAAGGAAGTTAAGGTAGTATATACCAGGGATGATGACACCTTCATAGGCCTTGCCGAGAGAGCGGAAGTGGCCAACAGGCACAAGGCTGACCTGTTTATCTCAATACACTCCAATGCCATGCCTGACAAGCGCTTTTCGGGGGCTGAGACCTATGTCCTGGGGCAGACGATGGATGAGGCAAACCTCCAGGTTGCCATGAAGGAGAACTCGGTTATCACCTTTGAAAAGGACTACGAAACAAAATATGAGGGATTTGATCCGAATTCGGTGGAGTCCTATATTATATTTTCACTGATGCAGAATACCTATCTCAAGCAGAGCACCGAGTTTGCGACCCTGATTCAGGATCAGTTCAGATCTCGCGTCGGGAGAAAGGACAGAGGTGTCAGGCAGGCCGGGTTCCAGGTGCTGTGGCGGACAACCATGCCGTCGGTTCTTGTTGAGCTTGGCTTTGTAACCAACCCGGAGGAAGAGAAGTTTTTGCTGTCAGAGCAGGGTCAGGACTACCTGGCATCAGCCATCTACCGTGCATTCAGGGATTACAAGCAGATGATAGACAACAGGTCGGGCCTTAAGAACGGCAACGGAGTGGCATACGATGCTGTTTCACCGGCAGCCGTTTCTGACAGTGCTAAGGGGCGAAACGTTGAAGAGAAAGTTGGCAGCAACGACAGCACCGCTGGTTCTCCGGGTGCCGGACCCGTGGTAAGCACCACGGTGAAACCCCGAGCAGAAGCAAAAGAAGAAATACTCTTTATGGTGCAGGTGGCAGCAATGCCAAAGAACAGGGAGCTGAATCAGAGCATTTTAAATGGACTGGAACCGCTAAGCAAGATAGAAGACGGTGAGCGGATTAAATATGCGTCAGGAAAATTCGTTCTTTATGATGACGCCCTGAAACACAGACGGACACTGACAGGAAGATTTCCGGACGCGTTCGTAATTGCTGTCAGAAACGGGAAGATAATGCCTCTCAGGGAGGCACTTAATGCAAATAAAAGATAACATAGCCCTATGAAAATATCCCACGAGGTCAAAGTCGGTGCCGTTGCACTGATCACAATCATCGCATTCATTCTGATGTTCGAGTTTCTCAAGGGCACTGCCCTCTTCACAAGCACTGACACATATCATATTGTATATGATAACATTGCAGGACTGACTGAATCAAACCCGGTGGAGATAAACGGCTACCAGGCGGGTGTGGTACAGGATGTCAGGCTGATCAATGACGGATCAGGGAAAATAATTGTTTCACTCTCCGTAGATAAGAACTTCAATATTCCCCGGGACACCAGGGCAGAGATTACCACAGCCTCTCTCATTGCAGGCATGAAGATTGTCCTGCAAATGGGTGAGAGCAGCGAGATGTGCCACAGCCACGATACCCTGCAGGGTTATGTAGCCACCTCGATCATTGACAGGCTGGGTCAGACATTCTCCCCGCTGGAGGGAAATATCACAAACATCATTGTTAAGCTTGATTCAGTGGTCTCAGCGCTGAATGACGTTTTCACACCGGAGTTGACAGGCAATATCAGATCCGCTATGTCAGATGTCAGTTCGGTAACCTCCGACCTGAGGGAGGTATCAGGCAGCAGCAAGGATGAGCTCACGGCAGCCATCGCTGATCTGCAGGCCTTCACAGCCATGCTTTCGGCAAACAGTACCACTCTTGATTCCACACTTAAGAATCTCGGAGGGATCTCAGAAGAACTGGCATCAGCAGACCTGGGAGAGACACTGGCCTCACTCCGCACCTCCCTTGCCGGTCTTGAAAGCATTGTAAAAGGCATCAGCGAGGGCGAGGGGTCGGCAGGCAAGCTGATGACCAACGACAGTCTGTATAATAATCTTAGCAATACACTCGGCAGTCTTGACCTTTTGCTGCGAGACATGAAGGAAAATCCGAAGAAATACGTGCATTTCTCCCTTTTTGGCAAAAAGGCCGAATGAATTGTTAAAATAATACTAAACAATAATAGATCACCCCGTTGCAGGGCTCCCTGGAAAGGTTTTCCAAACTTGGCATTTCAGGACCGGAATATCTTCAATTTTATAAAGGACTGTGGTCCATTGCTTTCATCGTATATTATTGAATATGTGTATATTATAAATTTTGACCAATGTTTTTCACTTTAAGGACCTGATGGTCATCACAGTAAAGAATAAATGCAAAAGTCAAGAGTAAAAATGTTTTTTTTTTACCTTTTTTTTTACAAATATTGTCCCGGGTTTCAGCACCAGAGAAAAAAAGCGATTTTTTAATTTCAATCTGAATGAACAAGTCACACGATGAGGTTTGGGGTAATTGTCTTGAAATAAT
>DHGW01000079.1:40966-43160 GCA_002402965.1 Bacteroidales bacterium UBA4788
ACCATCATCATGGAGAACTCAGGTTATGCCAACGGCAAGCCATACACCGTAAGGTACCCGTCAAGAAACAAGGCTGATCTTCAGAACAAGCCGATGCAGGTACCCTTTGAGGTAACCCAGCCTGCCATCAGGAATCCGTTCATAATACCGGGAATCAAGAAGCTTCATTTTGATCCGAGGCTCAATCCTGACTACTCCTTTTCCAATTTCGTTGAGGGCGAATGCAACCGTCTTGCCCGTTCTGCAGGTCTTGCCGTGGGTAACAATCCCGGCGGTACCGCCTTCAATCCCCTGATGATATACGGTGATTCAGGACTGGGCAAGACTCACCTGGTTCAGGCCATCGGGATTCTTGTAAAGGAGAAGTTTCCGGACAAGACCGTGCTCTACGTTAACGCGAATAAATTCCAGACGCAGTTCGTGGAGTCGATCCGCAACAACAACAAAAATGATTTTCTCCATTTCTACCAGATGATTGACGTCCTGATCATTGACGATGTTCATGAATTTGCAGGGAAGGAGAAGACGCAGGATACATTTTTTCACATATTCAATCATCTCCATCAGTCGGGCAAGCAGTTGATACTCACCTGTGACAAGCCCCCGGTGGAACTCCAGGGGATGGAGCAGCGGCTGTTATCGCGGTTCAAATGGGGGTTGCTGGCTGATCTGCAGAAGCCCGATTTCGAGACCAGGCTTGCCATCCTGAGGAAAAAGGCCTATAATGACGGTATTGAGTTGCCGGACGAGATATTCGAGTTCCTGGCAGAGAACATCTCTTCGAACATCAGGGAGCTTGAATCGGGCCTTATTTCGCTTTATGCCCAATCGACTCTTAACCGCAAGGAGGTTACACTCGAGCTTGCCCGCCAGATGGTTGACAGGCTGGTAAACACCCAGCGGAGGGAGATCACCATTGACTATATCCAGAAGGTTGTCTGCGAGTACTACAAGATACCCGTGGATCAGATGCAGGGAAAAACCCGCAAGCGTGAGATAGTTCAGGCGCGTCAGGTCTCGATGTATTTCTCAAAGAGCCTGACCAAGGCATCGCTTGCAAGTATCGGCTCCTCCATCGGGGGCAAGGATCACGCTACCGTGCTTCACGCCTGCAAGACTGTGAACAACCTCATAGATACTGACCGGCATTTCAGGAGCCAGATATTGGAAATAGAGAAAAAGCTCAAGGTATGAAAGCTGACACAAACTATCTGAAGGAAGAATTTTTCAGGTTATATGGGGACAGGGACAAAGAACCTGTCCTTTTTTATTCACCCGGAAGAGTGAACCTGATAGGTGAGCACACCGATTATAACGGCGGGTATGTTTTTCCCTGCGCGCTGGATTTCGGGACCACTTTGCTGGTCAGGAAGACCGGCAGGCAGGTGATGCGGATGAACAGCCTTAACTTTCCGGGTGAGGTGCTCATTCCCGTTGCCCTCAATTACCTGCCTGTTCCGAAGAGCTGGACCAACTACCCTATAGGTGTTGTCAACGAGTTTGCCCGCAAGGGTATCGGAGCGCCCGGCATGGAGATGCTCTTCATGGGTGACATCCCCAACGGTGCAGGGCTCTCATCATCTGCATCCATCGAAATGGTAACGGCAGTGGCAATGAATGAGCTTACGGAGTCGGGTCTGGAGATGATGGAGATGGTCAAAATGGCCCAGAAAGCCGAAAACGGCTTTGTGGGGATGAACTGCGGCATCATGGACCAGTTTGCGGTAGGCTTCGGAAGGAAGGATCATGCCATCAATCTAAACTGTGACACGCTGGAATACAGGTATGCCCCGCTTCAACTTGGCGACAGGCGTCTGGTTATCACCAATACCAACAAGCGCAGGGGGCTGACTGACAGCAAATACAATGAGCGGAGGTCAGAGTGTGACAAGGCTGTTGCGCTCATCTCTGAACATCGTCAGATCAGCAACCTGAGTGAGCTGAAGATTGCCGATCTCTGGATGCTTGACAAATACATTCCGGATCCGGTGGTGCGAAAGAGGGCGATGCATGTCATCACCGAAAACGGCCGGACGCTGGATGCCATAAGAGCGCTTGAAAACAATGATATAAACCTGCTTGGCAAGCTTATGAACGAGTCTCATGATTCGCTTTGCACTGATTATGAGGTGACAGGCACGGAGCTGGACACCCTGGTTTACGAGGGTAGGAAGCTGCCGGGTGTTGTGGGCAC
>DHGW01000079.1:43298-46062 GCA_002402965.1 Bacteroidales bacterium UBA4788
ATTCATTTAATTCGCAACTCGCAACTCGCAATTCATAAATCCTTAATGCAGCGGAATCCTACAGTAGCGCTGCGGTCATAGCCCGGTGAGACGAGGAGCTGCATCTGGGTCATTGAGAGCGGCTGCGGACCACCTTTTACATACCACCAGCTTGATTCCGGGCGGAACCAGCTCCCTCCCCTGATTATATTGAAATAGTAAGCACCATTGCTGTAGACATCATTTGTCATCTGCCAGACATTGCCTACCAGATCGGCCACCCCGTAGGGGCTCTCCCCTTTCGGAAAGGCATCCACCGGTGTCGGCCTGCCAAATCCGTTATTGCATTTTGTCGCGTGAAACTCATCACCCCAGGGCCACTCCCTGCCATCGGTACCCTGTGCCGCGAGCTGCCACTCCGACTCAGTAGGTAGCCGCTTGCCAGCCCAGCGGGCATATGCCCTGGCATCTTCGAGGCTTACCCATACCACGGGGTAGCGTTCCTGTCCGCTGACCGGCAGTCCCTGTTCCCAGTGCCTGAGATAGTTGGAAGTATCTGACGGGATATATCCGGAAGCTCTTATAAACCGAAGGAATTCTTCGTTTGTCACAGGGTATTTATCTATCAGGAAGCTGTCAGGTGACGCTGTGACAGATTCACCTGATGATGGATATGGCACGAACTCATCAGCAGATGTGAGAACGTATTGAATTACGGCAGAGGGTACCAGTACCATCCCTGCAGGTATGTCACCTGCCGGTACGGTACGTTGGGTCTCTGATACCAGCCAGGGTCGTCCGGGCTGGGGCCTGACCACCTTTTCATCGAGCAGTATGCCGTCAGTGTCAGTCAGCTCGATCACTATTTTCTCCCCGGCTATCCCCAGAAGTGCGTCGGAACTCAGCAGTGTATCAGCCGGAGCTGTTATCTTCAGAGGGGGATTTTCATAGCCTGGTTCTCCGCTGCTAATGAGGAGGATTCCGCTCACTTCAGAAGCAACCCGTATCCTGTTACCACTGAGCACAGCTGTAATCAATCGCGGCATCAGCGCTATGCAGTCTAATGAGCTCTCGCGCCTGGTGCCGTTAAACAACTGGCTCCATCCGGGGGTTTCCACGGGAGCCATGAGGTCACCGTTCACAACGGACGGGTTCAGCTCCTCATGTCTCCAGAGAGAGACCAGGTGTTTTCCGGCAGTATCACCGGGGCTGAAGAGCGGGCCGGTGTAACCACGGTGGTCCATATTCAGAACAGTATAAATCATCTTCTCTCCCGCGTTCCAGCTGTTAACATAGACCTTATCGGCTCCGCTTTTTACCAGAGGCGTCCAGTTTGCACCTGCGAATGCATCGCTGTTTCTTCGCAGGGTATAGGTTGTTTTTGCCAGGTATTTCAGATCATCCCGGAACTCTTCTCCCCTGCCCCCGGGTCTGAACATATTAAGTTCGGTGCCGTAGCCATTGAAGAAGGCAACGGAGATCTCACGATGGAGGATATCTTCCCCGACGTCAGCCACCCGGAAGATGGCGAAATCAGGTCTGATCAGCTTGTTCAGGTTCAGTTCCGGACTGAGGAACAGTGCGTTATGGACCCTTGCTGCCACTATTCCAGGCATATCCTTTACTACGGGCATCCCCTCAGAATACATAACTACTCCGCTGCGAACTGTATCAGCTGCCCGCTGCAGTTCTGCCGAGGAGCCTCCCTCTGTGTCGAGCACGACGCCGTCGGCTTCAGTTTCGGCAATTATCTGTGCCATTCCGCGCAGGTGATCTTCAGGACGTGTGCTTTGATCCCACGGGTTATAGGCAATAAAGAACCGGCATCCGTCAGACCGGGCCTCGCGGCTCATCTCTCTGAGGCCGGCGGTTCCTCCGGGCAGATCGCGGTAGAGATCCCATTGGTTGCGGTCGTCGAGGCCCAGGCGCGGCCAGGTGGGCCAGAGGCCGTAAACGTCAACATGGCCGAAGAGCCGGTTGTACTGGTCAAGGTACTCTGTGAATCCCTGGTCTCCGGTGAAGCGATTTTGATATTCCCGGTCCCACGCCATCTGGAGAATCATCAGGTAGCTTGTGCGTATCCACCTCAGATCTTCGCGCTGGTAGAGAGTCTCGTCAAACCTTACCAGGTCATAGAGCCATCTCTCTGCGAACATGAGCTTCATTCCCTGCTGCCAATCGCCCCTGAAGATGTCAGCATATATATGATAGGTTACTGAGGCGCCAGGCGGCAGTATTGTTTCGTAACGCCTCGCCGTGCCGTTGTCAGTCTTTATTCGCCTTGCGATAGCTGCAACCGACAGGTCACCCTGTGCTCTGAAGGTACTGAATCCCATCTCCCAGGCGTTGTCCGGCAGGATGACACGTACAGGGCTCTTCCCAGGCAGATTGAGGTATGCGCGTGCAAGATTGCCGGGGCCGGCGCCTGTGATGAATGCATCATTGTTCTTTTCGCCGAATGGCACTACGTCACTGACCGTGATTGTATCATTCCAGTTGTTTCGGAGGGTCAGTTCAGCCATGAATCCCGGGTGTGAGCCGCCGCGGGGTGTATAGGAGGCTTCGACGCCGCCGGCAAAGATCATCATGAAGCGACTTCCCACGAGACCGGCCGGCACATCGTCAGACTCCAGGCTGACACCGTCAAGCCTGAAACTGAAAAGAGGCCTGGGTGCCGTGAGGTTTGTCCGTGTGCTGTCATCAAGGATAAGGGCGACAGCGGCAGCGCCATTATCCCTGACGACGCCAATATTCTCAAGCGACTGGCCGGAAGCTGCCAGGTAAA
>DHGW01000020.1 GCA_002402965.1 Bacteroidales bacterium UBA4788
CGGTAAGCGACTGGATGTGAATTATGTCAGGCACGAACAGCTCACCGCCGGCGGGACTCTGAAATTCACCATGAGCCGTGAGCCCGAACGGGAGAGGGGAGTCAGCCGGTTATCCCGGCCTTATTCAATGAGCAGTCAGAAGGAATAAAATCGAACAACACAGACAGATACCATGGCCACACTCAATTTCAGCGGGATCTTCCCGCCCCTGCCAACATCATTTGACAATAATGAGAGTCTTCTGACGGATAAGATCAGGTTCAATATAGAGATGCTTTCACGCTATGATCTTTCCGGTTTCCTGATCCTGGGTTCAAATGGTGAGCAGGTGATGCTCTCTGAAAAGGAGAAGATTGCGGCGATAGAGGCAGCCCGTGAGGCGCTGCCCGCAGGCCGGATACTGCTCGCCGGCACCGGATGCCAGTCGACCCGCGAGACCATCTCCCTGACCAGGGCTGCCGCCGCAGCCGGAGCAGATGCCGTACTGGTCCTCAACCCTTTCTACTACAAGGGTAACATGAACCAGGCGGAGCTGGTGAGGCACTATTTCGATGTGGCGGATGCGTCGCCTGTACCCGTGCTGATCTATAACATGCCTGCCAATACCGGGATTGACATGACTGCGCGCATGATCATCGCCATGGCAGAACATCCCAATATCGTGGGCCTGAAGGAGTCTGGCGGCAACGTTGTAAAGATGGGTGAGGTGCTCGGCAGTGCAAAGCCTGGCTTTCAGGTACTTGCCGGAGGCGCGGGGTTCCTTTTGCCGGCGCTGGCCATGGGCGCCGACGGCGGTATACTGGCAAGCGCAAACATCGCGCCTGATCACTGCCTCGGCATCTACAGGGCTTTTATCGCCGGGGATCTGACCCGGGCGAAGGAGCTGCAGCAAAAGATTATACCACTCAATTCTGCGGTGACGTCACGCTGGGGCGTGCCGGCACTTAAGGTGGCGATGGACCTTGTCGGACTATATGGCGGACACATCAGGAGACCGCTGTTGCCATTGAAGGAGGAGCTGAGAGTGCAGCTGACAGCGTTGATCCAGGAAGAGGGTCTGATACTTTACAAGGCAAATAACAAAATATAATGAAAGGCAGAAGACTGTTGATGATTCCCGGTCCGATAGAATTCGAACCGGAGGTGATGATGGCTGTGGGAATGCCGACGACAAGCCATGTGGCGCCCGACTTTATAGAGTCATTTGGCCATGCACTGGAGATGATGCGTGAGGTGTGGATGGCGCCTGGCGGACAGCCTTTCATTATGGCAGGCAGCGGCACTCTTGCAATGGATATGGCCGGGGCAAATCTGGTNNCCGCACTGCTTAAGCGGTATGGAGCTGAGGTGACCATGCTATCGGCAGAGACGGGAGATGTCGTCAGCGTGAAGGCAGTGGAGGATGAACTGAGGCGTTCGAGGTACAAGATAATGACCTTTACGCATGTGGATACATCCACCGCGGTCAGGGTTGACCCTGAGCCTCTGGGGGCGCTGGGAGAGAAGTACGGCGTTATCACCGTGCTCGACGGGGTCTGTTCCGTGGCCGGCGAGGTCATCAGGCAGGAGGANNCCGGGGCTGGCGTTGCTGGTCGCTTCCGGCCGTGCCATGGAGGCTTGGCAGAAGAGAAAGAGTCCCGTGGGCAGTTATTACAGCGACTGGACGCACTGGCTGCCGGTCATGAAGGCATACGAGGAGCGGCGTCCTGCTTACTTCGGCACACCTGCCGTCAACCTGGTGAACGGCCTGGAGGTGAGTCTCCGGCTGATACTGAAGGAGGGGCTGGAGACGCGGTTCCGGAGGCACAGGGAGAGAGCCGTTGCTTTCCGCGAAGCAATGAAAGACCTGGGACTGAAGATGATACCCGTCAGCGAGGAGGTGAGCGCTAACACCCTCTCGGCACCCTTCTATCCGGAAGGGGTCAGGGGCGTTGACTTCCTGAAGGCTATCGCATCCTCGGAGGTGATACTGGCAGGAGGATTGCTGCCCGGAATAAAGGATAACTATTTCAGGGTAGGGCATATGGGATCAGTAACCGGGGGTGACATCCTGACGACCGTTGCAGCCATAACCGGAGCCCTTGCCGGATGCGGCTACCGGAAAAAATAACTGATTGCTGCCGCGCCGCCGCCGCGCCGTCGCCGCGCCGCTGCCCCTCCGCCGCCGCGCCGCCCAGCTGCCCCGAATGCCCGCCGGATGCAGGCCGGGCCAGAACGCAAATGCCCCGGAAATACTATACACATATGGAGGGAAATGATGTACATTTGTTATCATTTCATAAAACAAAATCTATTAGTAAAATGTCACTAGCAGAAAAAATCGCAGCCGATCTGATGGCTGCCATGAAGGCACAGGACAAGGGTGTGCTCGAAGCCCTGAGGGCTGCCAAGACGGCATTCATACTTGCCAGGTCGGAGAAGGGACCGGGTACGGTCATCCCGGAAGAGGAAGAGATAAAGATTATCCGCAAGCTGGTCAAGCAGAGGAAGGAGTCAGCGGCCATTTACAGGGAACAGAAGAGGCAGGATCTCTGGGAGAAGGAGGAGAGCGAGGCTGCTGTGCTCGAGAGATACCTCCCTGCCGCCATGAGTGAACAGGAGCTTGACGAGGCGCTTAAGTCGATAATCAGCCGCGTTGGCGCAAAGGCCCCGTCAGACATGGGGAGGGTGATGGGCGTTGCCACGAAAGAGCTGGCCGGCAGGGCCGAAGGCAGGGAGATCTCCGCAAAGGTAAAACAACTGTTGGGCTGACCAGACTTAAAGGCACCGGCAGCAGACGAGGCGTTATGATTCGGGTTCTGCACCCTCTCTCTTTTCGCGCTCCAGCATCCTAAGTATACGCCGGCGCTTGGCAACAAGGTCTGTGAGCTCGATTAGCATATCGGGATTCACCTGCCGGGCCATCGGAATGACATACTTTTCAGTCTGATCGAGGTAGTCAGATATCTTTTGGTCCGACTGAATGTCACGGTGGAGGTCGGTGAGGTTGCTTATCCGGTCGGCACACTTGAGAAGCTTGGCATTTTGTGACCCCTTCTCCAGAAGACGCTGCAGGTATTCTGCCTTAGTCTCCTCCTTCCTCTTGGTTACCTCGAGCACCAGTTCCACCACGTCAGTGCCTTGTCCGTCAATCCACCTTA
The DNA here is from genome assembly GCA_002402965.1 of Bacteroidales bacterium UBA4788. Classification (GTDB taxonomy): domain Bacteria; phylum Bacteroidota; class Bacteroidia; order Bacteroidales; family VadinHA17; genus SR-FBR-E99. The sequence continues at coordinate 3,141 of DHGW01000020.1, forward strand.
TCTCGTCAACCTGGGTCTCCGGCATATCCTCAAGGAGATCATGAAGCAGGGAAGCTTTCAGAAGTATGCTATTGGTATAGAACTTATAATCGAGCAAAATGCCCAGCGTTGAGAAACAGTGCCTGAACTGGTTGCCTCCAACCGCCCTCTGAACGCTTATCAGGGCAGTGGCTTTCAGTATGTACGGGGCAAGAACCAGATTCTTCAGTGTCTCGAGGGCAGTCATAGGTGAAGGTTAAAACCTTAAAATTATAGATTTCTGAAGAATTATTATGTTATGACATCATACTAATTATGAACAGCATATCCACGTTATGAACGGTCATGGCGGATGATATGGGTATATAAGAGGAAGGGACAGTTGTGAACATAATGATCTATATTTGCATTTGTAAAGGTGAATGAGTGAAAGATGTCTGAGAAGCCAAATAAGACAACCGGTTCGGGATTCAGGGAGCTGACAAGGCTTTACAGGTTCCTTAAACCTTACAAAGGCAGGTTTGCACTCGGACTCGTCTTCCTGCTTCTCTCCACTTCCGCGAGCCTGATGTTTCCCAGGCTGCTGGGAGAGATGGTTGACCTTGCAAACAAGGGAGGTCTGACCCGTGAGATAACCCGCACAGGTCTGATACTATTGGGTATCCTTGTCGCCCAGGCACTCTTCGCCTACATCCGGACCAGGTTATTCGTGGTTGTCACTGAGAAGACCCTGGCATCGATACGACAGCATATCTACAATCACCTTATCAGGCTGCCGATGTCATTCTTCTCCTCCCGCAGGGTGGGGGAACTCAACAGCCGCATCTCCTCAGACATCTCCTTGTTGCAGGACAGCCTGACAAACACGCTTGCCGATTTGCTCTCTCAGTTGCTGGTGATAACGGGGGGCATAACTCTTATGATGATCAGCTCTTTCAGGCTGACTCTGTTCACACTGGCAATTGTGCCTGCCATCTCGCTAATGGCGTTCTATTCCGGACGAGCCATCAGGCGATACTCTAAAAAAGCGCAGGCCTTTGTCGCGGAGTCGAACACAATTGTTGAGGAGACCCTTCAGGGGATACAGAATGTAAAGGCCTTTACCAATGAGTCGTTTGAGAGCCGCCGTTACAGGGAGAAGACGGATGAGGTGGCTAAGGCAGGCATCACCGGAGGCAAGTATCAGGCAGCAGTATCATTCATAGTGCTGGGTTTCTTCGTCTCAATGGCGTCGGTCATCTGGCGCGGCGCCACCATGATTGCCGATGGGCAGATGGAGGCCGGCCAGCTCTTCTCTTTCGTTATCTATTCGGGATTCATAGGTGGTAACATAGCGGGGATGGCAGGAGTTTACGCGAGACTGCAGAAGACGATCGGTGCATCGGAAAACCTCCTTCTGCTGCTTGATGAGAAGACAGAACAGATAGATCCGTCTTATATACCTGAAGGGACTTATACGCTGAAGGGGGAGATAACATTTGAAAACGTCGGTTTCAGTTATCCATCGAGGCAGGAGGTGGTGGTACTCAGGAATGTGAGCTTCTTCGTTGCCTCCGGTCGTCAGGTGGCACTGGTGGGGCCAAGCGGGGCTGGGAAATCAACCATTGCATCACTGTTGCTCAGGCTCTATGATCCTACGGATGGAAGAATACTTTTTGACGGCCGTGACAGTTCCGGCTTTCCGTTGACGGCACTGCGCTCCCAGATGGCCGTTGTCATGCAGGATGTCTTCCTGTTCGGGGGTACCATCCGTGAGAACATCGCCTATGGCAGGCCTGACGCCTCAGAGGAAGAGATTATTGAAGCGGCCGTCCAGGCCAATGCCTGGGACTTTATCCGGTCCTTTCCCGGCCAGCTTGAAACGGTGGTGGGAGAGAGGGGGGTGCAGCTCTCGGGAGGACAACGCCAGAGGATAGCCATTGCCCGGGCAGTGCTCAAGAACCCGAGGATATTAATACTCGACGAGGCAACCTCATCACTTGACTCAGAATCGGAACGGCAGGTACAGGAGGCGCTTGAGAAGCTCATGCTGGGGCGCACCTCACTGGTAATTGCTCACCGGCTTTCAACCGTGCGCAAGGCTGACCATATAATTGTCCTCAACGATGGCAGAATAGTAGAGCAGGGGACTCACACAGAATTGATCTCAAACCATAACGGGCTTTATAAAACCCTGACAGAGCTTCAGTTCAGAAACTGAGCACGGCGCCGGCCCGGGGTGGTTGCCGGGGATACTGCCAGGAATGTTATGCCGGTGTCATGGGTAGAGGAGCCTGATGGTCCAGCCGGGGCTGTCCCCTCTCCGGGAGTACACTACCCTGTCATGCAGGCGGCGCTCCCTCCCCTGCCAGAATTCGAAATACTCAGGTTCGAGGCAATACCCGCCCCAGTTTTCAGGCCTTGGAACGGGCTTATCCCTGAATTTTTCCTCTATTTCATATGCTGCCCGCTCGAGGAGCTCCCGGCTCTCAAGAAAACGACTCTGCCGGGAGGCCACTGCGCTGATCTGGCTTTCCCGGGGACGACTCCTGAAATAGGCATCCGATTCTTCTGCCGGCAGCTTCGACACTTTGCCACCGATCCTCACCTGGCGATAGAGTTCGTTCCAGAAGAATGTCATTGCCGCATGTTTGTTCTGCTGCAACTCATCGCCCTTCCGGCTTCCGTAGCTGGTGAAGAAGGTAAATCCCCTCTGGCTGAAGTCGCGCAGAAGCACAATCCTCCCGGATGGTTTACCCGAAGCATCTGCCGTGGCAAGGTGAACCGCATTGGGCTCCATGACCTTGCGCAAGAGCGCATCCTCCATCCACTTCCCAAACTGTTCCACGGGATCATTAGAGAAATCATCAGGGTCAAGCCCTTCGCCGTGGTACTCAGTCCTGAAAAGAGTGGTCATCCTGCGAATAGAATTCATCAGTCCTGTTTTAATTTTCTTTGACAAATTAAACACCAGTCTGAAGATTATGTTTACTTTGTGGCAGCGGTTCTCATTTATTTGAAAGTATTACCTTTGTTCGTGAAAAACTAAAAAGTATGTCTTTGACACGCATTCTGCCGGTAATTGTACTGATTGCATCACTGTCTCTCCCCACTGTCGTCAGTGCTCAGGTCCCTGTTGAGGTGTCGGATGAAAAAGTCGTCTCTGGTGGCAACGTCTACTACATGCATGAAGTGCAGAAAAACCAGACGCTATACTCTATATCCCGGGCGTACAGGGTCTCAATAGATGTCATTTCCAGGGAGAATGTCATACCTTCCAATGGCATACAGACAGGGCAGGTATTAAGGATTCCTGCCACAGACCGGCCGGATACTGCTCCTACACAGCCACGTCCGGTGGCTCAGCAGGCGGCAGCACCAACCCAGCCCCGCCCTGATCAGCCGTCCCCGCGTACTGCCCAGGGTACTTCTGCGGCTGTCAGTTCTGCTAATTCCGGCATCAGGATTTCGGGCGAAAAGATCATATCATCAGGCAGAACCTTTTACCTGCATGAGATTCAGAAGGGTGAGACTCTCTACTCGATTGCAAAAGCATATAAAGTCACCATCCTCGACATTGACCGCGAAAACGCCATTCCGGCAGGAGGAATACAGGCAGGTCAGGTGTTGAAGATACCTGCAGTAACGGCATTGACCATCATTGAGGAGAAGGATCCACAGTCTGTGCAAGCAGAGACAACAAGACCAGTCGCACAGGACAATAATACCGTCAAGCCTTTGGAGGTGGAGTACACAGAAGAGAAACCTGCGCCAGTAACACAAGCCCAGCCTGAAGCGAAGACCGTGTCAGAAACAAAAACAAAACCTGAAGAAAAGCCTCAGACTGAAACCAAACCTCAGTCCGGTGTACAGCAGGCTACAACCTCCGCATCAAAGAGCGGGGTTAAGGAAAAACCCGCTCAGCCTCAGAAGAAGAAGGTTCACAAGGTTCAGAAGGGCGAAACGCTCGCTGACATAGCCAAGAAATACAGCATCACTGTTCAGGAGCTCAAGCAGGCCAACAAAGGTGTCATATTCGCCATGCCTGACATGAGACTCGTGATTCCGGTCAAGGATGAATAGCAGCCTGACGTGAGGGATACTTCACCAGGATTACGTTAGTCTGGATAGACATCATCGTCATCCAAAGGGTTTCACTTTGGGAAAATCATTAAATTAGTGGTCAGATACTTTCAGGATGAATGATTTTCAGTTACTTATTGATGAGCTCACCAGGTTTCGCGATGAAAGACAGTGGGAGCAGTTTCACAGTTCAAAGGATCTGGCTGTGGCAATATCGATTGAGGCTGCTGAGCTGAATGAGCTCTTTCTGTGGAAGACAGTTGAGGAGTGCGAGAAGGTTGACAGGGCCAGGCTCAGGGAGGAGCTGGCCGATATATTAGCCTACAGCCTTCTGCTGGCCGGCAAGCATGGTCTGGATGTAAAGGAGATTGTTCTTGAAAAGATCAGGAAGAACAACGAGAAATACCCGGTTAACAAATCTAAGGGCACAGCAAAAAAGTATAATGAACTCTGAGGTAGGTAAGAGCAGGAAACTGAGTACTATTATTTGCAATACAACCAACATAACATAGACTAATTCAAACCTGATAACAATGCAAAGTGCAGAAAGTCTCAAGAGGAGAATAGAAATGGAAGAGAGAAATAATTCGATAAGAGAATCTCCTTCCGGATCCACAGGAATTAAAGTAGCGGACGATTCCAATTCAAGTGAAATCCTTGTATTTACTTCCCTGAGTAATGTTTATAAAGTACAGAAAAAGGAACTTATTGACAAGTTTCAGGCACTGCAGAAAATTGATCTTGAACCAGGGGAAAAGCCGGTCTATCTGACAGGAGAAAAGCGATATAAAGGCTTTCTGATTGTGGCATTTGAAAATGGCAAAATCGGAAAAATTTCTATGGAAAGTTATCAAACCGAGTACACAAGGAAAAAACTCAGGAATGCTTTCAACAGCGAATCGCGTTTGATCTTTATTGAACTCATTGAACATGATATTGATCTGGTTACCCTGAGCAGCATTAAAAAGGTTGTTTTGTTCAACACTTCTCAGATCAATGCGGTGGAGAGCAGGTCAACAAAAGGAGTCCAGGTTATGAAGCCGAAGGATGGCAGTGTAATGATAAAAGTCAATAGGCTGGAAAACACAAAACTAACAGATCCTGAATATTACCGTAAGAGTGAATCTCTTAATGCAATCGGATTTTATCTGAAACCAGGTGATGAAATCTGATTTCTGTCACATCACCTTAGGTTAAGCCTACAAGGCTGCTTGATTTACCCGGTCGTGGGGCGAAGATTGCCGCAAAGCGGTTATTTGCGGCGGACTTCCGAGGGGTGGACTGAAGGGTGAGAAAATTGCTCTCCGCCAGATGGTGGATCGCTGACTTCCACAGGGCCCGCTGAAAGAGCAAAATGACCTTTTCGCTTTACTCAAAGGTTCTTTTTTTCGATCCTTTCGCTTTTAACTGTCAGCGGTTGACGCTGCCGGGCAATAAAAAAACCACCACCGAAAAACCGGCGGTGGTCAATCTGCATGAGTCGGGGTGAGAA
>DHGW01000070.1:0-8776 GCA_002402965.1 Bacteroidales bacterium UBA4788
AGGGCTCCTTGTAATAAATGTGGCCAAACTCATACCTGAAGGTGTCATATTCGGCATATGATACCTTCATAATACTGTCTTCCACCCTGAAGGTGTTCTTGTAGTTTTCACCCAGGGGAGACCCCTTGATTTTGATGACCCAGCCATCGAGGTTCTCGCCGTTGAAGAGCTGAGTCCACTGTTCTTTTGGTTTCGGGGAACATGAGGAGAGCAGGAGTGTGATGGCGGTGAAGATTAGTAATTCTTTTTTCATACGGTTACAATTCTTAATGATCTACGATCAAATAATTCATGAAGTCTTTGTTTTACAATGCTTTATGGCCTACGGCCAAGGTATTCCGATGATGCTGCAGTCTACAATGCTTTATGGCATACGGCCAATGCCACTATTGCCTGTTGCCTATTGCCTTAATAACAGCCTGTTCAATACCAACAGCATCATACCCGCACTCATGCCACAGCTCCTGCTGGGTGCCATGCTCCACGAAATAATCAGGGATGCCCATACGTCTTATCTCAACCGCATATCTATGGTCCGCTGCAAACTCCAGTACCGCACTTCCAAAACCACCCTTGATCACACCATCTTCCACGGTGATGATCTTCCTGAATTTTTTCATGATCCCGTGCAGCACCTCCTCGTCAAGCGGATTGGCAAAACGCATGTCATAATGCATCACGGAGATCCCCTTTTCTCCCAGCGCCGCAACCGCTTCTGTTACAAAATTGCCTGTGTGACCCAGGCTCAGCACCGCAATATCACTTCCCTCACTTATCAGTCTGGCCCGGCCCACGGGGATCTCTTCAAACGGCTGCCGCCAGTCGCAAATCACACCTGTCCCCCTCGGATAGCGGATACTGAAGGGTCCCTTGACACTGTCAAGCTGGGCCGTGTACATCATGTTCCGCAGTTCAACCTCATCCATCGGGGCGGCGGTGATCATCCCGGGAATGTTACGCATAAAGGCGATATCAAAAAAGCCGTGGTGTGTTGCCCCGTCGGTACCGACAAGCCCGCCGCGGTCCATGCAGAAGATCACCTTGAGTCCCTGCAGGGCGACGTCGTGCACCACCTGGTCATAGGCGCGCTGCATAAAGGAAGAATATATGTTGCAGAAAGGCACCATCCCGTTGGCTGCCAGTCCGGCAGAGAAGGTCACCGCATGCTGCTCGCAGATGCCCACATCAAATGCCCTGTCAGGCATCTCCTTCATCATGATATTGAGTGAGCATCCGGTAGGCATGGCAGGGGTTATGCCCACTATCTTCCCGTTCTGCCGTGCGAGCTCAAGGATCGTGTGTCCGAACACTTCCTGGTATAGCGGATGCTTTGAACACTCTGCGGGTCTGATCAGTTCGCCCGTACACTTGTCAAACTTACCCGGTGCGTGAAAGACGGTCTGCTGCTGTTCCGCCTTCGCAAATCCTTTCCCCTTGACCGTGACGCAATGCAGCAGCTTGGGTCCGGGTATGGTCTTGAGATCCTCAAGCACGCGGGTGAGATGCAATACATCATGCCCGTCGATTGGCCCGAAGTACCTGAATTTCAGAGCCTCGAACATATTACTCCGCTCCAGTACCGTTCCCTTGATGCCGTTCTCTATCTGTGCCGCCAGTATCCTTGCCCTTGCCCCCATGCGCTTGTATCGTCCCAGCAGACGCCAGACCTTATCCTTAAACCTGTTGTAAGTCTGACTGGTGGTGATGTCAAGAAGGTATTCCTTTAGGGCGCCAACACTGGCGTCAATGGAGATATTGTTGTCATTGAGTATGACCAGGAGGTCTGCTTTCTGGTTACCCGCGTTGTTCAGTCCCTCGAAGGCAAGTCCCGCCTGCAGTGCCCCGTCACCAATCACAGCCACCACTTTGCGTTTCTCTCCCTTTGTCTGGGCTGCGACGGCCATTCCGAGAGCTGCAGAGATGGATGTAGAGGAGTGTCCCACCCCGAAGGCGTCATATTCGCTCTCTGCCATACGAGGGAAGCCGCTTATGCCCTTGTATTTACGGTTGGTATGAAACTGCGACTTCCTGCCGGTGAGTATCTTGTGTCCGTAGGCCTGGTGCCCCACATCCCAGACTATTTTGTCATAAGGGGTATTATAGACATAATGCAGTGCAACGGTCATCTCGACCACCCCGAGGCTTGCCCCGAGATGGCCGGGGTTACTACTGACCTCGTCTATGATATGCTGCCTGAGCTCATCACTGAGCCTGACAAGGTCGAGCCTGTCAAGTTTCCTTAGGTCTTCCGGGGTATTTATCCTGTCTAACAGCCGTTCTGGTGATGACATTAATTTAGGTTGTCAATTGCCGGTGCAAAGATACTTATATTTTAATTTTTGTCGTGTGAACTTATACCCGGTAAAATTGCCGGTAAGTAATCGTCTCAGCAGATGGTGGTAAAAAATTTCCGTTGTTAATTATTCATCCGGCAAATAAGAACAGCATTGGCCATTTATTGTTTATTTCGCAACAATTGTAAAGCAAAAACAAGTCAGATCATGAAAGCACGGAAAATTCTGTTACCGGTACTGTTGATCGCGCTGACGGCGGTCTCCTGCGTCACAGGCAAGAGGTATAACACCCTCACCGACAGGAATCTGATGCTGATGGCAGAGCGTGATTCGCTGAAGGCAGAGAACCTCTGGCTGACAATGTCAAACAGGGAGTTGACGACAAAGTCGAGACAGCTCACCGAGGATACCGGAAGGCTTACCGGGGAGCTTGAGAATGCCCGTACTGATCTAAGCCAGGCACGGGATGAGGTAAGCAGACTTTCAACCCGTTATGAAGAGCTGCAGCGGGCTCAGGCCGAGCTGGCTGCAGGAAAGGCTCAGGAGACGCAGAGGCTTCTTGCTGATTTACAGAAGGCACAGACAGAGCTGCAGCAGAGGGAGGATCTGATGCGTGACCTGGAGATCAATCTTGACACAAAGAAGGCAACCCTCGAGGAGCTGACCTTTGAGCTTGAGAAGCGCAACACCCGGCTGGCGGAGCTGGAGAAGATGCTTGATGCCCAGCAGAAGGCTGTGAAAGCTCTGAAGGACAAGGTGTCGGATGCCCTGTTCGGCTTCGAGGACAACGGGCTGACGGTAAGCATGAAGAACGGCCAGGTTTATGTGTCTATGGATGACAAGCTGCTTTTCAAAACAGGAAGTTATGAGATTGACGCCAACGGCCGCACAGCACTGCGCAAGCTCGGGGCACTGCTGGAAAAGAACCCGGATGTCACAATCACCATTGAAGGACACACTGATGACGTGCCTTACAGGGCAGCTCCCGGGCAGCAGATACTCGATAACTGGGATCTCAGCGTCAAGAGGGCAACCACCGTGGTCAGAGTGCTGACTCAGGATACACACATCAATCCCAAGCGGCTGGTTGCATCGGGTCGGAGCGAACATATTCCGGTTGATCCAGCAAAGACTCCCGATGCACGTCAGAAGAACAGGAGGACTGAGATCATTCTCACCCCTGACCTCACTGCGCTTTACAGGATCCTTGAGAGTTACTAGAGGCCTGCACTGTCATCCTGATCTGCCCGGTTCCAGGTTTATCTGAACCCGCCCGGTGCGTGGAGCCCGGAGCTATTCATTGAACCCGCCCGGTGCGTATAGGCCGGAGCTGTTCATTGAACCCTCACGGTGCCCGGCGGCAAGGGTTATTCATTGAACTCGCCCAGTCTCACCTTTAGTTTCTCAAGCGCGGTAACAAGGTCTTCTTCGGGCTTCAGGAAGTCGAAGTCCTTCCAGAATCCTGCATCATAGCCTTTGATGGTTTTCGAAAAAACCGAATAAACCGGGGCCAGCTCCTCATGGTCGAACCTGGCAGCATTGTCAGTGCGGTATTCGGTAATGGCCAGCTCGAAGAAGACATTGAAACGGCTGTTGAAGACTCTCTTTCTTCCCCTGGCGGTAAAACCCAGGTCACCCCTCACATGTGCGAGATAATACCTGCCGTCGATATGCCTGTAGCGCGCCCTGTATCTCACATATTCAGGCTTCATTGAATACTCCCTCGGCAGTCTGCTGACGAATGCCTCCCCGGTCTGATCCACATACAGAGGATTGACCTCGAACTCGGCAAGCACCAGGCTGTAATTGTCTACGTTGATGTAGATGTCGCCCTGCATGAGGGGCTCGGTAACCCACGACTTCTGTGTGAAGGAGATCACAAAGGCGGTTTGGTCATCAATGGTCACAATGTCAGTCAGATGATAATCATAGGTATCATACGATTCCGGATCAAGGAAGTCGAAGAGGTGTCTCATCCCGTCGAGCGAGAGTGTGGCGCTCAGTCCGGCTTTAAGCCTGACGGCGAGGGTATCCTTTGCTTCCAGGTTCTCAATCTTGCGGCTGCGTATCACCTTGATCTGGTCAGTCTGAAGCGACCTGGTGTAGGGGCTCTTGTAGATTTTTACCACTGCCTCGGAATAGACCTGCGGTTCCTTTTTGCGATAAACCCCCTCCCTGTAGAATCCTGTCAGTATTGCAGAGGTGGTGCCATAGTTCGATGCCACTGATGAGATGGTCTTGCGGATGATCATTAGCGGGTCCTGTGCCCTGATAATAATTTCAGGGATGGGTATAAAATCCCTGTCCATGGTGATTGTCATGACGTTGCCCGGCAGGCTTTTTACGGGAAGCTGCCGGTTGACATAACCAACGTACGAGACTGTCAGGGTGTCAAAAAGGTTTTCTTCGCTGATCCTGAGGATAAAGTCGCCATTGAAGTTGGTGATTGTACCTTTCCCGCGATGGCTGATTCCGATTGTGGCATAGGGGAGGGGCTCAGAAGTCTCAGCATCGACGATCTTTCCGCCTATTGAAAGGAAAACCGGCAGGGAGTCGGCCGGCGAGTCCGGTCTGGGGGGCATTGCAGTCTCGCGATAGAGAATGATATGTCTGCCCAATACCGCATAGTTAATTGCCGGGTCACCTGCCACCGAGTCGAGTATCGCACTCAGTTTCATTTCGTCAGGTGGCAGGGTGATGATCCTGTCAGGGTTTATTATCCGTGAGTCATAAGTAAAGAGATAGCCGGTGAGTTTGCTTACCTCACTCAGGGCTCTGGATGCCTTTATGCTGTTACCCGGCAGTTTAATCTGCCTGCCAAGCACGCTCTCCTGCGGAAATATTTGCAGGGTAAAAAAGAGCAGGCCGGCAACCAGGGTCACCCGTATCCTTGTTGATCCTGTCGGCCACATCACTTTCTTTCAAGCCTGTCAGTGAAAGAGGATATATGATCTTCCCTCCCTTACAGAACGAAGGTTAAAGGTAGTGCAAATCAGCTTAACAATTGTATCATGGGGTTGCTGTTCGAATGGCGAGGTAAGCCTGTATTCGTTTATTTCCGGGTCGGCAACCTTTATTTCTATGTTGTATGCCCGTTTGAGGTCATCGAATACCACTCCGAGCCTTTCACCGTCATAAATCAGCATGTCAGTATGCCATGCTAGGTAATTCATGTTGGTATTGCGCGACCGGGAAGCGTTGTCTCCGGAAATTTTCCCGACATAATCGGGTTCGAGGGTCAGGCTTTGTAATCCGTCCTCACTGGTGACCATAACCTTACCGGATGATACAAACACCTCCACCTCGTTTGTTGCGTTTTCCGTGATTACGTTGAACGAAGTACCCAGCACTGTTACGCTTGCTTTACCGGCATCGATTATGAAGGGGTGCCCGGCATCAGGAGCTATGTCGAAGTAGGCTTCGCCACTGAGCGATACCCTGCGGGTTTCACCCCTGAAATTCTTCGGGTAGGATAACTGGCTGTTGCGGTTAAGGTAGACCGTGCTGCCGTCAGCCAGGAGCACCTCGACGTTCTTCTCATCGGCTGCGGTAGCCACTGTTATCTTCTGAGGTGCAGCCACCTCGAAGAGGAGCCATCCTGCTCCGGCCACGATTATCACCATTGCTGCTATCCTTGCAAAGGTCCTGAGGAATGGTGTCCTGCTCACACTCAAGGGTATTGCCGGGCTATCAGCTTCGATCCGGCCGTTGAGTTTTGCCCATGCCTTATCAACGTCAATTATCTCCTTGTCAGGATCTTTCAGGCTATTCCATTTTTTCATTATATCTTCCTCTTCACTGATCAGGATACGGGCATTCTCATTGCTGCCGCTCTGCTCACCTGAGAGCCATGCGGCTGCACCGGCCCATTCCCGGTCACTCCAATTATCTGTATATTTATTCTTTTTCATTTCTCTGCAAGTGCTTTTCTAAACTCTTTCAACGCTTTTCCCATATCAGCCTCTACCGTTTTAAGAGAGACAGCAAGTTTGTCAGCAATTTCGGTATACTTCATTCCGTCGAAACGGCTCATCCTGAAGATCATTCTGCACCTCCCGGGCAATCTTTCCAGCACCCGGGATACCCTTTCCTGAAGTTCGTTGTAGTATATCACCTCCGTCACAGTCTCTGATGTCAGCTCTGCACCTGCAATCATCTCGCCGGCATGGCGGCTTACCACTTTCTGGTGTTCGATGTAGTGCAGCGCCCTGTTGTGTACTGACTTGAAGAGGTATCCGTTCAAAGAGCTTTCTATCTTCATATCCTGCCTGTCCTTCCAGAGCCTGAAGAAGAGGTCCTGGACAATCTCCTCCGCCGCATCATGGTCCCGGATCAGCGTTTTGGCATAACGCACCAGCGAAACATAGGAGGACCGGAACAGCTTCTCAAACTCCTGTTTGTCTCCCTGTCTGATCCTCCCTATTATATCACTGTCGCTCTGCATGGGTCATTGCTGACTGCTTCTATTCTGTCCTGTCACTGAATTTGACTTTCCTGCTGAGCTTGCGTATGGCTGCCTCAATGCTCTGGTCCGGTTCAATCACATTGTAATCGCCCCAGAAATCAGGGTCAGCGAAGGCTGCCACCTCTTCCGTAAAGAAGTCTGAGGGCTTGATCCTCTCCTTGTTTGAGAATTTCACTACATCCTCTTCGGTACGGTCTGTGATGGCCAGCTCAGACATGGTTGTATAGTTGGTGTTGAAGAGTTTCTTCTTCCAGTCGACCTTGAACTTTACTTCTGCCCTGGAGTGGGTGAAATACCATTTGCCGTCTACCTCACGGAATCTGACCATGTAGGAGGTCAGTTCGGGAGTCACCTGCATGCCCATCGGTTTCTTCCTGATGAACATTGATGCGGCAAGTTCTTTGTTTTCAAGGTTGAATGAGAATTCTGCCTGTGCCACAGCAAAAGTTTCGATATCTATGAAGAGGCGTCCCTGGTACAGGGGAGTGGAGATGGAAGGCTTCTGGTAGAAGTTGATTACATAGTTTGTCCTGTCATCGATCATGGCTATGTTGGAAAGCTCCAGATCATACTGGTTGATGGCTTCCTTCGTCAGGAACGTCTCGGGATTCTTCACCACGTCCAGATAGAGTGTGGTTGTGGGGCCGCCCTGCAGTTTGAAGAGAACGGTGTCCATCTTCTCCACGTCATTGCTTTTCCTGCCCTTGTATATCCTTACGGCATCATACCTGAGGTCACTCTGGTAGGGGGCCTTGAAGACTTCAACTACAGCCTCACCGATTGAGATATAGTTACGGTTCTTGCGTATCGTCTCGCGATAGAAGCCGGTCATGTCGTTAGCTACCAATGGATAATTTTCGTCAAAGCGGCTGATAACCTTCTCCAGTATCTCTTCCGGCACCAGGGGTTTCACAATTACTTCCTTGATGGGTATCATTGCCGTCTCCATAGCTATCAGGTTGCGCTGACCGTTGGTCTTCATCTCCTCGATTGCCATTACCTTGTTCTTGTAACCGATAAATGAGAACTCGAGTTTTCCGGTCTCACCTTCCGGCAGTTTAAGGGTAAATTCACCATCAAGGTTGGTTACTGTTGATACGTTGCTTCCCTGCACGGCTATGCCGGCGAACACAAGCGGCATGTTAGTCTCGGCGTCAATCACCCTTCCGCGGATGATTGTCACCTGCTGCTGTTCCTTCTTCGTCCTGTCGGCAGCATCAGATGCAATGACATCACCGGCGGACAGAATGAAGAGCAGTGCCGAAGCGATTGCTGTAAAAAGAATTCTTGATTTCATGGTCTTTCTATTTTTTTTGTTTGTAATCCGGATCATTGATTCATATTAAAGACCGGAATTACCCCTGAAACCCTATACATTGACCGGAAAAAATTGTTCATTTGCCTCTGTCATGGCCCTCACATACCTGAATGCAAGTTACTCTGTTTTCTCTTATGCTGCCAGGAGATATGCCGGAATTTCAACACATCCGCCTCTGCCTCCGGCAATAAGCCTGGAGCTGAGCAGCGTGTGCAATCTTTCATGCCCCGAGTGTGTAACCGGCGCCGGTCTTCTCACAAGGAACAACAGTCTCCTCAGTTACGACCTTGCTGCTGATGCTGCATCTCAGTTGCGCGGACATGTGTTATCTGCATGGCTCAGTTTCCAGGGTGAGCCGATGATGCATCCGGAGTTCTTCAGGATAACTGAACTTTTTGCGGGAATGAACCCTGTGATTGCCACAAACGGCCATTGGCTCGACAGGGAGAGATGCATCAGCCTGGCGGACTCGTCTTTAAAAAAGATCATAATTTCTTATGACGGTGTTACACCTGAAGCATACGGCATCTACAGGAAAGGCGGCGATCATGCCCTTGTCACTGAGGGAATCAGGAGACTGGCAGCCACAATCTGGGAGCGGAGGTCGAAGCTGAAGATAGTGCTTCAGTTCCTGCTGCACCGCGGCAACGAGCATGAGTCACGCGCCGCCGAGGCCTTTGCCGCCTCGGTCGGCGCGGG
>DHGW01000070.1:8781-84663 GCA_002402965.1 Bacteroidales bacterium UBA4788
GCGGAAGTCGCGTTACACAGACCGCAGCGGCGCGTGGAAGGCTGCTGAATCACCGGCAAGGGGATGCTTCAGGATGTGGACCTCGGCAGTCATAACGGCTGACGGTGACGTGGTGCCGTGCTGTTTCGACAAGAACGCACGGCATGTGATGGGAAACCTTGGGGATATGACTTTCAGCGAGATATGGAGCGGCGAAAAGTATATCTCATTCAGGGATAAGGTGATGAAGAGCCGGCGCCTGGTCGACATCTGCAGTGAATGCCCACAGGGCAGGAGGCTGTTATTCAAGGGCTTAGCATCATCTGGCGACGCATCCCGCAGGGCGGCTCTCTGATATTCAGAAGCTGACAGATATCTGCCACCGCTTATCCCTGGCAGATTTTTTTACTGCCGCCAAAATGCTTTTTGTCAGGTTGCCATCATTTGCTAACTTTATTCAATCCAAAACAATACTTACATGAAGATTCTGAAAGTCATCCTGAAAGTTCTTGCTGTGATCATTGCCCTCGTCCTGCTGGCAGGGCTGATAATTGTTCCGGCCCTCCGCAAATCGGGCCTTCCCGAGCTTGACGGCGAGAAGAGTATAGCAGGCCTCACGGCCGAGGTAAAGGTCATCCGCGATGAGCGGGGTGTACCGCATATCTATGCATCGAATGAGCAAGACCTCTATTTCATGACGGGCTACATCACAGCCCAGGAGAGGCTCTGGCAGATGGATATGGTCAGGCATGCAACCCAGGGCAGGCTCTCCGAGCTGTTCAAGCGGGACATGTTCGCGACGGACTATTTCCTGAGAGCACTTGGCATGACGGCAAAGTCTCAAATGATCCTTGAGAAGGAGGACCCCGCAATACTGGCAACCCTTCAGGCATACGCTGACGGGGTCAATGCCTGGATCGCCCGGTGCGGCAACAAGCTTCCCCCTGAGTTCAGGATCCTGGGCTACAAACCCGAGCCGTGGACAATGATCGACATCACGAACATTGTCGGCTTCATCGGCTGGGACCTGGCATCATCAAATCTCTCGAACGAGATCAATAACTATAAGCTGGGCAGGAAGCTGGGTCCGGAGAAGGCCTCTGAGCTGATAGCAGACTGGAACCTCGTTGACGAGGTGGTTTTTCCGGAGTTCAAACTGGATGAGAAACTCATTGACAGTGCGATGGCAGCTATCGGCTCGATGGAGGAGCTCGAAAAACTGGGCATTGTCACCCTGTCGGGAAGCAATAACTGGGCCGTTTCGGGCACCAGGAGCGAGACAGGCAAACCCATCCTGTCAAATGATATGCACCTCGGTTTCAACGTGCCGGGTTACTGGATGCAGATGCACCAGGTGATCCCCGGAAAACTCAATGTCACCGGTGTGCTCTTCCCCGGCGAGCCATTCATCATCGCAGGTCATAATGACATGATCGCGTGGGGGATGACAAACCTGAGCGTGGACGATATAGACCTTTTCGTCGAAACCGTTGATTCAACGGGTGACAATTACATGTATAACGGAGAATGGCTGCCGTTCAGGGAGGAGGAGCATCAGTTGAAGATGGGAGATGATTCATCTCAGACGCGTATCATTAAGTATACACACCACGGTCCTGTAATCTCAGGAATGCAGGGCATTGATGATGCAGTGCTTACGATGCGCTGGACCGGTTATGACTACAGTGACGAGATAAAGGCGGTCTACCTGCTCAACAGGGCAGGGAACTGGGATGAGTTCCGTACAGCGCTCAGCCATTTCAGATCGATAAGCCAGAACTTTGCATATGCCGATGTTGAAGGCAATATCGGGCTCAACACCGGCGGCGGAATTCCCGTGAGAAAGGGAACTGGCCTTCTTCCACGCAAGGGTGACACCGGTGAGTATGAATGGAAGGGCTATGTTCCCTTTGAGCTTCTGCCTTCTTCATTCAATCCTGAAAACGGATTCATTTCCTCGGCCAATCAGAGGACGGTGGGTGAAGAGTATCCGTTCTTCATCAGCGGTGAGTTTTCAATGCCCTACCGCATCATGCGTATCAGGGAGATGGCTGCAGAGAAGCAGATACTGGGCATTGACGACTTCAAACGTATGATTACCGATAACCATTCTGCCTATGCTGCAATGCTCACGCCTGTTCTCCTGAAAGGAGCGGAAGCGATCAGTGACCCGGATGAGACGGAAAAGGCTGCCATTGAGGAACTGAAGGGGTGGAATTATGCCATGGATGCCTCGCTTGTAGCTCCGTCGCTGTTCGAGTTCATCAGGATTGAACTTGCCCGCCACATAATGTCAGATGAGCTTGATGAGCTCTATGGTGCCCCGTTGGGCAGGCAGCACGACTTCTACATTTACAGGATGGTCAATGAAGGTCCGGACGGGTGGATTGACAATACCGATACCCCGGAGAAGGAGACGATGGAGATGATCATCGCCCGGAGCATCAGGTCAGCTGTTGATACGCTCACAGCCAGGTATGGTGAATACGGTGACAGCTGGCAGTGGGGCAGGCTGCACACTTTCGCGCTGGAGCACCCGATGGGAGGAGTAAAGATCCTGGACAGGCTTCTGCGCCTGAACTCGAAGACCTACGGTGTCGGAGGAAGCTATCATACGGTTGAACCTTACGCCTACAGGGAGAATTTCGGAGCGTATCACGGCGCTTCCGAGAGGCATATCTTCAACACAGCCGACTGGGACAAATCACTCACGGTCATTCCCACCGGCACTTCTGGCATTCCGGGAAGTCCGTTCTACCTGTCTCAGACGGAGACCTATGTAAACAATGGTTTCTACAGTGAGCCATTCTCTGACGAAGCAGTGACGGCAGCAAAAAAATACGAGATGATATTCAAGCCCGCCAGATAGCGGGCATGGTTTGACAGAAACGAAAAAAGGGGCCATTCAGCCCCTTTTTCTATACGGTTAATATTTCCTTTTCCTTGGCTTCCAAGATCTTATCGACGCGGGTAATATGCTTGTCGGTCATCTCCTGGATAATCTTTTCACCAGTCTTCTCCTCATCCTCGGGAAGACCCTCCTTGAGCAGAGTCTTAAGTTCATCGAGGAACCACTTACGGCCGGTACGGATGCTGACCTTGGCGGTCTCGCCCTCCTGCTTCACCTGTTTCACCAGCTGGTGCCGTCTCTCCTCGGTGAGAGGCGGTACATTGATGCGGATGACCTCACCGTTGTTCATGGGCGTCATGCCTATGTTGGCAGCAAGGATGGCTTTCTCGATGATGCCCAGCATGTTTTTTTCCCACGGCTGAATGAGAATGCTCTTTGCATCAGGTGTGTTGATGTTTGATACCTGTGCCAATGGAGTCATGGTACCATAATAGTCTACCGATATGCCATCAAGCAGCAGCGGGTTGGCGCGGCCTGCACGAAGATGGGAGAGCTCATACTCAAGGTGTTTGATGGCTTTTTCCATCTTCTCCTCGGCTTCATCCCTGATCAGTTCCAGTTCTTCACTCATAAGCTTGTCTTTATTCTGATGATGGCAAATGTAAAAAATTCTTTTCAGAGAGTTATAAGTGTACCGCACTTGCTTCCCTCAACCACAGCCATCAGGTTGCCTTCCCTGTTCATGTCAAAGACTATCAGTGGCATACCGTTCTCACTGCACATGGCGAAGGCGGTCTGGTCCATCACTCTGAG
The DNA here is from genome assembly GCA_002402965.1 of Bacteroidales bacterium UBA4788. Taxonomy (GTDB): domain Bacteria; phylum Bacteroidota; class Bacteroidia; order Bacteroidales; family VadinHA17; genus SR-FBR-E99. Next base: position 12,425 of record DHGW01000070.1, read on the forward strand.
CTGCTTTTCGATGGCCTTGCTGAAAGTGAGGGTTTCAAATTTCACTGCTGAAGGATCCTTTTCCGGGTCGGCATTATAGACACCGTCAACGCGTGTTCCCTTTAGCAATACGTCGCAGTTAAGTTCCACCGCCCGCAGTGCGGCAGCCGTGTCAGTGGTGAAGAAGGGATTTCCCGTTCCTCCTGCGAGGATGGATACACACCCGCAGTCGAGTGCTGCGGAGGCCTTGTCACGACTGTAGAGCTCTCCCACCGGCTCCATGCGGATTGCTGTGAATACCTTTGCATTACATCCTGCCCTTACGAGGAAACTCTCAAGTGCCAGGCTGTTGATCACGGTGGCAAGCATGCCCATCTGGTCACCCTTGACCCGGTCATAGCCTTCACCGGCGCTTCCCAGGCCGCGGAATATGTTTCCACCACCGATTACTACAGCCACCTGGCATCCCGAATTGACAATATCCGTTATCTGCCGGGCATAGCTTGTCAGCACTGCAGTATCAAGGCCGGTACCGTCCGGTCCGCCGGCGGACTCGCCGCTGAGTTTTAGCAGTATTCTTTTATACTTCATTACAACATCCTCTTTTAATGATTGTAACGAAATTAGCAAAAAATGTGCCCGGACAATCATCCGGTACGGGAAAATGCAGCGACGCCCCTTAACGGGAGCGCCGCTGTAAGCCTCTAACAAGACGGAGCCTGTTTATACCTTTTTATCCAGGGTGTCTGTCCTGAAGATGTACCAGATGGGACAGGTCCGTGTCAATGCTGTGAGAACCAGGATGATGGCTAGGATAATAAAGATCAGCCCGAGAAACTTTCCTACGCCAATAAAATAGAGAATAACCAGGATTGCTGCCAGTACCAGCCTGACAATCATGTCTGTTTTACCGATGTTCTTTTTCATAGGCCATTGAAGTTTTTAGTGATACAATTTACTAATTAATTATCATACCCGGATAATAATTGTGACTTTGTCAGCAGGTGAGAGAAAAAAGAAACGACGTCCGAGGGGACGTCGTTTACGTATATGCGGTCTGTATATTATCAGACGTTAAGGGTGAAGCGGACAAAACCCGTTGCCTTAAGGGCCTTGTTATGACTCTCAAGGTACTGCCTGATGCTGAGCTTGCTGTCCTTGATGAATTCCTGGTTCATCAGGGTGCTCTCCTTGAAGAACTTGTTGAGTTTACCCTGGGCAATTTTCTCAAGCATCTCTTCGGGCTTGCCTTCGCGACGTGCCTGGTCCCGTGCAATGTCCATCTCCTGTGCAAGTATCTTTTCAGGAACATCGTCCTTGTCAACTGACACGGGGTTCATGGCAGCAACCTGCATGGCCACATCCTTGAAGACCTGCTGATCAACACCTGCCATGCTGAAGCCTACCAACGTGGCAAGCTTGTTTCCTGCATGTATATAGGCCTGAACGGCAGGAGCACTGATGGAGCTGAAAAATGAGAGCTCAAATTTCTCACCGGTGATACCGCTCTTCTCGAGAACAAGTTCTGCTGCCTTTTTACCGTCAACCAAAACATTCTTAAGTCCTTCGAGGTCAGCCGGACCTGATTTCAGGGCTGCATCAAGTATATTGTTTCCGAGTGCAATGAAGTCGGCATTCTTTGCAACGAAATCGGTCTCGCAGTTGAGTGCTATCATCATCCCGGTCTTACCGTCAGCGGTTGTTTTTGCAAGCACAACACCCTCACTGGCTTCGCGGTCAGCGCGCTTGTTAGCGATAGCCTGACCTCTCTTGCGGATCAGTTCCTGTGCCTTTTCAAAATCTCCGTTTGCTTCTTCAAGGGCTTTTTTGCAATCCATCATGCCGGCGCCTGTCATCCTTCTGAGTTTGGCGACATCGGCAGCGCTTATATTTGACATAGTATTAAATCTGTTTAATGGTTGTTCTTAATTATTCTTCCTCTTCGGTTGTCTCTTCGCCAGCCGCTTCAGCTTTTTCAGCCACTTCCTCAACTGCGTCATCAGCCTTAATTACAGGCTGTTCCTCTTCGTAGTCGACAGCTCTGAATTTGCCCTTGCGTCCGCCTTCCGGGGCTGATTCCCTTTCAGCCTGGGCGCTGTCCTTGTCCTTCTCTGCCTTACGCTCATTGAGTCCTTCAGCGATGGCCTCACACATGATGTTAATCACTAGTGATATAGACTTGGCGGCGTCATCATTGGCTGGTATTACGAAGTCGATATCCGAGGGATCCGAATTGGTATCAACCATTGCAAACACAGGTATACCGAGTCTTTTTGCCTCATGAACGGCAATTTTTTCCTTGGCCACATCAACCACGAACAGCGCTGAGGGCTGGCGGGTCATGTCGGCTATTGAACCGAGGTTCTTTTCAAGTTTGGCTCTCTGGCGGGTGATCTGCAGCTTTTCCCTCTTTGAGAGGTTGTCAAAGGTGCCGTCGGTTGCCATTTTGTCTATTGAGCTCATTTTCTTGACCGCCTTGCGGATGGTGGGGAAGTTGGTGAGCATTCCGCCCGGCCATCTCTCGGTCACATATGGCATATTGACCGCTCCTACCTTTTCTGCAACGATGTCTTTTGCCTGCTTCTTGGTTGCTACGAAGAGCACCTTGCGGCCTGATTTGGCTATCTGCCTCATGGCTGAAGCAGCCTCATCTATTTTGACAGTGGTTTTTTCAAGGTCAATGATATGAATGCCGTTGCGCTCCATGAAAATGTAGGGAGCCATGGCCGGGTTCCATTTTCTCTTAAGGTGCCCGAAGTGTACACCGGCATCAAGTAATTCTTTGAAATTGGTTCTTGACATTTTGATTGTGTTGTTAAGTTTACGTTCTGTGAAGTCAATTGCAGAGTAGTTCCTCGCGGGAAGTCAATGCAATTTAGATACTAAACCTGCATCTATAATAATTGCTGTTGAACTCCTAACGCTTACTGAATTGGAATCTCTTGCGTGCCTTGGGTTGGCCCGGTTTCTTTCTCTCCACTTCGCGGGGATCGCGGGTGGTGAAACCTTCAGCTTTCAGCTTGGGCTTGAACTCCGGATCAATCTTGATCAGAGCCCTGGAAATTCCAAGACGTACCGCCTCTGCCTGACCTTTCGATCCACCGCCGTCAAGAGTGACTGTGATGTCATATTTGTCGGCAACATTTAGAAGGTTAAGGGGCTGAAGGACAACATACTGCAGGATCTCATTCGGGAAATACTGCTTGTACTCCCTGTCATTAATCGTGATCTGTCCCTTACCGTCGCTGAGGTATACCCTTGCAACAGCCGCTTTCCTTCTTCCGATAGCGTTGATAACTTCCATGTTTCTTACTTAATGGTTTTTAAATCGATTAGTTTGGGTTGCTGGGCCTCATGTTTGTGTGCCGGGCCCTCATACACGTAAAGGTTCCTGAAGATTTCGCTTCCAAGCCTGTTTTTCGGAAGCATCCCCTTGACGGCATACTCGATAAGCCGTGTCGGATGTTTCTTCATCAGCTCGTCAGCCTTGACGATCCTCTGGCCTCCGGGATAACCCGTATGCCTGATGTACTCCTTGTCAGTCATCTTTGCTCCCGTCATCGTAATTTTTTCTGCATTGATAACAATGACGCTATCACCGCAGTCGACATGAGGTGTGAAGCTTGTCTTGTGCTTCCCCCTCAGCATCAGGGCCACAACAGATGCCAGACGTCCGAGTGTCTGACCCTCCGCATCTACAAGTACCCACTCTTTCTCAACAGTCGCCTTGTTGGCTGAAACTGTCTTGTAGCTTAAGGTGTTCACTTTGTACTAAGGTTTTGTTAATTAATGATTTTTTAAAATAAAAACCCCATTTTTGGGGTCTGCAAAAATACAACATATTTTTATTCCGAGCAATATGTTGTACTTTTAATTTCTTAAAAATCCGCATGTTCAGCAGCCGCCTCCATCAGAGCATTTATTTCATGTGCCTCCTACCGGCCGCGTTTCTGTTAACCATACCCGTGAAGCGCCTGCCGCCTGCAGGAAGATTCATCTGTCTCTCCGGGCAATTCATGACACGGATAAAAAGGCTTGACGACTATACCTTCCGGTCATATGCCGGAGCAGTTCTTTTCTTATTTTTACACCCTGTAAATTGTCACTTGCAAAGATTATGAAACTTAGCACTGAGGAGAGGATTTATCTGGATATGGCCATTAAGAAGGCCGAAGAGAATATGGCTGACGGCGGCGGTCCGTTCGGCGCGGTCATTGTCAGGGATGGCACCCTTATCGCCTGCGCCGGCAACCGGGTAGTTCCGGGGCATGATCCTACAGCTCACGCCGAGGTCATGGCCATCAGGATGGCAGCAGCTGAATCGGGCACTCATGACCTCAGTGACTGCGTCATATTTGCCTCCTGCGAACCTTGCCCCATGTGCCTCGGCGCAATCTACTGGGCAGGCATCAGACGGATAGTTTACTCCTCGGACAGGTACCGGGCCGCCGCCGCGGGATTCAATGACAATCATATCTATGAGGAGCTGTCACTTGACTGCAACGAGCGGAGCATAGTCATGATCAGAGGCCTGAAGAGGGAGGGTGACAGCGTTTTAAAGAAATGGGAAGAGCTTCCTGACAAGATACTCTATTAACACTGCAGTGATGCGAAGAGTTGACCGGACTTTCTTTCTTGATGATGCGGTGACCGTGGCCAGGCAGCTGCCGGGCATGGAGATAGTAATGGAAACAGGGGAGAAGGCTGGCAGGTACATGATCACGGAGACGGAGGCCTACCTCGGAGACGGCGACAGGGCGTGCCACGCCAGCAAAGGCAGAACGCGAAGGACCGAACCGATGTACATGGAGGGCGGTCATTTATATATTTACTTTGTATACGGTATGCACTGGATGCTGAACGTGGTGACAGGCTCTGCAGACTACCCCCAGGCTGTGCTGATCAGGGGTGTGTCACAGTTTTCCGGGCCGGGGCGCGTGACCAGGGGACTGGGTATTGATGGCTCATTCAACAGGGAGGACCTGTCATCGTCAGGGAGGATCTGGATAGAGGAGAGCGGGTACCGCCCGGAGCTTGATGCCGGACCACGGATAGGCATAGGCTATGCCGGAGAGCCATGGGTAAGCATGCCATGGCGCTTTATAACAAGAAACGAAAACGGGAAATGATGATAAAAGGATTCAGACTGTGGAACAACATAACAGGGTGGGCGGTGTTTGCACTGTCACTCCTGATATACATGCTGACAATTGAACCAACCGTCAGTTTCTGGGACTGCGGAGAGTTTATACTCTGTTCCTACAGGCTTGAAGTGGGGCACCCTCCCGGTGCTCCGTTCTTTCTGCTTCTGGGCAGGTTTTTTTCACTCTTTGCCGGTGGAGACACCTCAAAGGTGGCAATGATGGTGAACATTCTCTCCGCCTTTGCCAGTGCCTTTACCGTCCTCTTCCTGTTCTGGAGCATCACCAGACTCATCCGCCTGGCTACAGGCGACGATCTGACCGTTACAGGAGGCAAGGCATTGGCTACCCTGGCAGCAGGCGCGATCGGCGCTCTGGCCTACGCCTTCTCCGACACCTTCTGGTTCTCAGCAGTTGAAGGAGAAGTCTATGCAACCAGCTCACTCTTCACCGCTGCCGTGTTCTGGGCTATTCTCCGCTGGTATGATGAGGCGGATGACCCTCGTTCAGGGAGATGGATCATCCTTATAGCATACCTGATGGGTCTCTCCATCGGGGTGCACCTGCTGAACCTGCTGGCATTGCCGGTGATCGTCCTGCTCTGGTACTTCAGAAAGCACACCGCAACAACCAGTGGCGTCATTTGGGCACTGCTTGGCGGCTTCCTGATCCTAGGGGTGCTGAACTTCATCTTCGTCCCGGGAGTGGCCACGGTGGCAGGGTGGTTCGAACTCTTCTTTGTAAACACTCTCGGCCTGCCATATAATACCGGGCTCTATATCTACCTCGTGCTTCTGACGGGGGTGATCGTGGCCGGTATCTGGTATTCGCTGAAAAAGGAAAGGAAGATACTCAACTTCGTAATGACTGTAATAGCCGTCCTGATGCTTGGCTACTCATCATATGCCCTGATAATTATAAGAGCTAATGCCCATCCGCCGATGAACCAGAATGATCCATCGGACGTCTTTTCGTTCATCTACTACATCAACAGGTCGCAGTATCCGCGCGCCCCATTTCTATACGGCCATTACTACTCGGCCCCGGTGACTGGAATTGAAAAGAAGATAGGAGGCTATAACAAGAAGAACGGCAGGTACGAACCGTATTACACTACCGATTACCAGTATGACAAGCGGTTCATGACTCTCTTCCCCCGGATGTACAGCAGTGAACCGGATCATATAAAGCAGTATGAATACTGGGGTAAGATTAAAGGAAAGAAGGTCACCATCAGGTCCGGAGGCGGAAACGAGCAGGTAACCCTTCCCAGCTTCAGCGAGAACCTGCGCTTCTTTTTCAGGTACCAGGTGGGGGTGATGTACGCGAGATACTTCATGTGGAACTTCTCCGGACGCCAGAATGACGTCCAGGGTAACGGCAACGTCATGGACGGTAACTGGATCTCGGGGATTCCGTTCATTGACAATCCGAGGCTCGGTGACCAGTCACTCCTGCCGGAGGAGAACCGTAACAATCCGGCACGGAACGCTTATTACCTGCTGCCGCTGCTGGCGGGTCTGGCCGGCATATGGTGGCAGTACAGGCGTGACAGAAAGGGATTGTCACTGGTAGTGTTACTCTTCCTTCTGACAGGTCTTGCAATTGTTACATACCTTAACCAGAACCCGAGCCAGCCAAGAGAAAGAGATTATGCCTACGCAGGCTCCTTTTACGCTTTTACCATCTGGATCGGTATGAGCGTTATGCTGTTTTATGATCTCCTGAGAAGATTCATGAAGGAGTACCCGGCGGCTGTCATCCCGTCAGTGGTGATCATGGCGGCTGTGCCGCTTCTGATGATCATCCGCAACTATGATGACCATGACAGGTCTGACAGGTACACGGCCAGAGACATCGCATCAAACTACCTCGCTTCCGTTGATCAGAATGCGGTGCTGCTAACCTACGGAGACAATGACTCATTCCCGCTCTGGTACATCCAGGACGTGGAAGGATACCGGACCGATGTCCGTGTTGCCAACCTCAGTTACCTGCAGAGCGGGTTCTACATCGAGACCATGAGCCGCAAGGCTTTTGAATCAGATGCGCTGCCATTCACCCTCCCTCCTGAAAAGTATATTGAAGGAGAGCGTGTGCAACTGCCCGTTGAGGAGATGATCAAGGAACCTACTTCGATTCGCAAGGTAATGGAGTTCGCCGGTTCGGATGACCCGAAGGCGAAGGTCGATCTGTCAGGACGTGGCGATTTCTTCAATTTCATACCGGTGAAGGAGTTCGTTGTTGACGTCGATTCGGCGCACGTTATTGCAACCGGAGCTGTCAGGCCATATCATGCCGACAGGATACTGAAGCCCATGATATGGAAGTTCAGCAACTCCATGGCAATCAAGGACGATCTTGCGGTGATGGACTTTATTGCCGGCAACAACTGGAACCGTCCGCTTTATTATTCGGTAACGGTTCCTGCCTCAACCTACATAGGTCTTGAAGAGTTCTACATCCTCGAGGGGATGGCTTACCGTGTCAGTCCCGTAAGGATTGACCCGCCCGTTCCGGGCGAGACGGGAATGGTTGACACCCGCGAGATGTATGAAAACATGATGAACCACTTCCGCTGGGGCAACGCAGAAAAGGAGGGCGTCTACCTGGATGAAAACAACCGGCGCATGATTGACGTCTTCAGGCGTCAGTTCGCCAAGCTGGCAAAGGCGCTGGTTGCAGAGGGTGACACGGTAAGGGCGATTGCGGCAGTGGAGAAGGGTCTGGCCATTGTGCCACCTGAAAAGATGCCCTATGACTACTTCAGCATTGACCTGGGAGAAGCTCTGGCCATGGCCGGGGAAAAAGAGGAGGCTGAAAAGCTCCTTCGCGGGATAGTTGACAATTCACTCGCTTCACTGAGTTTTATCGCCGCACTGCCCGACGAGAAGTCGTACGGGCTGGATTTCAACGCTTCAGTCTCACTCCAGGCGCTGCTTGACATATACAGGATGGCATCGAGGTTCGGAATGACGGAGCTCTCTGACAAAGCCTCTTCCGAGCTTAACCGGTTTTACGGGGAGGTGCCGGTGAGATGATGAGGAACTACCGCAGACCTTTCCCTGCAGCTGTCATCTACCCTGATGCAGTGTACACAATCAGTGGTGGAGGCAAGAAGCTCTATCTGACCTTTGACGATGGTCCTGATCCGGAGTCCACACCGCTTATCCTTGATATACTCAGATCTCATGATGTCAAAGCCACCTTCTTCTGCACCGGGAGCAGGGTGCTGGCCTCGCCCGGCCTTTTTGCCAGGATGGCGGCCAGTGGCCACACCATCGGTAATCACGGGTTCAGCCACCTCAACGGACTTACAACTCCGGTACGGACCTACTGTGCGGATGTACTCAGGGGGAGGAATATCACCTGCAGCAATCTCTTCAGGCCGCCATACGGCAGGCTGCGTGTCAGACAGTACAGAATACTCGAAAGGACCATGCAGATAGTGTTCTGGGATATAATGCCTTACGACTTTGATCAGGGGCTGACGTCAGAGGAATCCTATGACATTCTCATGAAGAGGATCAGGCCCGGTTCGGTAATAGTGCTTCATGACAAGGCAACCAGCAGTGCCCTGCAGTACCTAGACCGGTTCCTGCAGAAGGCGCTTGCCGCAGGCTGGTCATTCGGCCCAGTGGATGATTATGCCCTGCGGGGATGAGTTTTCTCATCCTAAATACTATTTTTGAGAGGGGAAAGAAACCTGTATTATGAATATCCTGATTCTCGGTTCCGGAGGACGCGAACACGCAATCACCTGGAAACTGGCACAGAGCGCCAGGCAGCTTAGTCTCTTTGTAGCACCCGGCAATCCTGGCACCTCATCACTGGCTGTGAATTTACGTGTTGACCCCCTTGATTTCCAGGGAGTGCGTGCAGCAATAGTCGCCAATAATATCAATATGGTGGTTGTCGGCCCGGAGACACCTCTGGCAGAGGGAATTGCCGATTTCATTGAAAATGACCCGGCTCTTTCGGGTGTTGCTGTCATTGGTCCGTGCCGTGACGGCGCGATGTTGGAGGGAAGCAAGGATTTTGCCAAGGCATTCATGATGAGGCACAGTATCCCCACGGCTGCTTACGCTACCTTCACCCCTGACACTGTTGATGATGCGATCAGGTTCATGAGTGGTCTGAAGCCTCCTTATGTGCTCAAGGCTGACGGGCTTGCAGCAGGGAAAGGTGTGCTGATAATCAATGACTTCGACGAAGCAGTAACCGAGCTGAGGGCTATGCTCGGAGGGCGGTTAGGGGCAGCCGGCAGCAAGGTGGTCATAGAGGAGTATCTGACGGGAATAGAGATGTCAGCCTTCGTTATCACTGATGGCATATCCTACCGGGTATTGCCGGAGGCGAAGGATTACAAACGCATTGGCGAAGGCGACACAGGGAAAAACACCGGAGGGATGGGGGCCGTCTCGCCGGTACCGTTTGCCAAACCCTCCTTCCTGGCAAAGGTGGAGGATAGTATAATCAGACCTACGGTGGAGGGGCTCAGGGCTGAAGGGATAGATTACCGGGGTTTTATCTTCTTCGGTCTGATGAATGTCAACGGTGATCCTTTTGTGATTGAATACAATGCACGGCTGGGTGATCCTGAGAGTGAGGTGATCCTTCCGCGTATTGGCAGTGACCTCTATGAGCTGCTCGACGGCGTCGCACGCCGTGATCTGGCAAGCCGCAACCTTGTCATCTCTCAGGAAACGGCAGTGACAGTGATGATGGTTTCAGGCGGTTACCCGGACAGTTATGGCAAGGGCTTTGCCATAACAGGCACGGAAAAGGCCGGGGAGAGCATCCTCTTTCATTCAGGCACGGGAACTGCTGACGGACATCTTGTGACTTCGGGAGGGAGGGTGCTGGCGGTGACTTCAAAGGGAAAGACGATGGAAGAAGCACTGGCAAAGAGCTACTCCTCGATCAGGGAGATCTCCTTCAACGGGATGAATTACCGCAGAGATATAGGGTTTGACCTGAAAAACTATAAGGAATGATCAGGTTATTCAGGGGATCGGGAGCCGGACCGGTGCTTCTGCTTTTGCTGGCAGCCCTGGCGTTGTGGCTGGAGTTTTTTATTTCACCTCCTCAAACAGGGCTTGCAGCTGAAAGTCTTCCGATGCCTCTGTGGGGTCTCATCACCGATACTCTGTCAGGCTCACCCCTCATTGCAGTCATCGTCTCGTTTGTGTTTGTACTGGGCGTAGCCATTTTGATGGTCAGGTTTAACACTTCAAGCTTCTTCATCCCCCGCCGCACATTTTTACCTGCGCTGCTTTACATAATCCTTTACTCGGTTTTTCCAGGCCAGATGATTCTCAATCCGGCACTTCCGGCCTCACTGCTTACACTGGCTGGCCTCTGGCGGATGATATCCTCTTACCGGGTTAACGGCATGACGTTCAAGTTTTTTGATGCTGCCTTGCTGATCTCCTCGGCGGGTCTCTTCTATGCCGGATCGGTATGGTTTATACTGCTGGTGTTCATCGGAGCCATGGTCCTGCGCAGCCCTGATGCCCGGGAACTGACCCTGGCAGTAATTGGGACCATGTTTCCCTGGATTGTGATGTATGCCGTATGGTACGTTACCGGAGGGTCTCCGGGAGAGCTTTCAGAGATCATTCGTCACAATCTCTTTGACCAGGTGCCATCTGTTTACTGGAGCCGGACACTGGTTATTCTCCTTATCATTGTCGGGCTGAATTTACTGCCAACATTGCTTTACCTTTTCAGGGAGATGCCAACATATAAGATCAGGTCACGGAAGACCTTCGAACTCTTTATATGGATGCTGGTTATCAGTGCCGCAGTGTTTCTCTTCGTACCTGCCGTATCGGCTGAAATGGCGGCTTTGACTGCGTTACCGGTATCTTTTATAATGGCCAATCATATGGTCTTTACCCGGCGCGTGATCGTGTCTGAAATCCTTTTCTGGATAATGGTGATAATGCTGGTTGTTTCGCGTCTCTGGCCCTACTGATCACCTGATCATACTGACCACTCCTACGCCGGAACCCTGTTCGCCGTCGATGAAATCATACCAGATGGTATATAAGCCTGTCTTGTTGCAGACGAAGTCAATTGTGTTGTATTTTTTGCCTGTACTGCTGTTGTACGAGGAAATGAGCTCCTTTCCCTGGTCATAAATGGTGACGGCAAGTTCTCCACCTGATCCGGGGGCGTTGCATACAGAGAACCTGTATTTCATGTTCTTCATCAGGTACATGTTGGCTTTGTATACAGGTGCGGTGCCATTGGAGGACATTTTGGGCAGCTGAATACGGAAATCTTTCAGGTAGGTAGTATTTTCACCGGCTGAATGAACACAGCTGCTTACCAGTTCTTCTGTTGCAGGCTGACTTTCTGCCACCAGGGGCAGGATTATCAGAGCCAGGGAGAGAATGAAAAACCTGCTTTTCATCTTAAAGGCCGGATATTAGTTTGTTTCTTACTTCTTTTGACATCTCTGCAATCTCAGCAAGCTGGCTGTCGGACATTTCCACTATGCTTTCCTCGTGCTGTACCAGCACCAGCCGGCCATCCTCTTCTATCGTCTCCGGTTCGCCAAGCCTGTAAGAGACTTTTACATCAGTATACTTATTGCTTATCCCTTCCATCATGCCAAGGATCGATTGATACTCCCGGCTGGTGGAGCGGTAGGGACGGAGGAGCATCAGCAGGTCACCCAGGATTATCTTCTGTTCGCCTATGCGGTCTCTCAGGATCTCATCCTGATGGCTCATCGCCACCTGGGTTGCAAGGTATTGGCCCTCAACCCAAACCCCTGCGATCATCAGGGCAGAGATTGACCCACGGTTGTTCTCCCGAAGGTAATTATCTATCTGGTTATAGGAGTTGACCGAGAGAAAAAGGAGCGAATCGAGATTTGATTTGCTTACGGATAGCCGCTTCAGTGTTTCAAAGTCGAAGTACTGTCCAACCCGTAATCCGTCTGCCAGTCTCTTGATGGTAGAGAGCACGTCAACGGAATTGCCGGTTTTCTCATAAATGTTGAGATATCCCAGGTCTGCACCGTAAATGCCGAGCATCACAGCCTTCTGGAAGTTGGTGGTAAGCCTGTCGGCCTCATGAGTGGGCGCCAGGTATCCGGCTGAGAAAGGTACCTGCATCGACTGAAGGATTGATGCTATCTCAACAGGTGATGCTATATTCTGCACGATGTCGGCCAGAGCCTCGTCACTCAGTTTTTCAGCTTCTCCGGCCGGCACTGAATCAGCTACAGGAAAGCTTAAACCGCCCTGGCGCGTACCGCTGTTTCTGCAAGAGCAGACCCCTAACAGCAGAATCACTGCTGCGATCTTTGTTATTGTCCCTGTCATCGGGCGTTTGTATTGATATACAAATTTAAAAATACTGGTCATTTCTGGTTTGCTCTCCGCTGTTTGCCAAACCTGGTACGTTCAAAAAACATTACAAGACGCCTCAGCGCCTCTGTGTAAAGAATTATGTACAGTGCGATGACTGAGGAGAGAACCAGCAGGATATTAAACCGGAAAGTGTCAACCTTAAGGCCCCTGAATCTCTTTACCGGTGCCATGAAATGGGTACGGAATCCGAGCGCACCCGATGTCGACGGCTCCAGGTAAATAAGGTCCGCATTCTGGATCAGCCTGTCTCTGAACTCAAGCATCTTGTTTTTCTCGTATACCTTCCTGACAATGTCTTCAAGTTTGTCATTATGGTAGTTATTATATAACAGATCCAGGGCCATTTTATTGCTGCTTACATAATTATCAAGGTTCATATCTGCAAGATGGCTCAGTCTCCTGTACTCACCGTCAACCCTGTTGAGCCAGAGTGACAGCCTCTCTGCGAGATCAGCGGTGAAAAGTGCGGGATTAATGGAGTCAGTTCCGGTGAAGGGATCAATGACTTCCGAGGCGCTGAGGAAGGCTGTTTCGTTCCTGAGCAGGCGCATCTCACTCTCCTCAGGGTAGATCTTCCCATCCGTTTTGAGTTTTCCCGTCACGTTCTTCAGGGCCTCTGTAACCCTGGGTATACGGTATATGTTGTTGAAGTCGGAGATGCTCATCTGCTGTTTCAGGGGGTAGATTCTCCTTCCGTACTCGTTTCCGGTGAATTGTCTGACCATCAGTGCTTCATAGGTCCACCTTGTTGGCATCAGCTCCGCAATAACAGGTACCATGTCGGCCCTGGCAAGCTTTCTGTTGAGTTTGTCGAAGGGGAACATGGCTCCGCTGAGTATCATCATCGGGATCATCAGCAGGGGTATGACGATGTAGATGGCAATTGCCGAGTTCAGCGCGGAAGATATGTTCAGGCCGATCATGTTGGCGCATAAGGCGGTGGTGAAGAGGGCAAGCCAGTAGGAGAAGAAGAGACCCCTGATGCCAAGGATGGGATTGGCCACTGCCAGGAAGAGAAACGTCTGGAGCGCTGAGATGAATGCCAGGATAAGAATCTTGCTGACCAGGTAGCTGCTGCGGCTCAGGTTGAGAAAATGCTCCCTCCTCAGCATCTTCCGGTCGCGGAAGATCTCCTCTGCACTGATGGTGAGACCGAGAAAAAGGGCTACGATGATACTCATGAAGATGTATACCGGGATATTCTCATTCTCCCGGAAGATGTAGATGTCCGATGAGGGATCCGCGATGTACCTGATGATATATGAAAGAATGAGTCCCAGGACCGGTCCTTCAAGAAGGGTCAGAAGCAGATATTGCCTGTTGGCCAGCTTGCTTTTCGCATCACGCATCATGAAGATCATGGTCTGCCTGAACCATCCGGGCTTGCGGAGGGTGGACCAGGGTGCTGAGGACTCCTCCCTGACCTCCCCGGGAGGGATGGTCTTCCTGAAAGCCTCTGCCCACTCAGCAGGAGAGACCTTCCTGCGGTCTGTGTATTTGCCGAACTCATCAACTATCTTTGTCTCCAGGATATTGAAGAGTGTCTCCGGATTAACAGTACCGCATGAGGGGCACTCGGCCACCCCGCTGTTGATATGGGCTTCAAGTGTCTTAAAGTGAACTATGGAATCAAGAGGGTTCCCATAAAAGACAAGATGTCCGGCAAGATCAAGCACCAGCACCTTGTCAAAGCCCTTGAATATCCCGGATGATGGCTGATGGATGACTGTGATGACCAGTTTTCCCTTGCCAGTCAGTTCATGCAGCAGTTCCATCACGTTTTCAGAGTCACCCGATGACAGACCTGATGTAGGTTCGTCAAGGAAGAGCACGGAGGGTTCCCGTATCAGTTCCAGTGCAATATTCAGCCTTTTTCTCTGCCCGCCGCTGATGACCTTGTTGAGCGGTGATCCCACCCGGGAATGCCTCTTCTCGTAAAGTCCGAGATTATGCAGAGTACGGTTTACCACCTCAGTTATCTCTGCATGACTCTTGCCTGCAAAGCAGAGAGAGGCTGCATAAAAGAGGTTCTCGAACACTGTCAGTTCCTCGACGAGAAAATCATCCTGGGGTACATATCCCACAACGCCGTCGAGCTTTCCGTCACCGGAGCGGATAGAGATGCCATTGATTCTTACTTCTCCGGATTGTGGAATCAAAAGTCCTGTCAGAAGGTTCAGGAGAGTAGTTTTTCCTGATCCGCTGGCTCCCATGATCCCGATCAGCATGCCCTCGCCGGCGGCGAAGCTTACACTGCTGATAGCGGGTAAACCGTCGGGAAAGGTGTAGCAGATCCTGTCAGCCACTAAAGAAATCGGGTGGATTTCACTTCCGGAGGCGAAGCGTGATGTGATGTCACTGTAATAAATGGTAGGTGCGGGAGGCGCCTGCACTGAGTTCCCCGGTGCGAAGAGATACACTTTACGACATAACAGGGGCATGCCGTTGAGGAGTGTAGTGCCCCCGCAGAAGCACTTCAGAAAATAGAGGCTGACACTATCCACCTTCAGGAAAACCACGAAGCTGCCGCATGTCCCTTCACTCTCCCCGGATGTGCCGGTGTCGATAACAATCATCGCAGGATCTGAAAATCCCTCCCTGTTCTCCTCTCTGACGAACTGCATTATGCTTCCGAATTCCTCCCGGGAGATCCCGAATACCTCGGCGATTGTATTGATGATGTTCATCCGCTGAGGGGTGTACTGCTTGTCGGAATCGATCAGCTCGAAGCAGCGCATGAGCACTATGACTCTCTGCTCCTGGGTCAGGGTCTTGTTGATCTTTTTGCAGTTGTTGAGAATCTTGATTGAATCTCTTACTGAAGCGGTCTCCGATATACCTGCTTTGCCTTTTTCCTGAAGCGGACCGGCATTTTCCAGGAAGAGGTGCATGAATTCATCGGCGCTCTGATGCGGAAGCTGCTTGGTGAGAAAGGCTGCCACGAAATCACGTTCGCTTTGCAACATACCGCCGTCCTGCTTGACGATCAGGGCGAACAACTCCATCATGGCCCGCAGGATCTCTTCACTCATGTCTCAGGATCAGGTTTATCAAGTATAGCTGCCAAGTTAGTGAAAAATGGTAGACAATTTGATCTAAAATGTGGACTAATCGTATATGACGGATATCCTTAATTTTTAATGCTTAACTTTATAACCATGCACCCCTTTGCACCTGAAAAAACGAGTCTTAAAAAATATTTTTCAAACCCTAATCAACTTGTCTATGACAAAATCAATTAATGCATTCAGAAGATACCCCGGCCGTGGCAACAGCGGCCTGAGGGTTTTGCTGATCCTTGTCATGACGGCATTTTCACTGACTCTCTTATCACAGAACATCATGGTGAAGGGAAAAGTGACCGATGCCGAGACGGGAGAGGCTATGATCGGCCTGAACGTGGTCATCAGGGGTACAACCCGGGGCGTGGCCACAGACATGGAAGGTAACTATACGATGACCGACTGTCCCCCTGATGCCACACTGGTATTCTCCTTCGTGGGATATAATCCGGTTGAGGTACCCGTCAGCGGACGGACAACGATAAATGTTACCATTTCCCCTTCAAGCGCTCTTGTTGAGGATGTGGTTGTTATCGGTTACGGAACCGTCAGCAGGAGGGATGTTATGGGCTCAATCACCTCCGTACAGGGAGAAGAGCTTGCCCGCGTACCGGTATCATCGGCTGTTGAAGCCCTTACAGGAAAGATGGCGGGTGTTCACATCGTCACAACGGAAGGATCGCCTGATGCGGATATAAATATCCGTGTCCGAGGCGGTGGCTCGGTAACCCAGAGCAGTACACCGCTCCTTATCGTTGACGGATTCCCTGTGAACTCCATCAACGACATCCCTCCCTCGATAATCCAGTCGATAGATGTGCTGAAAGACGCCTCCTCAACGGCTATATACGGAGCCCGTGGTGCCAACGGTGTTATAATCATCACCACCAAAAGCGGTGATGCCGGCAAGCCAAGGGTTAATTACAATGCCTGGTATGGATTTAAAAAGGTATCAAAGCAACTTACGACACTTTCAGTTGAAGATTACATGAGATGGCAGTATGAATATGCTCTCCTGGATGACAATGTAGAAAAGTATGAGAGGTATTTTGGTAATTACCATGATATTGACCTATATGCAGGACAGCCTTCCATAAACTGGTTTGACCAGGTCTTCGGACACATCGGGAAGGTATTCAATCATGACCTGAACATTACCGGGGGGAGTGACAGCTTCAAGTACTCCGTCTCTTATGCCGGAATAAGAAGCGATGAGATCATGCTCTCCTCTGAGTATAGGCGTGACAACCTTGCCCTTAAGTTTGATCACAAGGCAGGCGACAGAGTGGAACTCTCATTTTCGGTGCGCTATTCTGACATGAAGATCTACGGAGCAGGAGCCACCGACCAGGGAGGAGCCACCCCTAACGATGCCAGGGTGAAGCAGACAATGCTCTTCGTTCCTATACCGTTTAATTCGGTCGGAGATTTTGATGACACCGACCTGGCAGCGAGCATGACCAATCCCCTCGATAACGTCAGGGATAACGACCGTCAGCAGTTCAGAAAGAGATACAACCTGGGCGGCAGCTTCTCCTGGGAGATTGTTGACGGACTGGTATTCCGGACTGAGGCCGGCCTTGACAATTATGTGAACAATGATGACCGCTTCTATGGACTGACCACATATTATGTAAAGAACACACCAACGGCTGATTACCAGAACAAGCCAGCACTCGAGGCATATGAGAGAAAAGGTAACGGCATCAGGAGCACCAACACCCTCAATTACGATTTTGCAAATCTCTTCGGTGATTCAGGCCACTCGCTCAAGCTGCTGGCAGGGCAGGAGGTGCTTGTCACCAAATCAAACACGATGTTCAACCAGGTCTGGGGATTCCCTGAATTCTTCACCGGCCCCGAAGCCTATAAGCTGGTAAGCCAGGGATTCTCTAACAGCTATACAAATACTCTCAACCCTGATGACAAGCTGCTCTCTTTCTTCGGCAGGGTGATGTATGACTACAAGGGAAGATACCAGGCCTCTGCCACCTTCAGGGCTGACGGTTCGAGTAAATTCTCCGCTGCCAACCGCTGGGGTTACTTCCCTTCGGCATCAATTGCCTGGAGGATTTCCGAGGAGGAATTCATGAAAGGTATCTCCAACACCCTCAATAACCTCAGGCTCAGGTTCAGCTACGGTACCGCCGGGGATAACAATATCCCCTCCAACCAGATTGCTCAGATATTCGAAGCCCGGTCTACCTCTTGGATCAACGGCTTCTCATCATTCTGGGCTCCCTCAACCAACATGGCCAACCCTGACCTGAAGTGGGAGACAACAGTAACCCGGAACCTTGGACTCGACTTCGGGTTCTTCAGGAACCGGATCAACGGAAGCGTGGAGGTTTACCGCAACAATACGAAAGACCTCCTGATAGCATTCCCGGTGTCTGGCACAGGTTATACAACCCAGTACCGGAATATGGGAGAAACGCAAAACAAGGGGATCGAGATTGAACTCAACGCTGTGGCTCTCAACGCCAAGAATTACGGACTCAGCTTCGGGTTCAACATCGGATTCAACAAAAACAAGATACTCTCACTTGGCGTGATGGACGACTTTGGTCAGAACACCAGCTGGGCATCCACAGAGATAGGTAACGACTACTGGATCGCTGTTGGCGGATCAGTCGGGGAGATGTACGGCTATGTCAGTGACGGCCGTTATGTGGTGTCTGACTTCTCCGGATATGATGAAGAGGAGGAGGAATGGATACTCAACGATGGTGTTGTTGATAACTCCAACGTCATCGGCACTGTGCGTCCGGGCAGCCTGAAGCTGAAAGACTTCACCGGCGATGATATGGTGACTGTGGCTGACGGCAAAGTGATTGGCAATGCGAACCCGAAACATACGGGCGGATTCACTGTCGAGGGTTATTTCTACGGCTTCGACCTTTCAGCTCTGTTCAACTGGAGCTACGGCAACGACATCTATAATGCCAACAAGGTTGAATACACCACGTCGCGTTACGCGTTCCGCAATATGATTGACATCATGGCTGAGGGGAACAGGTGGACCAACCTTGACCCCGCAACAGGTACGCTGGTCAATGACCCCGCAACACTGGAGGCCATGAACGCGACAACTACCATGTGGTCACCCTTCATGAGCAGGCATGTGTTCAGCGACTGGGCGGTGGAAGACGGATCTTTCCTGAGGCTTAACACGCTGACAATGGGATATTCACTTCCTGACCTGGTAACATCAAGGTTGCATATAGAGCGACTGAGGTTTTACATCTCGGGATATAATGTCTTCGTGCTTACCAACTATTCGGGCTTTGATCCCGAGGTCTCTGCCAGGAGGAACACCGTTCTGACTCCGGGACTGGATTATTCGGCTTATCCAAAGAGCAGGCAGCTGTTGTTTGGTGTGAATCTTACCTTTTAATCTGATTAAAAAAAGATGAGTATGAAAAAGTTCCTATATATATTAATCAGTATTGTTTTTGCCGGCCTGCTCGTGTCGTGCGAAGACTTCCTGGAAGCTCCGTCTCAGTCAACGCTGGATGAGTCACTGATCTTCTCCAATCCCACCCTTGCGGCTTCGGCCATTGACGGGATCAAGGAGCCTATCGGTCAGACCAACTCATACAGGGGAAGGTTTCTGACCCATTACGGCGCCAACACTGACATAGAGTGGTACAACAGTTCCTCGTCTGCAGGTGCAAGATCAGACCTGGCAAGATATGTCAATTCGTCCATCAACACTGACATGAACACTACGAACAATGCCTGGGCGCAGATGTACTCGGGCATCGAGCGTGCCAACATCTGCATCAGGGGTTTAAGGACCTACGGTGATGCGAGACCCGGCACTGAGATGGGTCAGTTGCTCGGTGAAGCACTCACTCTCCGTGCTTTCTACTATGCTGACCTTGTCAGGGCATGGGGCGATGTGGTTCCTCGTTTTGAACCCATCTCCTCTGAGACGATGTACCTTGCAAAAACCAGTCGCGATGACATATACAAACAGCTGATTGATGACCTGGGCGAAGCCTCAGAACTTGTGGCATGGCCTAACGGCAACGCCAGGACCACAACAACCGAGGGGATAAACAAAGCCTTTGTCAAGGCGCTCCGCGCCCGTATCTGCCTTGCTGCTGCCGGATACTCCCAGTATCCTGACGGCATCAGGAGAAGCAATGACACGGAGCTTTCCGTGGCAACCCTTTATCCGGTAGCCATGCAGGAGTGTCTTGACGTGATCACAAGCGGCAAGGCTTCGCTGGAGAGCAGCTTCGAGGGATTCTGGAGGAAGGTGTGTGAAGAGAACATCGCAGCAGGCGGTGAGTCCCTGTGGGAGATACCCTTCGCTGACGGCCGCGGCCGCATGGCATTTACCTTCGCTCCGAGACATGCAAGCGTAGACCAGTATACAGGCCAGGCCAGGGGCGGTGATTACGGCCCCCTGCCGAATGTCTTCTATGACTATGATGTCAAAGACACCAGGAGGGACGTAACCTGCGTGCCTTACTCCTGGGGAACCGCCACGGCCGGCATCTCGAAGCAGACAATCAACACCGGCAACGGAGTCTCTCTATGGTACTTCGGTAAGCTTCGATATGAATGGATGACCAGGTATGTAACATCAACAAATGATGACGGACTGAATGAGATCTATATGCGCTACGCCGAAGTGCTGCTGATGGCTGCAGAGATACAGAATGAGCTGGGCAATCCCGGACCGGCAAAGGATTACCTGAAGCAGATCAGGCAGAGAGCATTTGCCCAGTCTGACTGGCCCGTCAAAGTGGATGCCTACCTTAATAATATTACCACCAGGGAGCAGATATTTGATGCCATCGTGAATGAGCATGCTCTTGAATTCTGCGGCGAGATGGAACGCAAGTCCGCCCTGATCCGCTGGAACCTCCTGGGGACCAAAATGGATGAGGCCATTGTTAAAATGACCCAGCTCAGCAACCGCACCGGCAGCTACACTGATGTTCCGGAAAAACTGTACTACCGCTATGCATCTGATGGAGAGTCCCTTCAGTTCTATGGCCTGAACAGGGGAGAAAATGAAGACAGGTCGGCAGACTATACCTCCAACACGGTCTACGTCAGCCCTGACAAGCTGGGCTCTGCCAAGATCAACTCGCTCTTTACAAATGATCCGGATCAGAACCAGTTCTGGCCCATCTGGCAGGTATTCATCGACGCCAGCAACGGCACCCTGAAAAATGATTATGGCTATTAAACCACTTAAACTGTTATCTATGAAGAAGATAATTATATATACAGGATTATTGACCGGGCTGATGGCGATGCTTCTTTTCACTTCATGCAAGGAAGAGATCGACCCGGTGGTGGAGGAGTTGGAATTCAGCAGGGCCTTTTCGCCCGTTGGCCTGGAAGCAGCTATTAGCAATACCACAACGGTTACGCTCACCTGGTCATCCGTTAAAAACGCGGAAAAGTACCTGGTGGAGATCTATGACGGAGAGACAGGCCCTGTAACACTGATTCATTCCGCAGAGGTTTCTGCCTCAGACGAGAGTCAGGTTACATTCACCTATGTGTTGCCTGCCGGTGACACACAGTTCTGGGCGAGGATAAAGGCAATCAGCTCCATCCAGGGTGTGGAAGAGTCGAAATGGTCCCTGACGGCATTCAAAACCGATCCGGAGAACCTCTTCGGTGGCTTTGACACCTATATGTCAGCAATGAATGCCTGCATTGTTCAGTGGGAGCCAGAGGTAACGGCAACATCACTACTGCTTGTGAGCGGTACCAACCAGTTGCCTTTCACTCTCAGTGCCGAAGATCTTGCACTGGGCGAAAGGCAGGTCACCGGATTGCCGAATGGCATTTATGAGGTACGACTCATGAATGGAAACTTCGTGAGGGGCCGTACACACGTTATCATTGAAGGTGACGTGCTTGTGGAACCGGGCGGCGACCTCAAGGCAGCACTGGATGCCCTTCCGGCAGGAGGCGTGATATTACTCACAAACGGTGCTTCCTATGGCCTTCCGGAAGTTGATACTGTAAGAACGAGCACCAAGGTGAGAGGCATACTGCCCGATGATCCGCCAACGATCTTTCTGATGACCGGCGGTGGCAATCACATGTTTGATATCGGGACATCCATGACACTCTCTGACTCCCTGGTATTTGAAAATGTTGATATCAGCTGTTCGTATGACGATGCTGGTCTCGCCAAACACAGGGGAATTATTGATCAGGAACTCGATGCATTTTCGATTGGTACAATAAGGTTCAGGAATTGTATTATCAGGAACTCCGGCCGGAGCGCCATCCGCCTTCGCGGTAACGCCGCCGGCCAGGTTATCAATAACGTTGAGTTCCTGAACTGCATAATGTATGACTTTGCCTTTGACAGCCATTATGGCGTGCTGAACGGTGCTGCGACCGGGAACTTCATCAATATCAAGTTTGTCAACAGCACGGTCTATAAATTAAGGGGCGGTATCATAAACTACGGAAGCGGTGCAGGATGCCAGAGCGTTGTGGTCGATAACTGTACATTCAATGAGACAACAATGGACACCGGCTCATCAAGGTATTTCATTGATTTCGGCACCAGCAACACCTCAACCGGCACCATAACCATCAGTGACTGCATTTTCGGGCAGACGGTTGACAGGGCAAACGGTGTAAGGCCGGGTTCCATGACTCTCACGCTCTCAGGATCTTACTATACTACCGATTTCTATGACGGTACAACAGCACCCATAAAGCAACTGATGACGGCCTACAGCGGCGCTTCCACCAGCCTGTGGAATGATCCCGTTGGTGAAGATTTCACCTTTCTGGACAAAAATTTTGCAGGCATTGAAACTGCCGGTTCACCGCGCTGGAAAGAATAAGAGAATTCTACAGGATTTGGGTTAGTTCTGTAAACCCCTGAGGACCGGGAGCAACCTCCCGGTCCCGGGGTAATATCAGAAGGAAATCATCGGATGTTTTTAAATTGCCATCGATGAAGAAAAGGAGAGACTATATTCCTGCCCGTACGGCATTGTTCATCATCACCCTTGCTGCAATCATTATGAATGGTTGCACTGGCGGAGCAGACAGACAGAACGCGGTTTACACAAACCCGGTTCTGCATGCCGATTACTCTGATCCGGATGTGGTAAGGGATGGGGATGATTACTACATGGTTGCCTCATCGTTCAACTGCGTGCCCGCGTTGCCTGTTCTGCACTCAAATGATCTCGTGTCGTGGGAGCTTACCGGATACGCCCTTGAGAGACTTCAGCCGGAGGAATACTATTCATCCGTCCGGCACGGAGGCGGCATATGGGCTCCATGCATCAGGATACATAACGGTGAATTCTATATTTTCTATCCTGATCCTGACCATGGCATCTTCATGATTAAGGCTTCAGACCCAGGGGGGCCGTGGAGTGATCCGGTGGCGGTCATTAAAGGCAAGGGATTGATTGACCCCGGCCCGCTGTGGGATGATGATGGCAGCGCTTACCTTGCCTACGCTTTTGCAGGGAGCAGGGCCGGCGTCAAGAGTGTGCTGATGGTCATCCGCATGAAGCCTGACGGCACAGGCGTATTCGGTGACCCGGTGATGGTTTTTGACGGGCATAAAGACAATCCGACGATCGAGGGGCCGAAGTTCTATAAAAGGAACGGATGGTACTATATTTTTGCCCCTGCCGGCGGTGTCACTTATGGATGGCAGCTCGCGCTGAGGGCGAAGAATGTATTTGGTCCCTATGAGGCCAGGAAGGTCATGCATCAGGGAAATATTGCAATCAACGGCCCGCACCAGGGCGCCTGGGTGGCAACCCCCGCAGGGGATGACTGGTTCTTCCATTTCCAGGACAAAGGAGCATACGGGAGAATTGTTCACCTCCAGCCTCTGAAATGGGTCGACGACTGGCCTGTAATCGGCATTGATGAGGACGGAGACGGCATCGGGGAGCCGGTTCTGTCATACAACGGTCCTGGGTCAAAGGCGGACACAGCAGCCATCTCACGGCAGCACAATGATGAGTTTAATGGCAGCATCATGCCTCTCGACTGGCAGTGGCACGCCAATCCGTCCCTCACCTGGGGATACCCCTCGGGGGCCTCCGGATTCTACAGGCTGAACTGCATCGCACGGCCCGACAGCATGCGTAACCTCTGGGATGTGCCGAATCTCTTTCTCCGCAAACTGCCGGCTGAAAAGTTCACTGCAACTGCATCCGTCAAATGCACCCTGCGGTCTGACGGTGAGGAGACCGGCATGGTAGTCATGGGCCGTGATTACCAGTATATCTCCCTCATCAAAACGGACGGCAGGCTCCGGCTGAGAGTGATGAGATGCACTGACGCCGACAGGGGCAACCCTGAGTCAGAACTATTTTCCCGGGAGATTGACAGTGGCGAACTCTTCTTCAGGGTGACGGTCGAAGCCGGAGCCTTGTGCCGCTTCAGCTACAGCTTTGACGGAACGGAATATTTTAATGCCGGGGAACCGTTTATTGCCCGCCAGGGAATGTGGATAGGGGCAAAAGCCGGTTTTTTCGCCATGCGTGACGGTTATACCAATGATGCAGGTTCTATTGACCTCAACTGGTTCAGGATTTTAACAACAGAATGATCATGAGATTGAGCAGATTTTTGATAATGTTTGTACTGACGGGAATTCTTTCGGCATTTGCGTCAGGAAATCCCGCGGAACACAGCAACGCGAGCGGGAGAAATAAGATAACCAGGGTATGGCTCATAGGCGACTCAACCGTAGCCGACTACTCCCTGGAGAAGGATTACCCTTCAAAACGGTATCCCATAATGGGCTGGGGCCAGGTATTCCAGTCGTTCATGTCATCTGACTCCCTCAAGATGATAAGGCACCTTGTCAGGAGTGACAGCGTGATCGTCGAGGACAAGGCTCGCGGAGGACGCAGCACCCGCTCTTTCTTCGAGGAGGGAAGATGGTCGGAGATATACCGGCAGCTCAGTCCCGGTGACCTGGTACTCATGCAGTTCGGCCATAATGATGCTTCGGGTAACAAGGGCGAGCGTTACACCTCACTGCCCGGATACAGGGAATTCCTGAGACTCTATGTGGGCCAGTCACAGGAGAAGGGTGCAATACCCATTCTGGTGACCCCGGTCGCAAGAAACTATCCCTGGAAGGATGGCAGGCTTGGTAACACGCACGGCGATTACCCCGCTGCAATGCGCGAGGTTGCCGCTGAGACCGGTGCGTTTCTCATTGATCTTACGACTTTAAGCATGGACTTTTTCACCCGGAGGGGTCGCGATTATGTCACCCTGACCTATTTCATGAACTTCCCTCCTGGGGTTTATGCGGGATACCCCGAAGGAAGCAGTGACAATACTCACTTCCAGCCTGCCGGCGCCACGGCAGTGGCACAACTCGTTTTCGGCGCCATGAAGGAGCTCAGACGCGGAAGCGTCAAGCCCCCCGCCGCTCCTGCCTCACCATCCGCCCCGGTCGCTCCTGTTGCACCTGCCGCACAATCAGCCGCAGGCACTCCCGCGTCACCTGTTGCTCCCGCGGGGGAGATCTACAGGGATGTTGAATTCGGCATGCCCCAGGTGATTGAACCACAGATCCCGAACAACAGTGCTTCCATTACAGAGTTCGGGGCTGTAGGTGACGGTATCACCCTTAATTCCGATGCCTTCCGCAAAGCGATAGAGGCAGTCTCGGCCAGGGGAGGAGGAACGGTCGTCATCCCCCGGGGGATATGGCTGACCGGGCCGGTCATACTTAAAAGCAATATCAGGATGCATGCCGACGAAGGAGCGCTGATACTCTTCAGCCCCGACAAGAGTCTCTACCCGCTTATCGAGACAAGCTTCGAGGGATACAACACCGTCAGATGCATCTCACCCATCTACGGCAAGGAGCTTGAGAACGTCGCATTTACCGGAAAGGGAGTATGGGACGGCAGTGGCCACGCCTGGAGACATGTAAGGAGGGAGAAGGTCCCGCCCCCGATGTGGAAGGATCTGGTAAATTCCGGCGGTGTTGTCAGTGAGGACCAAAAGACATGGTACCCATCCGAATCCTACATGAAAGCAATGGAACAGAGTGAGATGAACGTACCAATGCCACAGGAGGGAGGAATTAAAGAATATGAGGGAATGAGAGACTTTCTTCGTCCTGTGATGGTGAGCCTTGTGAACTGTAAAAAGATAATGTTTGACGGACCCGTGTTCCAGAATTCACCGGCATGGTGTCTCCATCCGCTTATGTGCGAAGACCTCACCATCAGGAACATCACCGTAAGGAATCCCTGGTACTCGCAGAACGGCGACGGGATTGACATTGAATCATGCCGCAATACGCTTCTCTATAACAGTAACTTCGATGTGGGGGACGATGCAATCTGCATCAAGTCGGGCAAGAATGAGGACGGCAGGAAGAGGGGAATACCCACTGAGAACCTCGTTATCAGGAACTGTATCGTATACCACGGCCATGGCGGTGTAACAATAGGCAGCGAGATGTCGGGCGGAGTCAGGAATGTCTCCGTGGCCGGCTGCACCTTCATGGGCACCGATGTGGGGATACGCTTCAAGAGCAACCGCGGCAGGGGCGGAGTGGTTGAGAACATATGGTTCAATGACATCCTGATGACTGATATTCCCACCCAGGCCATCTCATTTAACCTCTATTACGGTGGTCTTTCGGTCTCGGAGATGCTGGCAGAGGGCAAGAATGTTGAAACAACCGTTGGCGAGATACCCCCTGTCACAGAGGAGACCCCCCAGTTTAAAAACATATCAATGAAAAACATAACTTGCAGGGGAGCGCAACAGGCTATCTACCTCCAGGGTCTGCCGGAACTCAACCTTGAGAATATAAGCATGGAGAATATTGATATGACTGCCGAAAACGGAATAGCATGCATTGACGCCAAAGGCATAAGAATCAAGAATATGCGGCTGGTTGCTGAAAATAAACCGCTGCTCTTTTTCCTGAACAGTTCGGATGTGTTTATCAGCGGTCTACAGGTCCCGGAAGAGACCCCGGGCCTTGTTGAGGTGCGTGGCGACAGTAACGCTGAAATTACAGTGGAGACAGTAACTCCTGACGGAAAGGTCAGTGTAAACAAAGTAAGATGAACAGGATTGTAGCTCTGATACTCCTGCTTTCGGCGGCAGCACTTGCCTCAGCACAGCTGCCCGCCTTCCCCGGAGCGGAGGGATTCGGCCGTTTTACCACGGGAGGCAGGGGAGGAGCAGTCTATACCGTAACCAACCTCACCGACTCCGTGGTCAAGCCTGCAGAAGGTTCTCTCCGCTGGGCGCTGAACAAGCAGGGACCGAAGACGATAGTGTTCGCCGTCTCGGGAAACATAGAGCTTAAACGCAGGCTGAACATCTCGAAGGGTGATGTAACCATAGCCGGGCAGACAGCACCGGGCGACGGTATTTGCATCAGCGGGGAGACGGTCTCAATCGAGTCTGACAACGTGATCATAAGATATGTGAGGTTCAGGTGCGGCAACAAGGTTCCGGGTGAGGAGCCCAAAGACGCCATCTCATGCGTAAGGCAGAAGAATATAATCGTTGACCACTGTTCGATGAGCTGGTCTGTTGATGAGACAGCTTCGTTCTATGACAATGAAAACTTCACGCTTCAGTGGTGCATCATCTCTGAGAGCCTCTATGATGCCGGCCATCCCAAGGGAGAGCACGGCTACGGAGGAATCTGGGGAGGGAAGGGAGCCTCCTTCCATCATAACCTCCTCGCGAGCCATACCAGCCGGCTGCCTCGTTTCTGCGGGGCAAGGTACCACCCTGACTCACGGGAGACGGAGATAGTTGATTTCCGGAACAATGTCATCTTCAACTGGGGGTTTAACAGCTCCTACGGAGGAGAGATGGGCCGGCAGAACATGGTAAACAACTTTTACAAACCCGGCCCTGCAACGAAGAAATCCGTTCTCAGTCGCATCCTGGAACCGTTTGATTCCCTGGGGATGTGGTATATATCCGGCAATTATATGCATGGCAGCCCGGCTGTCAGCTCAGATAACTGGACAGGGGTAGAGGGCGACTATGCCGGTGTGGCATCGATCCGGGCCACCAGCCCGTTCCCTTCTGCACCGGTGAAGACGGTCAGCCCGAGGTGTGCATACAAATCTGTCCTGAGGAATGCGGGGGCAACCCTGCCTCGTCGCGACAGTTATGACAGCAGGATCATCAGTGAGACGAAGAGCGGCCATTGTGCCTACGGCGACTCTTACGGAGCCGGCACAGGCATAATCGACAGCCAGGACAGCGCCGGGGGATGGCCTCTGCTCAGAACATATGACATCGCAGCTGACACCGACGGTGACGGCATGCCCGACAAATGGGAGACAAAACGGGGACTGAACCCGTCCGATCCCGCTGACAGAAACACTGTTGCCGCCTCAGGCCACACGATGCTTGAGGAGTACATCAACGGCATCGGAGGGAGATGAAAAACCTCTTTTTTGCTGCTGTTCTTGCCGCTCTTTCCCTGTCTGTGGCGGCACAGAACCTTCCTGGTTTCAGGGCCTCCGGGCTCTTTGACGAGCAGCAGATTGTAATTGAAGATTCACCTCCGGGCACCAGGATACTGATCAATGCGCCTCTGCAGGGATTCGGGAATGATGACAGGGTACTGCTGGTACTGTATGCCCTCCCGAACGGCAATACAATTGAACAGACATTTGGAAAGCAGCTTAAGGAGGGTGACGACTGGCACTTTGACATTCAGCATATTGGAGCTCAGACGCGTTTCCTCAGGAATGTGATTACCGGCAGGACCGTGGTGGTGGCTTATCTTGAGAACGACCGCAAAAGCTGGCCGGCATGGAGCGCAGCCACAACTGATCACCGGGAGCAGGTCAGGAAGATGGTTGAAGAGATAACAGCTTTGTTTGCCCCGTGGGATCCTGAGCTGGTCCTCAACGGTCATAGCGGTGGAGGACGGTTCATCTTCAGTTACATCGATGCACATGAGCTGATACCTTCACAGGTGGTGCGGATAGCTTTCCTCGACAGCAACTACGGCTATGACGAAGCTCTCCACGGGCCAAAGCTGACCAGCTGGCTGAAATCGGGCTCCGGCAGGCATCTGTGCACCCTGGCATACAATGACAGCGTGGTGATCTATAACGGCAAACCGCTCGTGTCGCCGACAGGAGGCACGTGGTACCGCAGCCGGATGATGAAAGACCACCTGTCAGGGTCTTTCCGGCTCAAAAGGATTGAGCGGGATTCATTAATATGGTACAGATCGCGCGACAGGCGGATTGAGTTTATCTTCAAACCCAATCCCGGAGGAAAGATATACCACACCCGCCAGGTGGAGTATAACGGGTTCATCCACAGCATGCTGAGCGGAACAAGACATGAGCAGCGCGGCTACCGTTACTTCGGAGAAAGAGCATATTCAGGCTTGATTTCGGATACAGCTGTCGTCCCCCTCAGGAGACTGAATATCCCGGTTCGTGATTTCTCGGCCGAGACCGGGTCAGCGTTCATGAAGCGTATCAGGGAACTGTCGCGGGAGGAGCGGGAAGAAGAAATATACCGGGCTGTGGCCTCAGGAAATATTCCGTCATTCCTCAGGGAGACGGTGACCCTCAGGGGACTGTTCAATGATCTTAACGGAACGCCTCATACGCTGGAATATGAAGTGCTGCCTGATTATCTAGCCATCGGGAGTGATGATGATTTCTGCCGCATCCCCATGAATCCCCGCACTGCGCAGAGGCTGGCTGACCTGTTTGGGGCTTCCTTGCTGACAGCAAAGCTTAGTGACCATATATGGTCGCAGGCAGAGGTAAAGCTGGAGCCATTCTTTTACAAGCCGGTTGGCAATGCAAATGAACTGGTGACGAAGTTTGAAGAGCATAATACGCAGATCGAAAGGCAACTTGCGGAAGCTGGCGGAAGTCACGGTCAGCTTGTGGCGGGTATCAAGAAGGATGTGATCATCTCAGCACGCATTGATGAACGGTCTGACAGGGTGGTGATATACGGCTGGCATAAAAGAGACGGAAGTCCTATACAGCCCGTTTACAGCGGGCATGTTTACTGGTATGTCGATTACAGTCACGGTATCCGGTTCATGAACAGGCAGGTTCTTTTTGACGGCCATCTGGCCGATGTGGTTGAATTACTGAATGACCCCGTTCTATTCAGGGTTCTGACAGATGAGGATTCTCCGGTGGAAAGCCCATCTTATCATTAGAAAGTAACACGGGTCTCAATTATAATTGTTAATTTAGAGGTTCTTTGAGTGTGAACTCAAATTGATTGAACATGATTTGTATTCTATAGGACCCTTAAGTATTAATCTAACAAAAGACAGGATTATGGAAATTCTCGTGAGTATTCTCATCGGAGCTGCAGCCGGGTGGCTTGGCAGCATGATCTACAGGGGAAGCGGCCTGGGTCTGCTGGGCAACATTATCGTGGGTATTATTGGTGGCCCTCTGGGTTACTGGATACTTGGCAAGCTTGGTGTAACACTTGGTGGAGGCTGGGTTGGTGCCATACTGACCGGTGCTATTGGCGCCATAGTCATACTCCTTCTTATCAATTTGATTTTCAAGAAAAAGTAAAGAGCTTACGTTCCGGCAGGTCAGGCGGTCATTCCCGGCCGCCATGACTTGTCCGGGATCAACCCGGGGTAAGGCAATACTACTTTCCTGTATATCCCGGTCCGCGGACGACCCTGCCGGGGGTGGCGCCGGTATGCTCTCCGTAGCGCAGGACCTGTACTCCGTTTACAAAGACATGCGTCATTCCGGTGGATAGCTGATGCGGGTTTTCAAAGGTTGAGTGATCCTGTATCTTCGCGGGATCAAATACCACCACGTCGGCATAGAATCCCTCCTTCAGTGCACCACGCCTGTCGATCTTCATATTGGTTGCCGGAAGTGTGGTAAGTCTTCGTATTGCCTCCTCGAGGGATATTACCTGCTCGTCACGCACATACTTACCAAGGAGACGCGCAAAGTTGCCATATGCACGGGGGTGGGTGGCTGATTTCAGAAAAACGCCCTCAGGCGCCATCGATTTGCCGTCTGATCCGAACATCATCCATGGCTGTGCTATTTGTTTCCTCAGGTTGTCTTCAGACATGGAAAAGAACACCGCATCCACATTGCTGTTGTCATCAATGACAAGGTCCATTACGGTCTCTTCAGGTGATTTGCCCCTCATGGCTGCAATCTCCGCAAGAGTTTTTCCCTGCAGGTATTTCAGTGAATCGGTATTGAAACCTATTAACAGCACCTTTTCGGGCGTACCCTGTTTTCTCATGATTGTCTTAATGATCTCCGGACCTACAACCTTCCTGATCGCAGGGTCCTTCAGCCTGGAAACCCATTTTTCGAAACCGCCCTCCTGCACCCATTCCGGCATCAGGATCCCGAGTCCTGTCGAGCTTGCAGGGTAGTTGTACATATCTGCAGTGATATGCAGCCCCGCTGCACGGGCTGAGTCAATCTTTTCAATCGCCCTGTCAAGTTTGTCCCAGTTGGTCCGGCCTACCTGCTTGAGGTGGTAGATCTCAGACCTGATACCTGTCTCGTGAGGCACCCTGAGAAAATCGTCAATGGCTTCGAGGAAGGTCTCATCCTCGTTCCGGATGTGCGATATATACATGCCGTCATACTCTTTTGCCACGCGGCACAGCTCTGCCAGCTCTTCAGTGGATGCAAAGCTGGCAGGAATATATTCAAGTGCTGAGCTGACACCAACGGCTCCTTCCTCCATTGCCTGCCTGACAAGCATCTTCATCGAGTCCATCTCGGCTGCTGTCGGCGGACGGTCGTCGTACCCCACCGTATGTATACGCAGTGTTGAGGTGCCAACGAATGATGCTATGTTCGTTGAAACACCCCTCTTCTCCAGATATTCGAGGTACTCACCAAGTGTGGACCATTCTATATCATACTTTATATCGCCCTGCGAGGCCTTCATTTCAAGCTTCATGCTTTCGTTCCACGGCCCCCAGGAATCACTCTCGCCGAGCACCTCCAGTGTCACTCCCTGGCAGATGTCACCAAGAGACCTCCCGTCTTCGATTAGCGACTCCACTGCCCAGCTGAGCATATTGATAAATCCAGGCGCAACCGTCAGGCCGGTTGCATCAATCTCAGTGACGCCGTTGGCTTTCTTAAGGTCTCCGATGGATGTAATGGTGTCAGACATAATACCAATATCAGCCCTGTAGACGGCATTGCCAGAGCCGTCAATGATACTGCCGTTTTTTATAAGAACATCATAAGTGTCAGTTGTTGAGCAACCGAAAAATATTAACAACAGGGGAAAAAGTGCTTTTAAAAGTCTCATCGCAGGGGAAGATTTATGTGAAATTAACGGTAAAGAGATAGTAAATCTATTCAAAACATTTCATTTTATTCTGCAGGCGGGATAAAATTTAGCCTTCCCGGATTATATGTATTACATATTGTTTCATCATTTAACCTGTCGCCTGTTGGGCGGCCGCGATTTTTGACATTTACTCAAGGCTCCATCTAATGTGCCTCACAGTATATGGCTCCAATGAATTAAGCTGTATGCTTTAAAACAGTATGATGTAATACAAATTTTTTTCAATTATTATTTTTTTCGTTATAACTTGTGAGAGCAAACCTATATAAACTAACATTCTATTTTTCATGAAAAAACTGATCTTCATTCTCATGTCGGTATTGTTTGTCAACGCCGGCATGGCACAGACACGGGTTACCGGGACGGTAACCGCCTCTGAAGATGGTTCTCCGATCCCGTATGCAGTTGTACTGTTAAAGGGATCGAGAGGAGTAGGAACCAACACAGATGCTGAAGGCAGATACAGCCTTGGCAATGTCCCTTCCGACGCTGTACTCGTATTCAGCTATGTCGGTTACAAGACGCAGGAGATCCAGGTAGCCGGAAGGACCGTGGTCAATGTTGAGATGGTTACAGATGCTCTTGCTCTGGATGAAGTGATTGTTGTTGCTTACGGTACATCCACAAAAGGCACCTACACAGGTGCGGCAAGCGTAGTAAAAGCTGATGCACTCAAGGATGCCTCTACTGTCTCCTTCGAGAATGTTATGGGAGGCAAGGTCGCAGGCCTGCAGATCACTACCCTCTCCGGGCAGGCAGGATCTGCATCCTCCATCAGGGTTCGAGGCATAGGCTCAATGAATGCCTCAAATGAGCCGCTCTATGTCATTGATGGTATCCCCGTTATTTCAGGCAACGTTTCCCAGCTGTCCGGTGAGATTTATACCACAAACAATGTAATGAACACCATTAATCCTAATGACATTGAATCAATTACGGTTTTGAAGGATGCAGCTGCATCTGCATTATATGGTTCAAGGGCTGCCAATGGTGTTATAGTCATAACTACAAAACAGGGCAAGAAGGGGAAACCAGTGATTAATTTCAAGGCTTCAGTGGGCCTGACTCCGTCCTATGCTACGGATAACTTTGAAGTGGCGCCCATTGAACAGCAACTTGAACTCTATTATGAAAATTTCTGGAACGCCGGAGTTTATTATGAAGGGCTTACACCGGAAGATGCAAGTGCCGATGCCTGTGCCGCCTTTAATAAGAGGTTCAGTAAGCATGGATACATAATGTCGGCACCTGACAATACGGTCAACTCGCTCACAATTACCGGCGACAGGGCAGGACGATATTATAACTGGGATTCTGTCCTTTTCCGGACTGAGGTCTATCAGACCTATGATCTCTCAGTAAGCGGCGCCACCGAAACGTCAAACTATTACACCTCGTTCTCTTATGCAAATGATTTAGGGCGCACCACGATAAATAATTTTGACCGGATAACGGGCAGAATTAATTTTTCCCAGGAAGTAGGAAAATTTATTGAGTTTGCATCCAACATAAACATTTCCAGCAGCATGAAGAAGGGATTTAATGACACCCGCTCCATGCAGAGTAACTATTTCATGCAGAGCCGTAATGTACTGTGGCCCCTTTACTGGCCGACTGACATTGCCACAGGTGAGCCCTGGACAGCCAGGTATGGCAGTTATGCGCTGAACCCGGTTTTTCAAAATGAGCAATTTGATAATAACTCAAAAACATTCAGGGTAATGGCTAATGAATCTGTCACTGTTAAGATTCTGCCGGAGCTGTTCTTAAAATCTATTTTCTCATATGACAACACACAGGTTAATGATCATCTCTATTACAGTCCTCTGCATTATTACGGAGCCGCTACTACCGGTGAAATAACCGAGACAAGCACAAAAATAACCAAGCTTGTCTCCTCAACTACACTTAATTTTAATAAGAAATTCGCTCAAAGACACAATGTAGGGGTTCTTCTGGGCTGGGAAGCTGAAAAGAATCAGACCGACTATCAGCGGGCCATAGGCACAAACCTTCCAACGAGTGCCCTCCACACGGTGGCAACCGCCGGGAAGTTTGATGCCAGTGCGTACTTTTGGGGCAACACAATGCTTTCAATGCTCTCACGTGCAGAATATAATTTTGATGACAAGTATTATGCTTCAGCTTCGTTCCGTCGTGACGGTTCATCACGTCTGGGTTCCAACACACGGTGGGGTAATTTCTGGTCAGTCGCCGGATCGTGGAGAATTGACCAGGAACCGTTCATGGATAACGTTCCCGTTATCTCCAGCCTAAGGCTGAGAGCATCCTACGGTGTTAACGGCACTCTGCCGTCAGCCAACTACGGCTGGCGTTCCCTGACAAGCTATACAGACAATTATATGGAACAGCCGGGAAGCAGTCTAAGTTCTATTGCTGATGCGAACCTGTCATGGGAGACAAGCTATACATCCAATTTAGCACTGGAATTCGGCCTTTTTGAACAACGTATCTCGGGTTCATTGGAGTTCTTTAACAGAAACTCAAAAGACCTCTTACAGGATGTGCCTATTTCAACGGTGACCGGGTTCTCCTCCACACTGAAAAACATAGGGGAGATAAACAACAAAGGACTTGAATTTGAGCTCTATGGAGACATTTTAAGAAAGTCCGGATTCACATGGAGTGCAGGTCTGACAGCTTCACACGTGAAGTCAACAGTTACAAAGTTATATGGCGATCAGGATATTATCTGGTGGGATCCGACCGGTGGAGACGACAGGGCACAATTTATTTATACCGAGGGTGAATCAACACTGGCACTATATGGCCTTGAATGGGCCGGCGTGGAGGATGAGACCGGGAAGAATCTCTGGTTCCTTAATAATGATGTACCATCGACTCTGATGGTTGACGGCCGCCCTGCCACTTATGAATTCAGGGACGCCTCTGAGGTAATTATCGGCGATGTCCATCCCTTCCTGTTTGGTGGGATTAATACTAATCTGGGCTGGAAGGGCCTGACGTTGTCTCTTAACTTCTCCTATAAACTCGGAGGACAAACATATGATGCTGTCAGTAGGGACGTAAATGAAGATGGCTACTACTGGGAAAGGATGATGTCTCAGGATTGTTATGACAACAGATGGACCCCGGAGAACAAGGATGCATTATATCCGATGCGTATAGCCATAGATCTTGAAGATGCTCTGCAGTATAGCAGCAGACACATGCACCCGGCAGATTATCTCAGGCTTAAGGGTATAACACTTGGTTATGACCTTCCTGTGAATGTTGTAAACAAGCTTAAGATCTCAGGCGCAAGGGTTTTCTTTAACGGTGCAAATCTGATGACCCTGGCAGCATGGAAGGTGTACGACCCGGAAGTTAACGAATATGGCACCAGGGGATATGAATTGCCGCTGGGTAAGACATATACTTTTGGAATTGAAGCCAGTTTCTGATCTTAAAATGGTACTACGATGAAAAAGACAAGAATATTACTTACGTTAGTTTGTGTCGCCCTCCTGGCATCCTGTGAAGATTTTCTGGATGTAAAACCAAGCAACTACGCAGCTGCCGAAACCTCAATTACAAATGCCACTGATGCCAAGGTAGCTATCAATGGTCTGATGAGAAAAATGACCTCATCCAGCTATTATGGCCGAAACTTTGTCATCTATGGTGATGCAAAGGGTGGCGACTTTGCTGTAAGATCGCAGGGTAGAGGATTGGATTATTATTATTCTTTCAATCATTCTGCCACCTCGGGTTCCGGCTCAGGATTCTGGACACAGATTTACGACTGTATTCTGCAGGCCAATAACCTTATCAAGAATATTGAAAAGATTGAGGAAGCAGGTGACGGGACCACAGCTCTTAGCGGATACAAGGGACAAGCTCTCACAGCAAGAGCTCTCATGTACTTCGACCTGGTGAGGCTTTACGGTAAACCTTACAACATGGATAAAGCCTCCTTCGGAGTTCCCCTGGTACTTGAACCTCTGGATGCTTCAGCCCAGCCGACAAGAGAATCAGTTGAGGCTGTCTATACCCAGATCCTGAAGGACCTGACGGATGCTGCTCCGCTGCTTTCCAAGACTGTGTTAAAAGGGTTTCTCAACTACTATGCCAACAAAGCTATTGAGGCCAGGGTACATATGTTTATGGATAACTTTTCATCAGCCCTGACGGCTGCCGAGGAGGTTATTACAAGCGGCAAGTATACCCTGTATGACAATGATAAATGGGTAGACTCATGGTCATCTGAGTTTGGTTCTGAATCTATTTTCGAGCTGGCAATCTATCCTGCCGAAGCAGACCTGGGGAATTCTTCACTCGGGTACTATCTCCTGCGCCTCAATATAGTATCAGGTGCCGCAGGCTGGTTTATGGCCAGTGATTACTTTCTGGAAAGACTCGGGGAGGATCCGACTGATGTGCGTTGGGGAATAATGGATTATGATGAATCATCCGACACCAGGTTCGGCAGTTGCCGGAAATACGCCGGTGTTGATCTTAAGGGCGATAAAGGATCATCAGCCTCTGCAGTCAATGTGAAGGTGATACGTCTGTCTGAGATCTATCTTCTTGCGGCTGAGGCTGCGTTGAAGATCCCCACACCTGACAAAGTCAAGGCGGCAACATACCTCAATGCCATACGCAAGAGAGCACCTGCCCTGACTCCTGCAACTGATGCGACTGTCACGCTGGACATGATAGTTGAAGAAAGGAGCAAGGAACTGTTTATGGAGGGTCACAGGTACTTTGACCTGATACGACTGAACAGGTCAATAGAGTTCAATGATGAGTTCATTGATCCTGCTGTCCTTATCCCTCACCGCGAAAAAATCATTGACAGAACTTTTTACAAAATCGTTCTCCCAATATCTAAAACTGAGCTGGATGCCAACCCGGCAATTAAATCTCAGCAGAATACTGGTTATTAGGGTTTTGGTTTTATTATAAATACGGGGGCGACCTGGCCAGGGTACCCCCGTATTTTTTTTACCCTTTTCACGGATATAATATCACTCATTAAGATGAACATTTGTTTCTTCCTGTATGTTATTACTAAACCATTATTTAAACGGATTCTAAATAACTAAAAAAATCACAGCGATGAAAAAAGTTGTTCTTCTTGCAACGGCAGTTCTTATTTCATCCGGCCTGTCAATGGCACAGGCAGATGAGAACAAGGATTACAGGATTCCCCTGATCGGGGAGAAGGCCCCCTCTTTTAGTGCCGAAAGTACAAATGGTCCAATTGTTTTTCCTTCTGATTTCGGAAGCAAATGGAAGATACTGTTTGCACACCCGGCTGATTTCACTCCGGTATGCTCCTCAGAGCTCCTTGAGCTGGCATTTCTTCAGCAGGAGTTTGACAGGCTGAACGTGAAACTGGCAGTAATTTCAACCAGTCCGCTCGAGACCCATAAGCAGTGGAAGAAAGCTCTTGAAGAGGTTGATTACAAGGGCCGGACGGCCGTCAAGATTAAATTTCCCATGATTGATGATGACACCAGGGTGGCTTCAAATTTGTACGGAATGATACATCCTTCAATCAACGGCACTAAAAGTGTTCGCGGTGTATTTATCATTGATCCCGAAAATGTTATCCAGGCTGTTTATTTTTATCCTATGAACGTAGGACGGAGCAGTGAGGAACTGCTCAGATCGGTAAAGGCACTACAGACAGCCAACGATGTCCACATGACACCATCTGACTGGAAACCCGGCGACGACCTTTTTATTACGGTTCCTCCGGTGACCGATCAGAAGACTGAAAATGTGCCTGATGGCTTTTACAAACTGTCGTGGTTTATGTGGTACGAGAAGGCCAGTGCGAAAAAATGACCTCGTTGATGGTTCTGATATAGAAAAGTCCGGTAGCCATCCGGACTTTTTTATTGAACTTATCTTTCAAAATCAATTCCTTATATAGAGATATCCGCTGATTGCAAGGCCGTTTTCAGCCTCGATAACGTAGAAGTAGACATCATCAGGCAGCGGTTCACCGTTATAATCGGTTCCGTGCCACAGGTTATCATAGCCGGCATTCCTGTAAACCAGCGCTCCCCTTCTGTCGAACACTGTCAGTTCAACTTTTCCCAGGACCTCTAAACCCCGGAGTTCAAAATAATCATTCCTGTCGTCCATGTTAGGGGTTATAAGCGAGGGAATGTCTACATTTTTAACAATGATCAGCAATTCGTCCGCTGCGGGCATGCAGACACCGTTTGTAACGGTCCACACGAGCCTGTTTTCACCCTCGGAGAGGTTGGTGACCGTTGCCTTCGGATTGCCGGGTTCAGAAACAGTTCCCGTTCCGTAATCCACTGACCAGGTACCTGTTGAGAACTCGTCTGGTTCTGCAGCATCGAGGGTTGTTGTAAAGATGAATATCAGCTCCTTATCTTCTCCTGCATATGCAGTTGGCTGCTGCAGGGCAGTAACCGTCACCGGGCTGATGGCGGAGCAGCCGCCGGGAATGGTACCCCTGATGAAATAAGTGCCCTCAGATGCTGCAGCAGGCGTGTTCAACGGAACAGTGGCCTGCACATCCCTCCAGTAGGTGAATGTCAGGTTTGGTGTTGATCCGGCAGTGACAGCCGGTACTGTCAGGTCAGCCGTACCTGGAGAACAGACCGGGCCGGGGTTATGTATCACCAGCGTCGGGAAAGGTCCCGGCTGCGGATTGATGACCACGTCCGCAGAGACCGCTGAGGTACATCCTTCTGCATTGGTGACGGTGAAGTTGTACGAACCGGGATTCAGGCCGTGTACGGTGAAGGTGGTTCCTGATGCGTTGACAGGTATGCTTCCCGGAAAACGGGTAAGTGTCCAGGTGCCTTCAGCAGGCAGTCCGTTGATCACCACGCTGCCGGCAGGCTGGTCACAGGTAGGTTGGGTGATGGTTCCGGGCACTGGCGGAGTGGGCGTTGATGGCTGCATATTGATGGTCACTCCCGGTGAAGGAAGTGACGTGCATCCGGAAGAGCCTGCGACTGTAAATGTATAGGTGCCGGGTTGGAGTCCCGTTATGGTGGTGCTTACGCCCGTCCCGGTGAATATAGCTCCGTCAGGAAGACGTGTGAGTGTCCATGAACCTGAAGATGGCAGACCTGATAATAACACGGTTCCTGTTGAGACATTGCAACCGGGCTGGGTTATTGTACCAGGCACCGGAGCACCCGGAATCTCCGGGCCTGTGTTTATGACTACCTCTGCAGACGGGCCTGAGGTACATCCTGCTTCATTCGTCACCGTGAAGGTGAATGTCCCTGAAGGGATTCCTGTGATCAGGGCACTGCTTCCCGTGCCTGTAGTTACCACATCTCCCGGTGTGCGCGTTACGCTCCACGTCCCGGCTGAAGGGAGTCCCGACAATTGAGCAGAACCCGTGGGGGAACTGCAGGAGGGGTGTGTGATGGCACCAGGCACCGGAGGCGACGGGATAACCGGAGATACATTGATCACCACATCAGTCGATGGTGCAGAGGTGCACCCTGAAGCATTGGTGACGGTAAAATAATATGTGCCCGCTGCCAGTTCCCCGATGGTCAGGGTGGTGCCGCTGCCGTTGTATGGCCTTGCTCCGGGATAGAGATATACGGTCCAACTCCCCTCCGCCGGCAGTCCGCTAAGCGAGACGCTGCCTGAAGATATGGTGCACGTGGGCTGAACAACTTCTGCAATCACAGGTGCAGTGGGTGTATCGGGAGCAGTCATTATGACTATCTGAGCGGAAGGCTCAGAGGTACAGCCGCTCTGGTTGGTCACTGTATAGGCCCAGGTACCTGGCGTCAGGCCCGTGACCGTATATGATGATCCGCTGCCTGTAATCGTCTCCCCGTCAGGGAGCCTTGTAAGGGTCCATGTTCCGGTATTGGGAAGGCCTTCAAGCACAACACTGCCGGTAGAGGTATCACATGTGGGCTGCGTGATCCGTGCTATCTTCGGGGCATCAGGAGTGATACATGAAATCTTGATCATGTAATCTTCCACCTCGCCGGAGGTGGCAGTGCCGGTACTGCCGTACTCAGGATCATTTGTTGATCTCGGACCAAGCCGAAACCGTGCAAAGGTTGGCCTGGTGGCAATGGCTGTTGAAGGGACCGTGATATCAAGATTATAGGTGCCTGACCCTCTGCGTACGTTTGCTGCTACTGTTTCGCCCTGATCATCGAAATCACCATCGCCGTTCCAGTCAATCCATACATTAAGATATGCAGAATAGTACCACGGGTTGGCTACTGTATACACAAATGTTGCCTTTGCTCCCTGTCTTAATGAGGGTATTGTAACCCCGTCCTCATCATCAATCCCGTTAAGGTCGTCACCGTCAGCCTCCGGCGAGTACTGACTCTGTCCCTCGCCGTCAATCCGGCTTCCCAGATACTGCGACGTGTTGATGACATGATCAGCAGATCCGTAGCTTGCAGGCGCATCGCCATAATCGTTGGTATTAGCCTGCATAACCATGGCTGCATGAACAAACGACCGGTCAGCTGGCGAGGATCTGCCCTCTACGATGTGAGTTGCGGGGAGGCTGAACGCTGTCAGGAAAGTCAATGCACAGAGTAGTATTCCTATTGCTGTTTTTTTTGGCATTCCTCTTTTATATTTCAAACCTGGTCTCATCTGACGGCCCTAAAATGTTACAAGTTAGAGACGATGCCAGGCTTATACAAAGATAATTTGATTAAACGATATTCTCAATCTTTGGTAATTGTTGCCGCTGACAGCCATTATTCGGGACTTTGTGCCCATCCTGACTCCCGGCGAACACAAACTCCGATTTGACGAACAACTGCAATCAGTTGATAAGTAAACCAGTGAAAGCGGTAAATGTTCTTGACCGCAGGAATATCTGACCCGGGATGCCTGGGTCACTCAATAATTGGTTCCGGAATGCCACCTGAAGAGATTAAATGATATATTTTTGTTGAACATAAAAAAGAAAGAAGTACAATGAAAGAAAGAATGCAGGAGTGTTCTCCGTCATCAGGTGCCGTTTACGGCCTGGGACTCATAGGCGCAGCGATCTACTTTATCTCTCAGGCTACCGGATTCTGGATGGGTGTTCTGGGATTCCTGAAGGCAATCGTCTGGCCGGTATTCCTGGTCCTGGAAGCCTTCAAAAACCTTGGGGTATAAACGGGTTTTCCTCCCTGTGGACCTGGGTCCCGGCCCCGGGGCAGAGCAATTCTGACAATTATTTAGCGTGATTCTTCCGGTGTAGGATCTTTCTGTTCCTCTCCGCAGAAGCGGCATATCTTTGCACTGAGATGTATCTTTTCGCCGCAGTTTGCGCACTCCTTCAGTTCACCCGTTCCGGACATCAGCCTTTCCTTTTCATCTGACAGGATACCCTGAAAAAGGTTGAGCTCGGTATTCGTTATGAACTTTACCGGCTGAGCCATGCTGCCACCGGCATATTCAATAATGAGATACCTTTTCCTGAGTTTTATAAGGAGCCACACCCCTCCGGCAATTGAGAGTAATGCGATACCAAGCATGATATAAGTCGACTGCCTTACGTCAGTAAGCAAACCGAGGGTGGCTGCCAGCACTCCGAACGCTATCAGTGCCGAACCCGGCAAGGGCTTCGATACCTCCTTGCTGGCTGTGCCTGTAATATCAAGAAGACTGACTATCTTTTTGCCCCTGCTGACCCTGAGACCGCCCCCGGGGAAACGGACACCCGACTCGTACAGTTTTCCCACCTGGTAGACCCGCTTGTCTGAAATAATAACCGCTGAATCTGACAGATCGTCATCAACCAGGAGGGATGAAAAATAATCCTGACCCAATATCGCCGTAAATTTTTCGTGCTGCGATGCAAAGAGGTTTTTGTAGTCGTATTTCATTGATATTGTCAGTTTGACAGCGGTCTGTAATTGCCTGCAGTTATCCCATTGCCTGTCCAAATTTCGCGAATAAACCGCATAAAATGAGAGCTGCAGCCCTTAAATGCAGGATAATTTTGACCAACAATGGGGTTGAGAGGACAAATGGGCAGAGTTCATAGACAACGCGCCTGCGTCGCTTAAACAGAGTCGCATAGAGACAGGTACGGACCTGTGCAGATCATTCGAAGTGGAGTGAAAGCACCCACATCCGCGATTTCAATGCTTCTATGGAATTGCTGTATTCAGGGTAATCCGGGTGCGGGTCATGGGCCAGCACATCCTTTATGCCGTTTGACATCTTGATCTCTACCGACAGCCTTATATCGGAGAGATAAAACCCTACTCCGGCACCTGCCTCATAGTAAAAATCCGGTTTGTTTAACCTCAGATAAACAGGTCTTTCAAGCCTGTACTTCTCCTGCGCGTAAAAGTCGTACCGGTAATTTATGCCTCCGATTATATAAGGCTTGATATTCTGCATCCGCCATCCGTACCTGAGCGTCAGAGGGACCTCAATGAAGCTCGACTCAATCTTCTGAGGGCTGAAGATTGTATCGACCTGGCTGGTAGTCGAAAAATTGACATTCCTCTGTCCGAATGATAAACCGGGAAGGA
This sequence comes from Bacteroidales bacterium UBA4788, assembly GCA_002402965.1. GTDB lineage: Bacteria > Bacteroidota > Bacteroidia > Bacteroidales > VadinHA17 > SR-FBR-E99. The sequence continues at coordinate 54,826 of DHGW01000070.1, forward strand.
TCCTGATATCAAAAAACTGGTTCAGCCTGAAGTTCAGGGACAGATGGATGTTTATTCCGGGAAAAACGCTCACCCCGGATGGGTAGAGGGAGTCAGGCGCTGTGAACTGGTCTGAGGGATCAATGCGGAAATTCATGGTATTGAGTCCGAGACTGAATCCTGCACTGAAGAATTTTTCGTCTTCCCAGGGACCACCATCAGCCACCTGGCTCTGCCCTGCGAGGCCCAGCCCGAACAGTATCATCACCGTTGCAAGACTGATTTTTTTTATACTTGTTTTCATCGCCGGGGACTTGTTCAGATTCGGGTGTGTAAGATAATAATTATGATCGACAGGGAAAAAGCAAAATATCAGGGGGCAGGTTAAAGGTGAATGTTACGGAATCAGAATGGTGTGCAGACCCATCCGTATGACTCTAACTTATTCTTTGACATCGAGTTGCACACCTGTTGGGCTTGAGTGGCATTATGGGGATTCTCGCAATACCAGCAGATCTCAGCCGTATCGCACGAGGCGAAACTCAGCATGTAAAACAGGAGCAGGATTCCCGCCATCTGCAAACTGACTTTCCTTTTCCCTTTTACCATGCTTACTGACTGTTCAGTGCTCTGCAAAATTAAAATAAGTGCAGAGAGAATTCAAAATCATTTTGATAACCGCTGTGCCGGCAGGCAAGTCCATCAAGGACTCATGTAAGCTATTATCTGTCAGGCAGGTATACCAGCCTTGCCCTGTACGATATGCCATTGAGCTCTGCAGTCACTATATATACTCCCGGTGCAAGGCCTGCCTCTGACAGGTCAATCACCGAGGTGCCGTCAATCTCTTTCATCAGTACTGTTACCCCTGTCCAGGAGATGAACCTCAGTTTGACCGTTCCGCTCATCTCTTCGCCGGCACTCACAACCACCACACCGCTTGTCGGGTTGGGATAGATTTTAAGGTTGCCCCATTGTTTTTGGAGTAATTCTGACACAGAGGTGGATACAGCGTCATCGGCAAAGGGTGAGCCGCCGGCATTCGCGGAGTGCCTCCAGTAGGAGGAGAGACCCGGGTCGCCCCCGGGGTCTGCCAGCTGCGGAACAAGCGAGAAGCCGTCGCCGTCCGCCGCAAGCGGCCATGGCGAGTCATCGGAATAGGTGAATGACAGTATCCTGTTTTCGTTTTTATCGTTGATAAGTACAAATTCACCTGCGTTGGAAAGGTTGCCGCTGAAGTTGCCGCTGGGGCTTCTCCCGTAAAACGAATAGAACTCCTCTGGCTTCGAGGCAATTACGTAAAATCCTTTCGGGGGAAGCATCTCCCCGTCAGGCACCCTGTAATATACCGCGGTGTCAACGGTAAGCCCGGAGATGTTCACCGCATTCGCGCCTGTGTTTTTGAGCTCGAGGAACTCCAGGTCCTTCCCGTCAACGGTGTCATTGCCATTTATCAGGTCCGCAGGGTGATAATGGACCTCCGTCACCTTCAGATGGGAGTAGTCCTCATTGGCAGCCGAGAACCGGACCTCCTTCAATGCGCTCCATGACTGGCCGTCGAGGATGCGTGACCTGAAGATCATTGACGCTGATACAGTGAGATTTGAGCCGTTCTGTGCAGACACGGCCTTTCCTGACAATGTTCCTCCCGTGAGCCGCGGGTCACTGCCGTCAGTTGTATAGTAAATCTGACCTCCTGGATTTGGATTCATCAGCGTTATGATGACCGGGGATGAGATGATCCTCTCAGCCGTAAGTGTGAGGCCCGATTCTCTGACTATGGTTGGTTCCAGGGAGGGGTAGAGTCCCGCAGACTTCAGCTGGCTTATCACAATGTCTGACCTCACCGGGAAGAAGTTGTTCTCGATATCGGCAACCTCGGGAAGCCAGTCGTCAATCCTGTCTTTCGGTTCCCAGCTCTTCGAATCTCCCCACCGGGCCGACTCGGCTATTATCGCCATGTCGACCTGCTCCTTCCTCGCGCGAAAGCGGTTGGTGCTCCTGCCGGGCGAAAGGGCGCCGCCGAGTGAGAAGTGTTTATAGGCCCTGTCCGCAAAGCGAAGCCTGTATTCGGCATTGGAAGCCAGCCTGTGGTGCAGCCATTGTGGCTGGAAATTACTCAGGCCTGATACCGTCATCGCCGGATCATTGATCGTCACCCTGTTCTCGTTTATGCCATCGCTGAGCGAGTAACGGCTCACGAACATCGAATGCTCGGAGTCATGCGCCAGGAAGACAAATCCTTCTCCCTTGTTTTTTTTATTCAGGATGGCGTAGTAGTTGTTTGCCATGGCGTTGGAGGCGAAGGCCGAAACGGGTGCGTCGAAGTTACCGGTGTAGAATATCACCAGCATGTAATCTATCAGGTTGTCGATGTCAACCCACACCCTCGTGTTCTTCACCGGTTTTCCGGTCTGGTCCTTTCCCTCAAGAGCGAAATAGTCCGCGTTGGAGGTGAAGCCCCGGGCAGACCTGTTGTACAGCTCCTGCCACGACTCCATTGTGCCGTCAGTCGCCTCGTTGAAATAGGGCCATGCCTCCACCGAGACCTTTATGACGTCATAGTCATCCTCGCTGTCGCCGAAGTAGGTCTCTGCATAATCGGCATCGGCACGTTCCTCTGTCTGGTACAGTCCCCAGTACATGCCGTTGAGGTAGAGGTGGTAATATCTTCCCCTGGTGTATGGCTGACCCATTTCGCGCTGCGTGTCCCTTGAGAAGATATCCCTCAGGAAGGTATTGTGCGAGTCGCCATCCATGCTCCATGAGTAGTTCTGCTCGGTTCTCAGGTCAACCTTGTCGAACTCGGTTGCGCCCTCATCGCCGAAGAGGGGATAGAACAGCTTGCCGGGCCCGTACTCTTTCCTGAAGAAGAAGCGGAAAGCATGCTTGGGGTTTTCGGGCTTGCGGCTGGCTCCGCCGCGTATGCGGACACCTGCATTGACACTGAACTCCACCGAGTTGTCAGTGTCAATCAGCTCCAGCGAGCACTGCCGCTCCCACTCCTCGCCATGCATGTATGCGTTGACATAAATTCCTTGCGAGGGACTGAACATATCGGCATTTTCCGTCACAAGAGAGATCGACGGGATATCCATGAGGCTGGCCTCGATGTGCGGCCTGTAGCGCGGATCATTGACCACATCGGGGTCCATCGCCAGGTCAATCATCTGGCCGTTGACCGACGATGTGGGCCAGTCGGCCCCCGGGTGACCCTGGGTGAGTACCCTGTCAAGAAATATGAACGACCTGGTGACGGGCCTCGACGGGGAGTAACCTTCCATGGCGAGCGAGGCGCGCACAATGAAAACCGGGGTCATGGGACGTCCGGCGGTTATTCCGGGATCGACCCTGACTGAAACGGCTGTGCTGCTGCGGATGGCTGTGGAAGATGTCTGGGGGTTGCTGCCGTCAATTGTATAAACTATATTGTACCCCGTTGCGCCGGAGGAGATTGCAAGATCGAAAGGAGCGTCACAGAAGCCGGCCTCCCGGCTGAAATTCAAAGGCATGCCGTCAGGGACTTCCGGAAGAGAGAGCGCGGCACTGATGCCAAGGTCGAAATAAAAGTCGGAGCTGTTAAGGGAGACATTGAATGCCTGGATGCAGAGGTAGTTTGTGCCTTCAACCAGCGGTACTTCGGTGGAATCAAGGGCGTATATCTCATAGGTGCCCGACTCATGGTTAGCTGTTGCGAAATTCGTGGCTGACAGCGTCGCCGGGGCGTTCCTGCTCATAACCCGGGTGCCGTTGACCCATATCACAAACCCGTCGTCATAGTTGACCGAGAACCGGATAGTCTTAATCCTGTCTGTGGCGAAGGCATTGAAACTGCTCCTCAGGTAAAGTGTGGAGTAGCCGTTCATCATGTCACCCAGCAACACCCCGCCGGCGCCGTCGCCGTAACGGAATGGCGCGTTACCCTGGCTCCAGCCGGAGTCATTGAATGCCCCGGTCATCCAGTCGCCCGGCAGGCTGGCAGCAGCTGAGCCTTTGAGGTATTTGTAACCTGAACCGGTGCTGAAATCAATCTGACCCTCAGTGACACTGCTCAGAAGGAGGGTGAGAGCGAGGATGATAATATGTGGTCTTAAGCGCATCAACCTGGATCAATAGAGGGTTATCCCGGGTATCACCAAATACACAGATATCCGGGGCACCCAAAAATAGCTGTTTTTAAGTTATACGGCCCTGGAGGGAATAGGTTCCCGTATGTTATGAAAGAGGTTTTCAGGAAAATTCTCCGGAAATTACAGTGAGGGCCGGCTTGTCATGTTCCGGTTGTTCCCTTTCACTGACGTCGCGCATGCGAAGTCATCAGTTTCCGTCACCTGGAGAGAGGAACGATGATCCGCTAAAAGAGAGCGTATTCCACCCGCGTGATCTTCTTTGCTGCCTTGAGCGTGTCTTGCAGCAGGTCACTCAGGTGGTGGAGTTCAAACTCCTTTCCGCCCCTCTCCTTTGCGTAGAACTTACTTATCTTCCCGGGCGATGACCTTATCACAACGTCCTTTGCCGGATTCATCAGGTAGGTTCTCCCATGCGGCAGGCTCATTATTGGAAAGTTGTAGTTCATGTAGCTTGAATTACCTGTTGTTTTTCAAAGAATTGCCCCATTTTACCGGATACCTTCCTTTAATTTCAGGGGGCGTTCCGAACTTTATATATTAAACGTGCATTTTTCAAAATAATTGCTGACAGTTAGGCGTTTGCGCGAAATATTCATAGGTGTTGCCGGGATGGCCCGGTATTTGGACTTCAGGTCCGGAGCCGGGCATTGCTGAAGCGATGAAATATTGCTCCGGCAGAGGGTTCCGGATACGAATTTTAATGGCGGAGAGTTATATAGAATAACTGTTTAACTTCCTTCACAAAAACGTACGGCGAAGTATGATGACGAGAACAGAGAAAGGCAGGCGGACATTCATGATTATGGCTGCAGTGTGCATGATTATCCTGTCGGCCAAAATTTCAGGCCAGGGTGTTATTGATACAGCCACGGTCACCGGGATTGCGCAGGATAGCACCGGGTGTCCTGAAAAGATTTCACTCTACAGGGCAGCGCATTTGAATGCTGACCCGGTTGTCGCCCTCGGATACTGGAGGGAAGCTCTTGCTTCGTGCCCTGAGGTCTCTGAGGACATTTATGCCGACGGCGAAGTGATGTACCGGGAGATGTTTGACCTGACGGCCGGGCCGGAATACATCGACTCAATAATCATGATCCTGACGCAACGGACCTATTATTTCAACAATAAACCGGCGCATGACATGCATAAGGCTGAGCTTCTGCTTGATCTTGCCGGAGACGATCCTGAGTACCTGGGATTATGCTACAATATACTTATGGAGGCAGCCGAGAGCTATCCTGATCAGATGGAGTGCGGTCATTTCGTGTGCCTGGCCACCGTGGCCGCCAGCCTTTATGCGATGGGGATCATTGACGCCGGAGAGATGTCGAACACATTTGTTACCTCCATCGGGACGGTTGATGACAGGATTGAAACAGGTACCGGCAGCTGCAGCAATGCGGAGGATCTGGAGAACATGGAAACCTTTTACCGTACCAGTGGTGCGATGACCTGCGAAGGGCTGGAGACACTTTATGCCCGGAAGGTCGACCGCAACTTCCGGGACACTCTGTTTATCAGCAAGGTCCGTGGTATGCTGACCGAGGCGGGTTGCACCGGCTCGGATCTCTATTATAATATTGCGGTGAAGATGTTTGCGAATAACCGTACAGCGGCGAATGCCGTCAGGCTTGCCGAGCTGAACATCTCCCGGAATGACACAGAGAGAGCCATTTCCTATTTCACTGAGGCCTACAATCGCGACACAACAGGTACTGTTCGTTCCGGGGTACTGATCCGGGTTGCATTGATGGAACTGGAGCAGGGCAAGAGGCAGGAGGCCAGGGACCGGGCGGAGCATGCTTTTCAGCTGAACAAAAAGAATGCTGATGCGCTGATGCTTCTCGCAGAGTGTTATGCAGGTGCCGAGCTTGGCAGCTCGTTTGACAATCACACTGCCTACTGGGTCGCGGTTGATTACCTTGAGGCGGCCATGAAGGTTGATCCCTCGCTCAGGAAAGTGGCTGAAGGTAAGATCAGGGCATACTCCAAACTTTTCCCGACGAGGGAGGAGTGTTTTTACCGCAAGATACTTGACGAGGGCACCGTATTCAATGTCGGTAGCTGGGTCAGCGAAGTGACCCGGGTCAGGTTCAGGAAAGAGTAACCAGGCAGGGTTTCAGGTCACTATCTGTTCCAGATATTTAGTACAACTTTCCACTGACCATCGGTCTTTTTCCAAATGTCGACCCATTTTGCGGGATCATCAACAATCCCCTCCGGAGTCTTTTTCTTCAGGAGATCAGTGCCCCATACGTAAGCCAGGTCTCCGGATAATGAAACTTCCACGAAATCGATATTCATAGAATATGTTTCCCAGAGCCAGACAGTGTCTGCTAATTCGGTTTCAAATCTTTTACGGTAATCTTCAATACCTGTTATAGGAGGAACGTCAGGTACCAGGTGGACAAGGCCAGGCGCCGTTAAGCTCAGAAGCTTTTCAATATCCCTGTTCTGATAGGCAACCGTCATCTGATTCTCAAGATTACGCACTGCGTCTGCTTCGGCAGCAATATCGACTTTTGGCGAGGTGGTACAGCCGGCAATTAAAAATAGAGCCGGAATAAACAAGACAAGTTTTTTCATGATCTGAAGTTTTAGGGTTAATGTTCTGATTATAACTCAGATCAAAGTTACAGCGGCAAAGTATCGAAGTCAAATAAAAGAAGGGTTAACAACCCGGGAAATTCAGCTGAAATGGGGAATTTACCAGACCTGTCCCCGCGGAATGATCTTCATGAGGCAGAGATCGTCGCCTAATACAACTCTTTTTGCCGTCTCATCGCTGCTTTCGTTCTTCACGGCACCATAAAGCACCTGTTCCTGGATTTTTCTGATGTCAAACATGATAATAATTTCTACCGTCTAAAACCGGGTAAAGATAATTGTAATGATACGTCGATGTCACCATAAAAGTGAATGCCATATGACCTGAAATCTAATCCTGCAGATGCTTCCGTTGGTCAAAAACAGAGATTTTGCCGGTAACAGGCCCATCAGTGACTAAGGATCAGATAATCAATGTCATGAACAAATGAATTCACTACTGAATCACTTTATTGCTCTTTTGGACGTAAAAAACCGTCTCTTTTTGACGAGCCGTATATATCTATGTGTGAGTCGGCATTATCAGTCCATGAAACATTGGAAAAATTTGAGGAGCAGGTATTGTAATGCACTCATAAATACCACCATAGGAGCCTGAGGGCCTTGTGCTGCGGGTCTTCATGGCGTAACTTTGCCCTGTTAGTCAAAACGAACAGCCATGAAGACAATTAAACAGATTTCTTCGGGTTTAAAAGTTGCTTGCAGAAACTGGAAGTTTATCCGGGATCTGAAGCTAAATCCGGTTCCTGTCGGTACTGCCGCTCGCTGCATCCTGCTCGGAATGATCTTTCTCCTGAACACTAATTTAGTTCCGGGAGGAAGTCCTGTAACGACAGAGGAGATGAAGCTCAGGGCTGAAAAGGATCTCTTCTATTTTGATATCAGGCACCAGCCATTTAGCGAAGACCTGCTGAAGAAATGCCTCGAATATGAAGGTGTGCTCTATCAGGATATCGTCATTTTACAGTCGCACCTTGAGACAGGGTATTTTACTTCGGATATATTTCTTAACGCGAACAACCTGTTTGGCATGAGATATCCCATACACAGGCCAACAGTTGCAACGGGTATCTACAAGGAGCATGCTCAGTATGCACACTGGTCCGATTCTGTAATAGACTATGCCCTGTGGCAGAAGTATTACCTGTCGAGAGGTTACAGGCTTGAGAGTGAGATTGACAGCGATTTCTACCTTGTCTTCCTCAACTGCATCCCGTATGCCGAGGACAAGCGCTATGTTTCCAAGCTGGTGCAGATGTCAGGGGGCGATTTAACCTGAGACAGTCACCCTTTTCAGATAATGCCGGATGAACCCTGGATCCGGAACTCCTGGCAAATATTTGCTCAGGCGGACCTTAGATAGTAATTTTAGACTTTCATCTATCTATTCGAAAATCATCTTTATACCTCTTACCAAATGAGCACAGCAAAAAAATCACGGAGCTTTCCATACGGATTGGTAATCTTTATCCTTGTCCTGGCACTGTTTTACGCCACCAACCCTTCCGAGCAGCAGTTCACCTCCTTCCTGAAAGATAAGGTTCAGGAACAGGCCAGGGGTGACGAGACCATGGCTGGTGACCTGAAGAGAATACTGTCAGGACCGGCCGCATCGCTGGCGGGAATGGGGGCAGTCAGGAAGAACTATTATTTATGTTCAACCTACGAACTGGAGTTGCCGGGAGAGGAGCACCTGTACATTGGGCTCCTCGATCACTTCATCAGGTTGCAATAACGGCCTGCCTCTTCACTGTTCGCAGGAATACCCCTGGCTCTCCCACTGTTCAATTGCATCCTGGCTGCATTCCCGGAACGACTCATTGCCCCTGGTGCACTTTTCGCAATAAAATACTTCGCACGAACTAAGTACATGACAAAAATTTACAACATTGGTTAACCCACATTACAGGGTATCCATACAAAAGTGATATAAAACGGGATATATTTTCTCAGGACTTCATTAATGAAGCTTGATGAATGTACATTTTGGGCTATATATAACATTATCAGAGAAATAGAGTATACCTTCAGAGTATTAAAAACCGACCTGGACCTGCGTCCCATCTATCATAAAACCGATGATGCCTCGATGGCACATCTGAACCTTGGTTTATTGGCCTACTGGTTAGTTGCAACCATAAGATATCAGCTGAAACAAAATGGAATGAACTCCGGTTGGCGCGAAATGGTACGCTCGATGAACACCCAAAAGTGCGTAACAACAAGCGTGGTAAACATCGAAAGGCAAACCATTTTAATACGACAATGCACGGAACCAACAAAGGAGACCAAGGCAATTTACGACTTGCTAAAATATAAATATGTCCCCTTTACAAGAAAAAAATCTGTAGGGACCCCTGCTGAAATTTTTTAAAATGACAGTCCATAATATCAGGCCTTTACAAACTTACCCCTGCAATGTGGGTTAATGAAAAAGTTCTTCTTTCCATGATCCTGATATTACTGTTTATACTTACAAATCCCTAAATTGTAATCCATAGAATACCAGTATATTACAGCTTATCAGGTGTCCAAAGTGATAATATTGAAAAGGGCACCGGATAAGCCACCAAGGCAGGTATATTGCGGTGATGAAACAGGGAAAAAGACAAAAAAAGAATCCTGTAAACTCATATTTTACAGGATCCAATCTTTATAACTCGTTGATAATCAATAAATTAGTGGAGATAAGGGGAATCGAACCCCTGACCTTGTGACTGCCAGTCACACGCTCTAGCCAACTGAGCTATATCCCCTCTCTTTAAGAACTCCCCCGCGGCAGGCATGAACCCTCCAAACGCCCGGAGCGGTGCAAATATAGAAATTTTTTCCAAATCACTTTATACCTTGCCGTCGGAGATGACAAACAATTTCGTAACTTTGAGGTGCCTATAACAATATCATAATGGAACCGAAGAAAAACGAAAAGGCAAACCTCGAGAACAAAAAGTCATTGTTCATCCAGGCCGGTCTCATACTGGCACTCGCAGCCTGCATCCTGGCAATGGAGTGGACCAGCGGTCAGAAAAGAGAATCAGCCTTCGATGGCATGACCGAAGAAGCAATCGAGGAAGAACAGATTCCCGTAACCGAGGAGACACCACCGGAAGAAATGCCTCCACCAGAAGTCACAGTAACTGACCTCTTCGAGATCGTTGAAGACGACGTTGTAATCGATAACGAAGTCAAATTCGAAGATGATGAGACATCAGAAGACAAAGTGGTGGAAATCTATGCCCCGGTACTACAGGCCGAAGAGGAAGAGGTGGAAGAGGAGATATTCGTGATCGTGGAGGATATGCCCAAATTCAGGGGCGGTGATATCAATACATTCCGCGACTGGGTCCAGAAACGCGTCCGCTACCCCGAACTGGCCTCCGAAAATGGCATCCAGGGAAGAGTGTTCATCACCTTCGTGGTTGAGACAAACGGCAACGTCAGCAACGTTACAATCACCCGCAGCGTAGACGCACTCCTCGATGAGGCAGCCAAAGAAGCTGTGGCAGCATCACCCAAATGGGAACCAGGCATGCAACGCGGCCGCCCGGTGAGAGTCAGATACTCAATCCCAATCATCTTCCAGCTGCAATAAAAAGAGAATTACCAGCGTTAATCAGAAACCCCGCCTTCAATCAGACAAGCGGGGTTTTTTAAATACTGCACTATGAAAAGGACTTTCGGAATCTTATTTCTTGCAGCGCTGCTCACCTCAGGCTGCGGATCGTCAAAGAAACAGCTCGAGGTCGGCAATTACGATGCTGCCATCAACAAGGCTGTATCAGAACTCAGGAAAAACCCCGATGATGAGAAGGAGATTGCAATCCTTGAGCGCGCCATGAACATCGCACTCGACCAGGACAACGAACGTATCCGCCTCCTGAAAATCGAAGGCAGGTCCAACGCCTGGGATGAAATCTACCTCATCTACAAGAAGATGAGCGACCGCCAGTCGGCAGTCCGCACTGTGACCCCCATCCGTTACGAGGGCAGAACCATCGAATGGCCGTACGTAGATTACCTGCAGGAGATGGTGATCGCGAAAAAGAAGGCAGCTGACTTCTACTATGCACACGGACAGGAGCTGATGAAAAACAGCACCAAGGATTCATACCGCCAGGCTTATGCTGAATTCGTCCGTGCAAGAGAATATGTCGGGGATTATCCGGGCATCGACCAGATGATGCAGGAGTCCAGATATCTGGGCATCAGCCGCGCTTACGTGACTGTCAAAAATTACTCCGCCACCAAGTTTCCGGAGGATTTTGAAAAGGAACTCCTTGCCCTCGATCTTCCCAGGCTCAACAACGAGTGGGTGGAGTACCATACCACAATGCCGGGCAATGATACCCAGATTGACTACCTCATCAGCATCAACCTTCGCACTGTGGCTGTCAGTCCCGACAAACAGTTCCAGCGCGACACGCTGGTTAAGGCAACCGTCGAGGATGGGTTCGACTATGTCAAGGATGCCCGGGGCAATGTGCTCAAGGACTCACTGGGCAATGACGTGAAGGTCAAAAAATACAGCAATCTCCAGTGTGCACTGATACAGACCTTCCAGGTGAAGGAATGCATTATCCAGGGTGATGTGGAGATGCAGGCGCTCTACCCTGAGCGCACAATCAAGAAAGAGCCCATCGGCGCCACCTCCAATTTCGAACATGTCTCCGCGAGGGCCATTGGCGATGTAAACGCTCTCTCTGTCGAACAGAAAAAAATGCTGCAGTCAAGCATAGTCGAGTTCCCCATGGATTTCGAGATGATTATCATGTGTACCGAGAACCTGAAGAATGCCATCAGGGGCTTCATGGAGGCTAACAGGAGGTATATTAATTAGTTTGTATTACTTTTGATCCCCGCCCCACATGAAAGAGAGGGGGCATGCCCCGGAGCAAACCGGAGTGCATGGCCTCACAGTGAATGAGGGGAACGGTACAGACTGATTAATATTTAAAACAATAGAAAAAGCAATACTTGTAGGGGTAATCACCCCGGAGATAAATGAGGTCAGAGCCCGCGACTACCTTGATGAGCTCGCATTCCTTGCCGAGACGGCAGGAGCTGAGCCTGTGAAGTCATTCCTACAGCGCGTTGACCATACCAATCCCCGTACCTTTGTCAACCGGGGCAAGACAGAGGAAATCGCCGCCTTCGTGGCGGCCAATGAGATCACCCTGGCCATCTTCGACGATGAGCTTACTCCCAGCCAGATGCGCAACATCGAGAAGGAGCTCAACTGCCGCATCATTGACCGTACCAACCTCATCCTCGACATTTTTGCCAGTCGCGCCCGCACATCACACGCCCGTACCCAGGTGGAGCTGGCACAGTACCAGTACCTCCTCCCGAGGCTCACCGGCATGTGGACACACCTTGAGAGACAGCGCGGAGGTATAGGCCTTCGCGGCCCAGGCGAGACAGAGATTGAGACCGACCGCCGTATCATCCGTGAAAAAATCACCCGCCTGAAGGAGCAGCTCAAGAAGATAGACACCCAGATGAGCACCCGCCGCAAGGGGAGGGAAAGGATGGTGCGTGTGGCACTCGTGGGTTATACCAACGTTGGCAAGTCGACCCTCATGAACCAGATCAGCAAGACTGATCTTTTCGCAGAGAACAAGCTGTTTGCCACCCTTGACACCACAGTAAGGAAGGTTGTTCTGGGCAACCTGCCATTCCTCCTTTCTGACACCGTGGGGTTCATCCGCAAACTGCCACATGACCTGGTGGAATCGTTCAAATCGACCCTCGACGAGGTCCGTGAGGCAGACCTGCTGCTGCATGTCATTGACATCTCCCATTCCGGCTTTGAGGAGCAGTTAGAGGTGGTCAATGCCACACTGAAAGAGCTGGGGTCAATCAACAAGCCGACGATACTCGTATTCAACAAGACCGATCTTTTCTCCTTCACCAGCAAGGATGAGGATGACCTGACGCCGGTGCAGCGCGAGAACCTTTCACTGGATGATCTTCGCAGGACCTGGATGGCCAGGGCAGGCGACCAGCGCACCGTCTTCATCTCGGCAAAGAAGCGTGATAACTTTGAAGAGCTGAGGAGGATGTTGTACGAGGAGGTAAGGAAGATTCACGTGACGCGCTATCCCTACAACGAATTCCTTTACGAGGCTGAAGGACCTGTTATTTAAGCAGGCCTGACGAGATCATGTATTCAGCTATCTGCACCGCGTTGGTGGCAGCTCCCTTGCGTATGTTATCGGCTACAACCCACAGGTTAAGCGTTTTCTCCTGTGAGAAATCGCGGCGCAGCCGTCCCACGAATACCTCGTCCCGGTCATGTGCTATAAGCGGCATTGGGTATTTCTTTTCAGAGGGATCATCATAGAGAATCACACCGGGTGTGTCTGCAAGGATAGCCCTTACCCTGTCGAGATCAAACTCATGCAGAAACTCAATGTTCACTGATTCGGAGTGTCCTCCTTTCACCGGGACCCTGACAGCGGTTGCTGTCACCCGGATCTTCTCATCGCCAAGTATCTTGTGTGTCTCATTCACCAGCTTCATCTCCTCCTTCGTGTAACCGTTATCGAGGAAGACGTCGCACTGCGGGATGCAGTTAAGGTCGATGGGGAAGGGGTATGCCATCTCGCCGCCCAGTCCGCGCCGTTCGTTATCAAGCTGTGTCACAGCCTTTACCCCGGTGCCGGTGACGGACTGATAGGTGGATATGACGAGCCGTTTTATCCCGTACTCCCTGTGCAGAGGTGCAACGGCCATGAGCATCTGTATTGTGGAGCAGTTTGGGTTGGCGATGATATGGGTATCAGCTGTGATTGTTGAGGCGTTGATCTCGGGCACCACCAGGGGTATCCCCTTTTCCATTCTCCATGCCGAAGAGTTGTCAATGACAACAGTGCCGTTCTCGGCGAAGACGGGAGCCCACTCTATTGAGACGCCTGATCCGGCAGAGAAGAGTGCAACGTCAGGCGCGCCCTCAACAGCTTCCATCACGCTTACCACCTTCACCGGCTTGCCCCTGAAGACCACCTCCCTGCCCGCGGAACGCTCCGAGGCTGCCGGGAAGAGCCTGTCAACCGGGAACTGTCTTTCTTCAAGAACCTTCAGCATCATCCTGCCCACCATCCCCGTGGCACCCACAACTGCAACTTTCATTTCTTTCTTGTTTAAAAAAATTATCCGAACTTTATAAAGAGAAAAGTGCGACAAATTTAATCCTTTTTTAGTCCCGCTGCATGAAAAAGATTATACTGTTGCCGTTACTATCATTGTATCTGTCTGTTACGGCACAGACAGGTGGCAACGCCTCTGCCTGCCCGGCCACAGGTGACGTTGTCATAACCGAGATAATGGCCGATCCCACTCCCTCCAGGGGCCTGCCTGAGCGTGAGTACCTCGAGATAACCAACCGGACTGCCGACAGCCTGATGACAGGTGGCATCATGCTAATAGCAGGTCCTGATACGGCGTACCTGTCTACGGGATGGATTGAACCCGGCGGGAGGATAATACTCTGTTCCACCGGCAGCAGGAGCGATCTGCTTCCTTACGGACAGGTGATGGCTGTGAAATCATTTCCATCGCTGAATGATGCCGGTGAGCTGATTGCCCTGCGTGATCCCGGAGGGAGACTGATCCATGCCGTCAGTTACGGCCCGGAGTTTCTGGGCGACGGTCCGCGTTCCGGCGGCGGGTGGTCTGCCGAGCTCACCGACCTGAACAACCCGTTCAATGAACCGTATGCCTGGAACCCTTCGGTTGATCCCTCAGGCGGAACCCCGGGAAGGACAAATTCAACTGTCAACAGCGTTCCCGATGCCAGGTGTCCGCGAGTAATTGCCGTATGGCCAGCGGCGCCGGATACCGTTGCCGTACTATTTGACGAGACAGTCATGCTTGCCGGCACCGACACCTGGCTGGCTGACGGCCGGGCAACACTGCCAGCCGTCCCGGGTGATCATGCTGACCGTACGGCAATGATACCGCTGGGAGAGAAGCTTACCCCCGGTGCGATTATTACCCTTAGCATTCCTTCACAGGTCATCGATTTTGCAGGCAACGCTCCCTGCCTCACCCAGCTTAGGACCGGCCTGCCATCCGATCCCTTGCCCGGAGAGATTCTCTTCAACGAGCTGATGCCTGACCCGGCAGATGAGTGCAGTGAGTACCTGGAGCTTTACAATAATTCGGGAAAGGTAATAGATCTCTCCCGGCTGTATCTTGCAGGCGGCAGCAAGGCAGCCGCAATGGCAATCACCGGAAATCACCGTCAGCTCCTTCCGGGCGGCTTCATTGCCCTAACCTCCGGCAGAGAGGAGTTTATTGTAATATACCCCTGCGCCGATGGTGAAGGGGTTTACAGGTCTGACCGCCTCCCGGCTATGCCGGACGATGAAGGGACTCTCATCCTTTATGATAAAAGTCTTGACATCATTGACAGGGTTGATTACAGTTCATCCATGCACATGTTGTTCCTCCAGGGCACCAGCGGGGTGGCCCTGGAGAAGGTGTCGCCTTCAATGGCATCAGATGTGGCAGGAAACTGGCACTCGGCCCTGGAGTTCTGCAACTGGGGAACCCCGGGCGCCACCAACTCGGTAAGGATTGAGGAGACAGAAGAGGCTGACGGGATGACGCTCTCAGCTTCCAGGGTCTCACCAGATGGCGACGGTTTCGAGGACCTGGTCTCGATAGGTGTTTTCCCCGGAGGGGATGAGAATGTAATCACGGTGACTGTCTTCAATGACCGCGGTTATCCTGTCAGGCGGCTGGCAGAAAAGGTGGCTGCCGGAGCAGGCACACGGTTCATATGGGACGGGCTCTCTGATAGCGGTGCGCGACTTCCTGCAGGTCTGTACCTGGTAATTGCGGAGTCATACAACACCGCAGGATCCGCCCGGCGCTGGAAGGAGGTTTGTGCCTTGCTATACCGGTGAGGTTCCGCGGCACGACTGACATGAATGCATGAAAGAAATGAGATACGGTGTAAGAAAAATCCCGGGAACTCAGGGAGTCCTGGTGCCTCGAAGAGCAGGGCTCTCAGAGAGGTTCGGCGTCAGAGAGACTCTGAGCTGTCAGAGAGCTGCGATGAGCTCCTTCATGATCCTCGTCATCTTCTCTTCGCTGTGCTCAGCAGCCTGCTGCACTGATTCATGCGTGGTATACTCAATCTTGCCATCCACGCCAAGGTCGGTGATGATGCTGACGGCAAAAACCGGGATGTTCATATGCCTGGCGGTAATCACCTCAGGCACCGTAGACATTCCCACTGCATCCGCACCGATGATACGGAAGAACCTGTACTCGGCCGGGGTCTCGAAGGTGGGACCGGTTGTGGAGAGATAAATACCTTTTTTTACAGGTATGCCAAGTCCGGCGGCAATCGCCTTCGCCTTTTCAATAAGCTTTTTGTCATAGGGTTCGCTCATGTCGGGGAAGCGAGGTCCGATACGGTCGTCGTTGGGCCCGATCAGAGGATTTGCCACCAGGCAGATATGGTCTTCGATGAGCATAATGTCACCAATCCTGAAGTCAGGGTTGACTCCTCCTGCTGCGTTTGAGAGGAACAGTGCCCTGATGCCCAGTTCCTTCATGACCCTGATGGGGAAGGTGACCTGTTCCGAACCGTATCCCTCGTAATAGTGGAAACGGCCCTTCATGGCAACCACTTTCCTGCCTCCGAAATCTCCGTAAATGAGTTTTCCGGCATGGCCCTGAACCGTTGATAAAGGAAAGTCAGGTATATCCTTGTAGGGGATTTCAACCTGTATATCAATCTCTGCGGTAAGGCCGCCCAGTCCCGTTCCCAGAACAATACCTGCCTCTGGGTCCTTGAATCCCATCGAGGAGAGAAAGTCAGCAGTCCTGATGATATTTTCCAGCATATGAATGTAATTTAATTAAGAATTCCTTCTCATTTTCAATGAATTGCACACTGACAGGCAGTACACAAAGGGCCTCTCGGACGTGAGATGCAATATTAGCGATTTCTTTCAACCTGACGCCATCCTTGGATGTTGTGACGATTAATTTGTCGTTACCGATCATTGAATCGAAAGCTGCTGTAATCCTCTGTAAGTCGGTTTCGGTGAAGCTATGGTGATCCGGGAAGGAGACGTGGCTGACTCTTCCGGCAATGCTTTCCAGGTAGTTTGCCATTGGTTCCGGATTGGCTATACCCGTTACCAGCAGGAGGGATGTGCCGGGGGTGATCTCCCGGACCGTGTTGCTAAACAGGTGACGCAACCGTCCGTAGGTGAGGGTGGTAAAGAAGATAGGCTCTCCGGCGCCGGCAGCTGTAAGTTCTTTCCTGACCTCTTCCATCTCAGGCCGGGAGATCTGCTGAGGGGCTTTTGTAACGATTATTATATCAGCCCTTTTCATTGCTCTCTTCTGCTCGCGGAGCATTCCGAGAGGCAGCAGACGGTCGCGCGTCATCAGCCTGTTCCAGTCGGTCAGGAGGATGTTCATCCCGGCCTTTACCGCCCTGTGCTGGAATCCGTCGTCGAGTATCACCACCCCGGCAAGAGGATCTGTCCTGATTATTTCTTTTATGCCGTTCACCCTGTCGCGGTCCACGAACACACCTGCTTCCGGCAGACACTGTGCCAAAAGCAGCGGCTCATCGCCGGCGTCAGCTGTAGTGCTGACAGGTGTCACCTGCCTGAAGCCGCGGCTTTTTCTCAGGTATCCCCGGCTTAAGACAACAACGCGGGTGAGTGCTGACAGCTTTTCAGCAAGGTAAATCACATGCGGCGTTTTGCCCGTGCCTCCCGCCGTGATGTTCCCGACGCATATCACGGGCACACCGAATGAATGGCTCCGGAATATCCCCAGGTCATAAAACAGGTTTCTCACAGCCACGGCTAGTCCGTAGGGCTGGGAGGCAGACCACAGGAGGAGTTTCACCGGTCGGATCATCCTAACGGATTTCCAGGTAGTAAGGCATGACGGTCATAATCCCGCCGGATGAAATAATCTCCTTCAGATCAAAATAGTATCTCGATACCTCACCGAGCTCGTTGCGTATGGCTCTCGCCCTGATATCACCCATTAACTCTTTCAGCAGTTTCGTGTAAAAGTCAGCTGCCTCCGGCTTTTCAATGGTCCGGTACTCTTCCAGTCCGGCCAGTGAGGCAGCCTCCCTGATTGCGTCATTGAGTCCTCCGAACGAGTCGACGAGACCGATTCCGGCAGCATCGGCCCCGCTCCACACGTGGCCCTGTCCTATGCTGTCAACCGCTGCCTGGCTCATCTCCCTTCCTGCAGCAACAATATCAGTAAAGGTTTTATAGGTACGTTCAACATTGGCCTGAAGTGCATCTTTTTCGAAAGCGCTGAGAGGCCTGGTCAGCGACGGGGAGTCAGAGTGGGCATTGGTGCGTACGACATCGGAGCTGATACCCAGCTTTTTGTCAAGCAATACCTCAGCGTTGGGAATGAGCCCGAATACGCCTATCGATCCGGTCACGGTAACAGGCGATGCAATGATCTTCCTCGCGGCAGCAGAGATATAGTAACCTCCGCTGGCAGCATAGTTACCCATGGAGACAACGACAGGTTTCACCTTGTCAGTGAGTTCCACCTCGCGCCATATCTGGTCAGAGGCCATGGCACTTCCCCCCCGCGAATTGACCCTGAAGACTACAGCCTTGACAGTTGAATCGAGGCGCAGCTTGCGCAACTCCGCAGCGTACCTTATACCACCTATGTTTGAGTCGTCACCCTCACCGTTGCTGATACTTCCCTCGGCGAAGAGGATGGCAATCTTATCCTTCCCTCCCTCAGAGGCATGCTTCACAGACACATTAGTGTACTTCGACATGGAGACGTAGCTGATCTTCTTGCCGGTGCCGATACCGGCGGCAGTTCTAATGCTGTCCTCCAGCTGGTCACGGTAGAGGGTGCCGTCAATCAGCCCGGCGTTTGTAATCAGTTGCGGGTCATAGCCTGCAAGTGAGTCGGCAAGACTCATCACGCGTGCTACCGGCAGGCCGCGTGATTCGGATATAACATTTACCACATGCTCCCAGATTGATCCGGCATATTCAGATATCTGGAGACGGTTTTCGTCACTGAGCTTATCGAGCATGTAAGGCTCCACGGCGCCTTTGAATTTTCCGTGCCTTATCACCTGCACCTCCACCCCAAGCTTGTCGAGAGCCTCCTTGTAGAATGTGACTTCGGCTGCCAGCCCCTTGAAGTCGAACATTGATGTGGGATTGATCCATATGGCGTCTGCAGCAGTAGAGATGAAGTAACTCTCCTGCATCATAATATAGTCTGAATAGGAATATACGAATTTGCCGCTTTTTCTGAACTCCTGCAGTGCGATGCGCAGCTCATCAGCCGTGGCCCATCCGGAAGGCATGGTGCCGTTTTCGATCAGGATGCCGCTTACCTTTTCATCCCCGGCAGCTTTTTTCAGGTTTTTCAGTAACTCGTTCAGGCCGGGCGTCTGGGTGAAAGACATTGTCATCGGGTCAATGGAGCTGAAAGGATTACCCGAGGACCGGTCCGGTATCAATGCTCCGGTTTTGATGACCAGCACGGATTTTTCAGGTATGCTGACCGATTTTTCCCCTGCAGCTGCCATGCCCGAAAAGACAGACAGCATTACCACGAAAAAGAGGATGCTGGTTATTATCAGTCCCGCTATTACGGCGAGAAGCATTTTAAGGAAAGTTTTCATTTCTGCAGTCGTTGATTTATGTGACCAAATTATAAAAAAAACAGGCATCTTTAAGGCTCTGAAGATTATGATATGAAATTGCCATCCACATCAGATGTCATTGCAGGTCTAGGCAGCAACCTCGGAGACAAATTTGCCGCCCTTGGACGTGCCATGGAGCTGATCAGGGAGGAGGCGGGGGAGATAACCGCCGCCTCGTCGGTCTGGGAGACAGAGCCGTGGGGATTTGACGCTGACGAGCAGTTTCTGAACATAGTGGTGGTTATACGGACTGCCCTTCAGCCGGGCAGGCTGATGCAGCTTTTCAGGTCTATTGAAGGGCGCATGGGACGAAAACGCAGCGGCGGGGGAAGGTATGAGTCGCGCATTATCGACCTTGACATACTGTTATGGGAAAGCCGGGTCATCACCATGCCGGGCCTGGAGGTGCCGCATCCGAAGCTCGCGTCAAGACGGTTTGTGCTTGAGCCCTTCGCGGAGGTGGCTCCGGACGCCGTTCACCCGGTGACGGGACTGACAGTGGCTGAGATGCTTCAGCTCTGTGACGACCGGTCTGATGTCAGGCTGGCTGCCAGACAGTTTTAAAGCGCCCCGTTGTCAGCGAAACTGTAATAATCCTTTCCCGCAACTATCAGGTGATCAAGGAGCTGAATATCCATCAGTGCTCCCGCCTCCTTAATCTTCTGCGTAATGCGGATATCGGAGTCGCTCGGACTGGTGTTTCCTGAAGGATGGTTGTGGCAGATGACCAGTCCTGATGCAAGGGTCTCAATCGCCTTTTTCATTACAATGCGGACGTCGGTCACTGTACCGCTGACACCTCCCTGGCTGATCTTCATTCTTCCGGTGACACGGTTGGCCCTGTTGAGGAAGAGAATCCAGAACTCCTCATGGGGCAGGTCTTCCATCAGGGGGCTGATGATGCTGAAAACATCTGCTGAAGAGCGTATCTGTGGATTTTCGGAAGCTTCGGCTATTTTTCGTCGCCGCCCGAGTTCCAGGGCGGCTGCGATTGTGACAGCTTTTGCTTCACCCATGCCCTTGATTTTGCGTATCTCGCCAGCGCTGAGTTTCCCCAGCTGACCGAGTGAGTTGCCGGCCATGGCCAGCAGTTCGCGTGCCAGGTCCAGGGCGGAGTTGTTCCTGATTCCTGATCCGATAAGAATAGCTAACAGCTCAGCATCGCTGAGGCTTGACGGGCCCTTGTTCCAGAGCCGTTCACGGGGTCTGTCCTCGACAGCCCAGTCAGTGATTTTCATTGACATGCAGCAAAACGTATTATCCCGCTGCAATATAAAAAAAACAGCCGTCACCAGGAAGTGACGGCTGTGAAATATTAGGAGTAGAACCCTATTTCAGGCTCTGAGCGTGTTTCGTTATGGAAGATTTGAGGTTGGATGCCTTGTTCTTGTGGATTACATTCTTCTTTGCCAGCTTGTCAAGGACGGCACTGAGTTCAGGCAGCATCTTGTCAGCCTCAGCCTTATCGGTTGTCTTGCGCATCTTTTTGAGGGCATTGCGCATTGTGCGGGCGTAGTACTTGTTGTCTTCCTTCCTTGCCTCTGCCTGTCTTGCGGCTTTGAGTGCCGATTTATGGTTAGCCATAATTTCTGTTTATGTGTATTTCGTAGTCCATAGGGGAATCGAACCCCTGTTACCAGGATGAAAACCTGACGTCCTAACCACTAGACGAATGGACCTTAAAGAACTTAAAAAAGCGGATGCAAAGATGGAGCCTTTTTTTTTAACTGCAAAATATTTTTCAAAAAAATAGTTCCGGCTTTGCATCCGCCATTATATGGGGGTGTCGATATCTCCTAAAAGACGTACCTTACGTAGAAGCCTCCGTTCCAGTATGACCATCCCGGCCCGCTAGTGAGCTGGAAGGAGGGTCCTACTCCGAGACCTAAGTTAAGAGGTATATCATCCAGCGTATATTCAAGCCCGATGATGCCGTCTACACCTATCAGGATGCCTGTACCGTAATCATCCTTGTAATAATCATTCCAAAAGCCAAGATGAGCTCCGGGTCCAATGAACCAGTCGAGGTTAGGTGTCCAGTCAGTCGGATACTGCCACTCGTAAAAACCGGTTATAACGAAGTTGTGACCCCAGTATCCGGTACCGGCTATAAGTTCAAGGGCATTAGTGCTGTTAATGAATGTTTTGAAGGTTATACCTGAGGGATCACCGCCCCTGAGGCCGATAGCTGATTTGTAACTCTGAGCCTGTGCACCGAATGTAAGTGCAGCAAGTAATAGTAAGATAGTCAGTGTTCTTTTCATAATATTGAAATTTAATTTGTGATAATGCTCTCATGCAAATTTACAACAAACTAACGGATTTGGCCCGTTTTTGTTTATTTGAAGAGTAACAGACTAAGTGCCATCACTGCCATTCCCGACACCAGTCCGTAGATCGAGAGATGGTGTTCCCCGTATTTCTCGGCTGCCGGCAGAAGCTCATCGAGCGATATGAACACCATGATCCCTGCCACGAAGCAGAATAGCCCTCCCATCAGTGAATCTGTCATCAGCGGAAGCAGCAGCAGGTACCCGGCAAGGGCTCCCACCGGTTCCGCGATGCCGCTCAGGAAGGAGAGCCTGAATGCCTTTCGCTTGCTTCCGGTGGCATAATAGATCGGTACCGAAACGGCGATGCCTTCCGGGATGTTGTGAATAGCCACGGCCACCGCAATGGCTATACCTATTTTCGGGTCAGAGAGGGCTGCAGTGAAGGTCGCAAGTCCTTCCGGGAAGTTGTGTATCCCGATTGCCAGGGCGGTCATTGTACCCATTCGAAGCAGTTTACCGCTTCTGGCCTCCTCTTCTCCCCCTTCTATTTTTCTGGCCTCGTGAGGGTTCTCCTGTGACGGTATGAGCCTGTCAATGATACCTATGAGAGCTATGCCGCCAAAGAAGGCCAGGACTGACACCCACCACCCCTGGCGATCACCCATGGCGACGGTCAGAACCTCCCGTCCCTTTACGAAGATCTCAACGAAGGCAACATAGATCATCACCCCGGCGGAAAAGCCAAGGCTGATAGTCAGAAACTTCGTGTTTGTCCTTTTGGCAAAGAAGGCGATTGTGCTTCCCACACCCGTCGCGAGACCGGCAAAAAGCGTCAGTCCAAAGGCAAACAATATGGTGTTGAAGTCGGGGTTCATTGGTAACCGTACCGTTCTGAATCACCTGTCAAAAATACCAAAATTGGTTATCTTGCAGCCGTTAAGATGGCGTAAAATGAAAATATCTCTTTTCAATATATCAAACTTCAGGGTAGACGGGGGTGCTATGTTCGGGGTTATTCCCAAAGCTCTCTGGAGCCGGCAGATCATGGCAGACGAAAACAATACGGTTGACCTCTCCCTCACCACCCTCATTGTGGAAACAGGGGGCAGGGTGATACTCGTGGATGCAGGGTGGGGCGACAAGCAGGATGAGAAGTTCTTCCGTCATGCTTACCTCCACGGTGGCTCGGGGCTCACTGGCGGGCTGGCGGGGTGCGGGTACAGGCCGGAGGATGTCACCGATGTGATTATCACCCACCTGCATGCCGACCATTGCGGAGGTTGTTTCCTTAACGCACCGGGAGGGGGACAGGCTCCTCTTTTCCCCGATGCAACCTACCATATCAGCCGTGAGCAGTGGGAGTGGGCTAATGAGTCAAATCTCCGCGAGGAGGATGCCTTTCTCCCTGAGAACATAAAACCCTTCGGGGAGAGCGGCATGCTTAACCTCATTGAGGAGAACAGCGAACTTTGCCCGGGAGTGACGCTGAAACTCTTTTACGGCCACACTCCGGGGCTTATGCTGCCGGAGATTGATTTCAACGGGAAGAAGCTGTTCTATGCAGGCGACCTCTTTCCTACGACCGCTCATATACCATTGCTCTGGAACATGGCATACGATCTCCTCCCGCTTGTAACCATTGCCGAAAAGCAGGAGATACTGACTGAGGCGCTGCACAATGACCACCTGATCATCTTTCAGCATGATCCTGTGACGGAGTGCTGTGCACTTACGGAAACGCCAAAGGGAATCAGGGCGGGGAAGAAAGGAAAGCTTTCAGATTTCCTTTAGCAGAACTACAGGCTGACCGGCCGACGGAAGCCTTATTTAACCGGCAGAGCAGCAATCACTTTACTGACGATGAACCCCGGATCACCAGTTCGGACGTGATAACCTTGTTCTGAATGGGTCCCCTGGGTTTTTCTATGCGGTCAATCAGCAGCCTGGCAGCTTCCTGCCCCATCTCAAATCCTTTCTGGTCAACGGACGTAAGACCAGGGTCAGTGAGGGTGGCAATCTGGCTGTTGGTGAACCCTACAACGGCTATATCCTCAGGTATCCTGAGTCCGTGACGCTTTATGATCATCATTGACTGTGCCGCAGTAAGGTCATTGACTGCAAAGAAAGCCTCGGGCCTGGGTGTACGTTCCAGCATTGCCGGTATCATCCTCTCGGCGCTTTCGATGTCATCGCATCTCAGGATATCATCCACGGAAGGAGTGAGCCTGTATTCCTTCATCGCTTTGAGGTAGCCCTCCAGTCTGTGGCGTGCAATGGCAAGCTGCGGGGGACCGGAGAGATGCACAATGCGTTTCTTCCCTGTCCGCAGGAGATGGATCACTGCCTTGTAGGCGCCGGTCTCATCGTCAATGACGACGCTGTCAGTCCTGAGCTCTTCTACTGCCCGGTCAAAGAAGACGAGAGGGATATCCTTATCCAGGATGCTCCTGTAATGCCTGTAATCAGTGGTGGTCTTCGCCACTGAGGCCAGTATGCCGTCAACGCGGCTGGAAAGAAGTGTCCTGATGTTCTTCAATTCATGCTCCCATAACTCGTTGCTCTGGCAGAGGATCATGTTGTAGTCACGCTGGTAAACCACATCCTCAATGCCGCTGATAACCGTTGAGAAGAAGTAGTGTACCACGTCTGGTATTATCACGCCGATAGTCTTCGATGAGCCGCTTTTAAGGCTCAGTGCAATAGGGTTGGGCCTGTAGTTCCAGCGTTCGGCAAGCTCATTCACGGCATCCCGGGTTGCCTGGCTTATGTCAGGGTGATCCTTGAGGGCCCTGGAGACTGTTGAGGGTGATATCCCCAACTCGCGGGCGATATCCTTTATGGTTATGTTTTCTCTGCCCATCTTTGGGAATGCTGATACGTGTAAAGATAAAAAAAAATCACTTACAAAATTGGCCTCAGGAATTACCATATGCCCAATTCAAACGTTTGCGGTAACGATTGCGTAAAAAAGCTGAAAAAGAGTTGGTTAACTCTGAAAAAAGATCGATTTTTATCATCCCAAACCTGGATAAATAATTTAGCAATAATAACATTTTTGAAAACTGCAATTAAACTAATCTATTTATGGAGAAACTAACTGGAAAACGGCTCTTCATGCTGACCTTCGGCATAATGATGAGTCTTGTTGTCTTCGGGCAACAGGTAAGAGTGTCAGGTACAGTTACCGATGCGGCTGACAGGCAGACGTTACCCGGAGTTAACGTCGTCGTTAAGGGCACGCTTACGGGAACAATTACCGGCATTGACGGGGAATACTCCCTGATGGCTAAGCCCGGGGATATTCTTGTGTTCACCTTCATCGGGTACCTGCCGCAGGAGGTCCCCGTAGGTGAAGGAAATATCATCAACGTGGCAATGCGCACTGATGTCCAGGCCCTCGACGAGGTGGTTGTCATCGGTTACGGTACCGTCAAGAAGAGTGATGCCACGGGGTCCGTGTCAGCAGTAAGCTCAAAGGACTTCAACAAGGGTGCCATTACCTCAGCGCAGGATCTGCTGGTTGGTAAGAGCGCCGGTGTGGTCATCACCACCGCCGGCGGTGCACCGGGCAGCGGCTCGACGATTCGCGTGCGCGGAGGTTCCTCACTTAACGCCTCCAACGACCCGCTGATCATCATCGACGGTGTCCCCATTGACAACAAGAATGTTTCAGGAAGCTCCAACCTCCTGTCATTTGTAAACCCGAATGACATCGAGACCTTCACAGTGCTGAAGGACGCTTCCGCAACAGCCATCTACGGCTCAAGGGCATCAAACGGTGTCATCCTGATCACCACCAAGAAAGGAAAGGCCGGCACTCCGTTGACGGTCTCATATGACGGCAACGTCTCTGTGGCCAACGCCATTGCATTTGTCGACGTGTTTTCAGGCGACGAGATAAGGCAGCTCGCACTTGATAAGGCCAACCTTTTCGGAATAGACAACCTGAACCTTCTCGGCACAGAGAACACCAACTGGCAGAAGGAGGTCTTCCGCACGGCAGTCTCCCATGACCATAACCTGAGCATTGCCGGCTCTGTCAGTTCACTCCCCTACCGACTCTCTGTGGGATACACTGATCAGAACGGTATCCTTAAGAATACTGACATGCAGCGTTTCACTGGTTCACTCAACCTTAATCCCACATTCTTCAACGACGCACTGAAAGTCAATGTCAACCTCAAGGGGATGAACAACCATCATAACTTTGGTGACAGCGGAGCAATCGGATCAGCAGTGAATATGGATCCCACCCAGGTCATTAAGGACGGAAGCGCTAATTATGACGGTTACTTCCAGTGGGCTAACTATGGAGCTAACCTCGGAACACCCAACCCCGTTGAACAGGCGCTTTCAGTTGACAACAGGTCGGTGGTCAACCGGGTCATAGGAAACATCCAGTTGGACTACACACTTCCTTTCCTGCCGGAGCTGAGAGCCAACCTCAACCTGGCAACAGACTATGCAACAAGTGTCGGCCACAATAACCGCCCGAAAACATCGCCATCAGTCCTTACCTCCCCGCTTTACGGCAGGATTTCAGATTACAGCGGAAACAACTACAACAACCTGCTTGACTTTTACCTTAATTACAATAAGGACCTGACCAGTATCAACAGTGTTCTCGATGTCACTGCAGGATACTCATGGCAGCACTTCGAGAGGAATGGCGAAACCTATACCCGCAGCCGGGTTGATGCTGAGCATCCTCTTTACCAGAAATCAGACAGCTCATCATTCGTGACCGAGAACTACCTCGTTTCGTTCTTTGGCCGTGTCAACTATACGCTGGCCGGCAAATACCTGTTTACCTTCACTCTCCGCGAGGACGGTTCATCACGGTTTGCCGAAAACAACCGCTGGGGTACCTTCCCGTCAGTGGCTCTGGCATGGAAGATCAAGGACGAATCATTCCTGAAGAATGTCAAAGCCATCACAGACCTTAAGCTCAGGCTTGGCTGGGGTGTCACAGGTCAGCAGGACATCGGTAATGACTATCCTGCAATGGCTCTCTACCGTCAGTCATCAGAGGGATCATATTATTACATTGACGGGGAATTCGTCCCGACATTGAGGCCCGATGCCTATGACCCTGACATCAAGTGGGAAGAGACGACAACGCTTAACGCAGGTCTCGACTTCGGTTTTATCAATGACCGTATAACCGGTTCATTTGATATCTATCAGAGAACAACGGATGATCTTCTTAACTCAGTCACCGTATCGAGCGGAAGCAACTTCTCGAACAGGCTGCTTACAAACGTTGGCAGTCTTGAAAACAGAGGTGCTGAACTCGCACTGAACTTTATACCGGTATCCACCAATGACATGCTTTTCTCGATCGGCTTCAATGCCACTTACAACGTTAACAAGATAACGAAGCTTCTGCTTACGGATGATCCTGATTATATTGGCATAACCTACGGTGATGGCATGACCGGCACCAAGCAGGTGACAAGGGTCGGATATCCGGCATACGCATTCTTTGTCAACCGTCAGGTATACGATGCAGCCGGCAATCCCATGGAGGGGCTTTATGTTGATGAGTCAGGCGAAGGTGGCGTGGTCGGCGGTGACAATGCAGACAAGTACATATATCATAATCCTGTGGCGGACTATCTGCTAGGCCTCTCCGCCAGGTTCGAGTACAAGAACTTCGATCTGACCGCATCAGCCCGTGCCAGTATAGGCAACTATGTATACAACCAGGTTGCAGCAAGTGCATCATATGACCAGATGCAGCAAATCGGCTACTGGAAGAACTTTACCAGGGTGCTCGCAGAAACCAATTTTGTCAAGCGTCAGTACACAAGCGACTACTTTGTTGAGAATGCGTCATTCCTGAAGCTAGACAATGTCAGTGCAGGCTACAGTTTTGACAATCTCTTCGGAGCTGTAGGTGCCCGGGTCAGTGCCACTGTTCAGAATGCGCTGATACTTACAAAGTATAGCGGTCTTGACCCCGAGGTCTCAGGCGGTATTGACAACAACTTCTACCCGAGGCCCCGCACCTTCATGCTCGGTATAGGGCTTACCTTCTAATAAAATAACGATAAGCAGATATGAACAAGAAGATTATAATATTCGGAATTATACTTTCAGCGCTGATGATTTCATCATGCGTGAAGGATCTGGATGTCACCCCGCAGGACCCGACAAAAATCCTTGCCGGCAACCTGAATGACGATCCCGTGTACATGAAACAAGCCCTCGCCAAGATATATGCCAGTTTCATCATCTCAGGGCAGGGGTCCAACGGTGGTGCTGATATTGCAGCATCAGACGAAAACTTCTTTACCACGATGAGGGCTCTCTGGAACCTTCAGGAAATCACCACCGATGAGGCGATCTGTGCATGGACTGACGTCGGTATAGCTGACCTCAACACACAGACCTGGAGCCCGAGCAACTCATTCCTTACGGCTCTCTACCAGCGCCTGGCTCTCAGCATAACATACGCAAACGACTTCATAGTAAAGGCACAGGGAAACAGTGATCCTGATGTTGAAAGGTATGTTGCCGAGGCACGCTACCTCAGAGCTCTTGCATATTACTGGGCAATTGACCTCTTTGGGCAGTTCCCCTTCACCACTGAAGAAGACGGCGTGGGCAAGTTCTTCCCGAAAATCGGAACCAGGACTGAAATATTCAATTACATCGAAACAGAACTGCTGGATTTAGAGAATAAGCTTGGTGCACCCAAATTCTCATACCCGCAGGCTGATCAGGCAGCTGCATGGATGCTTCTTGCCAGGCTTTATCTTAATGCAGAGGTTTACACAGGCACTCCCAGGTGGGATGACTGCAAGGACTATTGCGACAAGGTTATAGGCAGCGGCAAGTATTCACTGGCCACAGATTACAGGCAGAATTTCAGCGCTGACAATGACGGTCTTCACAACCCGGAAATGATCTTTGCTTGGGAGCAGGACGGCATAAACGTACAGGGATATGTTGGCACAACCTTCATCATCGAATCATCCAGCGACGCCACCTATATCAGGGCTGAGGACTTCCATGGGCTGACCTCAAACACCAACTGGAACGGCAATCGCGCAAGGATTAATTTCCTCGCCAAGCTGGTTGACACTATCGCTGTCTATGGTAATGCACCGATTCCGGCAAATGATCCGACGCTCTCACTGGCTCCGGACAACCGTGTCTTCCTTAAGATCAAAAAGGAAAGGAATATTCCGGCTCCGTCAGCCAGCGGTGATTATGGCATCGGTGTCTACAAGTTCACTGCACGCAACACAGATGACTCAAAACCTGCCAACTACAACACTGCTTTTGCATGCACGGATTTCCCGGTATTCCGTCTGGCCGACGCTTACATGATGAGGGCAGAGGCTCTCTTCAGAATGGGCGGAGCAGCAAACATAGACGCAGCAGTGGCTGATGTCAACGAGATCAGGGAGCGTGCTTTCGGCAATACAAGCGGGAACATCACCGCAGCAGACCTGGACCTCGATTTCCTTATCGATGAGCGCGGACGCGAGTTCTACTATGAAGCCCAGAGGCGCACTGACCTGATACGCTTCGGCAAATTCACCGGCGGTGATTACCTGTGGCAGTGGAAGGGCGGCGCCTACGCCGGAGCAAGCACATCTGAACACCTGGATCTTTTCCCGATACCCGGCGATGAGCTGTCAGCAAACCCGAATTACAACGGAGTGAATAACCCTGGTTATTAATCCATAAAGCGAAGAAAAATGAAGAAGAATTTATTGATATATCTGACATTCATCGGATTGGCAGCGCTCTTCACCTCCTGCGAAAAGGACGGTGAGATAGTGACAATGCTGTCCAATCCGGTTGCACCGACCCTCACCACTGTTCCCGACCTGACCCTTCAGAGGGCCAACGGGAACAATGTGCTTGAGTTTGTTGGCAATCCTGTTGACCCTGGCTTCACGGCTTCGGCAACGTATTACATTGACATCTGTGCTGCCGGAACTGATTTTGCTGATTTTGTGACTGTTTGGTCAGGCAATCAGCCTAAGTCAATGAAGATAACAGTAAGTGACCTTAACGGGGCTCTTCTAAGGAAGTTTCCAGCTGACGCATCAACACCGATTGACATTCGTCTGAGGGCTGTTCTTACGGTTGACGCCGGCACCGGAGCTCCCGGGACAGGTGCCAATCCCTTCTCATATACATC
>DHGW01000070.1:84690-90036 GCA_002402965.1 Bacteroidales bacterium UBA4788
CAGAAAATTGAGTCAGCCCTTGGCGACGGCAAATACATGGGTTATATTAAACTTGATGTTGCCAAGCCGTTTACCCTGCTTGACCCGGATCTTAATATCACTTACGGGGGAAGCGCAAAAACTCTCCAGACAAACGGCCCGGCATTTGTGCCTGAAGCCAGCGGATGGAACAAGATGACCGTGGATGTCCCCGCGATGAAATATGACCTCAGTCCTTTTGCAGTAGGACTCATCGGTTCGGCAACCCCGAACGGATGGTCTGCACCGGATTCCAAAATGGAATATGATGCTGCAGGCGGATTCTGGCATATTACCCTCAACCTTATTGTGGGCCATGTCAAGTTCCGTGTGAATGATACATGGGAGGACGGAATAAACCTTGGCATCGGCGATGCCTCAAATCCGGAGTACACGATTTCAAACCTCTGGAACAACGGCAGCAGTAAGGATATCCCGATAGATGCAGCAGGTAATTACACAGTTAAGCTCTACATCGGGACATCGACCTACAGCTGTACATTTACTAAAAACTAGTACCGGGATATAAAAACAAAGATTCATGAAAATAAAATCCATATTCAAAATCATGATGCTCCCGGTAGCAGCGGTAATTCTTATTACCAGCTGTACCAAGGAGACATCCGAAATCAGGCTGGACCCGGCACTGGGTACTACCAAGGTATTTGACATTACTTCCAACTCAGCTACAGTGACAGGTTTCGTTGTGGCTGAAGGTGACGGTTTTACCGAGAAGGGTGTCTGCTACGATATCGCGGCCAACCCCACGATAGCCAAGTCAAAGACTGCCTTTACCGGCGTTGCAACGACGGCTGCATATCACGTTCCTCTGACAGGGCTGGCTTATGCCACTCCGTATTTTGCGCGTGCCTATGCTACCGGTCCTGCCGGAACCGTTTACGGTGAGGAACTCACTTTTACAACCAAGCCTGTTGTGCCAACTCTTACAACGGTTACTGTAACCGAAATAACCGGTAACTCGGCCAAAAGCGGAGGTACCGTAACCGTAGCTGGCGGAGCAGATGTCACTGCCCGTGGTGTATGCTGGGGTCTCGTTGATCCTCCTACAATTGCCGATAGCAAAACAGCTGACGGCGAAGATGTGGGTGCGTTCACAAGCTCACTCACCGGCCTTCTCGGAAACAAGACCTATTTTGTGAGGGCCTATGCGACCAACAGTGCAGGAACAGGTTATGGTCCTACCGTCTCTTTCAAGACTGAGATCGACTTCCCCACGGTGACAACTGCTGCGGTAACGGAGATAACCAAGATTTCAGCAGTGTCAGGTGGCAATGCCACATATGACGGAGGAGGCACCATCACTGCGAAAGGCCTCTGCTGGAGCACTGACCCGGATCCCGATATAAACGACAATGTAATTGCGGGAGGAACCGGTACCGGTGCCTTTGTCAGCAACCTTACAGGTCTTACTTTAAACACTCAGTACCATGTGCGTGCCTATGCAACAAACAGCAAGGGTACAGTTTACGGAAGTGATGTTGCATTCACCACGCTGGCAGACATAAACAAGTTCTGGGTAGTTGGTTCCTACAATGGATGGGATAACAGTGACAACGCCAAGTTTATCATCTCCACAGCCACAAATCCAGAGGCCGAAGGGTATGTTTACTTCCCCGCAGCAGGTGCGTTCAAGCTTACCACTGACCATAGCTGGGATAATGCACATACCTTTGGCGACAATGGAGCAGGTGCGCTTACAAATCCGGGCAGCGACATAAACGCTCCGGCAGGTTACCTGAAAATAAAGGCCAATATCACTAACATGACCTATTCGGTTGTACCGACCGCCTGGGGTGTCATAGGTGATTTGACAGGCTGGGGCTCACAGTTACCACTTACATATGATCCTGCCTTACTAATCTGGAAAGGCGGGGTACATATGACCGCGGGCGGCTGGAAATTCCGGGCAAACAATGATTGGGGTTACAACTACGGTGCTCCTGCCGGAAGTCTCTATCTTGTTGCCGGTGGCGACAACATTGCAACTACAGTTGAGGCCGACTATGCCCTCACTCTCGATCTGAGCCATCCGAATGCATATACCTACAGGGCAGACAGATGGGGTCTCATTGGTGATGCAACACCGGGAGGCTGGTCTGATGATACAAACATGACATGGGATGCAGTTAACGGACGCTTTACCGTCACTCTGGACCTTACTGCCGCAGCGTTCAAGTTCAGAGCCAACGACGGATGGGATTACAACCTTGGTGGCAGCCTGACTGCCCTGACCAACGGTGGTGATAACATCCCGGTTGCAGAGGCAGGTAATTATACTGTCACTCTGAATCCCTGGACCCGGGTGGCAACCGTGACGAAGAATTGAGCACAATAGCCCCCATATTGCGGCATTAGCCGTAGCGTTCCTTAAAATCAAAAACCTCTTCTGTGACAAGAAGAGGTTTTTGATTATATTTATGAACATTCACACTATCAATCAGAAACAATGAAAGTGAAACTTCCGGTACTGATATTTATCCTCGCGGGATGGAGCCTCGCGGCATCAGCCCAGGTTGTGACTGCAGATCCTGTGTTCCCGGTGTCGTCAGGCCCCGTGGTCATAACCTTCCATGCAGACCAGGGCGATATGGGAATGAAAGACTACACTGGTGACGACGTTTACGCTCATACCGGCGTCATAACGAACCTGAGTACAAGCCAGTCAGACTGGAAGTATGTCGTTTCAGGAACCTGGAGTACTACGGTCCCTCCACCGGACAAGGTAAAACTGACAAGAGAGGATGCAAATAGCTATACGCTGACCATATCGCCTTCAATAAGGGAATTTTATGGTGTCCCGGAATCGGAAACAATATTGAAAATGGCCTTTGTGTTCCGTAACGGTAATGCTTCACGGACCGGCCGCGATGTGGGTGGCGCTGATATATTCTATAACGTAAGCGAGCAGGCTTCATTTGAACTCCTGCTCTCTCAGCCCGCCCAGTACAGCTCGCTGGTGAATGCAGGTCAGGTGATACCTGTCGAGGCTGCTGCTTCGGTGTGCGATTCAATAATTCTTTACCAGAATGGAACTCGCCTTAAGAAGGTTACCGAGGCTACACTGAGCCACACGGTAACCGCTACCGGATCAGGCAGCTTCAAACTGCTGGTAAAGGCATGGAGTAACAGTGTCCTGAAAGCAGATTCCGTATACTATTTCATACGGACTGCGCCTGTGACCGCAGCCGTACCGGCAGGACTGAAACCCGGGGTGAACATCACGGGAGACAATTCTGCAGCATTCCTGCTCTATGCGCCTTTCAAGAGCAGTGTGTTTGTAATGGGCGACTTCAACAACTGGATCCACAGCAGCGAGGGATTCATGAAGAGGAGCCCTGACGGGGAGTGGTACTGGATGGAATTATCAGGACTCGATCCCACGGAAGAGTACGGTTTTCAATACCTGATTGATGAGTCGCTCCGCATCCCGGATCCCTACAGCACCAAGGTGCTCGATCCCTGGAACGATAAGTATATTGATGCCTTCACTTACCCTGACCTGAAGCCCTACCCGGAAGGCAAGGCCGATAACCTTGTTTCAGTTTTTCAGACCAGGCCGCCGGCATACGTGTGGAAGAATAACAGCTTCACCCCGCCGTCAGCAGACACTCTGATCATTTATGAGATGCTGGTGCGCGATTTTGTTGAGACTCACCACTTCAAAACGATACGTGACACACTTGACTACCTGAAGAGGCTTGGTGTGAATGCCATCGAACTAATGCCGGTGAATGAGTTCGAGGGCAACAGCAGTTGGGGGTACAACCCTTCGATGTATTTTGCGGTTGACAAGTATTACGGCACTTCCAACGATCTGAAGGAACTGATTGACTCATGTCACAGCCGGGGTATGGCAGTGCTGCTCGACATCGTATTCAACCATTCATACAACTCCAACCCGCTTGTCAGGCTCTACTGGAACAGCACCAACAACCAGCCGGCATCAGACAATCCGTGGTTCAACGTAACGACACCTCATTACTACAGCTTCGGAGGCTCAGATTTCAATCATGAAAGTTCATTCACAAAAGCTTTCGTTGACAGCGTATGCTATTACTGGATAAATGAGTTCCGGTTTGACGGATTTCGTTTCGACTTCACCAAAGGATTTACAAACAAGCCCAGCAGCAACGATTCCGGAGTATCGTCCTATGACGCCTCCAGAATCGCCATACTGAACAGAATCGGTGCCAGGATATGGTCTTACAGGCCGGACGCCATTTTGATACTGGAACACTTTGCTTACAACGACGAGGAAAAGGAGCTGGCAGCTAACGGATTCCTTCTCTGGGGAACGGCTAAATTCCGTTACCAGGCAGCCTCAACCAGCCGCGAAGACTGGAACATGTCCTTATTCGATGCCTCATGGAAAAACAGGGGATGGAGTGTTCCCGGGTTCGTTGATTATATGGAAAGTCACGATGAGGAGAGGATCATGTCTCTCAATCTCACGGAGGGACAGGCTGTGGGTGCTTACAATATCAAGGAACTTAACACTGCGCTTAAAAGAATAAAACTAACCGGCACCTTCTTCATGTTGATGCCCGGGCCGAAGATGCTCTGGCAGTTTCAGGAACTGGGATATGACTATGCCAAAAACTACAATAACGATCCGTTAGGGCCCAAACCAATCAGGTGGGATTATTACAGTGTTGCGGCCAGAAGAAATCTCTATGACAATTTCTCAGCCCTTGCTGAACTGAAGAAGAGCCAGCCTGCCTTCTCATCGGATAATTTCAGCCTCTTCGAGTCGGGTGAGACCAAGAGGCTCAATATGCAGCATGCCGACATGGATGTTGTGGTGCTTGGTAATTTTGATATCTATCCCCGCGAGATCGCACCCAACTTCACCCGCACTGGCACCTGGTATGAGTTCTTCAGGGGAACGGCTCTTGATGTCAGCACTGCAAGCCAGAACACACCCATTTCCCTTATGCAGGGCGAATATCGTATCTACACGTCTAAGCAGGTGGCGAGGCCGTCATTCCTCCTTGGAGTGGAGGATGCAGTTGCCGGTGAAGGCGAAGGTGTACTATTTGAAATCTGGCCCAACCCGTTCTCAGAGCGGGCAACCGTAAGGTTCAATGGTGAAGGCGGGTTCAGACCGTATACCCTGGAGCTCTTCTCGGTTGACGGGGCCAGGATTCGCACGATGGCGATTCCGGCTGGCATGAGCGAGGTTACACTGGAAGGTGGTGACCTGCCCACAGGGGCTTATTATGTCAGGGTCACCGCAGGGAGGGTGTCATCGGTGAGGAAGGTGGTGAGGCGTTAGCCATATGCTACAATGCTGAATGGCCTACGGCC
>DHGW01000064.1:0-2609 GCA_002402965.1 Bacteroidales bacterium UBA4788
AGGGGCTGGATCTTTCTGCCCTCATTGGTCCAGTACTGAGCCGTCGGATTGTCAGTAAGTGATTTCATATAGTTGCCCATAGAGGTGGTGACCTCCACCTCAATCAGGTTTTCGCCCGGCCTGACAAACTTCGTGATGTCCCAGATCCTGCGGCCGTACCATTTTACACCGCAGCTTTTACCGTTTATCCTCAGTTCGCTGGTACCATAGACCTTTCCGAGGTTAACAGCGAAGCCACCCGAATCCTCAGTCCTGATAATACCACGGTAAATTACTGTCCCTGAAAAATGGATAAAATCCTCCATTTCCCTCAGGTCAGTAAGTTGCTCCATCGCAACCTCCTTTACCGAGCCGTCCCGGCAATGCCTGAATTCGGCCTTCCAGCCGTCGGTAATCAAACGGGTGTCCGTACCTGCCGTCGGCAGAGGCTGCCATTCCTCAGTTACTTTTTCATGGTCAAAAACAAAAAGTATTGATTCGGCCGGACCGAGGTCAAGGCTGATACCTCCCTCCTTGTCAGGATTCGCCCTCAGGCGTCCGCCACTCTCCGGATCCCAGACCGAACAATGCTTTCTGCGCGAGACATTCGCTCCAAAAATAACTCTTGTAGTATGGGAATCATGCAAGTGAGAGTTGATGATGAAGATGTATTCCGAACCGTCATCAGCGCAGTACCTGGTCTGCATTAAATAGGGATCAGGGTTTTCAATTCTGATATATGGCAATATCCGGTACCGTTCCTGAACTGTCCTGTACCACCCTATGAAGTCATTTTCAGGTTTTCTAAGCAATATAAACCTGTGCGGATACACTTTCATCTTTTGAATAATAACAGCTGTCTCCCTGTCGCGGTTCTGGTGGTTAAGCCAGCCCGCAGATTTTGACGGGAATGCTTCGATACAAAAGACCCGGCCTCCTGACCGCACGAACCGGAGAAGCTTGCGGGCAGTTTCAGGATCCAGGCTTTCGACCTGAACCAGGAAAAGCGTGTGGTATTTTCTCGCACCGTATCGGATATAACCTCTTTCAATCTCCGCCTCTCCTAATATCCGTTCTGAAACATAGTCGCAGCCGTTGCCGTTTTTGACAATAGCTTCCCAGACCAGGGAGAGGTAGTCAGCGTGCAAAACCGAGGGAAAAGGTTCATTCTGCATGCCGATGAGACTCCACATGTCAGCTGTGGGAGGCAATATTGCTATGTCTGCATACATGTCACAGTGCTGAAAAATGGATGACAACCGCCCCTTGTACTCATTCAGCAGATGCAGATGTGGCCACCAGTTGTTCTTCTCATTATACCAGGCGCCATACCTTATCCAGCCGGGATAGGGAGCCTCCGGCGGAGAGTAATTGTACCCGTGGAAAACGGAGTGGGTTATTCCTGATATTATGCTCTGATCGCTTCCGATCTTCAGGTTCTCGAGCGATGTGTTGAAAACAGTGTAGGTGTCTGTCATCTCCTCGCAGCTTACCACTCTTTTTCCGCCCAGACGGGCTGCTGATGAGACGTATTTATTGATCATAGTGTAGGCCCTGCCCCTCCGGTAATCACTCTCAGGCATCTCCTCTCCTATGCGGTGCTTAAGCCAGTTCATGGTCCATGACTCTCCCTCAGGTATGTCAACGGCCATGCTGCTCTCAAGCGGGAAGAAGCCGCGTCCGTATGCCTGCATGCGCGATCTGACACCCAGGCCACTGCACCAGGCAGCAAATGTCCCGATGAATCTCTCTTCCAGCAACTCTGCCTTTGCGGTCTCGAAATCATACCTCATCCGCCTTATCATTTCCTCAAAGGCCCTGCCCAGGGTAACACCATACCCCTGGTCCGTCACATTGCCCATGGCCCCGGTCCGAAACAACACGAAAGGAAGGAAAGGAAAGATATCATACCCCCTCCTGCTGATAAACTCGCTTCTCATGTCAGCAGTCCAGTTTGCACCCTCAAGCTCCATGCTGTCGGTGAACAGGGCGCGGAGGTGTTGCGACAGCGGGCCCGTTCCTGCTTCAACAGTATCAGACATCCGCTCAAGATACCTCATTACTGATGCTTTGCTGAAATGATCCAGCACAGGCCCGCTGGCTCCGGGAGCGCCGTTGATGACCTCCATGAAGCCGATGACCTCAACAAGCGCATACAGGGCATGGCTGCCCTCCGGTATGAAGAGGTTGATATATTCACTGTCCGTTCTGTCTGAGAGATCTGTTATCTGGCCGGCGTCGGTCAACGTGTCCGGCACCAGCGACAGTGAGAGCAGCCTGGCGGTGCGTCCGGACCATGGAGAGCTGACGGCAGGGTCAGCCTCGGCAATGATCTCATCCCTTGAGATGGAAAAGTCTGAAGGACCGGTGAGTTTTTTGACGGCCACAGCCACGATACGTGAGCGCTCCTCTTGCCTGAGATCCTCTGACCCGAAAGGCCACCCCGAGCCAACGATCAGGTCACAGGTCATACCCAGCGACTTCGCCTCGTCAAACACAACTCTGAGCATCCCCGTCCACTCATCACTCAGCCAGGTGAGTGACGGAATTCCGGGGTCATCGCCCTCAGATCGCGACGGGAACTGTACAGGGTTGATCTCAACGCCGCCAATCCCTGCTTCCTTGAGCAG
>DHGW01000064.1:2636-3427 GCA_002402965.1 Bacteroidales bacterium UBA4788
GCGGGATCCCTGAACAACTCGTAAAGGCCGCTCTTGCCTGATATGGTTTCGCTCCCTGCCGGCGAAACGGCAAATAGGTTCAGACCTCCCGCCGCCATCCATCCGGAGGCAGCAAGAACACCACCCGATATGAATTTCCTGCGCCTCATATCTCTCCAAAGGGGAATTCTTCATGAATATCCCAGCTGCGGCCATTATGTCTTAACAGATAAATACTTCGCACTTCAAATGACGATACAAACTCTTCATCCTTCATCTCCTGCCAGGCATCGCTGAACTCAGTTTTGACAAGGTCTCGCGTAGCCACGGTTATGTGGGGTTTCAGATCATTCATTATCTCATCCGGGCCAAAGCCCAAATCTGTCAGCAACACCTCCCTGAGGCGCCCGTGTAACGACTTTACCGGGCCGGGCTCCACGATCTTTATGAAAATCACTCTCGGGACAAAGGCGCCGTAACCATTCAGTTCCACAGTGAAGGGTTTCTCTTTTACGGCAAATCCTGCAAGGGCATCGCACATTCGCCGTTCCTCTGAAGGCAGCCTTTTAAAAGGTCTCTGGAGGGTAATATGAGCTGGTGATTTCAGGGCATGCCCGGCTCCGTACTGATCCCTCATTCGTTCCTTGACCGCCCTGATCTCATCCCTTAACTCTCTGTGAGGAATGATCGCGATAAAATAAAGTTGCTGATCATCAGCCCTCATTGATGAATCTTCTTTTCACAATTTTGAAGATCTCCATCACTACAAGTAAAACGAGCGCAATGGGCAGGATGTACCACCATTCACCCAG
>DHGW01000064.1:3493-5504 GCA_002402965.1 Bacteroidales bacterium UBA4788
CGGCAGTTGAACACATGCACGTTCTCAAGAAGAACCATCAGTGTAAATGCCAGTGAGCGGCTGTGCAGCTCCGAGAAGCCAAGGGTATTCAGGGTGTATGAGAAGAGCCCGAATGCGAGGAGTCCCATTGTGATACCCGAAAGCAACGTCTGCTGGATCATCTGCCTGTTGAAAATCCCCTCCTTTGGACTTCTGGGTTTTCGTTTCATCAGGTCCTTCTCCGGTCCCTCAAAGGCCAGGGCCACATCCTGTATGCCGTTGGTGACGAGGTTCAGCCAGAGAAGCTGCACTGCTGTCAGCGGCAGAGGCTGATTAGTGAACAGCGACAGGAGAAAGAGCAGTATTTCTGCAGCGCCGGTCGAAATAAGCAGGTAAGTCACCTTCCTGATATTGTCGTAGGCATGCCGCCCGCCCTCTATTCCCTCTTCTATGCTCTTGAAATTGTCATCCGTAATAATTATCTCGGCAGTCTCCTTGGCCAGGTCCGTTCCGCTTCCCATGGCTATGCCGATATTGGCCTTCTTAAGTGCCGGAACATCATTGACGCCGTCACCTGTCACTGCCACCAGGTGGCCGTTCTCGCTGAGCGCTTCAACTATCTGCATCTTCTGCAGCGGACTGACTCGGGCAAACACAGTCTTGTTCCCTATGACTGAGGCAAGCGGGGAATACTCCCCCTCGGAGAGGTCCTGCACCTCAACACCGGTAATAACATTTTCCATTGACTCGGCTATGCCCAGATCCTTTGCTATTGAGAGTGCGGTAAGCGGATGGTCACCCGTTACCATAGATACCTTCACTCCTGCCCTGAGACAGCTCCTGACAGATTCGTAAGCCTCCGGACGCAGCGGGTCCTTCAACCCCGCCAGGCCGAGAAAATAAAGGTCTTTAATCGACTCATCAGTATACTTGTCTGCTCTTTCAACCTCGGCTGTAGCAACTGCTATGACCCTGTATCCATCAGAGGTCAGATAGACAGCATCCTCTTCCAGTTGCTTTTTAAGTGCCGGGTTATTCTTTTTACCGTCTGAACAGACACACAGCGGAAGAAGAGTCTCCTGCGCGCCTTTGATTGCCACAAAAATCTTCCCGTCCTCCTCGTAGAAGGTGGCTGCAAATTTCCTTTCTGATTCAAACGGAAGTTCGGCAACTATTTTATGGGTAGACTTTATCACCGCAGGGTTCATGCCATTCTTGTAAGACAGGGCGAGAAATGCGACGTCAACCGAGTCGCCGCTCTTTACCCAGTTACCGTTCCTCTTTTCCAGCTCCGACTCATTGCATAGCACCGATGCTGTCACAAACGCATTCATATCATGGCGGTGCGGACTGAAGTCTGCCCCGTCATAAGGGACAATTTCACCGGAATCATTGTACCCCTCCCCCGTTACATCCATCTTTTGTCCTGTGGCAAGAATGACCTTCTTGACCGTCTGGCTGTTCATTGTTAGTGTTCCGGTCTTGTCACTGGCTATCATGGTGCAGCTGCCCAATCCTTCTACGGCGGCAAGCTTTCTTACGATCACATTCTTCTTAGCCATCCTGGAGGTTGAAATTGAAAGGGCTACGGTGATGGCAACCGGAAGGCCTTCAGGAATTGCGGAGACGGCCAGGGCCACAGAGAGGAAGAATATGTCATGCAGCGGCATCCCCTGAAGTGCGGCAACCAGTCCAAGTACAACCACCACAACCATTATGATATAGGCTACCTGCTTGGCGAATTTTTCCATCCTTATTACCAACGGGGGCTTAAAGGAGACTGTCGTTTTAATAGTTCCGGCAATCTTGCCTATTTCAGTGTAGAGTGCTGTTGCGGTGACAACTCCTGCGCCCCGTCCGTAGAGTATTGTTGAACCGGCATATGACATGTTCTTGCGGTCTCCGACCACCAGCTCACCCTGAAGCGGATCAGTCATCTTCATGATACCCTCTGATTCCCCTGTCAGGAAAGCCTCATCGATCTTGAGATCATTTGCTTCTATAAGTCTTACATCGGCAGGCACCTTATTCC
>DHGW01000061.1 GCA_002402965.1 Bacteroidales bacterium UBA4788
TCAGGTTGTCATCCTCGCTGTAGGGCTTGGAGATGGAGGCCTTTACCGGGATACGGTGGCCGGCGGCGTACCTGATCATATCCGACCTGCCCTGGAACTGCGAGAGGAACTCAGCATCCTTCCATGGCGAGATCACCTTGATATCAGGCTTGAGTGCATAATAGGCCAGCTCGAAGCGTACCTGGTCATTACCCTTGCCCGTTGCACCATGTGCGACATAATCTGCACCGTATTCAATTGCCGCTTCGATCTGCTTTTTGGCAATGAGCGGACGGGCAAGCGCCGTCCCCAGGAGATAACGGTCCTCATAGACAGCATTTGCCTTCACCGCCTGGAAGATGTAATCCGTCACGAACTCCCTCTTCAGGTCCTCGATTATAACCGATGCCGCACCGATGGTCAGGGCCTTTTCGCGGACTGCATCGAAATCGTCGTTCTGACCCACATCGGCCACGTAGGCAATAACCTCGTAACCTTTGTTTATTAACCATTTAAGTATCACGGAGGTGTCAAGACCGCCGGAATATGCTAACATTACTTTTTTCATCTTGGTTTATAGTTATTTGTTATCTGAGTGGAAAATTGTTCTGAGGCATTCTTCAACTGACTCGTTGCTGATGTTGTCACGCGGTATCAGCAGGATTGTGTCATCGCCGGCAACCGTTCCTGCTATCTCGTAACGGCCGGCACGGTCGATCCTGATGGCAACCGCGGAGGCGAATCCCGGTGGGGTGCTGATCAGCAACAGTCCCCTTGCCCACGTCATGCCGGTGATTGCCGCAGTTTCACTTCCCGGAAGTGCTTCCGTGACCCCATCCTTCCCGGACGGATGCAGGTACCGGTACCCTCCGCTGCCATCAAATCCCCTGCTGATTCCCATCTGCCTTAAATCGCGGGAGAGTGTCGCCTGCGTACACTTCATCCCTTTGCCCTCCATCATCGTGAGCAGTTCCTCCTGCGATACAATGACATTCTCCCTGACAAGCTGCTCTATCAGGGCCAGTCGTGATGCTCTGTTCATATTGTATTTTTATTCATCTTGAGTGCAAATTTATACATTTTTTATTCATGCAAGCGAAACGGCAATAAATTTTTGGCAAAAAAATAGGGTGCTCATCTCTTGAATGAGTCGCCCTTGTGTCCGGGGGGTATATTAATTTTCCGCTACTTCACATCGTAGCCCTCTGGAAGGCCCAGTTTCTCCTTCAGTTTCCTGTTATGTTCCTGGGCATCCTTCGCTGCCTCATCCACGCTGTAGTAATGCCTTGGGTACTTTTTGTCCGCACCCATTACGAGCGCGTATCCGATTGTTCCGGATACGATGCCGGCCGTAGCCACTCCAATCTCCCAATCCGGTGCAGTTGTTCCGTCAGGATGAAGGAACGGTTTTTCAACAAGAATATCAACCAGAACAGGCCCACCGATCAGCAGGGCGCCAAGAAACATTCCCAGGCCTACATTCATCTGTCTTGTCACTGACCTGTTTATGCTTGCATATTTATTAATCACATTCTGGTTTTCCACCAGATTTGCAAGACCCAGGTCGCCTATCTCCTTGACTCCGCCCTGGATAACCTTGAAGTCAGAAACCTGCGAGGTATTGGTTACCGATGAAGAGTACCCGTAATAACCGTAATAACCCGGAAATAGCGTGCTTGCACCCTGGGTGGTGCTCACAGAATTGGTTGAGAATATTACATCGACTTTTCTTGACTGGTATTCTTCACGCTCTTTGGTCTTGCTCTCCATAATCTTCTCTGCAACCTGACCATCGTTTTTCACAAGCACCGTGGTAGTTTGTCCGGGGTTGATGGCGACCAGTTCACCGAAGATGCTCACTCCGTCTTTCATCACCTTAAGGTAATGGTTGCCTGCAGGA
Organism: Bacteroidales bacterium UBA4788; assembly: GCA_002402965.1. Taxonomy (GTDB): domain Bacteria; phylum Bacteroidota; class Bacteroidia; order Bacteroidales; family VadinHA17; genus SR-FBR-E99. The sequence continues at coordinate 1,880 of DHGW01000061.1, forward strand.
ATTGAATTGACAATCTTTACGTCATCTCCCATCCTTTTTTCATCAATGAATACTGTAGTTCCGGTGAACTCGGAAAATATATTCAGAGTACCTGTTCCCTGCGGAGATGCAACGGCTCCCTGTGTTACCGGCTGATTCCCGGTTGCAGCCGCAGGCTGAGCAGCAGTTCCGGCCGGATCGATCAGAAGAGTAGTCACCTCTCCGGAAGTTATTGATACGATATTGCTGTAAACCTTTGCTCCGTCCCTGTTCAGAGCCTTGACATAATGTGTCCCGGCAGCCAGAGTAATTGCATCATAGGCCGGATAAAGAATCTCATCGACATATACTACAACAGGATCTTCCGAGAAGACCTTAAGAGTTCCCGTATTCTGGGTAAAGGCGGCTGAAATGCTGAACAGCATCAGCAACGAGGTCAATAGAAAAGTTTTCATAAGCAGTTTTGTGTTTGGGGCTAATTAGAAAAATAGTTATCCTTGAATGATTTATGATATTCATAAGCATGCAGTTTCAGCTTTCGGGCAGCAGCCTCGGCACTCATTGGTCCACTTGTATATATTGTGGCAGCCAGGGGGGCGGTTGTGTATCCCAGCCCTACCATTATATTATTGCCCGTAGCAGGATCGGTCCAGGTATAAAGCATCAGGGCCTTTTTCTTCCTTAGTGCCTCAAGGAGACGCCCGTCATCTTCACTGTACCCGGAAAGGAAAATTTTTTCTGCAGCGGCTGGTGAACCATAAATTGCAGTTACGTCATTCAGCATCTGGTTGAACTCCGGAACGGGAACTTCGCCCTTGTTCAGTTTAAGTTTTGTGTTGCTGGCAGAGGTTGTTACATACCCGACGATGATCTGGAACAGTTTCTGGTCAATAAACCTGCACTCGACCAGGTAAAAGGATGATCCCATCGGGATGGCATACACGCTGTAGCCGCTGTTCCTCTGGGCCTGTGCAGCCTTCGGAGACATCACCAGATCCACATCCTTCATGCTCATTCCGAATGACAGCCCGAAGGCTCCGCTCATGTCAGCAGGAAGCCTGCCTCTAACCTGGCCAATATCAATTGTCTGCTTTGGGGCAACCCCGGCTTCAGGCTCCGCACTGGCATGATCTGCGCTGGAGTCAGTCGCAGGCTGTTCGTGCCGGGCGACTGTTGCAGGCTGTCCGTATATCACACCCTGTGCAGTTCCGGAAGGCTCTGCCCGGGCAGATTGAGATGGCCCCGGCTGAGACTGAACAGCCTGGCTAACAGGCGCTTCTATGAGAACTGATGTTACTTCACCTGCCTTTACAGTGACAATCCGGCTGTAAATCCTTATGCCTTCGCCGTTTATGGCTTTGACCCAGTGGGTCCCCGGCACAAGCCTTATCTCACCGTACTGCGGGAAATGAGTCTCATCTACATAAACTACAAGGGGATTATCTGAGAAAATCTTGAGTACTCCCGTGGAAGACTGACCTGATACCGTCCAGAGGGCAGGAGAAATAAGCATGAAAAACAGGATAAGGTGTCTCATGGCATACCGGATGTCGTTCTTCATAAACCGAATTTGTTAAATGGAACCTGCTTAAATATTTCAATAAGTAAACGTAGTGAACAGTCGTATGTTACATCCATATTGACCAATGATTATTTTTTAATAATAGACAATAAACATTTGAACATCAGTCAACCTTCCCTGGCGGTCAGCGTCATGATGCAACTGCAGGAGGCTACTGTCGCTGCCTTCATAACCGTTATGGTCACCACTGCAATTTTGTTGTATTTTTACAGCCCAAACGGGAAAGATGAAGGATGAAATAAAGAAGGTGCTGCTGCTCGGTTCGGGAGCCCTTAAAATCGGCGAGGCAGGTGAATTCGATTACTCTGGTTCTCAGGCTCTTAAGGCTCTTCGCGAAGAAGGGATCTTCACTGTGCTTATCAATCCGAACATTGCCACCGTGCAGACTTCGGAAAGGATCGCCGACAAGATCTACTTTCTGCCGGTAACGCCAAAGTTCGTTGAAAGGGTCATCGAGCGGGAGAAGCCTGACGGGATACTGCTGTCATTCGGCGGCCAGACCGCTCTCAACTGCGGAACAGCCCTTTATCGCAGCGGAGTGTTTGAAAAACACGGGGTGAAGGTGCTTGGCACCCCGGTGGAGGCAATAATGAACACCGAGGATCGCGAGCTCTTCGTAAAGAAACTCGACGAGATCAGTGTGAGAACACCGCGCAGCGTGGCTGTCACCACTGTGGAGGATGCACTTGGGGCAGCACAGGGACTGGGATTTCCAATCATCATCAGGGCTGCATACACCCTGGGCGGTCAGGGCAGCGGATTCTGCACTAATATCGAAGAGCTTAAGACCCTTGCTGCCCGCGCATTCTCATACTCAGACCAGATCCTCGTGGAGGAGTCGCTCAAGGGATGGAAAGAGGTTGAGTATGAGGTTGTGCGCGACAGGTTCGACAACTGCATCACCGTCTGCAACATGGAGAATTTCGATCCGCTCGGGATACACACCGGCGAGAGCATCGTGGTAGCTCCCTCACAGACGCTCACAAACAGCGAATATCACAAACTCAGGGAACTTTCAATAAAAATCATCCGCCATGTGGGCATCATTGGTGAATGCAACGTCCAGTATGCCCTCGATCCCAACTCCGAGGACTATCGTGTCATAGAAGTTAATGCCCGTCTCTCGCGCTCCAGTGCACTGGCTTCGAAGGCCACGGGCTATCCCCTGGCATTCGTGGCGGCAAAGCTGGCACTGGGCTATGGCCTCCACCAGCTGAAGAATTCAGTCACCAAATCGACTACCGCCTGCTTCGAGCCGGCACTGGACTATATCGTCTGCAAGATCCCACGCTGGGACCTCAACAAGTTTCAGGGCGTTGCCCATGAGATCGGAAGCAGCATGAAGAGCGTGGGTGAGATCATGGCCATCGGACGAACCTTCGAGGAGGCGATACAGAAGGGACTCAGAATGATCGGCCTTGGCATGCACGGCTTCGTCAGCAACCGTAACCTGAGCTTCAGCGACATCGAAAAGGAGCTGTCGCAGCCGACTGACATGCGCATTTTCTCCATTGCCGAGGCATTGGAAAAGGAATTTGACGTGGACAGGATATGGGAACTGACTAAAATTGACCGCTGGTTCCTGTATAAGCTTAAGAATATCAGTAACATCAAGAAACAGCTCGAGGGATATGATTCCCTGGAGAGCCTGCCTGACAGGGAATTGCTTCATGCCAAGATCAATGGGTTCAGTGATTTCCAGATAGCACGGCATGTGATGAAGTCTGACAATCGTTCCATAAACGAGGCAATGCTCACCGTGCGTCGTCACAGGAAAAGCCGTGGCATTGTGCCGTATGTGAAACAGATTGACACCCTGGCGGCTGAGTATCCTGCCGTCACCAACTACCTCTATCTCACCTACAGCGGGATGGAGCATGACATATGGTATGAGAACGACAAGCGGTCTGTAATTGTGCTGGGCTCCGGCGCCTATCGCATCGGGTCAAGCGTGGAGTTCGACTGGTGCTCGGTCAACGCAATCAACACAATAAGAAGAGAGGGCTTTCGCGGGGTGATGATCAACTACAACCCTGAGACCGTCAGCACTGACTATGACATGTGCGACAGGCTTTACTTCGACGAGCTGTCGTTTGAGAGGGTGATGGATATAATTGACCTTGAGACGCCGCGCGGGGTTATTCTATCTATGGGTGGCCAGATACCCAATAACCTGGCAATGAGGCTGCACAGGCAGGGGGTTCCGATCCTCGGTACACCCCCCGAATCCATTGACAGAGCTGAGGACCGTCATAAGTTCTCGTCGATGTGCGACACGCTTGGAGTTGACCAGCCGCGATGGAGGGAGCTGCGCAGCTTTGAGGAGATTGACCGGTTCATTGAGGATATCGGGTTCCCTGTACTGATACGTCCTTCGTATGTGCTTTCAGGCGCCGCGATGAACGTGGTCTCCAACAGTACCGAACTGGTACATTTTCTGGAGCTTGCAGTCAGCGTCTCCAAAGAGCACCCTGTGGTGGTGTCTGAGTTTATCGAGTATGCCAAGGAGATTGAGATCGACGCAGTTGCTTCGGGCGGCGAGATTGTAGCCTATGCCATCAGCGAGCATGTGGAGTATGCCGGGGTGCACTCTGGCGATGCAACAATAGTCTTCCCCCCTCAGAAGATTTACTTTGAGACGGTGCGCCGGATCAAGCGTATTACCCGTGAGATAGCCCGTGAGCTGAATATTTCAGGACCGTTTAACATACAGTTCCTGGCCCGTGACAATGACATAAAGGTCATTGAGTGCAACCTGCGTGCCAGCCGAAGCATGCCATTTGTTTCCAAGGTACTCAAGACCAACCTGATAGAGCTGGCAACCAGGGTCATGCTCGGGGTGCAGTGGGAGAAGCCTCACAAGTCGGTTTTCGATCTCGATTATGTCGGGGTAAAGGCATCGCAGTTCAGCTTCTCGCGACTGGCGAAGGCTGACCCGGTGCTGGGTGTGGATATGGCATCGACCGGGGAGGTGGGGTGTATAGGCGACAGTTTCTATGAGGCATTGCTCAAAGCGATGTATTCAGTGGGTTACCGCATGCCGGTGAAGGCGGTGCTTATCTCATCGGGACCTGCCAAGTCGAAGGCTGACCTGCTTGAGGCGGTGAGGTTGCTGGAGCGGCGGGGTTATACGCTTTTTGCCACACGGGGCACTCAGCAGTTTCTCTCCAATGCAGGGGTGGCGGTGAAGGTGGCATACTGGCCCGACGAACAGGCGACGCCCAACACCGTTGAGCTTATCAGGCAGCGGGTAGTTGACCTGGTAATCAACATTCCGAAGGACCTGTCGG
>DHGW01000029.1:0-27322 GCA_002402965.1 Bacteroidales bacterium UBA4788
GGGAGGTGTTCAAGTATCTGATAATCTTGTTGTCCCGTCAGGTCTCGAACCTGAACTCTTCTGATCCAGAATCAGACGTGTTGCCAATTACACCACGGGACAGTTAAATGAGGCTGCAAATATAAAAAAAATTCCAGTTATACTGTAATCATCACCTTTTTTAAGGTGTACGGATCGTTGTCAGTTGCGAAAAGAGATCAATACCTGATTTTTATGGCAAGGATATTGTAGCTTTGTTTATCAACCCGCAAAGAAAAGGAGTCAATGAAAAGAATGAGACAATTAATGATCAGTATCTGTGTATTGGCAGTAACTCAGGCAGCTACTGCACAGACAGTTGAAACGGACAACCTTGAGAACCTCGTCTTTCCTGCATTTGAGCAATCGGTTGTTAAGCTGAAGACCGGCCAGTCTTACGAGGCCACAATGAACTATGAGAAGACTGAACAGCAGATGGTAGTTCTGAGGAACAATCAGTTGTTCCTCTTTAAGGATCACCAGGCAGTGGACACGATTTTCATGGGAGAAAGAATCTTCGTCCCGGCTGAAAAAGGATTCCACGAGCTGCTGGTTAATGCACCTGTTGCACTGTTCATTGACCACAAGGCCCGCCTTGAAAACACCGGAAGCACCCTTGCCTACGGCTCAAAAACCAGCACTGCCGGAGTGACTCATATCACTACAATCTTCGGGCAGGAAGGGGCAATCGTTCTGAAGATACCGGATAATTTCAAGGTGGTCGATGATTCGGAATTCCTTGTAAGAATCGACGGACAGATGCACCAGGTGATGAACAGGAAACAGTTCCTGAAACTCTTTCCGTCAATGAAGAAAGAGCTGGAGAGCTATATCAGCAAGAATGGTACAGACTTCAAATCAGCGGATGATCTGATTGACCTGATCGGCTTCTGTAATGCCAGCAGCCGCTAAGCCGGCAATTATTCCCTTCAGGGAGAATCAGGGAACATAAAGAATCAGACAAACGGGCAGAAATTATTTGTTGACCTTCTGCCAGGTATCCTTCAGCTGCACGATGCGGTTGAAGACGAGGTTACCCTTCTTTGAATCGTAATCGACGCAGAAATACCCCATCCTCTGGAACTGGAACTTATCCAGGGGTTTGGCCTCGGCCAGCGATGGCTCCACTTTGCAATCCTCAAGAATTGTCAGTGAGCCAGGATTCAGAAACTCCCTTGCATCAATATCCTTGTGACCAGAAGGATCTTCATCGCTGAACAGCCTGTCATACAGCCTGACCTCGGCATTAAGTGCATGGGCAGCCGACACCCAGTGGAGTGTACCCTTGACCTTGCGGTCCGAATCCGGTCCGCCGCTGCGAGTCGCCGGGTCATAGGTGCACTGCACCTCTGCGATCTCACCCGCGTCGTTCTTTTTCAAACCGGTACATTTGATTATATAGGCTCCCTTGAGACGCACCTCCTGCCCCGGGGCAAGACGGAAGAACTTATGCGGAGGATTCTCCATGAAGTCCTCCTGCTCTATGTAAACCTCCCTGCTGAACGGAACACGGCGTGTTCCCTGTGACTCATCCTCGGGATTATTGGTTATTTCCATATTCTCGGTAGCGCCTTCAGGATAGTTGGTAATAACAACCTTTAGCGGATTGATCACACCGAAGACACGCGGAGCCCTCTTATTCAGGTCTTCCCTGATGGCATACTCGAGGAGGGAAACATCATTTATCGCTTCGACCTTGGTGTAACCTATAAGGTCAACAAAACGCCTGATCGACTCCGGGGTATAGCCTCTTCGCCGCAGTCCGCAGAGTGTTGGCATGCGCGGGTCATCCCAGCCCTTCACCACTCCGTCCTTCACAAGTTCAAGCAACTTGCGCTTGCTCATGACAGTATATGTGAGGTTCAGACGGTTGAACTCGATCTGGCGGGGCCGGTAGTCGTCTGTCTTAAGCTGATCAATGAACCAGTCGTACAGCGGCCGGTGAACCTCGAACTCAAGGGTGCAGAGCGAGTGGGTGATGCCCTCGAAATAATCGCTCTGCCCGTGGGCGAAGTCGTACATGGGATAGACCTTCCATTTCGTGCCTGTGCGGTGATGCGGGGTCTTGAGTATGCGGTAGATGATGGGGTCACGCATGTGCATATTTGGCGAGGCCATGTCAATCCGGGCTCTGAGTACGCGGCTGCCCTCTTCAAACTCACCCTCGTTCATGCGAAAGAAGAGATCAAGATTCTCCTCCACGGTACGGTCGCGGTAAGGACTTTCCATTCCGGGCTGGGTGGTTGTGCCTTTCTGTTCTGATATGGTCTCGGCACTCTGGTCATCAACATAGGCAAGTCCCCTTTTGATGAGCGATACAGCAAAGTCCCAGAGCTTGCCGAAATAGTCCGAGGCATAAAACTCGCGGTCTTCCCAGGTGAATCCCAGCCACTGGATGTCTTCCTTTATCGAGTCGACATACTCAACATCCTCCTTTGTCGGATTCGTGTCGTCAAACCTGAGGTTGCACTTGCCGCCGTATTTATCCGCCATGCCGAAGTCGAGGCAGATGGCCTTTGCATGACCGATGTGCAGGTAACCGTTCGGCTCGGGCGGGAAGCGGGTGTGAATACGTCCGCTATTCTTTCCTTCGCTCAGATCCTTTTCGATGGCTTGCTCAATAAAATGCTGTGATTCCGGTTTGATTATATCTTCAGCCTCTTTCATTTGCTATGTAAAATGGAACGTACAAAAATATACGGAAATAGGGCACGAAATGCATACGTCATACTTTTTTGACGGAGCCTGACTCCGGACCCTGATGGAGTGCTACCTCGAGACTTCCACGCTGACCCTGCCGATCCTGCCACCCATTACGGGGTTGAGCTTAGCAACCCTGACTGTAGCTTTCCGGATGCCGGAAAGCTCAGCGTAAAGGGCATCAAGGATCCGGGTGGCGATATGCTCAAGCAGGTTGGATGTCTTCTCCATCTCCCTCTTTACAACCAGGTAGGCTGCCTGGTAGTTGAGGGTGTCCCTCAGCTCGTCGCTCTTCCCTGCCCTGTCGGTATCAGTTTCAATGGTCACGTCAACCAGAAAGTGACTCCCGACTATCTGCTCCTCATGATAATGCCCGTGAAAGGCATAAAACTCCATATCTTCAATCCTGATCACTCCCATCTTTTACAATGCTTTATGCCCAACGGGCAACTGTATTATTGTGTATTTAAATCGTCTACAATGCTTTATCCCCTACGGGGAATTATGGATTCCCGTTATCCATTCTACAATTCTTATTGGCCTACGGCCAAAATCGCAAATCGTAAATCGCAAATCCACTATTGCCTTCCGGTGAACCCCAATCCTGCCCCCTGGCCAATCGTCCAGTACGGGGCTGTGTAAACAGGCCCTCCCTTTACGGGACACTCTGATGCATCAAAGGAGGGATCAAGGTCGATAAAATCAAAACCTCCCACGCCGGCAGCAAAATGAACCGCGCATGCAAGAGCCAGGTTTGTCTCAACCATGCAGCCAATCATGAGTTTAAGGTTGGAACTCCGCGCAACGGCAGCAATGTCCAGTGACTCAATGATACAGGACTTCATCAACTTGATGTTAATTGCATCGGCACAACCCGTTCGTACAACATTGATTGCATCCGCACGCGTGAATACCGATTCATCGGCGCCAACCATGATCTCGGTATTGTCCCTGACAAATTTCATCCCGGCCAGGTCGGTCTTCAGCACCGGTTGCTCAAACATTACCGGGTAAATGCCGTGACCGACCACCTCATTGATGAAGCGCAGTGCTGTCTTTGGGGTATAACCCTGGTTGGCATCAATCAGCATTCCGCATCCGGGGGCACCATCCTTAATCGCAAGTACCCTGTCAATATCCTCCTTCAGGTTGACTCCTACTTTCGTCTTTATGACCCTGAAACCCTCGGATGCGAGTTTGATGGCCTGTTTCTTTGCCTCATCAGCAGGAACTATTGCTATAGTATAGTCAGTCTCTATCCTGGTTTCTGTTCCTCCCAGGAAACTGTAGAAAGGAATCCCGAGGGTTTTTGTGTATGTGTCAAGCAGCGCCATCTCTATGGCGCACCTGGCGGCTGACTGTGCCCAGAAAGCGCTCTTCAGCGTATAGGCAATGGCCCTGTAGTTGTTTATATCCTGGCCGACGATGAATTCACGGCAGCTGTTTAGGGCGCCAAGGATGGTTTGCTGGTTCTCACCGTTGATAGTCATTATTGGTGCGGCTTCCCCGTAGCCTTCAATACCATTCTCAAGAACAAGTGTAACGAGTGCGTTGTCAAGATGTGTCATTACGCCAAGAGCGATTGGGAACGGTTCCATCTCATAGTTGATGGGTTCAATGAACATCTTTGTGATCGTGAAGCCTCTCATTCCTTCCTGCCTTCCGGAATTCCTGTTGCTGCCCGGCAGAATGCCGGCACCCAATGCAGTTGCTGTGGCCAGTCCGCCTGCGGTTAACCCGCCCTTTTTAATAAATGCTCTCCTGGTACTCATTACTTCATTAATATGATCAGCGCGTTTAAAATTAATCATTTCCGCGTATCGATCAGCCCGGGAAAGCTTTTACTTTTCAAATCTGGATTATGGCTTCAAATTGTCTGCTGCTCCGAGCAGGAATACCAGCGGTGCGTTCCAGTTTATTGCAATCTCATTTGTGGAATAGCTGCACTCGACGTCAGTATACGACTTAGCAGGGAAAGTCGACCGCGACACGGGGGGCTGGCAGTCGTTCATCACCACCGTGTTCGGTCCGCCCACAAGAAATCCCGGTACAGGCTCCGGAACACCGTCAGCGCCCGAGGGACGGTGATGAATGTTCATCGGGGAGAGGGTCCCGAATCCCGTCACAAAGCAATACCCTGTGGGATTCGTTCCCAGAAGCCAGTTCAGGTCGGCCTGGATGGACGGCAGGTATCTGTCGCTCCCCGTCAGCCTCATGGCGATGAGCTTCATCATGGCGTGGTTGGCCACATCGGAGGTGCTGCCCCAGGCAAAATGATCGAGACTGATACGGTAGGGACACTGGCCGGCCTTGTTAAGAAGCTCGTCGGCATAGGAGACCAGCATTGATCCGGCTGACTCACGCAATGAGGCAAACGCCTCATCACTGCTGAGTGCCAGCGAGATGAGTCCCAGGGTGGCCGACTGGTTCCACGATGGTGTCACGGCTGAAACGCCGTCCAGGAATCCATTCGCGGGAAGTGTCCCCTTAGCAAGTGCTCTCTCTGCCTTCGCCCAGAAGAGCTCATCGGCCAGGTGGTCATCGCCGTAGGCACCGGTACCCACATCGGCAGGTTGCCTGTAGATAATTTCAGGATGAGCCTCGGCCCATTTCATTGCCTTGTCTGATGTTTCGAGGCAGGTTGTGGCAAGAGCTCTCAGCTCAGATGATGGATCATTTGCAAAGACCCGGTATGCCATTGCCGTCACGGCTGCAAAATCAAGGGTGGCGGCCGTACTCTTCATCACCACGTACCGCTTGTCAGTGGCCTCATGGGGCATCACGAACCCGCAGAACTGCAGGTTGGTCAGCTTATGGTACACCCCGCCGTCGGCAGGGTCCTGCATCGTCAGGTACCACTTCAGGTTCCAGAGCAGTTCATCAACCAGGTCGGGGATATCGTTCCCGCTTTCGGGAATATTCAGATCAAGCGAACTGCAGTATTCCGGGAACATCTGGTAGAAGAGAAGCAGAGTATAGTTTGTGATGCTGCTGTTGACGATATATTTGTTATAGTCACCGGCGTCATACCACCCGCCGGGGCTGGAGATGACCGTTCCGGCAGGCCTGCCGGCCGAAGCAGCGGATGAGTGAATTATCACGTTGGTGTCGGGATGGCCCGCCGGCCTTGCCCATTTGCCCCCGTGTTCTTCCGTTATCTCAATTCCGGACCGGTTGAGGTAGTATGAACGTATTGCGGCACGCGTGATCTCACTGTAGACATCATCGCCGATGCGGAACGGGGCAGAGCACACCTCAGTTCCCGTCAGGCAGAGCCTGTAGGTGCCAGGGGTCTTAAATCCTGAGAAATCCGCAGTACGGACCGTATCGCCCGAAAGCTCCCAGTAAACCGGTTCACCAGGTTCGGCGCCGTACACGTTCAAACCGGTCGAGACATCGATCAGCTCGAATATCTCTGCGTCTGCCCTGAGAAGAGCAACCTTTTCGGCATCAGGCAGATAACCTGCCTGGTTCACAAGTATTATCTCCGTGGCGGCTGGTGCGTTCAACCTTGCCTTAATGAGTGTTTTGCTGCCGCAACCTGCCGAGGTCAGAATAACGGAGGCGCCAAGAACCAATATTACTCTATTGAATCTCATATCATTACATTGTTATTTTAATGTCATGTTCAGTACCGGCCGGGAATACCGGCAGAATACACGAATCGACCCTTTTACCGTCAACGGTTATCTCCCAGACGCCTTTGGACTTTCGTTCCGCGTTCACTATCTCGATGTTATAAACGGCTCCCCTGAACTTGCGTCTTACTGTGAACCCTCCCCATCCGGGCGGGATGCACGGATCAACCAGGAGACCGTCATAGTCGGGCCTGATGCCCAGGATATATTGGGTGATTGCATAATAGCACCATGAGGCTGTGCCAGTGAGCCAGCTGTTCTTCGCCTCGCCGGGAAGGAATGCGTCCTTGCCTGCAATCATCTGTGAGTAGACATAGGGCTCCGTCCTGTGGAGATCGCTTATCTCCTCCAGGTATGATGGGGTGATCCGGCTGTAATAGTCGAATGCCCTGTGGCCGTTCCCGGTAAGTGTCTCCGCGATGATGATCCATGGGTTGTTATGGCAGAAGATGCCAGCGTTTTCCTTATAACCCTCGGGATATGTGGATATTTCTCCCATGTGGATGTGGTACTTCGTGAAGGCAGGGTTGTTGAGCACTATCCCGTGCTCGCATGCAAGGTGTTTGTTCACTGACGCCAGCGCCTTCAGCGCCCTGCCGTCGTCAAGTCCCATGCCGGCCATGATGCACATGCCCTGTGATTCGATGAATATTTTACCCTCCTCGTTTTCACGGCTCCCCACCTTGCGTCCGTAATAGTCATATGCACGCAGGAACCACTCGCCGTCCCAGCCGTGATCATTAATGGCGTTAATCATGCCTTCAATATTCTTGGCGGCTTCATCAGCCATCTCCTTCTCGCCTCTCCGGCGGGCTATCTCGACGAAGTCGGCACCGTAAAGCACAAACATGGCGGCTATGAAGATCGACTCTGCCTGTCCTCCTTTCTGGTTCTCGGTGGTCTGGAAGCTCTCGTCGGGATTCGATGAGAAGCAGTTCAGGTTCAGGCAGTCATTCCAGTCTGCCCGTCCTATCAGCGGCAGGCCGTGCGGGCCGAGGTGGTTCACAACATGCATGAATGAGCGGCGCAGGTGCTCAAACAGGCTCGCGGCATCATCCGGGTCATTGTTGAATGGCACATTATCATCAAGGATAGACCAGTCGCCTGTCTCCTTCAGGTAAGCGGCCACGCCGAAGATAAGCCACAGCGGATCGTCGTTGAAGTTGCCGCCTATCTCGGCATTGCCCCTCTTTGTCAGCGGCTGGTACTGGTGGTATGCGCTGCCATCACTGAGCTGTGTCGAGGCGATGTCAATAATCCTCTCGCGGGCCTGCGGAGCGATCATCTGAACGTATCCCGCAAGGTCCTGGTTGGAGTCGCGGAATCCCATCCCCCGGCCTATGCCGGATTCGAAATAGGAGGCACTGCGCGAAAAGTTGTATGTAGCCATGCACTGGTACGGGTTCCAGGTGTTGACCATTCGCTCCAGGCGCGGGTCGGGATGACTGAGTTTTATGACCGAGAGATGATTTTCCCAGTGTTCCGTAAGAGCCGCAAAGGCTGCATCAACTTTTTCAACCGCATCATACCTGCTGATCATCGCCTTAGCCCTCACCTTGTTTATGACTTTAGGTGAGATGAACTTTTCGGCATCGGGGTTTTCAATATAGCCAAGGACGAAGACGAATTCCTTCATCTCTCCCGGTTCAATATCCGCCTCGAGGCAGTGTGAGGCCACGGGGGACCAGCCATGGGCGATGCTGTTGCGGGGGCGCCCGGTGAAGACCGTCTCAGGCCGGTCAAATCCATTATAAAGGCCAAGGAATGCCTCACGATCCGTATCGAACCCGGCCACGGGGCTGTTGACCGAATAGAAGGCGTAGTGGTTGCGGCGCTCGCGGTACTCTGTCTTATGATAGATGACACCGTCCTCCACCTCAACCTCGCCGGTGGAGAAGTTGCGCTGGAAGTTTGTCTGGTCGTCGAGGGCGTTCCAGAGGCACCACTCCACGAAGGAGAAGAGCCGGATGCGTTTATGCACTTTGCCGGTGTTGCGGAGTGTGATGCGCTGCACCTCGCAGGCGTCGTCAACGGGGACAAAGAATAGCATGTCAGCCCTTAGTCCGTCCTTCTCAGCACCTATCCGGGTATAACCCATGCCGTGACGGCATGAGTAGTCTTCGACATCAGCCTTCACCGGCTTCCACCCGGGAGACCAGACTGATCCGTTATCATTGATATAGAAGTATTTGCCCCCGTCATCAGCCGGCACGTTGTTGTACCTGTAGCGGGTGATACGTCGGAGTCTGGCGTCGCGATAGAAGCTGTAACCTCCTGCAGTGTTGGAGATTATCGAGAAGAAGTCCTTGTTACCCAGGTAATTGATCCAGGGCCATGGTGTCTTGTAACGGGTGATTACATACTCCCTCGCGGCGTCATCAAAATGTCCGTATTTCATTATCAGGGTCAGTCTTTAAGTTTATCCCACCAGGTGAATTTCAGGATGATTGTAGTAACGATCATCACTGCCACTGCCACGTAGAACTGGTTCCATTCCCTCAGCACGAGGAATACCGGGAAGGCCATGAGAGATATCTGCCATACAATGCCCACGGCGATGTTAAACATATCTCTCCAGAAGTCGCGGTTGGCTTTAAATGAAGGTTCCTCTGCCAGAACCATTCTCTCAACAGGTTTCCAGAAGCCCCACGGGCGGACCTGCCTGTAGAATTTTTTCAGGGTGGCGTCATCCTCCCTCTTTGTCAGTAGTGATCCGAGGATGCTGCCGGTCAGTGAGATAAGGAAAATAACCGGGAAGGCGTTCATGCTGAAATTCTCTGTCAGCGGCCAGTTCTGCAGCAGACCGATGTTCAGCGCGGGCAGGAAGAGTGCGGCAATGATGCCCGAGAGCATACCCCAGAAGTAACCGTAGCCGTTGAATCTCCACCAGTACCATTTGAGAAAGTTGGGTGCGGTGTAGCCTCCCCAGAGGGCTGCCGTGATCCACAGCACCACGTCATTGATCGAGGTGACCAGGAATCCCACAACTATGCCAACGACCACAATCAGCAATGAGGCGGCGTAGCTCATCCGCACATATGTCTTTTCGCTTGCGTTGGGATTGATGTACCTTTTATAGATGTCATTGACCAGGTATGCCGGGGCAGCGTTAACCGTGGCCGCAAAGTTGCTCATGAACGCGGCGATGAGTCCTGCAAGCAGGAAGCCGAGCAGCCCAACGGGAACATATGTCGCCAGTACCTCGGGCAGGATGCTCTCGAAATCGGGGTTGGTCAGCGATCCTGTATATAGTTTGTCAAAGTTCACCAGCGCGAGGATTGTGAGTCCGGCAACCATGAAGTAGCGTGTCGGGTTAAGCACCACGCTCACCAGGGAACTCATCTTCGAAGCCTCTTTCGGGTTTTTCGTTGCGAGGACTCGCTGCATGTCGTAGTTGGGCGCCGGTCCGGCTGCCGATACAAGGATCCCTTTGAAGAGCATCATGACAAAGAAGAGGCCGAAGAGCTCATAACCGTCAGTTTTTATCCAGTCATTGAACGAGTGCAGCTTGGGCGAAGCCGCAGAGGAGATGGCATGCCAGTCGAGCCCCGTGGTCCTCCCGAACCATAGGCTCTTCCATCCTTCGGGGATGACAGAGTTGAGGGCATCGGGGGAGACCTGGTTGATGGCGATGATACCCACGGCAATTGAGGCGATGGTGAGTATGCCATACTGGATGACCTCGGTGATGACCACGCTGAACATACCTCCCTTAACGACGTAGAATGTGGTTATTGCCATCAGGATGAGGGCATAGAGGTTGACGTTTATCTGCGGGTGTGCCAGTATGTATTCAGGGTTGGACACCAGTGGCGGAAGGAAGGCCGCCACGAATTTGCCGATGCCCTTGAAGCCGTATGACAGGAAGCCTATCACGCTTACCAGGGCGAAGACCACTACGATGACATGAGAGAGGTTCGAGGCCCTCCCGTCGCCGAACCGGGTCTTGATCCACTCGGCACCGGTCATGACGTTTGAGCGTCTCAGCCAGGCAGAGAGGTAGACCATCAGGAAGATCTGGTTGAAGACAGGCCACATCCAGGGTATCCAGATGCTCTTCAGACCGTAAACGGAGAGCCAATAAACAAGAAGCATGGTTCCGGCGATGTCAAACATGCCGGATGCGTTGGAGATGCCCAGGAAATACCACGGCAGGGAGTTGCCCCCCAGGAAGTACGACTGGATGTTTCGCGAAGCCCTTTTTGATACCCAGTTGCCAATGAAAATGGTGGCCACAAGGTACAGAATGACTATGCCCAGGTCAATAAGATGCAAATTCATGGTTATGGTCAGTTAGTTGGGTTATATTCAGATGATGAATGAAATCCGTCCTTTTCTGGTTTTGTCGTACACTTCCCGGCTGAAGAGATAGAACTGTGCCGGTTTGTGCGGTACCCCCTGCTGTTTTTTCCTGAGCGGGATGACATAATGCATCTGCGCCACTTTTTTCCTGAAGTTCCTCTTGTCGAATGATGTCCCCAGGAGCGCCTCGTACAGTTTCTGAAGCTGTGAGATGGTGAAGTAGTCAGGCAGCAGTTCGAATGCGATGGGTTCGACCTTCACCTTTCGCTGGAGAGCCTCCATGGCAGTGTAGAAGAGGTACTTATGGTCGAAGGCCATCTCCATGTCGCTCACCATTGATACCGGAAACCATGCAACGTTTCTGTCCTTGAGAGTGAGTGTGACCTTGGTGTTGTCTATCAGCGCGAGGTAGCCGACGGTGACCACGCGGTCAGCGAAGCCCTTGTTGATATAGTCAAGCCACATCTTGTCCTTGGGACCGGAGACGCGGTCAAGCTGCCCGAAGGCGCCGAACTGTTCCAGGAAAATGTTGTCGAGACCCGTCAGTCCCTTCAGAATCCTGGCAGCCGCACTGTCAAGATCCTCATCCTCGAAGATATGGTAGCCGGCGAGCGTATGGTCCCTGATCAGAACCTCTCCGGTTTTTTCGTCCTTCATCTCCCTTTCAACAAGCAGGACATTCAGTTTTTCAAAGTCAAATCCAAAGATAACGCAGTCGACTGAGATGTTGGGAACGATCTTGTGAGCTATCATTTTATTATACCCGGTAAGTGATAAAATGACTTAGTGTACAATGTAAGAATTCAAAGGTATCGCAAATAAATTGTATAATCAACAGGGGTATGAAAAAAAGATTGGAGGCCAATCATGCCTGAGAGTGGCCTTAAGCGCTATACTATATAATATAATGTATCCGGGGAATTAACAGGCGTTATTACTCAAAGTATAAATTCCGGCGGTTCACAGCAGTTGTATCAAATAATCATTAACTTTGTGTAGATAGTACACCAACAAAAGCTTAATTTATTTATTTTCAGGCAGCACTAATCAAATAATTACAAGAAAGAGACAAAATAGTATCAGTGCTGCCGTCTTAAGATGGCTTAACTTTAGAAACCTAAATCTATACAGCTATGCAAAACAAACTCTTTAGACAAACATTTCTTATTTGTCTGGCAGCTGTAATGTCATCTGCAGTTCTTTTCGCACAGCAAAGAACTGTTACCGGAAGGGTACTTGATGACACCAATGCTGGCTTGCCCGGAGCCTCAATAGTGGTAAAGGGCACGACGATAGGAACTGCTTCTGATCTGAACGGGAATTTCTCCTTTCAGGTACCTTCAGATGCCACAACCCTTGTGGTCACATTCATAGGGATGGATCCCAGGGAGGTGCCGATCACTGCCGGACCCATGACAATTATGCTGACGATGTCTGCCGAGGAGGTTGATGCCGTCGTTGTGATCGGGTATGGAACCATCAGGCGGTCGGAAGTGACATCCGCAATCGCCTCCGTAAAGTCGGAGGAGATCCAGGACCTTGTGGTGGCCGGGGTTGACCAGGCTCTTCAGGGCAAGATTGCCGGACTGCATGTCATGAACAACAGCGGTCAGCCTGGCGGAGGCGTCTCCGTAAGGGTCAGGGGTATCACCTCAATCAACAGCAATGACCCGCTGATAGTCATTGACGGGGTCCCATTCGCTGACAACATGGTAGAAAACACCGGTTATGACGGACTTGGAGGTTCGGACGGCCAGACGCAGAACAGCTTTCTGGCAACACTGAACCCCAATGACATTGAATCGATAGACGTGCTCAAGGACGCATCGGCACAGGCCATCTATGGTTCACAGGCCGCCAACGGTGTGCTCCTCATAACCACCAAGAAGGGGAAAGCCGGTGACGGTAAGATCACCTACGATGTCTCCTACGGTATCCAGGATGTATACAGGACACTCGATGTAATGAACCTTCGGGAGTTTGCCCAGTATCAGAACGAGGTCATTGCCGAGCTGGGTCCGGGCTACACCCCCACCGAGGAGTTTGCCGATCCGTCGCTGCTTGGCGAAGGTACCAACTGGCAGGATGCGATTTTCCGCCAGGGATACACAATGGATCACCAGCTTGGCATATCAGGAGGCAGGGACAATACAAATTATTATTTCTCCGCTGGCTATTTTGATCAGAAGGGTATCCTTATCGGGTCCGACTTCAAGCGTTACTCCACCCGGTTCAACCTCGACAGCCAGGTCAAGAAATGGCTGCGGGCAGGGATAAGTTCGAACATCACCAGGAGTATTCAGAACGTTACCCTGGCCGATGCTGCAGAAAGCACAATATGGTGGTCAACCCTGCAGAACCCCCTCATTCCTGTGAAGAACCTTGACGGGACATGGGCCGGTAACTACACTGTAGGAGGTTACTCCTATACAGCCGACAACCCGGTGGCAACAAGCAGCAGCAGGGGCAACAAGGCAACAAACAGTCAGATCTTCGGAAACATCTATGCTGACATTATATTCTTAGAGGGACTTTCTCTCAGGAATGAATTCTCATACCAGTTAGGACTTCAGAACAATATCGCATTCCAGTATGAAGCCAATATCGGTACGAGGTCGCTTCAGGCTCAGCTCTATGACAGCCGCAGCAACTCCTATTATTATGCTGTCAGGAACTACCTGAACTACAACAAGACCCTCGGAAAGCACAAGCTGGCCTTCACCGGTGGCCATGAAGCCCAGTATTCATACTGGGAGGCACTTGGCGGCAAAAAAGTCGACCTGCAGAACAACATCCTTGACATGAACGCAGGCGGTACCGACAAGCTTACCTGGGACCTGACCGGTGGCAAGGGCGACTGGGCGATGGAGTCATACTTCGTAAGAGGTAACTACACCTTTGCTGACCGCTACTCGGTATCGCTGAGCTACAGGGGTGACAAATCAGCCAATTTCGGTCCCAACAATAAATGGGGTTTCTTCCCCGGGGCATCCATCGGATGGACGGTGACAAACGAAAAGTTCGCTACCAACTGGGACAAGGTGATGAACTACATGAAGATAAGGCTTGGTGCCGGATCCGTGGGTAACCAGAACCTGCCCAGCGGAGCACCCAACCCGCCATATACCTCGAACGTCAACTTCTGGCCCGGCCCCGTGGGGTTTGGACAGGTGGGGACCGCATCCACCAACTTCATTGCGGGTATCGCCAATCCTGACCTCGGATGGGAATCAGTCATCACATATAACGGAGGTATTGACTTCGGGTTCATCAACGGAAGGATCGACCTGACTGTTGACCTGTACAAGAAAGTAACCTCAAATATGCTTCTCTTCAGCACAGGGCCTGCACTGCTGGGTATAGGCGATGCATGGAATGACCTCAAGGCGCCGATAGGCAACGTAGGGCAGATGACCAACACCGGCATTGACGTCAGCCTGGTGACACGCAACATCTCGAAACCCAATTTCTCATGGAACACCACGGTGATCTTCTCGCACTACAAAAACGTGCTTGACAAACTGATCAACGAGTCCTCATCAATAGACGGGAAGCTATACTATGACAATTACCTGATCAGCCACACCGTGCCTGGTTATGCTGTTGGCACTTTCTGGGGCCTCGTGACTGACGGACTGTTCCGCACCGAGGCTGAACTTGCAAACTCCTATCCGCAGTTCGGCTCGGCAGTGAATGAGGATGAGACGTGGCTCGGAGATGTGAGGTACAAGGATGTTTTCCCTGACAAGAAGATTGATTCCAAGGACCTTACTTTCATCGGAAGTCCCATTCCTGACTTCACCTTCGGTTTCACAAACAACTTCCGCTACAGGGATCTGGATCTTTCAGTCTTCCTGCAGGGCAGTTATGGTGCCGAGATTTACAACTTCATGAAGTGGCAGCTGGAGAGGATGAACAACGTCTATTACAACCAGTCGACTGCGGTGATGGACCGCTACACCGAAACCAACAAGGACGGTGCACTGCCCAGGTTCACCAACACCAACACCAACAACACTGCAATGTCTGACCGTTACGTTGAAGACGGCTCGTTCCTGCGCATTCAGAACATTACCCTGGGTTACAGGCTTCCAGGAACACTGGTCAACAGGGTGAAGATGAACAACCTGAGGCTGTACGTCACAGTGCAGAACCTCTATACCTTCACCAATTATTCCGGCTATGATCCAGAAGTTGGTTCCTACAACAACAGCATAAGGCTTATGAACGTTGATGCTGGTCACTATCCCAATCCGCGCACATTTATGGGCGGTGTGAGTGTTGAGTTTTAATGACTAAAAAAACAAGATCATGAAAAACAGATTTATATACTTCATTGCGATCATGGCCGCAACACTTGCATCATGCAGCGAGTCGTTCACTGAGCGCCCCTCACTTTCGGGTCTCACGGTGAGCAACTATTACAACACTGCAGATGAGGTGAGGGCTGCGACGAGCACCATCTATTCAGGACTGGCATGGTCAGGCTATGAAGCCCGTGCGCTAGACTGCATAGGTGAGATCATGGCAGGTAACGAGCATACATATAATGGTGATGACACCCCCTTCCAGGAGATGACTGTTTCTGCGACTTCGGTGCGGCTGTCAGACTCATGGAAGGCCTTTTACAAGGTTAACGGGTGGACCAGTTCACTGATTGCCACCTTCGAACAGAAGAAAGCTGACGGAGGCGACGCCGCCATCCTTGATCCGGCAATTGCCGAGTGCCACTTCCTGAGAGGAACAGTCTATTTCTACATTGCCCGTATATGGGGCCATGCTCCCATCGTGACCGACCCGGGTGCAATAGCCCTTACAGGTGACTTCAGCATTCCCCGTTATTTCCAGGAGGATGTTCTCCGCTTCGCCCTTGAAGAGCTGCAGCTTGCAGAAGCAGGGCTTCCCGAGACTGACGTCGCGGGCAGGGTGACCAAATACTCGGCAAAAGGGATGATGGCTAAGCTTTATCTCTATCAAAAGGATTATACCAATGCCAAGGCGAAGGCATGGGAGGTGATAGAGTCAGAGCAGTATGATCTCTTCCCTGATTACCGCGCAATGTTTAATTCCAGTGTCAACAACAACAATATTGAGACGCTGTTTGCGGTTCAGCACCAGTGCACGATGAACCCATGGGGCTCTGGCAACCAGCTCAACCCTGACCGCGGTCCCGGTAGCCTCCAGACAGATGAGGCACAAATGTGGGAACTCTACAGGCCCTCACTGGATATCAAGAGTGCGTATGAGCCCAATGACAGGAGGCGTGCCGGTTCAATGATGGAACATGGCTGGACGATGCCTGCCTGGAAGCCCCAGAAACTGCCACAGGCTGACGGTTCCTTCTCTGTCAATGATGCAGCATACAATGAGTTCATGAAGAACGGTTACAGGTATGACACCATTCAGGCGACCAACCAGGGAGGCTCGCTCAACGGCACCAGGTCAACCATAGCCAAGTATGTTGTTGGTCCGGGTCAGAAGTACGGCGGAGAGCAGGTCATCGGCATGAACACAGGCATCAACTTCATGATGCTGCGCTATGCTGATATCCTTCTTATCTATGCAGAAGCCACACTCGGAACCGATGCAACAACCACCGACGCTACGGCACTCACAGCATTCAACAAGGTGCGCCTGCGCGCCGGGCTGCCTACAAAGAGTGCGCTCACAATTGATGACATAATGAAGGAGCGCCGCGTGGAATTTGCCTTTGAAGGCGATTACTGGTTCGATATCACCCGCCAGGGCTTCACTAAAGCCAAACAAATCATCGAGGCTCAGAACAGGGGTACAACACCGGGTAATCTCGTCCGTGTGACCAACTTCACCGAGGACAAGATGTTCCTTCCTATCCCCGCTTCGGAGGTGTTACAGGACCCCTTGCTTGATGAGGAACCGGTACACTATTACACCAAATAGACGAACCTGATATGAACCCCGCATGTTTCCAGGAAACATACAGCTATAAGCTAATCTGCAATACATGCGGGCTCCATGTGACCATTGAAATTAATAGAATCAACACATGAAAAAGATAATAAACAATACATTATCAGCATTATTGCTGCTGCTCGTTACAGGAGCCGCAGGAATATTGTTCCAGGCATGCGAAGGCAATGAGGAAGACATGCTGATGCCTGAGATCTTCTATATCCGCAAGACGGACCCTGTTAAGTCTGACTCGCTGGTGGCTCATGCCTTCATGGGAGACAACATCGCCATCATCGGGAAGAACCTGGGGAATGTCGATGAGGTCTGGTTCAATGACCAGAGGGCTGCACTGAATCCCAACCTTGTAACACCAGCCAGCATCCTTGTTACCGTTCCTGAGATTATTCCGTCGACTGTAACCAACTTTCTCTACCTGGTCAACATGAACAAGAAGGATACTCTGAAGTATACTTTCGGAGTGGACGTTCCTGCTCCGCTGGTTGACAGGATGGTATGCGAGTATGTTGCAGACGGTGAAACGGCAGTCATACAGGGTAACTACTTTGTTGACGACCCCGCGTCGCCGCTGACTGTTCTCTTCCCCGGAAACGTCGCCGGAACAATCGTGAACTTTACAATCAACGAAATTCACGTGACTGTTCCTTCAGGGGTAGGACCCGGGCAGATACAGGTCAAGTCGCTTTACGGTACCACCCGTTCGCGCTTCTTCTTCAGAGATGACAGGAACATTATCCTTAACTTTGATGATCTGACAGCCGCCGGAGGCTGGCGTTCCGGTGTGACCGGAAACTCAAATCCTGCTGGCATCTCAGGCAATTATGTCAGGTTCACGGGTGCCCTCGCCGGAGGCGCAGGTGTAACATGGAACGAGGACGGCTTCAGCTTTAACCTCTGGCCCCAGGCCAACGGCAGACCCGATGTTCCCGTCTATACCGGTGAGCTGAAAGACGGGGAGATCAAGTTCGAGATCAACGTGGTTGAAGCATGGGAGTCATGCGCTCTACAGATGATCTTCACGCCCTACTCTGTCACAGGATCAAACAGCTACATTGCTGACGGCTCTGTGCCAAGGGGTGTCTGGAATCCATGGAAGGATTCAGGCACCTACAAGACCAACGGTTGGACAACGGTTTCATACCCGCTGTCAGAATTCAACTACAGCTTCGACGGTTCGGCAAGCGCCAACAAGCTTACCCTCGACATGATGCGCGGGCTTACATTCTACGTTTGGAACGGAGGAGTGTCAGGCAAGGACTGCAATCCGCACATTTGCATAGACAACATTCGCGTTGTACCGAAGTAATATCAACTGAAAAAAGAAATGCAATGCATAAAATTCAGATAAAATTCCGCAACTGGGCCCTGGTCTTCGCGACACTCTGCGTGGTCAGTGCCGGGTTCCTTCTCACGTCATGCGAAGGGGAGGAAGAGGCAGATCCCAAGGTGGTTCTCTACAGCTTCGGGCCAATGCCCATAGCCAGGGGAGCCGAACTGAAATTCATCGGGGCGAACCTCGACAAGGTGACTGCAGTGGTGCTGCCAGACAACATCACAATCACCACCTTTACCAAAAAGGAATCCGGTTTGCTCACCCTTACCGTGCCCCAGGAGGCAATGCCGGGTTATGTAACCCTGAAAACACCTGATGGCAATATAACCACAAAGACAACCATCGGTTATTCGGAACCTATCTCAATTGCCAGTTTCACTCCGGCAACTGTTAAAGCGGGAGATGTGCTGACAATAACAGGGGACTACCTCAACCTTGTCGGGGAGGTGATACTGACAGACCGTATTGTAGTGTCTGAGGATGACTTCACAAGTCATACACGTACCGAGATCAAACTGGTTGTTCCGGCAGAGGCCCAGACAGGCAAGATAGCGGTTTCAAACGCTGCTGAAGAACCTATCATAGTCTACTCAGCCAACACGCTCACGGTTACTCTTCCGGCTTTCACTTCCGTGACACCCAATCCCGTCAAGGCAGGTACCAACCTGACTATTACCGGAACCAACCTTGACCTGGTGCTCAGCGTCAAGTTAGGCGGAGGAAAGGTGATCGATGCCGAAGATTTTGACTCCCACAATGCAACCCAGATCGTCATCTCCGTGCCGGAAGACACAAAGGACGGCAAGGTGATCATGGTGCCTGCTTCTGGTGTCGAGGTAACGACTGCCGAGGACCTGGTAATGGTTATTCCAACCGTGACTGTCACACCGGTAACACTTAAGAACGGTGAGGACATTACTGTCACCGGTACCAACCTGGACCTGATAGACCATGTGATTTTCGGAGGAGACAAGCAGGGCACCATCAAGGCTGGCGGTACCGCCACGCAGATCCTGGTTACTGTTCCGGATGACGCCGTTGACGGTGTTGTGACCTTTGTCACCAAGGCTGACAAAGAGATCACTGGTCCTAATCTTACTATGATTGTTCCGGCTTTCTCATCATTCAGTCCCACATCGGCCAGGGCCAAGACCAGCATCACCTTATCAGGCACTGACCTTGATCTGGTTACTAAAGTAATCTTTACCGGCGGTCTTGAAGGCGCCATCGGCACACAAACAAGAACGTCACTTGCCGTGACTGTTCCAGTTGGAGCCAAGACGGGTAAGATAACCATCGTAACGAAGAACGGCACCCAGGTTATCTCTGCCATCGACTTCACACTGCTTGCCAACCTGCCGACGTTCGGTTCTTATGGTGAAACCCGCGGCGAACCGGGCAAGATACTGACCATCAACGGGACAAATATGCTGCTTGTAAAAGAGCTGATCTTCCCGGGGAACAAGACCGCAACCGCCTATGGTTCCAAAACCGATACTAAGATTGAAGTTTATGTTCCCGAAGATGTGACTTTCGGAACCGGCACAATAGGGCTGGTGACATACGAGGGTGAAGAAGGATTCTTCCCTGCAATCTATTTTGGAGGGACAGATCCGGTAATAGACCAGACGTACTGCTTCTTTGACTTCAACGGCACAGGCAAAGACTCATGGTGGGGCAATGCCATCGGCAGCGGCATCCTTGCCGATGCAGCCAACTCGGCAGACGGAACACCTTTCTGGAATATTAACGGAATGGGCGGCACCGGATGGTGGGACGGACTATTCTTCCGTAACGGCAGTAATAATTACGTGACCACGGGAGTGGATGTAAACACCTGGGCTGTCAGGTTTGATATCAATGTCCGCGAAACGATCTCCGAGGGAGAATTCAGGATCAGGCTGGGAAGCTACTACTATCACTTCCAGCCCTGGAACGGCGTTGCCGGAGGCTTCAAGACTACCGGCTGGATCACCGTAACGTGCCCACTGACAGGATTTGTGAGTGATGGCGGAGAAGTTATTCCTGATGCAGCTCTCGGCGGAAGTGAATTCGGATTCATCTGGAGTCATGGCGTTTCCGTAAAAGTCAACGTGGGAATTGATAATGTTCGCTTCGAGCCAATAAATTGATCAGGTGTAATACTTAGCGTTTTCAACAAAGGGTATCTCAGATTTTATCACTAAATTGAGATACCCTTTGTATTTAATATCAGCGTCAACGACCCTGCCATATGAAGTTGTCTTTAAGAGTGCTCACGATATTGCTGTTGTTTGGTTGCATTACTGCTGCTGCCCAGAGCACTAAATACGAAGCCGAAAATGGTACCCTCACCGGGGCACTTTCCGTCCAGTCATCCGTGACCGGTTTTTCAGGAACAGGCTATATCGGTATTTTTCAGAATGACGGAGACGCAGTATCAGTCTCCTTCACACTGACCCAGGCGGGATGGTACAGGCTCTGGATCGGATATGCCGGACCCTACGGCGACAAGCAGAATATCCTCGGGATAAACGGCAGCACCGCAGAGGTCTCATTTCCGGCCTCGGCAACCTTCACCGAGGTTTCATTCGGAAAGATCTGGCTGAAGGAGGGAAGCAATACTCTCACGATGACCAGGAGCTGGGGTTGGTTCCTGCTTGACTACTTCCGGATTGAACCCGACACTGATCCTGAGATAAATGTTCAACTGCCTTATATTCTTTCAACCCCATCGCCCCATAGGGAGACGAGGAGACTCTGGAGCTATCTCATGGATAGTTTCACTCACAAGGTCCACTCAGGTGCCATGAGCCTCAATGCGAAGGAGGAGGCGGAATGGCTCTTTTCACAGACAGGCCACTATCCGGCTCTCATCGGCCTCGATTTCATGAACCATACCCGCAACTACTACTGGTATGACAAGTCAGTCGTTGTCAATGAAGCCCGGAACTGGTACAACAGCAACGGACTGGTGGCCATCTGCTGGCACTGGCGCGATCCGTCCAGGGCAACAGAGGCATTTTACACTTCGGAGACACAATTTGACATATCAAAGATCACCGGGACTACTTCGGCCGAATACCAGGCAATGCTCAGCGATATAGACATCATTGCCGTATACCTGAAGCAACTTGATAACGACAAAATTCCCGTTCTCTTCAGGCCTCTGCATGAGGCTTCCGGTGGCTGGTTCTGGTGGGGGGCAAAGGGCCCCGAGCCCTGCAAGGCTTTATGGCGGCTCATGTATGACCGCCTTGTAAACCACCACGGACTGAAGAACCTCATCTGGGTATGGACAACCGACGCCGCGGCCAACAATCTCGACTGGTATCCGGGCGATGAGTATGTTGACATTCTTGGTGCTGATATCTATGCTGCTGACGGCGACTTCAGCTCACAGGTGCTAGCCTATAATGCTATCAAAGAGAAGTTCGGAGGCAGAAAGCTTATCACCCTCAGCGAAAATGGTCCCGTTCCCGATCCGGATAACCTTGTTGCTGACCGGGCCCATTGGTCATGGTTCATGCCCTGGTATGGCTCATTCATCCGTGACGGGATTAAGAACCCGCTGAGCCACTGGCAGAAGGTGATGACACATGACTATGTAGTGACTCTTGACGAGATGCCCGACCTTAAAGCATATCCGCTGAGCGATGAGCCTGACTACAGTGCTTATCCCCAGGGTTTCTTCATGGCCGGCTGGCAACCCCGTGTTGCCGTTGTACCTGAGTCTACTGATGTGCCGGCAGTGACCGATCCGGTTACCGTTGCCGTCACCGTTGACTTTGCCGACACACTTACAAAAGTGTCACCCTACATGTTTGGTGACAATGCCAACCTATGGACAGGGACCATGTCTGAGAATGCGGTCCTGATGAAGAATATCGCAAACCGCGATATGGGTGTGCTGCGAGGGCCGGGCGGCAGCACCTCCGACGCCTTCTTCTGGAACAGGAGTTCACGGCCTCCGGATGTGCCGGCAGCCCTCATGAATGACCTCTCCAACACCACATGGCCCTGGTATGGGCAGAGAGCAGAAAACTGGACGATGCATGTCGATTCTTTCTACAGCATCCTGAGCAAGGCAGGCGTCACAGGGATGCTGACGGTAAACTACGGGTATGCCCGTTACGGTACCAGTGACGATCCGGTAGCCCAGGCTGCCCACCTGGCGGCAGATTGGGTGAGGTATGACAACGGCAGGACGAAGTTCTGGGAGATAGGCAACGAGGTCTTCGGTAGCTGGGAGGCCGGATATCGCATTGACCGAACTCTAAATAAGGACGGGCAACCTGAATACATAACTCCTGACCTCTACGGCAGGCACTGCAGGGTCTTCATAGACTCGATGAAGGCAGCTGCGGCTGAAAATGGCAAAGAGATAAAGATTGGTGTTGTGATGGTAGAGGCTGCCTCCACCCACAATTCGTGGAACACAGGGGTTGCGGCACAGGTTGGCGATATCGCAGACTTCTACGTGGTTCACAGCTACTATACACCCTATAATACCAATTCGGATGTGGCAACAGTGCTGGGCTCATATAACAAGACCGAAGGATACAAAAACTATGTCTGGGCTACTGTTGAATCTGCCGGAATGCCGAAGCTGCCTGTGGCGCTGACAGAATACAATATCTTCGCCACCGGCTCCAGCCAGGCTGTCTCGCACGCCAACGGCATGCAGGCTGTGCTGGCAACCGGTGAGATGATCAGGTCCGGTTTCGGGGCCGCCTGCCGCTGGGACCTGGCCAACGGCTGGGATAACGGCAATGACCACGGGATGTTCGCTTATAACGAACCGTTCATCCCGAACTACACTCCTCATCCGGCATTCTATCACCTGTACTTCATGCGCAGACACACGGGCGACGTGCTGCTGAACTCTTCAGTCACGGGCGCCCCTGGGGTGGTAATCACTTCTACGGCATTCAGCTCAGGCCATATCGGTGCCTCGCTGGTGAACACCACAAAGGTGCAGAAGATTGTAAGAATCAACCTGAAAGACTACGGCGTGGGAGAGCGCTTCTATACATATACCCTGACGGGAAATGAAGGAATTGATTTCTCCAGGAAGGTGTTTGTAAACGGTGCAGGCAACAACCTCGAGGCAGGTGGTCCGGCTGATTACGAAACCATTAAGGCCAGTGCTGTTCTCATCGGTGAAGAGATAATATTGGTGCTTCCGCCTCTCTCGGCAGTGTACCTCCTGGTTGAACCTGGAACGAAGCAACTGGCAATAAACAATGAGATAACCTCCTCGGAGCTGATGACGGCTGATGACGACATAACAATACGGCCCAATCTTTCCGACGGAAATGTTACTGTTGAGAACCTCCCGCCCGGTGTCGCACGCATCGCAATAAGCGATGTCCGCGGTGCAATTATTATGACAGGAAATCTGGTGAGTGACGGATCAGCCATCCCTCTGGCCACCGGCCTTGAACCGGGAATTTATCTCATTATTTTTTCCGGGGACAATTACAGGGTCACGAAAAAATTAATAATCAAATAACACTGACAGATGAAACTTGCACGAACATTATCAGCAATCGGAACTTCTGCTGCTGTTACATTTGCACTTGCGTTTTACTCCTGCTCAGGTGAGCCATATCAGCGCACTGACAATGGCATGACAGTCCGGCTCAACGGCAAGTCTGACTATCCTGGCCAGTCCGTAAGGCTTCAGGTAGTCAACGACAAGATCATCAGGGTCACGGCTATCCCCTCAGGTGAATTCCCGGAATCGGTCAGCCTGATGGCTCTTCCTCTGCCTCCCGGCAAATCCGATTTTACAATCGAGAAAGGAGAGGGCCTCATCACCCTCAGCACCTCTTCGCTCAGCGCCGAAGTATCACTTAAAACCGGAGAGGTGAGGTTCACTGACCGTAGCGGAACTCTCATTCTATCAGAGCAGGAGGGAGGTGGCAGGAGCTTCATGCCGGTCATGGCAATGAACGAGGAAGGCTACACAGTCAGGCAGCAGTTTGAGTCGATTCCTGACGAGGCCATCTATGGCCTGGGAGCTAACCAGACCTCCTTCATGAACCTGAAGGGGAAGGATGCCGATCTCTTTCAGTACAACACACTGGCTGTGGTACCTTTCATCATCTCAAACAGGAACTACGGAATCCTCTGGGATAACAACTCACGTACAAAATATGGCGATATCCGTGAATGGAACGAACTGTCAGCACTGAAGCTCTACGACAGGGAAGGAGCAGAAGGCGGCCTGACGGCAGTGTATGCCGACAGGAAGACCGGAAAGAACATCTTCCTCACCCGTACAGAAAAGGAGATAAGCTACCAGTTCATTCCAGACCTTGTCAAATTCCCGCAGGGCTTCAGCCTGGAAGACGGAATGGTAACCTGGGAGGGGGAGTTTGAATCAGATACATCAGGAGAGCACAAGTTCATGTTCAATTCGGCAGGGTATGCAAAGCTGTGGATTGACAACAGGCTGATCTTTGACCGCTGGAGACAGTGCTGGAACGCATCCTCCAACTATTTCAACCTTAACATTGAGAAGGGCCGGCGCTATCCTGTGAAGATCGAATGGATCCCTGACGGCGGAGAGTCGTTCATCGCTCTCAGGTACCTCACACCCCTGGATGAGGACGAAAAGCAGCGCATTTCATTCTGGTCCGAAGTGGCTGACCAGATTGACTATTACTTCATCAGCGGCGAGAGCATGGATGAGGTTATCAGCGGTTACCGTACCGTAACAGGCAAGGCCCCGGTGATGCCGAAATGGGCCATGGGATTCTGGCAGAGCCGCCAGCGCTATACGAACCAGGAGGAACTCCTCGACGTGGTCAGGGAGTACCGGAAGAGGGAGATACCCTTTGACAATATCGTTCTGGACTGGCAGTACTGGCCTATAAACAAGTGGGGCGATCACCGGTTTGACCCTGACCGTTTCCCCGATCCTGACGGGATGATCAGCACCCTGCACAACGAGCTGAATGCCAACATTATGATATCTGTATGGCCCAAGTACTACGTAGGCACCGAGAACTACGATGCAATGAAGAGCAAGGGTTATCTCTACATGCGTAACGTGGAAAAGGAACGCAAGGACTGGATCGGTTATCTGTCCACCTTCTACGATGCCTTCAATGCCGATGCACGCAAAGCCTTCTGGGACCAGATCAACGTCGCGTTGTACAGCAAGGATATTGACGCGTGGTGGCTTGATGCAACCGAGCCTGATATGTACTCTAACCTGCCAATGGATGAGCGGAAGGCGCTGATGAACCCGACAGCCCTCGGATCGGCTGACAGGTACTTCAATGCCTATGCCCTTGTGCAGGCACAGGGTGTCTTTGAGGGCCAGCGTGCCACCGATCCTGATAACCGGGTTTTCATACTCACCCGCTCAGCCTTCGGAGGGCTGCAGCGTTACTCAGCAGCCAACTGGAGCGGTGACATCGCTGCCAGGTGGCACGATATGGCAGCCCAGATTCCCTGTGGGCTGAACTTCTCAATGTCAGGGATACCATGGTGGACAATGGACATCGGAGGATTCTCGGTTGAGAGCCGCTTCCACAACCCATCACCGGCAGACCTCGACGAGTGGCGTGAACTGATGACACGGTGGCACCAGTTTGGTGCATTCGTTCCACTGTTCAGGTCACACGGTGAGTTCCCGTTCAGGGAGATATACAACACCGCCCCTGCAAACCACCCGGCCTATAAAACAATGGTTGAATACAACAATCTGAGATACAGACTTATGCCTTACATTTACTCCCTCGCAGGGCATGCCTGGCTGGATGACTACACCATAATGAGGGGGCTGACTATGGACTTCAGCGGAGATACTGCCGTTTTCGACATAGCCGACCAGTATATGTTCGGGCCCTCCCTTATGGTTAACCCCGTCACGGAATACGGGGCCAGGACGCGCAGCGTATATTTCCCGGCAGCATATGGCTGGTATGACATGCGCTCCGGGAAGCACTTCACAGGCGGCTCTGTAGCCGAGGCTGAGGCCCCCTATGAGTATATGCCCGTCTTTGTAAGGGAGGGATCGGTAATCCCGTTCGGCCCTGATATTCAGTATACCTCTGAGAAGAAGGCTGATCCGCTTACCCTGTGGGTTTACACTGGTGCCGACGGCAGCTTCACGCTCTATGAGGATGAGGGTGACAACTACAACTATGAGAAGGGAGCCTATTCGCTCATACCATTCACCTGGAGTGATGATAATCAAACTCTGACCATAGGAGCCAGGGAGGGGGAGTTCCAGGGGATGCTGCGGGAGCGCACCATCAACGTGGTGACAGTATCGGTGGGAAAACCAGTGAAGCTTGACTTCGGAAGAACACCGGACAAATCGGTTATCTATAACGGGGCGGAGATTAAATTGCAGTTTGAAAAATAGTTTTCGGGTCAGATTAAGTTTACAGTGAAACAAATAATATTCTGATGATTATGAAGAGAGTGATACTTGTCGCGATTGCAGTACTGGTTCTTGCCGGTACTGCTGTCTCACAGAGCATTGTACCCGCCGAGTGGAAGTTCCTGCAAGGCGACAAGCCGGAGTACATCGATTCGGCTTTAAACGACTATTGGTGGAAGGATATCTCTCCCCTGACCGTCTGGGAGAGACAGGGCTTTCAGGGTTACGACGGGTTCGCCTGGTACAGGGTAAAGGTTGTAGTGCCTCCCTCGATGAAAAAGAATGCCTTCAAATATGGAGGCCTGATGCTTAACCTCGGGAAGATTGATGATGCCGACGAAACCTGGTTCAACGGGCACAAGGCAGGTGCAACCGGAGTAATGCCGCCTGACTATGCAGGGGCCTATGACGTACAGCGCTCTTATCTGATACCCCCGGAATATGTTCAGTGGGGAAAGAAAAACACAATTGCGGTACGTGTTTATGACGCCGGTGGCGACGGCGGCCTTTATGGCGGTCCGGCCGAGCTGACGAACAGGGGCAATCCTGACCTTCTGACGCTTGGCACTGTATTCGCACAGGAAGATATGATTCTGACGGGATTGTCCAACGTTGAAATCCTTACGTTCGTTAAGAGCGAGTTCAGGAAGAAGTACAGGGGCGCTTTAACCCTTAAGATTTTCACTGACTTTGGTGACCAGATTTATGATGGTTACCGTGAGGTGGTGGTGAGAAAGAAGAGCTCAGACTACATCCCCTTCATGGTCAAAGACCTGAAACCCGGTTTCTATAAGGCCACACTCTCCCTGGAGAGCAAGATGGGGAACAAGAAACACAACTTCAACTTCGGCTATGAGCCGGAAAAGATAGTCTCTCCTGCCGATCCGCAGCCCGATTTCGCGGAGTTCTGGCAGAGGGCCAAAGCTGAGCTGGCAACAGTAGACCCGCAGTATAAGATAATACGGATAGACAGTCTGTGTACTGAGCAGCACAATGTAT
>DHGW01000029.1:27445-39970 GCA_002402965.1 Bacteroidales bacterium UBA4788
GTCACGGCAACAGCAGGGACGATGTCAACCCAGGCTTCCCCGGATATATACTCACTAACCTGGAAGACAAGGAGAAGTATATCTATCGCGGAGCATATATGGACTGTGTCAGGGCTGTTGACTTTCTCTGCTCGAGGCCCGAGGTTGATGCTTCCCGCATCGCCGTGGAGGGAGCCAGCCAGGGTGGTGCCCTCACCTTCGCGACAGCAGCGCTGAACAATGACAGAATAGCAGTATGCGCACCGCAGGTGCCATTCCTCTCGGATTTCAGGGATTACTTTAAAGTGGCCGTGTGGCCTGGCAACGAGTTCATTGAACTGATTGACCAGAAGAAAAAGCTGACCTGGGATGAGGCCTTCTACACCCTGAGCTACTTCGACATAAAGAACCTTGCACCGATGATAAAGGCGCCTATGATAATGGGAGCGGGACTGATGGATGAGGTTTGCCCGCCGCACATCAACTTTGCTGCATATAACCTGGTGAATACTGAAAAGAAGTATATCGTTTATCCTTATGCGGGACACGGACTCCCTGACCATTTCTACAATGCCAAAATGGACTGGATAAGGAGCAAACTGGGATTGAAATAACTAAACAGAACTGTTATGGAGGGAAGAAAAACAGTGACAGGACTGCTGGCCGCAGTCGTTGCTTTGGTAATTCTGTACGGATGCTCACAGCCTGAGCCGCGTACACATGTCAGCTTTAACGACGGATGGAAATTTGCCCTTGCTGCCGGCGACGATGCCTGGCAGCCCGGATTTGATGACAGCGGCTGGAGGGAGCTTGAGCTGCCGCACGACTGGAGCATCGAGGGGGAGTTCAGTGAAAAACATCCGGCATCTCCCGGAGGAGGTGCGCTGCCCGGCGGCATTGGATGGTACCGTAAGACATTCAGGGTAAGCAGTGACGACAGGGAGAAGCTGACATACATCTCCTTCGATGGCGTTTACCGCAACAGCGAGGTCTGGATAAACGGCACTTATCTAGGCAAGCGGCCATACGGCTACAGCTCATTCAGGTATGACCTGACCCCATACCTCAAATACGGTGAGGAGGATAACATCATTGCCGTTAAAGTTGACAACTCGCAACAGCCCAATTCACGGTGGTATTCCGGTTCAGGAATATACCGCAATGTGTGGCTGACAACTACCGGGAAGATTGCCGTTGACCACTGGGGAACCTTTGTCACCACCTCCGATGTTACGGCTGAGGCCGCCCTCCTGCGGGTGATGACGCAGGTAAGCAATGCCACAGGATCAAGGACTGATATCAGGCTCGAAACAACTGTGTATGATGCTGACAACAGGAAAGTGGCAAGTGCTGATACCGACCTGGTAGGACTCAACGGCACGGGCACCACTGTGACGCAGGAACTGACGGTAAAAAAACCACATCTCTGGTCGGTGGAAACCCCATATCTCTACAGGGTTGTAACCACCATCAGGTCAGGCCAGCTGCTGGCCGACAGATACGAGACCGTGGCGGGAATCAGATCGTTTGTCTTTGATGCTGAGAAGGGTTTCATACTCAATGGTGAGCCTGTTACAATTCGCGGTGTATGCAACCACCACGACCTGGGCTGCCTCGGTGCAGCCGTCAACACCCGCGCCATAGAGAGGCAGCTGGAGATACTGAAGGAGATGGGCTGCAACGGTATTCGCACATCTCATAACCCGCCCGCACCTGAGCTGCTTGACCTGTGTGACAAAATGGGCTTCATCGTCATGGATGAGGCTTTCGATATATGGAAGGTGAAGAAGACTGATTTTGACTATGGCCTCGACTTTGATGAGTGGCACAGGAAGGACCTGGAGGCTATGGTGCTTCGCGACCGCAATCATCCGTCAATCTTTATCTGGAGTATAGGCAACGAGGTGATGGAGCAATGGCAGAGGGACGGCAGCGGCGAAGGTATTGCCACCGAACTGGCAGCCATTGTCCGGTCACTGGATGACACCAGGCCGGTGACGTCGGCATGCAATGACCCGGCGCCTCATAACCCGGTCATCGCCTCGGGCGCCCTCGACCTCATTGGTTTCAACTACCGCGATACGCTCTGGACCCGCTTCCCGGAGACATTCCCCGGTGGAAAATTCATTGGTACGGAAACCACATCAGCCCTGGCCACTCGCGGCAGCTACGACCTGCCCTCTGATGTAGTCCGGCGCTGGCCGGCACGGTGGGATCAACCCTTCAAGGATGGCAATCCTGACCTGACATGCTCGGCATACGACAACTGCTCTGCACCGTGGGGCACAACACACCGCGACAGCTGGAGGCTGATAAAGGACAACGCTTTCCTCACGGGGATGTATATCTGGACCGGCTTCGACTATCTTGGCGAGCCCACTCCCTATTGGTGGCCGGCACGGAGCTCCTACTTCGGCATCATTGACCTGGCCGGGTTCCCGAAGGATGTCTACTGGTTCTACCAGAGCGAATGGACAGATAAGGATGTGCTGCATATCTTTCCGCACTGGAACTGGAACCCGGGACAGACGGTTGATGTATGGGCATTCACCAACTGCGACGAGGTTGAGCTCTTCCTTAACGACGCCTCACTTGGCAGGCAGAGCAAAGGAGAGAACGATTTTAACCTTGTCTGGAAGGTGCCGTTTGAAGAGGGCACCCTGCTTGGAGTAGGCTACAGTAACGGAGTTGAAATCATGAGGAGCACGGTCACTACCGCAGGCGAACCGGCAGCATTGGTTCTCTCGCCCGACAGGAGTGAGATTGATTCTGACGGATCCGATCTCTCGTTCATCACCGTTACCGTGGTCGACAGGAATAACAATCCTGTGCCACATGCCGGCAATCTCGTGAACTTCTCCGTGGAGGGGCCGGGTATTATTGCAGGTGTTGACAACGGAAGCCAGACAAGCATGGAGCCATTCCAGGCCAGTTACAGGAAAACCTATAACGGAAAGTGTCTTATGGTGCTGAAGGCCGGGCGCGAAAAGGGTGAGATAAGGGTTACGGCCTCTTCCGACGGGCTGCCGGATGCTGTATGCACGGTGAAGGTCAGGTAAGGAACCTGGCGTGCCACTGGTGTGCGGTGAATGAAGATCAGCGGGCCGGTGTTGCAGGGTTGGGACCCGGACAGACCTGCAGGGTCATAGAATGAGTACTCTGGCGGACCATCAGGGGACTAGATTGAGTACTTTGCAGGACTGTCAGGATCAGATAAATACCCTCGTCCCCTGGTCATAGCTCTCACGGAGTTCCCGCGGGGTACAACTCTTCTTCCTCCGGAAAATGCGGTTGAAGTTGGAAATATTGTTGAAACCGCAGGAGTAAGCTATCTCGGCAATCGTTTTGGTGGTCGAGATAAGCATCCTCGAGGCATGCCCCAGGCGCACCTCCGTCACACAGTCGATGAATGTCATTCCTGTCCTGAGCTTGAAGAACCTGCTGAAGGCCGATTCGGTCATGCTTGCAATCCGGGCGGCCTCGCCGAGGGTGATCTGCCTGTCAAAGGAGGTATGAATGAACTCCATCACCTTTTCGATGCGCCTGCTGTTGTAGGAGAAAACCTCGGCATCGCTGAATCCGGAGTCCGAAAGCACACGGTAGTCACGTGAGATGGAGAGGTCGTGAAGGATGCTCATAAGTTCCAGTACCGAATCAAATCCCTGTTTCTTTCCAAGGCTGACGATGCGTGGCTCAAGACGGGCAGTTGTCTCAGGGGAGAAGAGTATTCCCCGTAGTGACCTGCGGAGCATGTTCCGGATGAAGTTCAGCTGGTTCTTCTGAAGAAACTTCTCATCGAAAAAATCCTTGTGGAACTGGATTGTGACCTCCTCTACCTGGTTGGGGCTGAACCCCGTGCCGAACCACCCGTGAGGCAGTCCCGGTCCCACGAGAGCCATCTCCATGTCGCCTATCTCCTCCACATGATCACCGATGATACGCTTCGCGCCCTTCGCATTGCGGATGAAATTGAGTTCTATCTCGTCGTGATAATGAAGCGGGAAGTCGAACTCCGACTTCGCCCTGTAGAAGTAGGTGAAGCAGTCGGATTGCGTCAGGGGTGTAATCTCCCTCAGGATATTCTCATTCATTGACCAGTTCGGGTTGTGTATTGAATTCAAAGATATAAAATAACTGCTAAAATCATATATTCTGTGATTCGGGCAGGAATGGCAGTTATACGGCAGCAAGACAGTAAAATAACTCTATGTATCCATTCCCGGGCGAACTGTTATCCTGAAAGACAGGTAAAAATGTATTGGTCGGGGGCGTAGATTATGCCATCTGGCTGGCGATAATGGCATTAAAGTATCATTAATTAAAAGAATGGTATTACATGCCTGCGGGGCTGATTGATTAATTTTGATTAGGATCGTACGAAACCGCATGATGAGAAAGGTAATTCCGGGGCTGCTTCTGATGCTCGCCCTTGCAGGCTGCGGAGGCAGTCAGAAATATGATTATGTAACCGTCGAAGACGGCATTTTCCGTCTTGCCGGTGAGCCCTATTACTTTATTGGCGCCAACTACTGGTACGGGGCTATCCTCGGCACTGAGGGCCGGTATGGCGACAGGGAGAGGCTGCTCAGGGAGCTTGATCACATGAAGAGCATCGGCATTACTAACCTGAGAGTGATGGTGGGTCCGGAGGGGCCTGACAATGAGCCTTTTCGCGTTACCCCTGCCCTGCAGGTCGCCCCGGGCGAGCACAGTGAGGAGATGCTTGACGGGCTCGATTTCCTGCTTTCGGAGATGGGAAAGCGTGGACAACATGCTATTCTCTTTCTCAACAACGCCTGGGACTGGAGCGGGGGTTTCTCGCAGTACCTCAGCTGGAACGGGTACGGTCCGATTCCCAATCCCAATTTGCCGCCAAACACCTGGCCTCAGTTTATGAGCTTTTCAGGGCAGTTCAACAGCTGCGAGCAATGCATCAGCCAGTTTGAGGAGTTCATCAGGTTCATCCTTGGTCGCACGAACAGCTACACCGGAATTAAATATACCGAAGATCCTGCAATCATGACCTGGGAGATAGCCAATGAGCCGAGGGCATTCTCGGAGGAGAATATACCAGCCTTTGAGGCGATGATTGCCCGTATTGCCGCGCTGCTTCAGGAGCTCGATGAAAACCACCTGGTGACAACCGGCACCGAAGGACGGCACGGGTGCGAGCAGCAGATGGAACTCTTCGAACGCATCCATGCTGATCCCAACATTGATTACCTCGTGATGCATATCTGGCCGAAGAACTGGGGATGGCTTGACATAAAGGATATCGGGGGAACACTGGATTCCTCAATTGTGAAGACCAACCGGTATATAAATGATCACCTTGAGGTGGCGGAGCGGCTGAACAAGCCGATAGTGCTGGAGGAGTTCGGCCTGCCGCGCGATCTTCACGGCTTCTCTCTTCAGGAGCCGACTACCTCCAGGGATGCGTATTATAACAACGCCTTCGGGCAGGTGCTGGATCACGCCGGCCGTCTGGGAGTGCTGGCCGGGTGCAACATATGGGCCTACTCCGGCGAGGGAAGGGCTGCCGAAGGACGTATCCACTGGCAACCCGGCGATGACTACCTGGGCGATCCGCCGCAGGAGGAGCAGGGACTCAACTCGGTCTTTGACACCGACTCTACAATTGAACTGATCTCAGCCTTTAACCGCCGGATCGCTACCATAAGCAAAAAATAATTGTGTCATGCATAAAACATTGATTATCATTATTGCAATGCTGCTTTTTACAGCCTGCAACAGTGGGGAGAGCAGGAAAAATTGTACCGCAGACCAGTCGGCCACACCGGAGACGGTAAGCATGCTCGCCGGACTCAAACGCGCAGCCGGGCATGGCATCATGTTTGGCCACCAGGATGACCTGTCGTATGGTATAGGATGGGTATATCCGGGCGGAGAGTCGGATGTGAAAAGGGTCACCGGAGACTTTCCTGCCGTTTACGGCATGGACCTCGGTGACATAGAACACCGGTCGCCGGTGAATCTCGACTCCG
The DNA here is from genome assembly GCA_002402965.1 of Bacteroidales bacterium UBA4788. GTDB lineage: Bacteria > Bacteroidota > Bacteroidia > Bacteroidales > VadinHA17 > SR-FBR-E99. The sequence goes on from DHGW01000029.1 coordinate 33,430, forward strand.
TTCCGTTCGGAGACATGAAGAAGTTTGTCAGCGAGATATGGGCCCGCGGCGGGGTGATCACCTTCAGCTGGCACCTGGATAATCCGCTTACCGGAGGCAATGCCTGGGATGTTTCATCTGACAGGGTGGTGGCTTCGGTACTTCCGGGAGGAGAAAAGCATGAGGAGTTCACAATGTGGCTAGACAATCTGGCGGAGTTTCTCGGTTCACTTAAAGATGACCAGGGCATTGCCATACCGGTCATCTTCCGGCCCTGGCATGAACACACCGGGAGCTGGTTCTGGTGGGGCCAGAATCTCTGCACCAGCGAGGAGTTCATCGCTCTGTGGAGGTTCACTTTCGATTATCTGTGCGACGGGAAGAATATTCACAACCTGCTCTTCGCTTATTCGAGCGGAGGCGATATCGACAACATGGAACAGTATCTTGAACGTTATCCTGGTGATGATTATGTAGACCTTATTGGTTTCGACTACTACCAGATGGCCGATGCAGGTAACCGGTCGTTCACGGAAAGTATTGACAGGGTTCTGGGTATTGTAATTGAAGCTGCCACACAGCATGGTAAGCTGGCGGCGCTGACTGAGGCAGGATATGAGGGCATCCCCGATTCAACCTGGTGGACCGGCACATTCTGGCCCGCCATCAGGGATCACCGCATTTCCTATGCGTTGGTATGGCGCAATGCTCACAACAGGCCCGGACACTTCTACGCCCCGTACCCCGGGCATGTAAGTGAGCAGGATTTCATCAGCTTTTACAATTTGCCGGAGACACTCTTTCAGGAGGATGTGACGGCTATGGAAATTTACAAACAGGAATAATCCTTAACCGAGAATGGATAATTACAGTTCGCTCTTCAGCCAGCTCACACGGGAGCATGAGGCCCTGATCACTCGTCCCAACCGTAAGACAGGGTACGGGAACGGGATATATGAGAGATATGCTTACCCTGTCCTTACCGCCGCCCATGCGCCGCTGGCATGGAGGTATGACCTCAACCCGTCCACCAATCCGTACCTGATGGAGCGCTTTGGCATCAATGCCGCATTCAATGCCGGTGCTATGAAGTTCGACGGGAAGTACATCCTCGCCGTAAGGGTGGAGGGGGTCGACAGGAAATCGTTCTTTGCGATCGCCGAGAGCCCGAACGGTACTGACAATTTCCGCTTTCGCGATTACCCGGTCACCATGCCTGAGACAGACAATCCGGACATCAACGTGTACGACATGAGGCTGACGAAACATGAGGACGGGTGGATATACGGGATCTTTTGTACTGAGAGGAAGGATCCCTCAGCGCCTCCCGGGGATCTCTCCTCGGCCGTGGCGACCGCTGGTATTGCCAGAACGCGCGACCTGGTCACCTGGGAGCGCCTGCCCGACCTGCTTTCTTCCAGTCAGCAGCGCAATGTTGTATTGCATCCGGAGTTGGTCAACGGGATGTACGCGTTGTATACAAGGCCGCAGGACGGCTTCATCGATGCCGGCAGCGGCGGGGGGATCGGCTGGGCGCTGGTTAAGGACATCACCCGTGCCGTGATTGAACCGGGCGATGAGAAGATCATCAACTTCAGACATTACCATACAATCAGGGAACTGAAGAACGGTGAAGGGCCGCACCCCATAAAGACACCTGCGGGATGGCTCCATCTGGCCCACGGGGTGAGGGGATGCGCGGCAGGACTGCGGTATGTCCTATACATGTATATGACAGCACTGGATGATCCCTCGAGGGTGATTGCCGAACCGGGCGGATACTTCATGGCCCCGGTAGAGGAGGAGCGCTTCGGCGATGTCTCGAACGTACTCTTCTCCAACGGGTGGATTGCTGATGACGACGGAACGGTTTACATATATTATGCATCGTCTGACACGCGTATGCATGTGGCAGTGTCATCCATCGACAGGCTGACCGATTACTGCATGAATACCCCCGCTGACGGATTTCGCTCTGCGGCATCAGTGCAGACACTGAATGCTATCATTGCCCGTAACAGGGAATACCTCGGAGGCAAATGCACAGGGACGCCGGAATGCTGATGACGGAGATGCGTGCGGGAGCCATGGAGGAACTGATCCGCAACATCATGCCTTACTGGATAAAGAATATGCCCGACAGGGATGGCGATGGCTTTTACGGGAGGATTGACGGCCGTGAGAACGTTGTGGCTGAAGCGCCTCGCGGAGCTATCCTGAACGCGCGGATACTATGGAGCTTCCCGGCAGCGTGGGTAAAGGTCAGGGACCCGCTTTACATGGAGATGGCCACCAGGGCGCGTGATTATATATTCCGCCATTTCTTTGATGATGCCTATGGCGGCACCTACTGGAGCCTGAAGAGCAACGGCGAACCACTAGAAACGAAAAAGCAAATCTACTCCCAGGCCTTCTTCATCTATGCCCTGAGCGCTTATCATATGGCCACGGGCGACATGGAATCGCTCGACAGGGCCGTCAGCCTCTTCAGGCTTATTGAGAAGCACAGCTTCGACAGGGAGCGCGACGGTTATTTCGAGGCATTCACCCGCGAGTGGGGCGAGCTGGCTGATCTCCGGCTGAGCGAAAAGGAGGCGAATGAGAAGAAGACGATGAACACGCATCTTCATCTGCTTGAAGCATATACAAGCCTTTACAAAATATGGCCTGACGGGGAGCTCCGCAGGCAGCTCTCAGGGCTGGTGCGAATCTTTACTGAAAGGATTGTTGATCCGGCAACCTCGCACCTTAACCTCTTTTTTGATGAGGAGTGGAACTGCAGGTCAACCATTGTCTCATATGGCCACGATATTGAGGCTTCATGGCTGCTGTGCGAAGCGGCTGAAGCGCTTGGTGAGGCCGAAAGTACAAAGGGGGTGGCGCTGAAGATTGCCTCTGCAGCTCACGAAGGGTTGGCGGAGGATGGCAGCCTCTGGTATGAGAGGGATGACGCAGCCGGGCACTTCGACCGCGACAGGCATTGGTGGGTGCAGTCGGAGGGAGTGGTGGGCTTTCTGAATGCCTGGCAGCTCAGCGGCGATGAGAGTTGGCTGGAGCTGGCAGCCGGGCTTTTTGAATATATCAGAACGCGCCTGGTTGACCCTGAGAACGGCGAATGGTTCTGGAGCATACGTGCCGATGGCACCGTTAACCGTGATGACGACAAGGCCGGATTCTGGAAGTGCCCATACCACAATTCAAGGATGTGCCTGGAGATGTTGGCAAGGTGCTCGGAGCAGTTCTGACCTGCGGCTTTTTTCCTCTCTCTTTGATTTATCAGTATCATTCCTCTTTTCTTATGTAATTTTCGTCGATTTGCGGCGTTTTGTTAAATAATTGTTTACCCCAATAATCTAACTGATCTGGAATATGAGACCCGGGAGGTATCTTTTTATGTTCCTGCTTGTACCGTTTTGTACGATCTCTGAGTCACAGGACCTGTCCTCCCTTACCGGCAAGGATAAGTTTGACATCAGCGGACAGCTTGGAGCTTCAATGGTTTTTTACAACGTAGAGGGACGGGAGGCTAACCGTCCGGCATTCTCATGGATGCTGGTGGGTAACCCGGTAATAACCGTGTATGGGATTACCTTTCCGTTCTCATTTACAGTAAGTGAGCAGGAGCGCAGTTTTCAGCAGCCCTTTAACAGGTTCGGTGTCAGCCCGAGCTACAAATGGGCGAAGCTGCACCTTGGTTACCGCAATGTTTCATTCTCTAAATACACACTGGGAGGTCATACAATTCTCGGTGGCGGCGGTGAATTCACACCGGGGAAGTTCAGGATAGGTGTGATGTACGGCCAGCTGCTGAGGCCGGTACCGTTCAATTCCTCCATACTGCCGGTACAGACACAACAGGTGCCGGCATACAGACGTAACGGAATGGCATTTAGGTTCGGTTATGGAACGGCATCAAACAATGCAGACATAATAATCTTCAGGGCCTCAGATGTTACCGGGTCAATTGCAGACACCAGCCAGCTGCTTCTCCCGGGTTCCAATACTGTTGTCTCATTCATAACCCATCAGAAACTGCTGAAAAACTTTGTCTTCGACCTTGAGCTTGCAAACAGCATTTATACTGAAGACAAGCGTCTGGATGGAGAGCCCGGCATGAAGCTCATCCCGGTCATCAGTGAGCTTATCGGGACTAACATCAGCACAACATCCAGCAATGCAATTGATGCCTCTTTCGGGTATGACTCAAAGGTTTTCGACCTGAAGATGAGGCTGAGGCAGATTGATCCCGGTTTCCGTTCGATGGGCACCTATTTTATGCAGAATAATATCCGGAATATTACAATTGAGCCTGCCGTCACCCTGTCCGGTGATAAATATATCATCGCCGGCAGCCTGGGTTTTCAGCGTGACAACCTTAAGGAAAGTCTCGCTCATCAGACTAACCGGACCATTGGCTCGGTAAGAGTGGCGGCCAATCCTGTGAAGTGGTACAGGGCTGATATCAACTATTCAAATTATGACATTGACCAGAAGGCAGGGATTAATCCTCTTGATCCTCTGAGCACGATCAACCAGATATCACAGACAACCAGCAGCATCAACCTGGTGCAGAATCTTTCGTTCGCCGGCAAGACGCTCTCCCAGAATGTAATGGTCACCCTTAATAACCAGTTAATGACGGATCATGTAAATGAGACGGGCGGTTCATACAGGACGTTTGTGGCCATGGGCTCATATGTTGTCGGTTATATGCCCCTGAGGATCAACCTGGCACTTAATTACAGTTACTCCACATTTGATATTCCTTCTGCAGTGAATACATTCCACGGGCCCTCAGCTTCACTGTCATCATCATTGCTTAAGGGCAGACTGAATCTGGCTGTTGCCGGCTCGCGTCTTTCGAATATTCTCGATAATACTCTGTCAGGGCACATCACTTCAGGTTCATTTTCATCCACTTTCAGGATAACGAAGATGCATATGGTCAGGGCCAGGTTATATGTGAACAACAGCACAGGGGTCAATTCTTTTACTGAAACTAAAGGGGAGTTAGGTTATGGATTTATTTTCTAGACATATGAACAACTGCAGGTCGTTACTAAAGGCAGGCACACTGGCCATGATACTGGCTTCTGTTGCCTGCCCTCAGCTTGAAGCACAGGTTACTGCAAGTGTGGCAGTTCTGCCTCCGTACAGCCCGGACATCGAAGACTATCCGGACAGGACCAGGATCACTGTTACGGCAATGTCAATGGATTTCATTGACATTGAATGCACACTCGGCCTTACAATAACCGGTGACAATGGCATTGAGCTCAGGTCGCTTGCTGACTATGCTTATTCAACCTTCCCCCTGCAGACAGGAGTACCTGTCATTCTCACGGGACCTGATCTCTCGCAGTACTTTTCACTTGGCAATCTTATTGTCTCGGGAATTGATCCTTCAGAACTGCGAAGCCAGGGTCTGCCTCCGGGTAATTACCGGGTATGCGCAAGGGTGTACCATTCTGGCCGGCCACTCTCGGAGGATATCCCGGCAGGATGCGGTAACTACTTCAGGGTTAACTATCTGCAGCCACCAATGCTGATTACCCCCGCTGACGGAAGCGAGATTGAGAATACGATGTCCCAGCAGATAATATTCAGCTGGACACCATCACCGGGAGCGCCGGCATGGACCTCCTATGTACTCAAGATAGTGGAGATATCAGACCCTGACAGGGACCCAAACGATGCGTTGCTGTCGTCAACCACGCCAGCTTTCTTTGAGGAAGAGGTTTTTGGCACTTCGTTCCTTTACGGTCCGGCCCAGCCTCTGCTTGATCCGGGGAAGAGATACGCTTTCCAGGTGATCGCCTCTGAACGGGAGACTAACACCCGTTTTGAAAATTTCGGGCGCAGTGAGGTCTTCTCATTCAGATACGGGAAAGAGTCTGATAACATACTTGCTTTCCCGGATCTTGTTGTGACTGCCCCTCCTGCACTTGAAAAGGCGAAGGACGGCATAAAGACATGGGCCATGCCCAACTCCTCTGTCAGCGGAACCCTTCAGTATTATTTCCCGCAGGATCAGCAGACAAAGGGTTTTGTTAAAAAGTCACCACTAAGGCTTCGTATTGGCTATTACATCCTGACAGCGGGCAATCAGAAAGTGTACCTTACCCCGGGTCTTGACAGCTATGTGTTTGAACAGGATGTGCAGATGCGTGCAGGAAACAGCGCCTTCGCTCTGCAGTATAAGGCTCCCTACGTCGCAGATACTCTGCCTTCACAGGAAACTGACTTTGCATTCTGTACCACCGACGACAACGGAAGGTTCAATTTCATGTTCAATAATCCGGGTCTGGGCATTGTTGCCGAAAAGATTACTGCCACCCGCACTGTCATAGGATTAAAACAGACCGGATTTTCCAATGGTGAGCCGGTGTATGTTAAGAATGAATCAATTGAAGTGACCAGGGGCGACCTTTACATGTATGCAAATATTATAGCAGATGACTTCTATTATACCAGCCCGACTCTGGAGGTGATGACACCGAAGGGTGAGAATGCTGATCTGGGCATGGTGAGCACCAAAGTCAGGTCATATGACCTTGATGTC
>DHGW01000004.1 GCA_002402965.1 Bacteroidales bacterium UBA4788
TGCGAAAGGTGCCGGTTCACAGAGTTATATAACCTGCCTCTCCAACGGATAAAGGAGGCCTTTGACTTCATCCCGGCAAGGGTATAGGTTCACAGGTTGGACAAGTAAACAGAGCAGCAAGCCGCAACGCCTGCTGTTTCTGTTCTCAGGCGACCGGGTCCCATATGTACAGGGATGAACCCGTTCTTTACGGCCTGGGAGACCTCATCCGCGGTGAAATCGCCTTCAGGCCCGATCAGTATTGTAACCTCTTCACCCGGTTTGAAGGCGGAGGTGATCTTCACACGCTCAATGCCCGGATCGCAGCAGGCAATTAGCTTTATCCCTGGTCTGACCATCGTGATAAACCCGCTGAAGGAGACAGGGTCATTCAACTTCGGGAGGTAGCTCCTGGCCGACTGTTTCATGGCGGATACAATTAAACCCTCCAGCCGTTCCTTTCTTATCCTCTTCTTTTCGGTCCGGCTGCATAACAGCGGCGTGATTTCGTCGATGCCAGTCTCAACGGCCTTCTCGGTGAACCATTCGAGCCGGTCATCATTTTTTACCGGTGATATTGCGATATGAAGCCTGTATTCGTGGTTTTCCACATGCATCACCGATGAGACAGCTGCAACCATTGCGGCCGGATTATCATCAGAAATCAGCCCTTCATAAATATTCCCGCTTCCGTCCGTAAAGCTGATGGCATCACCCCGTCTCATGCGGAGAACCCTCACACAGTGTCCTGACTCTTCCCTGCTGAAGCGGGCCTGTCCATCCGTAACATTGATTGTATAAAATATCTGCATTCCGGTTCTTCTTTGCACAAATTTATTGATTTTAGCAGTGGAAAACACAACTTGCCCGACAATGAAGATAGGAGTGATGTCAGACACGCATGGCTGGGTCGATCCGGCTGTATATGAGCACTTCGCCGGTGTAGACGAGATATGGCATGCCGGTGATGCCGGGAATTATGACGTGATCACTGAGCTTGAGACATTCAAGCCTCTGCGGGCCGTTTGGGGAAATATTGACGGGTTTGATGTCAGGAAAGCGACGAAGGAATACCTCTTTTTCAGGGCAGGCTCAAAAAACGTCCTTCTCATTCACATCGGCGGCTATCCGGGCCGTTACGCACCCAGGGCCCTTGAAATGATCAGGAGCCTCAAACCGGACATTTTCGTATGCGGTCACTCGCATATTGTAAAAGTCATGCATGACAAAGTCAACGGCATGCTCTGCATTAATCCCGGTGCCGCAGGCCGGACAGGCATTCACAAGGTCATGACCCTTTTGCGCTTCCGTATAGAGGGAGATGACATTAGTGATATGGAAGTAATAGAATTTGGTGCCCGCGGAGGCAAGCCTGTTCAGGATCACTGATTAATACTCATCGATTCCTGTCGCGCCGCTCTCCATACGCCTGATGAACCGCTGAAGCCGGTCAGGAAGGCCAAGCATATACTCGTAATCATCCTTCGATCTTGCTGCAGGATCCCGCCTGTCCTTCTCCTTAGTGTTGCTTATTATGTCGTTGTATGTGAGATTCGACGAGTAGCTCATCAATATTCCCCTGAAGTACGAAAACCAATACCAGACATTGTTATTAACCTTGAGGTATATGTCCAGCAGATCCCCGGATCTCTTTCTCTGCAGTTCCACCCATCCGTCCATGTATACGTTCAGCGGCTGGTTGCCAATAAATCCGACACCGATATTTCCCTTTGAGATAAATGACATTGTCTGCGGATTCCATTCAAGCCTGACGTCATTAAGAAGCAACTGGGCTGAATATTCTTTCGGGAGTGAGCGTGCCACCCCGAATAGCTGAAGTTCCTCCGTCAGAATTTTTGCCGCGTCAGCTCCAAGAAGATCACGCATAGCTTTCGTATTGAACTCAGAGGAGAGGTTGACTGCCCTCAGTGTAGGATTACTCTTTATATCATCAGCCATGACCTTCAGGGCTTCGGCGCTGAAATGAAATGAAAATCCGAGCATTGCATGCACCTCCAGTTTCGAAGAGTCTGTATTGTGGGCTATGGTGCCTGCGCTGTTTACCTTGAGGAGGTCATAATTTATTCCAAAATCGATCTTGCCCTCACTTAGCAGGAGACACAGGTTCCTGTCCAAGGTAACCATGTTGCCATTCGATTTGAGATCTGCAAGTTTCTCAAGGGAGGCGATGCGGTATCTGTCTGAGCCCTTGTCATGGAAAAGGTATCCGCTTGCATTCAGCATCGGGTTATCGCTCCATGACTGTCTTTCAGACAGGAAGGTGCCGTAAACGCCTGCCGAATCGAGGGTTACAAATGTCCCGGAGAACAGCAGGTTGTCATTTATGTCACGCGGCTTATCGCTGACAGGAATAAGTACGTTGCCCGGGTCTATGGCAGCGCTGAACTTCAGCGGGGCGCTGTTTATCTTCTCACAGTCAGTTATAATACCTGCAGCACCGGTAAACATAAGGTGCTTCTCTCCGGACCTGAGGGCTACGTCTCCGGTATATGTGAAGGCCGGGCTGAGGGTGAAGCCGGAAGTGACAGGAATAAATCCCATAGCTTTGGTTGCCATCGTGTCAACCTTGATTTCCCTGAATTCTATCACCTGGCTGCTGCCGTCAGCACTTATATAATCATATTTTCCGGATCCGTAGTAATTGGCGCTGCTTTCAATGTTAAGCTTCGCCGAATGGATAAGGTGCCTGTTGTTGACAGCCACGATGGCGCTGTCTGTCTGCCTGATCCTTGCACCTTTTTCGATATAGATTGTTCCTCCGCCCGGCTGGATCAGTGCATCGGCAACCGGTATATAATTAACGTCCTTCGCCATTATATATTCATCCTTGAGGAAGTAGGATGCTGAACCCGACTGGAACTTCACCGTGTCCTTCAGGTTATTGGTTGAAAGCAATGTGGGTTTCTCCACCTTCCCTGGCGGCACCTTGAGGAGATCGGCGGGCGACATGAGCGGGATTGACTCCCTCCCTTTCTGGGTCATCTCCATGACCTTCTTATCCATATCATATTCAAAGTTGGTCATCCTGGAGATATATTCAACCTCAGGCAGGACCACGAATGAGGAATCTGTGTTCAGGCTGAATGATGCCTTCTGCTGCACAAAGTCGACATGAGTCCTGGCACCGCTTGCCACGAATCCGTAACCGCTTCCTTTGAGGGCACGGAGATAATAGTCGGATGTGTCTGCATCGAAGGTCATTGGTCCGAAGGAGAACGTCTCGGAGGTTATTCGTGCGTCAGCCGTGTTCACCTCGCCTTCGCCCTTCATTTTATTTGGTGTCAGGATTAGTGTGCCTCCCATAGTGGTGCCGTTGCCGAACAGGTTGAACTCTTTTCCTTCGCTGTTCATGGCATACCATTCGTCCTTATCTGTAAGCCACTGAATATCTACTTGTTCCGATTTAAGTACGGGGAATCTGCCGAGGTTGTCAGGCTTCATGTCAAAGGTTTTGGCCCTTGAATACATGAATTCAGGGAAGAAACGGAATGTGTCAGCAACTGCTGTTGCGGTCATATGTTCTACCCTGCCGCTGCCAATCAGTCCTGAATTGCTCATACTCAGATGGTTGAAGAGTCTTCCTCTTCCATTGTAGATTGGTATTCCCTCAGGCGGTATCATCATGGTGAACCCGAGCGATGTATCAGGCTGTACTGTAAGAGTCTGCCTCATTGGTTCAATGATGCCTCCGCCGACAAATTCCCCGGCAAGGGCAAGATCTTCGTTGGTGTAATGGTCAATGTTGGTGTAAGTGAACGGATCAAGCCGGAAATAGAACTTGTCCTTGGCATAAATGCCGTCCAGATTGGTTATCTCATCATAGAAAATATAAGAGTCAGTTGTTGAGTTGATTATCGGATACTGTTTCTGGCTTTTAAGACCCGACTTGTTCCGGGGATCATCAATCAGCAGCCTGGCGGATCCGAGCTCGAGCATATTGTCTATCTTCCTGATAATGGGCCTTCCGAAAGCGTCTTTCTCACCTGTCTCTACGGCAACCTTAATTGAGTCAATTTTTTCCAGTCTGAGGTAGAATGTGTCGTAGTTAAATGAGAACTCTTTACCGTATATGGTGAAAAGTCCTGCATTAACAACCCCGTCAAATTCGATCGACCGGTTCCTGCCAAGCGACATGCGGCCCCCGTACGGCCTTATGGATACATTCTGCGAGTCGCTCAGTGATACCCCCCTTACTCCCCAGAGGTCAAGGGAATAGTCGTTCAGGTTGAGTACGGCATTCTCCTCGTTATCTCTTGCCTCGCTGTAGATTGTTATTGCATCATAATCCTTTTTCTTTGCGAAGGAGGCAATATAATCGTCGACCTTGGGCTTGATGGCCACCTCGTTGAAGTTTCTGTCATAGAATAGGAATCCGCTGTTTGCCAGCTCAATGCACAATGCCGTTGCCTGCTCGACGGGCATACGGGCCCATTTTGCGAATCCTTCCACCGGGAAAACATCAAAGCCGTATGTTTTTGCATAGTCACGTATCCGGTAGAGTGGATGTATTTCATCCATCCTCATAAGTTTGAAGAAATTCGCTTCATTGTAAAACGAGACCGATTCGAATTTAGCTGACCCGATTGAAGATCCCCTGGTCCTTGACATTGTAATTGTGGGTTCGTCCATATCCCATGACAGGTGGTCGAAGTAGAGGTCCATGTTATGGTAGGAGTCAAAATAGGGACTCCGTGACAGTGGGCTTGTGGTCCGGAACATTCCAACCTCCCTCGTTTCCGTGTTGTACGAGAAACCCAGGTTGGAATGATAGACAGAATCTGTTCCCAGGTAGAGGGTGGGGGATGATTCATTGCTGATAATGGATTTCTGGGAGAGGATGAAGTTCCTGGAGATTATTTTTGTGGCGAGGGTGTCATTGCGGTAGAGCCTGACGCTTGCCGGAAACCAGTTGGAGCCGGTTCCTCTCACGATTGCGCCCTCGAGAGCCAGACCGCCTTCATAGTCAACTCCTTTGTAAATTTCGTCAATGAAGAACCTGGTCTCATATGTCTCGAAGCGTGGCATGGTGGCCTTTTCAGGCGACAGGATCTCGACGGCCCTGTCGGTCAGTTTCCCCGGGACCGGTTCCTTGAAATAGGTGGGATGGGTGAGAAAAGCAGAGTCACAAGTGAATTCGCTTTTTGAAACATCAATTGTAAAATCAGAAATCCTTGCTTGTACCTTGGACGGATCATATCCGGCCTTTTCCCATGTCACAATACCTTCCTGGCAGTATAGAAGGAACTGATCCGGGTAGTATGTACCTGTGAAATTGAGTATGCTCGTGCTGTCCTTTCCCAGATAGGCAGTAAGAGTAACAGCTTGGATATCAATTTTTAATATTGTATCACGAACAAATTCTACCTTCCCGTCCCTTGTCTTCCATCGCAAGGTCCCAGACCTGTAGATTGTGTTGTCAACAAGCAGAAGTCCTGTAACCTCGATGAATTTCTCAACCGATTGGTTTGAGAAGCGAGGATCGAACGCCATCTCACTAAGGCCGGCCAGCCAGGCGTCTATCTCCTCCTGATCCTGGTCAGTCTCAATAAAGTCAGTCAGTGTCCGCATGAAATATACAAATCCGGGCACATGGCTGACCCTTCTGCCCCTTAACTGGCTGGCAACGTTAATGATCCTGTCTTTTACCTGTCTGGAAAAGACGGTACTGTCATAAAGTGAATTGAAGAGATCAACCTCAGCCTTTTCCGGTTTGCTGACCAGTGTCCCCATGAATGCAGTCAGCTCGGCGGTAAACTTAGCGGTATCACCGGAAAACTGTGCCTGAATCTGACCTGACATTTGGATTGTCAGGCCTGCTACAGCCAGGAGGGTCAGGATGATCTTCCTCATTGTCCTTTCAGAGTGCCT
>DHGW01000083.1 GCA_002402965.1 Bacteroidales bacterium UBA4788
GTAGACCATTAAGAATTGTAAAAAAACCCGGGCACTACACCCGGGTTTTCACGTAATAATCCTTATTAACTATTTCACCAGAACCATATATCCCCACGGCTCCAGCTGCATCTTGCTTCCCTGGGCGATCTGGATGCCGGCATCCGTAAATATGTCATTATACGAACCAGCCGTGGCCCCGTCCTTCAGGGCAACCGTTACAGGCTTATTGCTCATGTTGAGGATTGTCAGCACTTCGTTTTCACCTTTCACCCGCTTGTAGGCAACCACACTCTGATTGCTGGTCTTCAGCACATCGTACGAACCGCCCTCGATACCATGACGCAGTGCGGGGTGGGAGGTACGCAGGTGCACCAGCTTCGTATAGAAGGGGGTAAGCTCTGTCTCCTTCCACTCAATCGGGTCGCGCTTGAAGAACTCAAGCCTCTTGTCGAGGTCAGCCTCCTGTCCGTTGTAAAGCAGGGGCACACCCGGTATGGTGAAGAGGTAGCAGGCAAACGCCTTCTGTGCGTCACCCATCTTCTCGTCGATTGTACCGTTCCACGAATTCTCGTCGTGGTTCGTCATGAAGCGAAGCCTGTATGATTCGGGAGCATAACGTTTAAGTTCATACTGCATGATGCTGTCGAGGGCAGCAGGTGCACGGTGTCCTCCTGCAACTGCATTCATCAGGTGATGATGCGCCCAGCCGTAGTTCATGTCAAAGGCGCGTTCCAGCAGGTATGAGTGCTCCTCATCCTCTGCAAGCATAAGCACAGGCTTGACAGCATTCAGCTCGGTAGTGGCCCTGAACCAGAAATCCTCCGGAACGAGACCCGGAAAATCGCAACGGTAGCCATCAACGCCAACCTCCTCAACCCAGTACTTCATTGCTCCTGCCATATAATCCCACAGCGGTTCTGCGGTGTAGTCAAACTGGATCACATCAGTCCAGTCAAATGGTGAGACGAAATTTCCGAGGGAGTCCTTTTCATACCACTCAGGAAACCCGGTGGCAAGGGGGTTATCCCATGCCGAGTGGTTTCCGACCCAGTCGAGGATGACACGGAATCCCATGTCATGAGCCTTTGCAACCAAAGCTTTGAAATCATCAAGGGTACCGAACTCGGGATTGACACCCTTGTAATCGCTAATGGAGTAGTAGCTTCCCAGCTCGCCCTTGCGGTTGAGCTCGCCTATCGGATAGATGGGCATAAACCACAGCACATTGACGCCCAGTTCCCTGAGGCGTGGCAATGCGCTGTCCACACCGGCAAAGGTTCCCTCCGGGGAGAACTGCCTGACGTTGATCTCATAAAGGACCATGTTGCGGGTCCAGTCGGCGTGGACGACCGTTGTCTTCAGCGGCTCTATGACAGCCGCCGGTTTGGGCCGGCATGCAACCATAAGCAGGGCTGTGCCGACGAACAGGAGAATAATCTTGAAAATGTGCTCTTTCATCGTGGTAAGGTTATTTTAGTTCAATAATCATTGCTGTTTTCGGGGCTATGGTGAAGGAATTCAGATCCTCTGTCTTCATGCCGGTGATGATATCCGTCCCGACAGTGAAGCCTTCGAGAGATTCTGCGTATTTTCCACCGTTGACCGTCCTGCCTTCCTTGTCATTAAGGTTGATAACCACCATAACGCTCTCCTCGCAATTGTACCTGAAATATACATAGACGCCGTCATTCGGGATATAGTGCTTTAGTTTGCCGGTATGGATGACCTCCTTGGCTTTGCGCCAGTTTAGTATCCGTTTTGTAAATTCAAGTGCCTCCTTCTCCTGTTCCGAGAGGCCGGTGCCGGCGAGGACGCTCTTTGCGTCACCCGGCCATCCTCCGGGGAAATCCTCCCTGAGCCGGCCGTCGCCCCTGTTCTTGTCGCCTTCCATGACGATCTCACTGCCGTAGTAGAGCTGGGGGATGCCTCTTGTGGTCATGATGAAGCTGAGGCCCATCTTGTATGCATCCAGGCTTTTACCTGTCTGGGTGAAGAACCTTGTCATGTCATGGTTGTCGAGGAAGATGACATTCCTGAGCGGTTCCGGGTAGAGAAAGTCCTGTGAGAGCAGGTTATACAGCTTTGACAGCGCGTCAGTAGGATTAAGCTTGCCCTCGAATGCTCTGTGTGTGGCAAAGCAGAGCGGCAGGTCAGTCAGCGAAGGCAGGTTGGATCTGTACCCGTCCGGATTTACCTTGTTCAGCGCCCAGTAGGATGAATGTGCAGGGTCATCATACCATACCTCACCGACGATGAAGAATCCGGGGAACTCATCTTCAACCCGTTTTGCCCATCTTGCCATCATGTCAGGCTGCGGATAGGGGTGGGTATCCATCCGTATGCCGTCGAGGTCGCTGAAGGCGATCCACCAGAGGCTGGTCTGGATCAGGTATGTCTCAACGAGCGGATTGCTCTGATTCAGGTCAGGCATTGTCACGTCGAACCATCCCTTCTCCATCAGCATTTTGTCGCTCTCGGATGCATAGGGGTCCATGTATGTGGATGCCCGGTAATTGGTGCGGGTGAACTCATCGAACTGGTGTATCCAGTCCTCTGCCGGGAGGTCCTTCATCCACCAGTGAAATGAGCCTATATGGTTGAATATCATATCCATTACTACCTTCATGCCCCTCTTGTGTGCTTCGGCGACAAGTTCCAGGAACTCCTCATTTGATCCGTAGCGCGGATCGGATTTGTAATAATCAGTGGTTGAGTAACCGTGGTAGGAGGAGCGTTGCTGGTTGTTCTCGAGGAATGGATTGAGCCATATCCCCGTCACCCCCAGGGAGTTCAGGTAGTCAAGGTGACTGATTATTCCCCTCAGGTCTCCTCCGTGCCGACCTCCCGGATTGCTGCGGTTTAGCTGCTCGGTCATACCGGGAACATTGTCGTTGGTTGTATCTCCGTTGGCAAAGCGGTCAGGCATCAGCAGGTAGATCACGTCGGACGAATTGAATCCTCTTGCCGGTCCTGCCGGCCTGGCCAGGAGAGGATAACTGTGTGTCAGTTTCTTCTTGCCGCTTGTGAAGGTCAGTGTTACTGACCCGGGTACAGCTATGTCTGAGATATTCAGGTTAACGAAGAGGTAGTTAGGATTTTCGGTTCGCACCAGGGTTTTGACATCCACACCCGGATAATCGGTCTTCACATCGTATGAACCGATCTCCTTACCGTACACCATTAGCTGTAAAGCATCATCCTTCATGCCGGTAAACCATGAGGGAGGATCAACGCGTTCAATCACCTGGGCTCTTGCCGGCATCAGTGCCGTGAGCATTAGTAGTATCAGTGCCTGCAGTGCTCTTTTCATTTCTTTTCGAATCTTTTTTCTTCCCCGGGCTGAAGTGTCACCTGCTCTCCGTAAACGGCCAGGGGTATGGCTGCCTGGGATAGGTTGACCACGTTGACTTTGGCGCCGTTGACTTCCACCCTGAGGGGATTGTTTCTGTACCTGATTATAAATGAGTATGACTGCCATGCGGCCGGGATCACCGGGTTAAAGCAGACCCTGTCATTGCGTATCCGCATTCCCCCGAAGCCCTCCACTATGGCAAGCCATGTGCCCGCCATGCTGGTTATGTGCAGCCCGTCCTTCACCTCGCGGTTATAGTCGTCGAGATCAAGCCTTGCTGTGCGGAGGTAAAGGGTGTAGGCACTCTCGGTGTCATGGAGCCGTGCTGCCAGGACTGAATGGATGCTGGCAGAGAGTGATGACTCATGAACGCAGCGAGGCTCATAGAAGTCGAAGTTACGCCTGATTGTCTCCTCGGTGAAATCATCCTCGAAGAAGTAGATTCCCTGCAGCACATCTGCCTGCTTGATGAAGACCGAACGAAGGATACGGTCCCACGACCAGTGCTGGTTGAGAGGTCTCTCAGCCGGGTTAAGGTCCTTCACGGTCTGCTGGACTTTATCCATGAAGCCGTCCTGTTGCAGGAATATGCCGAGGTCATGATGCACCGGGAAGTACATATTATTAATGATTTCCTTCCAGAGGCTCAGTTCGCATTGCGTATCGAGGCGGGTGCGGGCGACAACAGCGTTGTATTTCACCAGGCTGGAAGATTTCAGCCATTCAAGTGTATCGGAGGTATACTTCAGGGTCCATTGCGCCAGTGTGTTTGTGTACCAGTTATTGTTGACATTGTTCTCGTACTCGTTGGGGCCTGTTACTCCCAGGATGACGTACTGGTTCTTCTCCTGTGAGAAGCTGCTGCGCTGTGCCCAGAATCGTGAGAGGGCTATCAGTACCTCCAGCCCGTACTCCGTAAGATAATCCTGGTCGCCGGTGTGCCTTACATAGTTGTAGATGGCGTATGCAATGGCGCCGTTGCGGTGTATCTCCTCAAAGGTGATCTCCCACTCGTTATGGCATTCCTCGCCGTTCATTGTGACCATTGGATAGAGGGCTGCCCCGTTGGTGAACCCAAGCTTGAGGGCGTTCTCAATGGCTTTTTCCAGGTGCTTGTACCTGTAAATAAGAAGGTTACGCGCAACATGGGTGTCGGAAGTACTGAGGTAGAACGGGAATACGAATGCCTCGGTGTCCCAGTAGGTGCTGCCGCCATACTTTTCCCCGGTGAATCCCTTGGGCCCGATGTTCAGGCGCGGATCATCGCCGGTATATGTCTGGTTGAGCTGAAAGATGTTGAAGCGTATTCCCTGCTGTGCGGCTATGTCGCCCTTGATAGCTATATCACCGTGCTCCCACTTTTTCTCCCAGACCTGGCGATGATCGGCAAGCATGGCGTCAAAACCCTTCACGGCTGCTTCGCCTGCAGCGGCCATCGCTTTTTCAGCCAGGCCCTCCACCGGATGGTTGAATGAGGAGAGAACGGCTGCGTATTTGGCAACTGCAAAAGTATCACCGTCAGAATAATCAGATGAGAATGTGCAGTGAGCTGTCTTGTCTGTTGTGGTAATTTTCGTTGTGCCTTTCGCGGGCTTACCGTTCAGGGTGAAGATGTTTTCCATTGCTGTTGCAACAACGAAGGCGGTCTTGCGTGTCTGTGCCACCACTACGGCCCTCTTTCCGTCACTGGAGGAGAATTCGTTCTCCCAGAACTTCTCGTCGTAGTTGGCGTCTTCATTGTAGACATCGGCATTGAGCCATGGGATGATCTCAACCTTCCCGCTGCCGCCGGTGATGCGGACGGAGTAGCTGATTGCCGCCTTCTCTGGTTCATGGATCGAAAGGAATCGCTTTGCGATAACTTCAACAACCCTTCCCGAGGGCATCACGGCCGAACAGGTGCGGGTCAGCAGACCCTCCTTCATGTCGAGCTCCCGGCGGAAACTCCTTACTTCGCATTTTGCCAGGTCAAGCTCTTCGGCGTTTATCCGGATGATTATCCCGGTCCACGATGGTGCGTTCGGCACTTTTGCGAAATACTCCGGGTAACCCACCTTCCACCATCCGACGACGGTTTTGTCGGGGTAGTACACTCCGGCCACATATGAGCCCTGAAGGGTGTCTCCCGAGTATGTCTCTTCAAAATTGGCCCTCTGTCCCATCATGCCGTTTCCCAGGGCAAAAATGCTCTCCGAGTCGCGGCCTCTCCCGGGCTCAAATTGTGTCTCGATGATCTTCCATTCATCGGACTGAAAACGCGTATCAGTCATTTCGAGCTATAGATTTCTCAATTGTTTAATTGTAATTTTACTCAGGTCCGGGATGACAAGGTCAGCCTTTCCCAGCAGATCCGGGCTTCCCACCCCGATGCATTTCATGCCACCTGCTATTGCAGCCTCTATCCCTGCCTGTGCGTCTTCGAACACTATACATGATGAGGGTGGCAGCTTCATCTCTTCTGCGCCCCTGAGGAAAACCTCCGGGTCCGGCTTTGCCTTGTGGATCTTGTTTCCGTCAATTATCACATCGAACATATTGCGCAGCCCGATGCCGTCAAGGATTGTTCCTGCATTTTTGCTTGCCGATCCTATGGCGGTAAGTATCCCAGCCTTCCTGAGTGCCTTCAGCAGCCTCACGCTGCCGGGGAGAATCTCCTCAGGGGTCATCCCGGAGATGAATTCCACATACCATCCGTTCTTGCGGGCGGCAAACTCCTCCTTCTCCTTTTCAGAGGCATGCACTTCGCCTTTGCCCAGCAGGATTTCCAGCGAAGCCATTCTGCTGACTCCCTTGAGCGCCTCGTTATCCTCAAGGGTGAAGACGAAACCCAGTTCCTTCGCAAGGCGACGCCAGGCCATGAAATGATATTTGGCAGTGTCAACGATGACCCCGTCGAGGTCGAAGATGCATCCCTTCAGATCCATGATTATCTCCTGTCGTCTACGTCTTTTACGAACTTCACGGCAAGTGCGGCGATGATCATGGAGATGCCGCCGGTGACCAGTGCCAGCATTGTATTGCCATCGAAGATGTGCTTGACCATGCTTCCCAGGATACTTGCCGCAAGTATCTGAGGGATAACGATGAAGAAGTTGAAGATGCCCATGTAGATCCCCATCTTGTTATGCGGCAGTGAGCCGGTCAGGATGGCATATGGCATAGAGAGGATGCTTGCCCATGCCAGGCCGATGCCAAGCATCGGGAGAATCAGCAAGCCCGGGGTCTGGATCAGGCTGATTGACATAAGGCTGAGTCCGCCAATAAGGAGACTTATTGTGTGTGTAAGCTTTCTGGAGGTGTATTTGGCCAGGACCGGTAACAGGAAGGCCACCAGGGCTGAAAAGCCGTTGTAGACTCCGAAGAGCACTCCCACCCAGTTGGCGCCCTCGTTGTAGGCCAGCGAGGTGGTATCGGAGGTCCCGTAGATCCTGGAGGTAACTGCAGAGGTGGTGTATATCCAAAGAGAGAAGAGGGCGAACCATGTGAAGAACTGGACTACGGCAAGCTGTCCCATCGTGGAGGGCATGTGCCTCAGGTCGGTCAGGATGCTGTTAAGACCGTTACCTCCTTTGCCGGCCGACTTCAACCAGCCTGCAATGATCTGCAGAAGTCCGAAGATGGAGATGCCACCGGTTACAACATAAAGTTCCTTTTCCAGGTTGGCCCTCAGGAGGATGAAGGTGAGCACGAGGCCAACTGACAGCCAGATTATGCCCGGGCGGTAGAAATTGACATCCTTACCTTGGCCTGCGGCTGTAACTGAGCCGGCCTGGCCTTCAACATTTGCAGCGGCGGACGCGGGAGCGGGTTTATCTTCCGGCAGCTCGCCGCGGGCGATCCTTTCTCCTTTTTCAAACTCCTCAAGCTCAGCGGGTGAGTATTCCTTCGTACGGATTATGGTCCACAGCACTGCCAGCAGCAGCACGGCGGCTCCTATATAAAACGAGAGCTTCAGGTTGAAGGGTAGCAGTTTGCCCTCTGCCGGTACTTCAGGTACATTGAACCAGTTCGCGAGGATCCACGGCAGGAAGCTGCCTATCACGGCGCCGATGCCGATGAAGAAACTCTGCATGGCAAATCCCGAGGTTCGCTGTTCAGATGAGAGCATGTCACCCACAAAAGCACGGAAAGGCTCCATCGAGATGTTTATCGAGGCATCCATGATCCACAGCATCACAGTTGCAAAGATCCATGTTGGTGAATTGGTGATGATTGCAAGTGCCAGCGAGGCAAGTATGGCCCCTGTGAGGAAATATGGACGCCGGCGTCCGAGCCGCCCCCATGTGCGGTCACTCATATGGCCTACTATCGGCTGCACCAGCAGACCGGTCACCGGCGCTGCTATCCACAGGATAGGAATGTTGTCAATCTCGGCCCCGAGGGTCTGAAAGATTCGGCTCACGTTGCCGTTCTGAAGGGCAAAACCAAACTGGATGCCCAGAAATCCAAAGCTCATATTCCATATCTGCCAGCGGGAGAGCCTCGGTTTGCGTCTGTAGATCACATTCATGGTATGTTAGCTGTTAATTCTGTTACCCTTTTCCGTTAACCTATTCAAAATTAGTCCAAAATCCGGTTCCGCAATACCCTTTGGAGGCATCTAAACGCTCATTTTTCGGGCGTTTGCGTTGTATCAGTTATTTCAAACGTTTTCGGCCTGAGCAATAATTTCAAATGAATTTGCTTATTTAGACGAATTCCAAATAGATTATTTCACTCTTGCCTCTTGCCTACTGCCTATTGCCTTCCTATCTTTGATATAGTAAATCACAAAACCGACCGGAACCATGAGTGAATTCATCTATGAAAAACCCTTCCAGCACGGGAAGGATGTGACAAAGTACCGTCGTATCACTTCTGATCATGTCAGGATGACCGAGTGTTGCGGCAGGAGAATACTGCAGGTTCAGCCAGAGGCGCTGAGGTTGCTTTCGCGGCAGGCGTTCATCGACGTCAACTTTTACCTGCGCACCTCGCATCTCGAGAAGCTGGCGAAGATCCTGAAAGATCCGGAGGCCACTGACAATGACCGGTTTGTGGCGTGGATTATGCTGCGCAATTCGGTTATCTCGTCAGAGGGAAAGCTTCCGTGGTGCCAGGATACCGGTACGGCCATTACGATGGCGTGGAAGGGGGAGGATGTCTTCACCGGCACAGATGATGCCCTTCATCTCAGCACGGGTATCTGGGAGACGTACAACGAAAAGAACCTGCGCTATTCGCAGATAGTGCCCTCCTCCATGTTCACGGAGAAGAACACCGGCAGCAACCTGCCGGCGCAGATTGACATCGCTGCCTGTCAGGGCGACGAATACAGGTTTCTCTTCATCGCCAAGGGTGGTGGCTCCGCCAACAAGACCTTCCTCTACCAGCAATCGAAGTCGCTGCTGAACGAGACTTCGCTTCGTAAGTTCATCGGTGAGAAGATCGGTGACCTGGGCACGGCGGCCTGTCCGCCATATCATCTTGCGCTGGTTATCGGCGGCACCTCTGCGGAGATGACACTCAAGACGGTGAAACTTGCCTCTGCGGGATACCTTGATGATCTCCCCACCTCAGGCGATGATGCCGGCAGGGCTTTCCGCGACCTTGAGTGGGAGGTGAAGGTTGAGAAGATATGCGAGGAGTATGGTGTGGGCGCCCAGTTCGGCGGGAAGTATTTCGTGCATGATGTCAGGGTCATACGTCTTCCCCGCCATGCCGCCTCCTGCCCGGTGGGGATAGGGGTGAGCTGCAGCGCTGACCGTAACATCAAGGGTAAGATCACTGCCGAAGGAGTATTCATCGAGCAGCTCGAGACCAACCCCGGGAGGTTCATGCCGGATAAGGCTCCCGAGCTGGACAAGCCGGTGGAGATTGACCTGGAGCGGCCCATGAAGGAGATCCTGGAGCAGCTGACCAAATATCCGGTTAAGACGCGGCTGAGTCTCAGCGGCACGCTGATAGTGGCGCGCGACATGGCGCACGCGCGCATCAAGCAGATGCTTGATGAGGGCAAGCCGATGCCTGAATACTTTAAGAACCACCCGGTCTACTATGCCGGACCGGCGAAGACGCCGGAGGGGATGGCCTCCGGATCGTTCGGGCCGACAACCGCGGGGCGCATGGATACATATGTTGATCTTTTCCAGAGCCTTGGCGGATCGATGGTGATGCTGGCCAAGGGCAACCGGTCGCAGCAGGTCACAGATGCCTGCAAAAAGCACGGGGGATTCTACCTCGGGTCTGTCGGAGGTCCTGCTGCCATCCTTGCCGCGGAGCACATCGTTTCCGTGGAAATGGTGGATTTCGCAGAGCTGGGAATGGAGGCGGTGCGGAAGATAGTGGTCAGGAAAATGCCGGCGTTTATACTTACGGATGACAAGGGGAATGATTTTTATAAGGCAGTAGGCAGCAGGCAATAGGCATTAGTGGAGTCTTCAGTCAGCAGTCCAAAGTCGGCAGTCATTTGGCCGTAGGCAATAAAGCATTGTAGGACAAGGCAATACCTATTCATTCGTTGGTAGGCCATCAAGCATTGTATAATGTGGGTTCCACCCTTTCCTTATCCGCAGCCGCCGTGCCGTACAATTCTTCAACCTCTACGAGGTAGATTGTATTTTTCAGCATTCTATAACAATTCTTAATCGCCTACGGCGAATAAATTGAATGCATTCTGGCAAGATAATGTGTATAAAATATACAACAACACACAAAACGATTATAAAACATAATCAAAACGCCTCACAAACAATAAAAACAATTACATTTGCTCCCTTTAACTCGTAATTGATTATTTCATGTGTGGTGTTGTTGGTGTTTTTGACCTGAAAATGAGGGCTGAGGAGCTGAGGCCCCGGGTACTTGAGATGTCCGGCAAGCTGAGGCACCGCGGGCCCGACTGGTCAGGGATCTACTGCAGCGAGAAGGCAATCATAGCCCATGAGCGGCTCTCGATAGTTGATGTGCAGTCAGGCGGACAGCCTCTGTATAGTCGCGATCGCCGCCTGATCCTCGGCGTCAACGGTGAGATTTACAATCACCGTGAAATACGGGAGCGGTACAGGGATACATATGATTTTACAACCAGATCTGACTGCGAGGTGATCCTCGCGCTTTATAAAGACAAGGGAACTGAATTCCTTGATGAGCTTAACGGGATATTTGCTTTCGTCCTCTATGATGAGGTGAACGACTGCTACCTTGCAGCGCGGGATCATATCGGGATCATACCGTTTTACATGGGATGGGATATCTACGGCAACCTTTACTTCTCCTCGGAGCTCAAGGCCCTGGAAGGTGTATGCATGAAGATTGAGGTCTTTCCTCCGGGGCACTATTACTTCAGCAGAGACGGTGTTATGACCAGATGGTACAGTCGCGACTGGACAATATACGATTCCGTGGCTGACAACACAACTGACATCGCTGTTCTGCGCGAGGCCCTTGAGAAGGCGGTTCACCGGCAGCTGATGTCTGACGTGCCGTACGGTGTGCTGCTCTCGGGAGGCCTCGACAGCTCGGTTATCTCAGCTATCGCGAAGAAGTATGCTGCGCGCCGCATCGAGACCGATGACCAGGCGGATGCGTGGTGGCCTCAGCTGCACTCCTTCGCCATCGGCCTGGAGGGATCACCTGACCTTGTGGCGGCGCGCAGAGTGGCTGACCACATAGGGACGGTGCATCATGAGATACACATAACTGTACAGGAGGGCCTCGATGCGGTGCGCGATGTCATTTACTACCTTGAGACCTATGATGTCACCACTGTCAGGGCCTCGACGCCGATGTACCTGATGGCCAGGGTGATAAAATCGATGGGAGTGAAGATGGTGCTCTCGGGCGAAGGCGCCGACGAGGTCTTTGGCGGATACCTCTATTTCCACAGGGCACCCGGGCCGCGCGAATTTCACGAGGAGACCGTGCGCAAGCTAAGCAAACTCCATCTCTACGACTGCCTCCGGGCAAACAAGTCGCTGGCAGCCTGGGGCGTGGAGGGAAGGGTGCCCTTCCTCGACAAGGAGTTTCTGGATGTTGCAATGAGGCTCAATCCGGCCGACAAGATGGCAGGAAACGGCAGGATGGAAAAATGGGTGCTAAGGAAGGCGTTCGAGGATTATCTTCCCCATGACATTGCATGGCGACAGAAGGAGCAGTTCTCCGACGGGGTGGGGTACAACTGGATAGACACACTGAAAAAGCTGACCTCCGAAAAGGTCACTGATGAGATGATGGCAACGGCCCGTTTCCGGTTCCCGCTGAACACGCCGATGACAAAGGAGGAGTACTTCTACAGGTCAATTTTTACTGAACATTTCCCTTCCGAAACCGCGGCGATGACAGTGCCCTCGGTGCCGTCAGTGGCATGCAGCACCGCAGAGGCGCTGGCCTGGGATGAGTCGTTCAGGAACAGGAATGATCCCTCGGGCCGCGCGGTGCGGGATGTCCATATCAAATCATACTGACAGCGGAAATGCATTGAATATATGATTTCACCATGCCCGGCGCAATGAACGACAATCTATAAACAGTAAAGACGCACCGGCTGATGCGTCTCTACTCTCAATTATCTGACTGAATAAGCAACTATTTTTTCAGGATGGTGCTGAGCACCTTCTCCTTGTCAAGCTTCTTCGTGCAGAAGAACCAGTCGTAGCACTTCATCTCTTCCTTGCTTTCCATACGCTGCTTTGCCACGCCGCATGATCCGGCTGTAGGAACGATAACATCGTCACCCGGTTGCCAGTCGGCAGGCAGTGCAACTGAGAATGCGTCAGCAGTCTGCAGTCCGACAACCACCCTGTAGAGCTCCTGGAAGTTACGGCCCAGGCTGAGCGGATAATAAATGATAGTACGTATGATCCCTTTGGGGTCAATGAAGAATACTGCCCTGACAGCTTTTGTGCTGCTTTCGCCCGGCATCATCATACCGTATTTCCCGGCTACAGACATGGTGATGTCTTCAATCAGGGGGAAGTTCACCTCAACATTTTTCATTCCCTTGTATTCGATCTTCTCCTTGATTGTACGAAGCCATGCGATGTGGCTGTAGAGTCCGTCAACAGAGAGTCCGACGAGCTTCGTGTTGGCTTTTGCAAACTGCGCCTCCATCGAGGCAAATGTCATAAACTCGCTTGTGCAGACGGGGGTGAAGTCAGCAGGATGGCTGAAAAGAATCACCCAGCTGCCTGAGTAGTCGGCCGGGAAGTTGATCTCGCCCTGCGTTGTTACTGCCTTGAATTCCGGTGCCTTGTCGCCTATGCGCGGCATTGCATTTGTTTGTGTGTTTTCCATAATATTTATTTAACTGATTAAATTGATTACTTAATTATTGCCTTCTCGCCAGCATCAGCTCGAGGTCTTCCCTGAGTGCATCCAGATCCTCCTCGTGCTCAACCTCCTGTGACAGGATTGTGAGGATGATGTTGTAGGTCACAGGGTCGCCTTCGCGGGTCAGGTCGAGGAGATGACTGTAGACTTTGATTGCGCACTGTTCACCTTTTATGTTTTGTTCCAGCACCTTTTCGACATAAGGATCCGCGGGTGCGTCATAACCGCAGTTGGTAATTTTAATCCATTCAGCCGGTGACAGAACCGGGGTGCCTCCGAGCTGTATTATCCTGGTAGTGAGCAGTACAGCATGCGACAGCTCTTCAGTTGCATGAAGATCAAGCTCCGCGATCACGGCATCCTTCATCGGACCCTTGACAACCTTGGCGCCTATCCAGTACTGATAATAAGCCAGCCACTCGTCAGCCAGCGCCTTGTTCAGAAGGTTGATGAGCTCATCAACATTCATCTTTACGATTTCTCTTCCTTTTTGTGCCATATTTAACTGTATTAGAATTTTGGTTTCGAATTATTTTGCAGGATACTTGATTCCAAGACCTTTTGCCACAAGCATTGCAAGCTCCTTGTCAGCCTTGTGAAAATGATTGAGCTGGCGAATCAGAATCTCTTTTTTCTTCGGCCCGGTTACTCCCTTAAGGGCTCCCACGAAGTTTGCCACGGTATTGGCTCTCTCCTGGTCGGTCATGACTTTTCTGAAGAGGGCTCCTGCCTGCGAGTAGTGGTCATCGTCGTTTTTGTTGCGGTCCCAGGTGTCTGCGACATCCGATTCAAGGCTCATCGGCGGCTCCCTGAATTCCTTGTCGGCCTCGATATCATCAAAGCTGTTCGGGAAGTAGTTGGGAGATGATCCTCCGTTGCCGTTGAGAGCCATGAATCCGTCCCTCTGGTGATTGTGCACCGGCACGATGGGCCTGTTCACCGGGAGTTGCTCATAGTTGGCGCCCAGCCTGTAGCGGTGTGCATCAGGATAGGCAAGTATGCGTCCCTGCAGCATCTTGTCGGGTGAGAGGCCTATTCCGTTGATTGTATTGGAGGGAGCGAAGGCAGCCTGTTCTACCTCGGCAAAGTAGTTTGCGGGGATCTCATTCAGCTCCATTACACCGGTTTCGATGAGAGGAAACTCTTTGTGAGGCCAGACTTTTGTAAGGTCGAAGGGGTTCCATTTGAACTTCTTCGCCTGCGCTTCAGTCATCACCTGGATCTTCAGGGTCCACTTCGGGAAATCCTTCCTGCTGATTGCCTCAACGAGATCACGCTGCGAGTAATCGGGGTCTTTCCCGCGCAGTTCATTGGCCTGTGGGCCTGTCAGGGTCTTGTTGCCCTGCTGTGTCTTGAAATGGAACTTCACCCAGACCCGTTCGTTCTTCTTGTTGTACATCGAGAACGTATGGCTGCCATATCCGTTCATGAACCTGTAGCCGTCAGGCGTGCCCCTGTCGCTGAAGAGGATCATCACCTGGTGGAGGCTCTCAGGGTTAAGGCTCCAGAAATCCCACATCATTGTAGGGCTCTTGAGGTTGGTTTTCGGATCACGCTTCTGGGTATGAATGAAGTCGGGGAACTTCTTCGCATCCTTGATGAAGAAGACGGGGGTGTTGTTGCCCACGAGGTCCCAGTTGCCATCCTCGGTATAAAACTTTATGGCGAAGCCCCTGGGGTCGCGTTCGGTGTCTGCGCTGCCCTTCTCTCCGCCTACGGTCGAGAACCGGGCAAGGACCCGGCATTTATTGCCGACCTTGCTGAAGAGTTTGGCTTTGGTGTATTTTGTAATATTACCGGTTACGGTGAAGGTGCCGAAAGCGCCTGTTCCCTTGGCATGAACAACGCGCTCGGGTATGCGTTCACGGTTGAAATGGGCCAGCTTCTCATGGAGATGATAATCCTGCAGCAGAACCGGTCCTCGCGGACCTGCGGTCATGCTGTCTTCATTCTCGAAGAAGGGTCTGCCTGCTGCTGTGGTGAGTTTCTTCTTTGCCATGTCGTTTGGTTTTAATTTATGTCTGTTATCTTTTTTTGACTTTCTCCCTGTTGTCAGTGTATCTGCCCACGATCTGCAACTTGATCTCCCCGATTGTGAAGTCAGGTATCCGCTTCTTTTCGAAGTAACTGTAGATCAACTCCGTCAGCTCTTCATCATAATAGTCCTCTATGCGGTCACAGTGGGTGCAGTATATATGATGATGAGTATCCTTCACCGCATCATACCGGAGCAGTCCGCTGTCAGTCTTAACCCTTTCTATTATGTCCTTTTCAACCAGTGTATCCAGGGTTTTGTAAACTGTGCCGGTTGCTATGTCAGGGTGTTTTCTCCTTATGAACCGGCTGACCTCTTCGGCAGTAGGATGGTCATGCAACATATCCACCGCCTCATATACCGCCAGGCGCTGGGGAGTTACCCTTAGTCCGCTATTCTTGAGTATTGTCCTGTAATCTTCCGTATTCATTAAGTAGGAATTATTCTTATCAAAGAATAAACAAATATAAAACAAAAAAAACTTAAAAACAAAAATATTATTATCAATTCCTATTTAGAATACCTGCAGATATGTGATTTGATTATGATATCTAAACGGAATACAGTTTATCCAGAACATCAAGCTATATCTCATCCACCTCTTCCCTCTTGTCAATTGCAACTGTCATTCCGTACGCCGCGGCGCCGGTTGCCCCGCCTCCCTCTTGTCCATTCATCATTGCCGTAAACTTCCGGGAGAGATTTCTGAACCATTTTTCCGGCAGGATTCCGGAGAGTGTCTTTACGATTGATATCAGCACATTTGATGAGACTTCATTAATCTTACGACCTTCAACTACTGCGAACGATTCTTTAAGTGCCTCAGGGAATTCGGTTTCATGGCCGGCATTGATGCTTGACACGGTAATGTGCAGTGCAGGCGGGAACTGCAGCTTGTCGAGATTCCACCCCCTTTTTGCCAGTTCATCACCAACCCGGTAGATATCGTGGCGGTCAGAGCAGAATGAAAATACGCTCATCACCGGGTTACCTATTACTTTTAGTCCCGGCATTGATTCAATGCCTTCTCTCAGTTTCCTTGTGGTATTCATCACTCTTTCGGCCATCCGCTGGTAGCCGTCGTGTCCGTAGGTTTTCAGTGCTGCCCATGCACCTGCGATAGGGGCTCCCGACCTTGTTCCCAGCATGGTGGGAGAGGCGTAGAGGCCGTCCGGCCAGCT
>DHGW01000033.1 GCA_002402965.1 Bacteroidales bacterium UBA4788
CACGCAGTCTGAATTTTCCAATATCATAATGGAAACTGATTCTCAAGGCTTCAGTATTTAAACCGCATCTTCACCTGGTTTCCGGAATCGTTATACTCAATAGCATCTGCCAGGCTTCTCATTATAAACACTCCTCGCCCGTGAAGGTTCTCGATATTTGCCGGATCAGTGGGATCAGGAAGTGAATCATAATTAAATCCTTCACCCTCATCTGTCACCGACACCTCAAACCAGTTACCGTCAGCAGTGAAATCCACCGTAACCATCCTTTCAGCATTACCCTTATTCCCATGCAGTATAGCGTTATTGACTGCCTCAACAGTTGATATCAGAATCTTGCCATATACCTCATCCGAGATACCCAGTTTCCTGGATAATGTATCCACAAGCGTTTCTACAACGCGTAACTTTTCAATGTCTGAATTAATAATAATGCTTTCCATTCCTGAATCCCTATCATAAATTATAACTGACAGGGTATTTATTTGTTGCAAAATTTAGTCATTTTTTTGTAAGCCACTGCTCCGGATCAAGCTTTTTCTTTTCTTCATATACCATAAATTTTAATACTGATTTTTCTCCGTCACCGTTGTCGAGGTACACATTTCCCAACTCCTGTCCCATAGTTACACTATCTCCGGCCTTAACATTCACGTTAACCAGGTTCTGATAAACCGTAAGATATTTTCCGTGCCTGATTATTACGGCCATGTTGGCGCCAGTTATTGCAAATACCCTGACAACTTCACCTTTGAAGACCGCCTTTGCTTTTGTAACTCCGCCCGAGGTAATTTCAATGCCTATATTATCCTCCGTAACATTCTTCAGAATTGGGTGAGGATGCAATCCAAAGTGGCTTGTAATCAACCCCTTTTCAACAGGCCAGGGTAGCCTTCCCCGGTTCTCTCCGAATGACTCTCCGATAACCCTCATTTCACTGCTCATGGGAGTCTTTTCACTTCTCTTTCTCTCTTCTTCTATCAGTCTTTCTATTTCCTTTTCTATCTGTCTTGCAACTCTTCGCTTTTCATCCAGTTCCTGCTTCAGCTGCTTCTCCTTCCTGCTCAGGGAGTTCGCCAGCCGTTCTTTCTTGTTTTGCTCATCACGAAGAATTTCTTTTTGCCTGACCTCTTTATTTTTCAGATCATTAATATTCTTTCTGTCCTTTTCCAGTCTTTCTTTAGTGCCCTGGAGTTCATTATACAGTGTTTCAATTGTTTCTGTCTCCCGCCTCCTGTATTTGGCAACCTGCTGAATATATTTAAGCCGCTTGTACCCCTGGTTGAAGTCTGTAGAAGATAATATGAATGCAACTGTTGGGGTACCTTTTGTAGCCTTGTATGCGCTGACAATGGAGTTCGCGTAATCTCGCTTCAGGCTGTTTAGGTCAGACTCCAGCATTTCAATTGCGGTACTGTTAAGACTGATCCTGTATTCCAACAGGCTTATTTCCTGTCCATACTCGTTTATCAGCTTTTCTCTCAGGTTAAGTTTTTTCCCGATAACCCTTAGCTCGTTCAGGTTTTCACTTTTCTGACTGGCTGTGGTTTTGAGCATCTTATCGACATATTCAATCTCCTGAAGGTTTTTCTTCCTCATCTCCTCCAGCTCAGCCCGTGATTGTCCTGAAAGATCAAACGTCCACAACACTGTCAATGACAATATGAATATCCTTCTTATCACAGCCTTTCCCGCTCGTATGGTGGCAGATTGAATTCTATTTCAGAATCGTATCCATAAATCAGATCGTCAATTGAAAGTTTCACGTGAAACATTTTCTTTCTCTCTTCCATTGTGATCTCCGATGCATATTTTCTTTCACCGCTCATCCTGAACGCATTAAAAGTGAAATAGACATTATGCCCAGATTCAGTTGCGCTGATCTTCTCTCTGCATATCTTCATCTCGTCAGTACATATTGTCATTTCTCTTTCAAACCCTGAATCACCACCCATGACAGTAATCTCATTGTAGCCCTCCTGTCTGAAATTTCCTTCATTCATCTCTGGCATGTCCCCAAAAAGGATCTTCATAAAGTCTTCAGGCAGACCGTTTTTATTCATTACAACATCCTTTTCCCCAACGTAGACCTTCCTATTGAACCTGTCAATTGCAGCAATTTCATTTCCAACCATCAGTATTCTTGCCAGCTCTATCCCAAGCGGTCCCCTGACTGAAGCGTAAAAATCGCCTTTGCTGTTGAGTCTTGCATGCAAACCGAATTTACCTTCAATTTCCGTTCCTTCGAGCTCGATACTCCCTTTTCTTATCTCAAAGCCCCTTTCAGTAATGTTATTCTCCAATACTGTATTTGTCATCTCTGTGTAATCGGATACGGCGGGTCCGATTACCGAAGATGTTCCCTTTCCCTTTCGCATAGCCGAGCATCCCGACAGTAACAGCACAACCGCCAGAATAAGCAGGTACTTCAGTTTTGCCCGCATTTTCTTATCTCCTCTTCAAGATATGTTTTTGAACCGTCCTTTTCAATCGCCTTTCTCCAGTAAACAACTGCCTCATTGCAATTTCCCATGGCTTTCTTAATGAATCCCATATGTTCCAGCAGCTCCGGATCCTGATCCTCTCCGCTCCCGAATATTTTCATCATCTCCCTCATTGCCTCCCTGTGTTTTCCAAGCTTATACAAGACCCATGCGTAGGTATCGATATAGGTTGAGTTGCCACCTTCCATTTCCATAACCTTTTCCGCCATTCTAAGCGCCTTTTTCAGATCACGGCCACCCTCTGCCAGAAAATAAGCGTAATTATTCAGCAAGAGCGGATCCTCTGGTGAAATCACCAGAGCATCTTCATAGTATCCGTAGGAAGCGTCATAGTCCTTCATACGGTATTTCAGATCACCCAGCATTGACATGACCTGGACCTTCAGTTCATTGCTGTTGCCTGCAAGGATCAGGGCCTTCTTCAGCTCCGTGTCTGCCACCTGGTATTCCTTAAGCTCCATTGCAGCCATTGCATAGTAAACCTTTCCCAGGATGCTGCGGTTGTTCTCCCTTGAATAAACAGCGGCAAGGTCATATGCCTTGCGGTAGTCTTTCCTGTCAACATACAGTATCAGCAGCTGCTCCCTGAAAAAGAATCCGGGACTGACAGTCTTAATTAACTCCTCATACCTGGCTATTGCCTTCTCCTTCATGCCGGCAGTTTCATACATGCGCGGACGAAGTGACAATATCTCCTCATCATCAGGGTATTTACCTTCCAGGATAAGCAGGCATGAGGCAAGCGACTCTGCATTTTCCTTTACATAAACCGTATCCGTAACCAGCCTTCCCGCAACAGCTATCTTTCTTCCCCTCTCAACAACATCGCTTTCAAAGATATTATTCAGAAAGGCTGCAATACCCGAATACTCTTTTCTGTATACCAGGTTCATCATATAGAGAAGCTGACTCTCGATATCATCAGGATTACTTTCTATGATCCGTTTGTAAATGCTGTCGCTCCTCTCTTTCAGTCCCTCCTCGAAGTAAATATCAGCCAGAAGTGCCTGGTACCTGGTCTCTCCCGGATGCTGTTCGAGCAATCTTATAGTCCTGCCTGCAGCCTCCTTCAGGTTATTCTTAACAATGAGTCCGGAGATCATCATTAGAGCCATTTCTTCTGTCAGGGCTCCTTCGCTGTCGAGGGTACGAAAGAGGGAATCGGCCTTCTCCATATTTCCCTGTTCTGCATACAGCCCGGCAAGTATGCCGTTGACCTCAACGGCGCGTTTGTCTGCCTTCAGCGCTCTCGCGAAGTAAACCATGGCCGAGTCCTTCATTTCATACTGGGTGAAGAGTGATCCGCACGCCAACTGGTACCAGTAGTTGGAAGACTCCAGTCTGGCGGCAGTGGCAGCATACTCAAGTGACTTTCCTCCCATTCCTGCTGCCGAGTACATCTGGGCAAGCTCGAAGTAGGGCACTGCCCTGTCCTTGTCCAGCTCAATGCACTTCTCGAAGAGTGTGGCAGCTTCATTCACGTCACCAACATACTTCTGCCTCAGCGCTTCGGCAAGCAGATAATCATACCTGCTGTCCGTACTGCCCTGCTTTTCCCTGACTGCCGGGCCTATCACTGCCTTCCTGGTGCAACCTGCCATAAGCAGCAGGATCAATGCCAATATGAAGCTCCTTCTCATTTTCTTCCTGAATGTCCGAACCCTCCGGCTCCACGACTTGTAATATCTATATGGTCTGTTTCCGTAAACTCAGCCTTGGCGTGCTGCGCAATCACCATCTGTGCAATCCTGTCGCCGTCATTTACCGTAAAATCCTTGTCTGACAGATTGATCAGAATAACGCCTATCTCACCCCTGTAGTCAGCATCAATCGTGCCAGGAGAGTTCAGAACCGTGATGCCGTGCTTAATTGCGAGGCCGCTCCTGGGTCTCACCTGAGCCTCATAACCCACAGGAAGTTCAATATAAAGTCCCGTGGGAATCAGCTTTCTTTCGAATGGCTTAAGCGTTACCGGCTCCCCGGTGAAAGCCCTCAGATCCATCCCTGCAGAGTGTGCCGTCTCATATGCCGGGAGTGGATGTGCTGACCTGTTTACTATCCTGATCTTCATTGTCCTCTTTTAAACAATAACGTAAAGAATCTGTCCTTTATCTCCACGACGGCAAAGAAAATCAAAAGGAGCAGAGTGTCAAGCGCATTATTGATGATTTTGTTGTCTCCTTCAAGCAGTCGCGAGACCAGCAACATTACAACAGCAAGCCCGATATAGAGAATTATCTTCCCCGTTTCATATTTAATCGGGTAAAACTTCTGTCCCACGAACCAGGAGACGATGACCATTGAGAGATAGCAGGCGACGTGTGCCCAGGCGGCAGCTATATAACCGAACACTGGCACTAAAATTATGTTCATCGCCACTGTTACAGCAACGCCCACCATTGTTATCCATGCTCCGTAAATGGTCTTGTCATCAACCTTGTACCATATGCTCTGGTTAATGAATATGCCCAGCAGAAGATATCCCATGCTTATAATCGGTACCACAATCAGCGATTCGCGGAAGTCTTCATCGATAAGTACCTGTATCGCTTCGGGATACAGATTTATTCCCAGGAAGAGGATAAGGGCCGTGATCACAAAATACTTCATCGTGACGGCATATGTCTCCTTCGCATCCTTGCTTCCCGCCTTCTCAAAAAAGAAGGGTTCCGCCGCAAAGCGATACATTTGAATGAAAAGGGACATGAGTACTCCGACCTTGTAACCAGCACCGTAGAGTCCCACGGTGGCAAGACCTTCAGCGCCTCCAATCAGTCTCCGAAGGAGGATCTTGTCAAGTACTTCGTTGAGCGAACCGGCCAGGCCTCCAACGAGCAAAGGCCAGCTGTAGGAGAGCATTTTTACAAGCAGCTTCCTGTCAAATACCGGCTTTATCCTGAATATGAACGGAACCAGGCAAACCAGCGTCACGGCTGATCCGGCCAGGTTTGCCACAAAGACATATCCCACCTGGAAGCCCGGGTTCCATATTTTGTATATCCATGCGTTCCCCTTCTCCGCCATCGATGGGGCATACCAGAGAAAGAAAAAGGCTACCACCATCGTCACAAGTACATTGATTATCTTCAATGCACTGAAGAGAATAGGTCTGTTGTTGTTCCGGAGCCATGCAAATGGAATTGCCGAGAAGGCATCGATTGCCACTATCCAGGCAAACATCCGTATATACTCCGGATGCCGTTCATAGCCTAGAAAACCTGAGACATGTCCAATGAAAAGCGATATCGCTATCAGGAAGAGAACTGAAGTTGTAAAGAGACTTGTCATCGCCGTGCCGTAGACCTCTCCTGCCGGCGCCTTTTTACCGGCAAATCTGAAATAGGTCGTCTCCATCCCGTAGGTGAGAATGACAAGCGCAAGAACCATCCATGCATAGAGCTCAGTGACAACACCGTACTGTTCGAGTCCCAGGATGCGGGTATAAAACGGCGTCATCAGGGCATAGTTCAGAAACCGCGGCCCCACAGTACCGAAGCCGTAGATGACTGTCTGGCCAGCCAGCTTGCGTATATCGTTCATGCTAAACTCTTACTGCAAATATATATCTTTGTCAATCGTAAAGTATAAGAAAATGAGGAGTTCATTACGCATCTTACTGCCGCTGGCTGCCGCTCTCATCATTGCAGGCTGCTCAACTGGCGGAGACAAAGGCGTCCGCGCCGAGATAACAACCACCGAAGGAAAGATCCTGATCTCACTGTCAGATCTCACACCGCTGCACCGTGACAATTTCATCAAACTGGCGGAAAGCGGCTTCTATGACGGAGTCTCATTCCACAGGGTAATAAAGGAATTCATGATCCAGACGGGTGACGGAGCAACGAAACAGGATACCTCATTGCGTCAGGATGACTATATAATTCCCGCCGAGATCAATGATACCCTGTTTCATAAACGGGGAGTAATTGCCGCGGCCCGCACGGGCGACGACGTAAACCCCGAAAGAAACTCTTCCGGAACACAGTTCTATATTGTCCAGGGCAAGGTTTACAACGATGAGGATCTTGCAGCAACAGTGCAGCGAATAGAATATAACCGCAGGCAGTACATGTATAACAAGGCGCTCATTGACCTCCGCAAAGAGGCTGAGACAGACACTGCCCCGGCAAATGAGGACGAGATACAGCAAAACGCAATCATCAGAGCCTATGAAGCCATGGAAGAGGCCGGCCCCTACGTGATGCCGGAACACCGTCGGAGCACTTATAAAACAGTCGGCGGTACACCTTTCCTCGACGGTGCATACACCGTCTTCGGCGAGGTTCTTGAAGGAATGGAGATTGTCGACGCCATTGCCGCCACCGCCACCGATATGAATGACAAGCCAGTGAAGGATATCAGGATACTGAAAGTGAGAATCATTAAGTAACGTATCAATGTGATGAAGGAGAGGATTGCAGAACTAAGGGGAGAGATTGAAGCCTTCAATATCGGCGGAGCTGAAGAGCTTGAGCTGTTCAGGCTGAATTACCTGAGCAAAAAGGGACAGGTGTCAGTGCTGTTCGAAGGATTCAGGAGTGTGCCGCCCGAAGCAAAAAGGGAGACGGGCCAGCTGCTGAATGCACTGAAGCAATTTGCCACTGACAAGTACAATGAGTTCAGGGAACGCATCTCCATGACCGAGACCGTCAGCTCAACGGTTGATCTCACCATGCCTTCATTTCCTTTCGGCGAAGGCACACGCCATCCCATCTCCATCGTACGCAATGAGATCATTGACATATTCAGCCACATAGGATTCACCGTTTCAGAAGGTCCGGAGATTGAAGACGACAACCATGTCTTTACCATGCTTAACTTTGCGCCGGATCATCCTGCACGTGATATGCAGGATACGTTTTATATCGAAAAGAAATCGGGTACGGAGTCTGATCCGCACGATGTGCTTCTGCG
>DHGW01000018.1 GCA_002402965.1 Bacteroidales bacterium UBA4788
CCTATGAGAAGTGGTTCAGATGGGTACTGCCACTAATTATTATTCTCTTCCTGCTTGGATTCCTACTGTTGATACCGACAGTATTCATGGAGCTTAAGGGTTTCTGACCCTGACCTGCGCCAGTCACTAAAAAAGCCGCCTGCCATGTGGCAGACGGCTCATCCATATATAATATCCTTCTGCTTTGTATCAGAAGTTATATCCTGCCGAGATACCGAAACCGTTATTCTTCAGATTTGATTCACCTTCATAATCCATTATTGACGGAATCATATTCAGGAGTCCGAGCTGAGCATTGAGCCTGAACCATAGTCCCATGCTCATCTCATATCCGACGAAAATATCAGCACCGGCGTCAAAACGCTTGTAATAGGCATTTTCCATCTGCCAGTACTCATCATCGGTTATTTCACCCTTGAATTTGATCTTCTGCTCCATAGTCGGTGTATTGCTGCCATAATCAACATCCTCTGATCCGAAAAGACCAACCCCCATATACGGGCCAAAACCTACAAGTATGTGTCCGCTTCCAAACTCCGGCATGAAAAGCAGGTGGAGAGGGATGTCAATATAGGATATTCTGGTGGTGGTGTTATACTCATCATCAGCAGCCTTTATTGGTATAAGCCCCTCATTGTTCCTTGACCCCTTCTGTGAAAGGAGAAGACCGGTCTGGAAATATAAATCGGGTGCTATCGGCATGCTCGCAGTCACTCCGGCATGGAAACCAACCAGCAAACCGTTGGTCATCTTGTCACCGTTCCCGTCTTGCCCTACCATGTTCTGGAAATTAGGCCCGGCGACAACTCCGAATTCAACCTGCGCCTGAAGCGCAGTTGCCGTTAAAACCATAATTGAAATTACTGCTAAAATCTTTGTTTTCATGATTTAACTTTTTGGTTAATAATGAATGGTCTTATGTTATTATTTTTCTATTTCTGCAGCAGCTTCTGCAACCATTTTTTCATTGGCTGTAATCAGGAACTCAACCCTGCGGTTCTGCGCCCTGCCCTCTTCTGTTTCGTTATCATATTCCGGCAAGGTCTCTCCAAAACCCTTTGTGGTAATGCGGCCGGTCGTTATCTGGCTGGCAACCAGGTAGTCTGAGACTGAGGTTGCCCTCTTGACCGACAGGTTCTGGTTGTAAGTCTCGCTTCCCTTGCTGTCAGTATGGCCCTGTACCTCAATATTGGTGTCAGGGTAGGTGTTCAGCACCTTAACCAGCTTGTCCAGGTTAGCCTTAGCATCTGTGGAAAGATCTGCCTGATCGAAGCCGAACAGTACGGCACTGCTGAACTCCACAACAATACCTTCACCAACCCGCTCCACTTTTGCATCAGGAACGGTCTGTTCAATTTCGGCGGCCTGTTTGTCCATCTCGCGGCCAATAATTGCTCCTGTGGCACCGCCAACAGTGGCTCCTATGATAGCACCCAGTGCGGTATTTCCTGTTGCCTTGCCTATCACTGCACCCATGGCTCCGCCTGCAGCAGTTCCCACAACGGCTCCCTTAGTGGTCTTGTTCATTGAGGCGCAACCAGCAAAAAGTACCGTTGCAGCCAGTACAAGGACTAATCCAATGTTGATCTTCTTCATGTTTTTCATTTTTTGGTTAATGCTACCAGATTAATAATTTTTTTTCCTATTTTTTCATTGCTCTTGTCAGTATCCCCATTACCCCGCGTATGAAGGTGGCCGAAGTCAGCACCTTGACAACAGGGTGAGTGGCAGTCCTCCGCCGTGCAGATGAACCGGTTGCCCTGCCTCCTGTCCTGCCTGATGAGCGCCCGGCACTCCTCTCATCCGCCCTTTGGGCTTCCGCATCGCTCCGCTCCTGCTCTGCTGCCTGAATTTTTTTCTCCAGCATCTCAGCAGCACTCTCGGGATCAACAATCCTCGAGTATTTTGTTACCAGTTGTGACGACCTGTTGATAGTATCAATTTCCTCCGGAGTAAGTATGTCCATCCTGCTCATCGGGGCACGGACCATCATCACCGCCAGAGGTGTAGGGATACCTTTCTCATTCAGTGCGGTCACAAGCGCCTCGCCGGTGCCGAGGGAGGTAATTGCCTCCTCTGTCCTGTAGTAATCAGAAAGAGGAAAGTTCTCTGCCGTAAGCCTGATATCCTTCCTGTCATTGGCAGTAAAGGCACGCAGTGCATGCTGCACCTTCAGTCCAAGCTGGGCAAGTACTGAAGCCGGAACATCCATCGGGTTCTGGGTGATAAAGTAAACACCCACGCCTTTGGAACGTATAAGTTTGACTATTGTTTCGATCTGTTCGAGAAGAACCTTGCTGGCCTGGTTGAAGATCAGGTGGGCCTCATCGATGAATATCACCAGTTCCGGTTTGGGCTGATCACCCTTCTCAGGCATCCTGTTGTAAACCTCGGCAAGCAGCGATAGCATGAATGTAGAGAAGAGCTTCGGCTTGTCCTGAATGTCGGTAAGCCTGATGATGTTAATATAGCCGTTCCCGTTGCTGTCTCTGCGCATGAGATCCATGACATCAAAGGACTCCTCACCGAAAAATCGCTCTGCGCCCTGCTGCTCCAGCTCAATGATCTTGCGCAGGATAACACCGGTAGATGACGTGGACATCGCACCGTACTCCTTCTCCAACTCCTCCTTGCCCTCGCCGGTCAGGTACTGTATGACCTTACGGATGTCCTTCAGGTCTATGAGTCCCAGCCTGTTGTCATCACAGTATTTGAATATTATTGACATGATGCCTGCCTGAACATCATTCAGGTCAAGTATCCTTGAGAAGAGCACTGGCCCGAATTCAGACACCGCTGCACGAAGCCTGACCCCGTTCTGTTCGGATATCGTCAGAAGCTCAACCGGGAATCCCATCGTCGAATAGGGCAGGTTCATCCTGGTGTGCCTGTCCCTGATGAAATCATTCTCCGCACCCGGCCTGGCCACACCGCTGAGGTCTCCCTTTACGTCCATGACCAGTGACGGTATGCCTTTCAGCGAGAGCTGCTCCGAGATAACCTGAAGAGTCTTCGTCTTTCCTGTTCCTGTTGCCCCGGCAATGAGCCCGTGACGGTTGATAGTTTTAAGTGGTATGCGAATGAACGCATCAGCGACAGCCTCCTTATCAAGCATCGCACCCCCGAGTATGATATAATCGCCTTTGCAGGCATACCCAGTGCTGATGTGGTTGAAAAATTCATCTTTTTTGCTCATTGCCTTATTATTATAGTAAATAAAAGCCGTTGAGACACCTGCCCCAACGGCTATCTAAATTAGTAATTTTTAAAATTACTTGGTATCAAGAATCTCTTTTACTTTCTGGGCAAGAGCATCGCCGCGAAGGTTATGCCCTACGATGATGCCATTGGCATCCAGAAGGAAGTTGGCCGGTATGGCGCTCACTGCATACTGCTTGGCAGGTGCACAGTCCCAGTATTTCAGGTCAGAGACATGTGTCCAGGTGAGTTTGTCATCCGAGATGGCCTTCACCCAGTCTTCCTTGCTGCGGTCAAGCGATACGCCGAACACGTCAAATCCCTTCTTGTTATATTCATTCCAGATCTTCACAACGTTCGGGTTCTCCTGGCGGCAGGGTCCGCACCATGCTGCCCAGAAATCGAGGAGCAACAGCTGAGTGTTTCCTCCCAGTTTCGAATAAAGCGACACGGGGTTGCCGTCTACATCATTCAGGGTGAAGTCGGGGGCCTTCTGCCCAATGGCAACAGCCTTGAGCTGAACAAGCCTTTCCTTCATGGTGACGACTGACTTAACCTTGTTGAGCGAAGTATCGAGTTTGCCAAGAAGGCCTTCCATCTCGTCTGCCTCAAGGTAATAGGCCAGTTCGCCAAGTACCGCAGGTGTCACATATGAGGCGGGATTATTTGCGATAAACTCTTTCCTGACATCCTTCTGTTTCATATCCAGAGCCTCAAGTTCCTTCTCTATTGACGAAGCGAGTTCTTCATTGCCCTCCATTTTTGCTGCACGGTAACGGTCGTATATTTTCGTCATCTCAGCATTCGACTCGTCAAACAGCGCTTTATAACTGTCAAACTCGGTCTGGGTTGCCGAACCGCTCACTGATGCCAGGTAAAGTGAATCGGCATGACCGTGAATCGTAATCTCCGAGTTTTCGAGATAGAAATTCAGCCCGCCACGTTTGCCCTGGATGGCAAGGTTTACAAGCTGCGGATAATCAATGACACCTTCCAGTGTGAAAGCTCCGTTTGCAAGGACTGCGGTATCTATGCCTTCATAGCCGCCAGGAATCCTTTTCTGCAGGATGATCGTCTCGTCGGCGGCCCCGTCAATTGTACCTGAAATCACGAATTTAGGTTCCCTGGCGCATGATGCTGCAACTACTGCGGCCAGAAGAAGGATAATTGTCTTTTTCATCTGAACATTTTTAATCAGTAAACACTATTTTTTAACTAAGGTTCAAAGATACTAATATTTGCTTAATGACTTTACCTGCTGAAATATTTGTCGAGCAGAATGGAGGCGGGTTTGTAGGATGTCGTCTCTCCTTCGCGGAGTTGCCTCTCCAAATCCGGAAGAAGCTCTGCCACGTCCGGATGATTGTAGAAGGAATGCTTCAGTGTGTCGATAATGGTTTCGTGCATACGCGTCACAGCCTGATCGCGTCTTCGTTCCCAGAACCAGCCGTTGCTCTTGGTAACGCTTACATAGTCTCGTATCGTCTCCCATATTTCCGCTATACCGGTCTTCTCAAGCGAGGAGCATGTCATGACTCTGGCGCTCCACCTGGACGGTGAGGCAGGAAACAGGTGAAGTGCGTTTTTGTACTGCACTCTGGCCATCTCCGCTTTCCGGACGTTACTGCCGTCAGCCTTGGTGATCACTATTGTGTCAGCCATCTCCATGATGCCTCTCTTGATCCCCTGCAGCTCATCGCCTGCACCGGCAAGCATCAGCACCAGGAAGAAGTCTACCATTGAATGTGCTGCTGTCTCCGACTGTCCCACGCCCACCGTCTCAACAAGGATAGTGTCGAACCCTGCTGCCTCGCACAGGATTATAGTTTCACGTGTCTTACGTGCAACGCCGCCGAGTGTTCCCGCGGACGGTGAAGGACGGATAAAGGCGTCAGGGTCAGCGCTCAGCTGTTCCATCCGGGTCTTGTCTCCCATGATGCTGCCTCCGCTCTGCTGGCTGCTCGGGTCAATGGCCAGCACTGCCAGGCGCCTCCCGTAGCGTCGCGTCAGCATTGTTCCGAATGTGTCTATGAATGTGCTCTTGCCGGCGCCGGGGACACCCGTGATGCCGACCCTCACCGAGCGTGAGCTGGCGGGGAGGCAACGCTCCACCACTGCCTGTGCAAGATCATAATGCTCCGGGAGACTGCTCTCAATAAGAGTGATAGCCTGGCTCAGGATGGTCCGGTCACCCCGGAGTATCCCGTCAGCATAATCGTCAGCATTGAGTTTCCTTCGCCTGTTCTTCTTCAGGCGGTTCAGCATGTCAGGGTTAATGCTCGGAGGCTGGGGTACTCCCTGCTGTACCGAGAGAGCCCCGGTTGATCGCCTTTCCCTGCTCATCGCGATGCTGTCCCCCGTCTTCCTTATTTCGCCTTGTCTCCTTCAACAAGCACCTCACCCTTGATCATCAGCATCACCTCTGAGTTCTTGGGATCATTGGTATAGACAAAGATGTTCTTGTAGATCTGACCCTTGTAACCTCCCGAATTGAACTTGGCCTTGATGGAACTCTTCGCACCCGGTTTGATGACGTTCTCCGTGGGCATGAGAGCCGTACAACCGCAACCCGACTTGACATGCCTGATGATCAGGTCACTCTTGCCCTCATTTGTGAAGACAAACTCAACATCGGCGGAGGCATTCTGCTTGATGGTCCCGAAATCCACGGTATTCGATACCAGCTTGAAGACTGGCGCACTCGCAAGCTGCTGGCTTGTCAATCCCGAAAAATCCTCAACCAGGTTGGCCGAAACATAGAGGTAAATGTTGGGCTGTGGCTGGCCGTTCACCTTAAGGCGTACCAGGTCATTTACGTTGCCCCAGCTGCTGTTGTTGAGATTGGCATCATAAGTGCCCTCGATAATTCCCTTCTCACCAGGCTTGAGGGTGGCGGGGGACATCTTCAGCCGGAGATGTGCCGGCAGATTCTCGAACTCGACTGTTGCCGGCTCCTTTGAGGTGTTGATGACAGGCATCACCCTGATCTTCTTTTCCGTCTTCTTTGTGGTGGTGAAGGCCAGAT
This sequence comes from Bacteroidales bacterium UBA4788, assembly GCA_002402965.1. Lineage (GTDB taxonomy): Bacteria > Bacteroidota > Bacteroidia > Bacteroidales > VadinHA17 > SR-FBR-E99. The sequence goes on from DHGW01000018.1 coordinate 6,224, forward strand.
GATTCGACTGGAACCTTACCGGGCCAACAGCAAAAGTGTACTGCTCTTCCAGGGTCTTCTCACGGGGTGTCACCTGCCCTTCAATGATAAGCACCGTTACTGCCGGCTTCGCATTTGAGTATACAGAGATACTCTTGGCAAAATTGTTGCTGTAACCTCGGGGATCGAACACCGCAGTGACAAATCCCTTGCCGCCGGGAGGAACAGGCGATTTTGTATAGTCAGAAGCTGTACAGCCGCATGAAGGCTGGACCCTGGTAATGACCAAAACTGAATCACCCGTGTTGGTGAAATTGAAGATGGCTTCCTGCTTGCCTGCCTCTTCCTTGATACTACCGTAATTATGACGGGTGCTGGCAAAATTCAGTTTCGGCTGAGCAGCCAACCCGGCCACCGTCATTAAAAAGACCACTAATGTCAAACTTCTTTTCATAGTTTTTTTGTTTACTACATGAATAAGACAATTCTGCTGTCAGTTCATCTCAAGAACAAACATCAGGCCATTCAGGTTGTATCATAATAACCACCAAAATTAATAAAAAAGTATAAGCGGCTGTTTTTTTATTGGTTTATCCATTAGTTTTGTCACTGGGATGCCCTCTTTTGGAACAGATTTTGTTCCGGTGCGAAGGCGTTCCGCCATTGGTTATGACACGAAGAAGACTCTTAATACCATTCCTGGCGATACTATCTTTCCTGACCGCGGCCCCTGCTACCGGCCAGTTCTACAACGGCATGCAGATGACCTTCGGCAAGAACCGGGTGCAACACAGGGATTTCTACTGGACCTGGTTCAGATTCGACGAGATGGACGTTTATTACAATGAGTTCGGTCGCGAGGTCGCTGAATTTGCCTCCGTGGTTGCGCAGAAGAAACTGAATGAGATTGAGGACTATTTCGACTACACCCTTGACAAGAGGCCGATACTGATAATATACAACAAGAAGAATGATTTCCGGCAGAGCAACATCGGCCTTATCTCGGCCGAGGAAGACTACAACGTCGGCGGGTACAGCAGGGTCATCAAGAACAAGATCATGCTCTGGTTCAACGGTGACCATGAGGAGTTCAGCAAGCTAATAGCATCAGCCATCGCAGAAGTGGTGGTTTATGAAATGATCTATAACGCCGATCTCCGTGACAGGGTGACAAGCAACAACCAGATCCAGATCCCCGACTGGTACATCAAGGGCCTGATCAATTACGTGGCATTCGGATGGGACAGCGAGACTGATAACCGCGTCAGGGACGGTTTTGAGAACAACCGGTACAAAAACCTTGACAACCTCGATTATGAAGAGGCCGTCTATGCCGGCCACTCATTCTGGAAATACATCGGGGAGACATACGGCAATGCAATCATACCGAACATCATCTACCTGTCCAAGATCTATAAAAACATTGAGGACGGGTTTCTTTACGGTCTGGGCAGGAGCATCAAGGACACATACCGCGACTGGAGGAGCTACTACAGCGCTTACTATGAAATAAAGCCCGGTGAGACATATACAAAACCGGAAGAGATCAGGAAAGCCAGACCCTACGAACGGTTCACCGCTGTTGAGGTTAGTCCTGACGGCAGCCGTGTGGCATGGGTTTCAAATGACTGGGGAAAGAGAAAGATATGGCTTTATGATACCTCCACAGGGAAGACGAGGAAGATCTTTAACATTGAACCTCGCTTTGAACAGTCGGTAGATTATACCTACCCTGTCCTTACCTGGCATCCGGGTGGGCAGATTCTGACCTTCGCCAATGAAGAAAAAGGCGGGGTGCAACTCTATTTCTACCGGACCGATCAGAAAAAATTCGAACAGAGAACCATGCCCTTCTTCGAGAAGGTGCTCTCACTCTCCTACTCGCCTGATGGTTCACGCCTCCTCGTGTCAGCCGTGATCAATGGCATGACAGATATCTATGTGCACACTATCATCAGCGGCACCAATGAAAGGATCACCTTCGACGTGGCCGACGACCGTGACCCCGTTTTTGTCAGCGGCAGAGACGAGACAATAATGTTCTCATCCAACAGACTGACTGACACCCTCACCAACAGGGGAGATCCGCAGGAGAGAACGGGACTGTCTTATAATCTCTTTACATATGACATCAGGACACGGGACGGTAACCTGACAAGGCTTGAAGAGGGATCATTGCAGGACCTCATCAGGCCGGTGCAGCCCTCGCTCTCCTCAACCGGCTTCACCGGTAACGGTAACGGGATCATGAACCACTATACGGGAACCATCGACAGCACAATAGCATTCATAGACACCACCCTGCACTACTCCTACTTCATCACCTCCAGGCAGAATACGGATTTCCCGAGGAACCTCGAAGCCTTTGACAGGAGCGGAGGACAGGAGGCGGCAGTGATCTTTGACAATGGACGCTACAGGCTTATGACCGGGACATCCTCGGCCAGCACCCCTGTCAGCAGTGATGAGATCAAGACGACACTGTGGCGACTCGAGGAGTCTGCCATGCTCAGGGCTGCCGACAGCATCAACCGGATCAGGGACTGGCTCCTGGCTGAAAGGGCACGGATGAATGACACGCTTAAGAAGTCGCTCTATGAGTATTTTGCGCCATCCGACGAACCGATTGACTTCCGCAACTACGTCTTCGAGAAGGAAAAGGAAAACTACTATGAGCTGCAGTGGCGAAAAGATTATATGGACATCGACCTTGACACCTCAAGGCAGAAGATGCCGGATGCACTCGTGTACCGCCCTGCATTCTACAATAACTATACTGCCACCCAGCTCGATTTCAACTTCCTGAACAACACATACCAGGCATATAACGGTGGAGCTCCCTACTTCAACCCGGGACTGAACATGCTGATCAAAATTGGCACGATTGACCTTTTCGAAGACTACCGCATCACGGGAGGATTCAGGTTCTCGGGCAACTTTGACAGCAATGAGTACCTCGTCAGCCTCGAGGCACTGAGGGGTAAATTCGACAAACAGGTCATTTTCCACAAACAATCATTTGACAGCTACAATGACACCAGCTACTACAAGATAAAGAGCTACACAACCTACATGTCGCTCAGAAGACCCCTGAGCTCCGTGCTATCGATTAAAGGCACACTTACCTACCGCTATGACAGCTACGTCGTGCAGTCGACGGACCTGTCAACCCTGATGGCTCCTTCATCAGATCGTCACTGGGCCGGCCTCAAGGGCGAGCTCATCTATGACAATACCCGGAAACGGACCATAAATATCTATTACGGTACACGGTTCAAGATTTTCGGGGAATATTACAGGGAGGTGACCCAAAAGAAGGCTGACATGTTCGTACTTGGAGCCGACTTCAGGCATTACCAGAAGATTCATCGAGACCTGATATGGGCAAACCGTTTTGCTGCCAGCAGCTCCTTCGGACCTTCGAGGCTGATCTATTACATGGGCGGCGTTGACAACTGGATGGGATTCTTTAACAAGGTGCCGATGTTCGACCAGACTGTTCCGGTTAATCCGAATGTCAGATACGGGTTCCAGGCCCTGGCAACCAATTTGAGAGGTTTCACACAGAATATCCGCAACGGCAGTAACTTTGCTTTGGTTAACAGCGAGTTACGCTGGCCCGTGGTGAGGTACTTCGCCGGTCACCCGCTCCGCTCAAACTTCCTCAACAGCCTCCAGATCGTCAGCTTCTATGATATCGGCATGGCATGGACGGGATGGGATCCCTGGGGCAATGAGAACTACTGGAATGATCAGGTCTACCAGAACGGCCCGGTGCAGGTGACCATTGATGCCATGCGTGAACCGCTTGTCATGGGTTTCGGTGGCGGGGCACGTGCACAGCTGATGGGCTACTTCGTGAGAGCTGACCTTGCCTGGGGCATTGACAACGGCTATCTTCTGCCTAAAATATTCTATCTCTCATTCAGCCTCGATTTCTGACCCTGCAGTGACAACGGGAAATCAATAATTTGCATGGCTGGCATTGAATTTGATATACCTCCGCCAAGGGTGAATTTTATTTCTGCTTAGTTAGGAAAGAATAAAAATAAGAGATAATTTTACGCCCGTAATCTTTAAAAAACAGTATAATGGCTTACAAAATTTCAGATGATTGCACAGCTTGCGGAACTTGTATAGATGAATGTCCGGTTGAGGCTATATCTGAGGGTGACATCTATAAAATAGACCCGGATATATGTACCGATTGTGGTGCCTGCGCCGACGTTTGCCCCGTTGAGGCAATTCATCCGGATTAAACCGCATTCCCGTTTTCAGGAATAGAGGAGGCTGCCTTAACGGGCAGCTTCTTTCTTTTGCCGGAGCCTCATCACCTGAGGCTTCTTTCACCTCATCAGTCCGGGTTGTATTTCGCTCCTCCAAGGATGGTCTGGCAATCGGTCATGGCCATCAGCTCCTGCATTGTTACATCAGGATTGTTGTTCATATACCTCTCGATTATCCTGAATCCTGTCCAAACCACTGCCCGTCCCGGCGACTCCTCAGTGAAGTAACTGGTGAATGGTGCCTCTCCGGTGAATTTACGGATCAGGAATCCGTCCGTGGAGAAGAGCAGGTCCTTGCTGAGGAGATACTCCCAGATAAGGCCTTCGCCGGTCCTGCAAAATTCGAGCTGTCTGCCGGTAAAACCAAACAGGACGGTGTCGGGCAGTGATGGCATCATCCTCCTGGTGAAATAGACCAGTTTTGCTTCGTGGAGCATTGAGTTCAGGAGAGTCTTGGTACCGTACCCGGCAGAGTTGTAATCCCACTCCGTCGCCGCCCAGGCATACATGCAATCGGAGGCAGCGTATGCCGGTGTCATCTTTCGTGCCTGGTAATCATAGATCCCCAGCGGAGGATAATACTCCGAATCCGCTCCCAGGTAACGGTCAAGACTCACCATCAGCAGCGAATCATCAACAATTATACTGTTGTTGAAGACTGAGATGCATGTTATCACTTCAGGTACAACTCTGTCAGGGAAATAATACCTGTAATGCCTGAAGGCGCTCTCAAGCTCCTGCCTCAGCCCCTCAGTGTCAGGCCAGACACGCTTTACCTCGTCCCACAGGTCAAGGTTGCGCAGGTCGGTGGCAAAGAGGATGAATGCCGATTTCCACCGCTCGTCAGCCGGATCACCCAGCCCGATGACTGTGCTGTATGTCTCCAGTGCCCGGCCATAACCGGTCTTCAGTGAATCAACCATGGTTGCCATCTCGTTCGGCGGAGTGCCGAAAATGTCACTGCCCAGGTCCCTGATCTCAAGATCAAGCTGAACGCCTGACACGTTGACCTTGTAGGGATCCCGGCGGCAGGAGACTGTTATAATAATCAGAAGAAACGAAATCAATATGGCGGGTATGGTGGCAATTCGGGTCATAAAAACTGTAATGTCATGTTTACTGTACAAAATAAGGACATTTATTTATAATTTTAGCCCGGCAAAGAATCAGAAGATGAAAAGAGTACTCAAGCGGTCTTCCCTCAGGGCGTTAACCGTCATTATGCTGGCTGTAATCTCAGTGAAGGGGAACTCACAGGAACTGGAATTTGCAGTTCACGCTGACCCGGTAATTTCATGGATGGGCTCCAACTCCTCGGAATATATCAACGAAGGAGCCAGACCGGGTTTTAACATAGGGCTGAGTGTGCTTCATTACTTTGATGACCACTATGCCATCTCATCCGGCATAAGTCTGATATCGGCAGGCGGCAGGCAGAGTGTTACCGAAATTCACAGAATGATTTTCAACAATATACAGCCACAGGTGCAACCCGGTGATGAGATAAGGTACAACCTGAATTACATGAACATACCCATTGGCCTGCGGCTCAAAACTGACCAGATAGGCTACCTGACCTACTTCACTGATATAGGTTTTGACTTACGGATGCTTGTCAAATCAACGGTAGACCTGCCGGCAAACCAGCCTCCTGTTGACAATGAAAATGCAAGGAAGGAAGTATACGGACTGAATGCCGGTTGGCACATACATGCTGGCGTTGAATATGATCTTAACATAGACCTTACGCTGTTTGGAGGCATAGGTTTTGACCAGGACTTTTTTGATATCACCAAGGACTTAAAGGATGTCGATCAACCTGAAGACAGGTCAGGCTTGAGAATGTTGCGTATCAGGATGGGACTCAAGTTCTGATGAACCTGCCATGAAGATTGCTCTTGCTCAACTGAATTATATCCCTGGCGATATCTCTTACAACAGCAACAGGATCATTTCATACATTGACCGTGCACGTTCGGAAGGCGCAGACCTTATAGTCTTCTCTGAACTGGCTGTCACAGGATACCCCCCGCTTGACCTGCTGCTCAGACCTGACATCATCTCTGCCTCAATGGCTGCAGTGACGGAAATAGCATCTCACTGCAACGGTATAGCAGCTATAGTGGGAGGCCCCTCCCCAAACACGGGCGTCTACGGCAAGAGCCTGCACAACTCAGCATTCTTCCTGAAAGAAGGCAGAATCAGTGCAATTATCAATAAAACACTGCTGCCAACCTATGACATATTCGACGAGGACAGGTATTTCCAGCCCGGAAATGATTTCCGCACTGTTGAGCTGAAGGGCAGGAAGATTGCCCTGACAATCTGCGAAGACATATGGGACGAGCAGCCTTTCGGCGATAAGGGATTGTGGCGCCTCTACAGCGTTTCGCCCCTGGATGAGATAATGAAGGATAATCCTTCAGTCATCATAAACATTGCCGCCAATCCCTTCTCCCACAATCGCATAAAAGTCAGGGAGGAGGTCTTCAGCCGTAACGCGAAGGAATATGGGATACCGCTGATTTCGGTCAACCAGACAGGCGGATGCACCGAACTGATATTCGACGGTTCCTCCGTGCTCATTGACGCCGACGGCACCGTTCTCGAAAAGCTCGCCTTCTGCGCTGAGGATATCAGGATAGTCGAACTCCCCTCGCCGGGCTGTGACAGGTCGAAATTTACATGCCCGCCGCCGTTTCCTGAAGATATGACCGGCCACATCCACCGTGCACTGGTTACCGGGATACGCGACTTCTTCGCCAAGGGAGGAATGAAGAGAGCAATCACCGGACTTTCCGGCGGTATTGACTCGGCTGTGGTCGTAGCACTTGCAGCTGAGGCGCTGGGCCCCGAAAACACCCTTGCACTTCTGATGCCATCCGCCTACTCATCGGATCACTCCGTGTCCGATTCCGTGAAGATGGCCTCAGCTCTTGGCGTTCCTTACCATATAGTCAGCATTGAGGAGGCAAGACAGGCAATGGAAAAGACCCTGAAGCCTTTCTTTGAAGGCCGGGAACCTGACGTGACGGAAGAAAACATTCAGTCGCGACTCAGGGCAGTGATGCTCATGGCCTTTGCCAACAAGCTCGGATATATGCTCCTTAATACATCTAACAAGAGCGAAGCGGCTACCGGTTACGGCACCCTCTATGGCGATATGGCAGGAGGACTGTCGGTCATCGGAGATGTTTACAAAACAGAGGTTTACCGGCTCGCCCGCGAGATTAACAGCAACGGGGAGATTATCCCGCCGGCAATTATATCCAAACCTCCCTCAGCCGAGCTTAAACCGGGCCAGCTTGATACCGACTCACTTCCACCATACAGCATGCTGGACCCGATCCTGTTCAAATACATCGACCTTGAATGGCCAGCCGACCGGATAATCGGAGAAGGCAATGACCCGGAACTGGTCGAAAAAATAATCAGACTCGTCCGAACCAGCGAGTTCAAGAGAAAACAGACTCCGCCTATCCTCCGCGTCTCTTCAAAGGCTTTCGGGAGCGGCAGGAGAATGCCCATTATAGCCCGCTACCGCTGATTACCTGCCTGACCCTCAACTATCTGAAAGATAGTGTGTTAAAAAACGTTAATTTTCCCTGTTATCCACATTTTTAATATCTTTGTTATGTTGTTTAACATGAGGGGAAATGTTATATACCAATCCATATCTGGAACAATGCATTGAAGGACCATTTTCAATTTTCAGGGAACTGCCTGACAAGGATAAGGAGTTCCTGATTCAGGATCACTCCTGCAGCACCGTAAAGAAAGGTGAATTGATCTTTCACGAAGGTAACAGACCTTCAGGGCTTTACGGCCTTGCATGCGGAAAGGTGAAAGTATTTAAGGAGGGTATTGGCGGGCGCGAGCAGATCATCAGGATGGTCAGACCGCAGGGTCTGATTGGTTTTGCAGCTTTTATCTCCGGAAACACATACTCGGCCTCGGCGGTGGCAATAGAAGACTCGGGAATCTGCCGGTTTGAAAGGGATCCTTTCATGAAGCTTCTAAAGCGCAATCCGGAACTCTCAATGAAGCTGATGAGGATGATGGCACTGGAACTCTCCTTCTCAAACAAACGAACCGTGTCACTGACGCAGAAGCACATACGCGGTCGCCTGGCCGAATCGCTCCTCGTCCTGCGTGACACCTACGGCCTGGAGAATGACGGTCGGACAATCAGGGCTTACGTCTCCCGTGAAGACCTTGCCTGCTTCTCGAACATGACCACATCCAACGCTATCAGGACACTCTCGATGTTCGCCACTGAGTCAGTCATCGCGCTGGACGGAAAGAAGATCAGCATAGTCGATATTCCGAGGCTCGAAAAGATAAGCCAGCTGGGCTGATCACTCATTGACATAAATCCTCTTTACTCTGGGAGGTATTGAGGTAAGAATCTCATAAGGTATGGTGTTGCACAGAGCGGCAATCTCTTCAATGGAAATGTTTGCACCAAATACCTCTGCCTCATCCCCTGTTCTGACATCCATTCCCGTTACATCCGCCATACACATATCCATGCATATGCTGCCCGCAATCGGCACTTTACGGCCCCTGATAAAGAGGCTGCCTCTGCCCTCGCCCAATACTCTTCGCAGTCCGTCGGCATAGCCTACTGGTATTACCGCTATCTCCCTCTCATGATCTGATGCACCCCGTCCGCCGTAACTCACCGGATCACCTGCAGGTACGCTCCTGACCTGTGACACTGCCGAAACGAATCTGCCGGTGTTCAACAGCGTCACTCCTTCATACCGGCCTATCCCGTAAAGTCCGATTCCCAGCCTCACCATGTCAAAATGGTATTCGGGGAAGCGGCTTATGCCGGAAGTGTTAAGCAGGTGAAGCTTAAACCCATAGCCGAGATCTCTCTCCAGCCTCTCTGCGGCAGAGATAAGCACCGAGGCCTGACGGTGAGTGAAAGTGTCATGCGCGGGATCATCACTGGCCGCAAGATGGGAGAAGAGAGAGACCACTTTCAGATGCTGCTGCCCTGAGAGAAGCTCCAGCAATGCATCAATATCACCTATGCCAAATCCAAGCCTGTGCATTCCGGTATCGAGCTTCAGGTGAACCGGGTAATTAAGCAGCCCATATCTCCTGGCTACAGATGCAAAAGCCGTGTAGGATTCCAGACTGTATATCTCCGGCTCCAGGTTATGCCTGATGATCAGTTCCATCGCACTCTCATCAGGGTTCATGACCATCACAGGTGAGGTTATTCCCTCTTCCCTGAGAGCAACTCCCTCATCTGCATACGCCACTGCAAAGCAGCTGACTCCGTTGTACTCCAGAAGGGATGCTATCTCTGCTGAGCCTGAGCCGTAGGCAAATGCTTTAACCATCGCCATGATTCCCGTGCCTGGCTTCAGCAAATGCCTGAATTCATTAAGGTTATGAACTACAGCATTCATGTTTATCTCCAGTCGCGTCTGGTGAAGCTGCCTGACGAGAAGGGCGCTGATATTCTCAAGTCCGAAGACGCGGGCGCCCTTAATGAGAATTGTCTCGTCACGGAAGACCAATCCGCGAATGGCATCGGAACACTCCGAAGTAGAGATGAAAAACAATGATCCGGCGGGGAATCCTGCCCTCTGACGCGACAGCGCCTCCCCTATCCCGATAAAACGGTCTATCCCCGCACTCCTGACAGCCATTGCCACACCGTCATAAAGTCTCTTTTCATCCCCTCCGATCTGCCGGAAGTCAGAAAGTATGAGAGTGGTCCTTCCTTTCGCATGATTCCTGAGAAAATCAAGGGCCATCCATAGAGATGCAGGGTCAGAGTTATAGTAGTCTTCAATGAGCGTGCTGCCGTTTATGCCACGCTTCATCTCCATGCGCATTGCCACTACCGGCAGATCCGCCATCCCGTTCTCAATGATCCGCTCCGGGATATTCTCCGACAGGCAGCAGGCAATGACTGACACCGCGTTCTCAGCAGATGCATGGTCTGCAAATGGAATGACCGCTTCAAAGAATCTGTTTGCCGCGGTGCACCGGAGAATCTGCCTTTCATCCTCTTTCCCGGCAACTTCAACTTCAAGGTCAGCTTTTGATCCGGACAGCGACCATGTGTAAAGGGGAACCGAAGGATATCTTAATGCCATCTCCTTCATAATTATCTCATCATCAGCGCTGCAGATAACCTGTTTTGCACCTGCCGCCAGTCTGAGTTTCTCCGCCGCGATGGCCTCCCTTCCTGCGAAGTTCTCCCCATGTGCATCACCGATATTTGTAATTATGACAGTGTCAGGCCTGATGATGCGTGCCAGCCTCTCCATCTCCCCGGGCATTGAGATCCCGGCCTCAATGACAGCCACTTCATAACGTTCGTCAATATTCATCAGTGAAAGAGCCACTCCAACCTGGGAATTATAGCTTTTCGGACTGCGTATGACGCTTTTTGTAGTACTCATGATTCCGGCCAGCCACTCCTTGACAATGGTCTTGCCGGTGCTTCCCGTAATGGCTATGACTTTGCCTCCGAAGCTCTCCCTGCGCCATTTTGCCAGTCTCTGAAGTGCATCCAGCGTATTCCTGACCTGGACGAACCCGGCGCCGGACATCTCCATGTGATTGTAAGGAACAGTGTCGACAAGAAACAATCTCACACCCCTGCCATACAACTGCTCTATGAACCTGTGCCCGTCATGGTTGGGCCCACGCAGTGCTGTGAAAAGCACGTCAGGACCGGCACCCGGGGCCCTGCTGTCGGTCATGATACCTGTTACAGACAGCGAATCATTACCTGACAGCGATCCGCCAGTAATGTATAACAGATCCCTGACGCTTAATTTCACCTGTTTACAGCTTTTTTATAGCATGAGCGGCAGAGCGGCTCGTAAATGTCCTTTTCGCCCAGCACAACCACCTTCTCTGACTTGGTCTTGCGGTGTGAGTAGTTTGCCAGGTTGCCGCACCTGACACAAATGGCGTGCACCTTGCTCACATACTCGGCCACGGCCATCAGGGCCGGCAAGGGCCCAAAAGGCTTCCCTGAGAAATCCATATCAAGCCCCGCCACTATCACTCGTGAGCCGGCATCGGCAAGGGCTGTACAGACCTCCACAAGGCTGTTGTCAAAAAATTGTGCCTCATCTATCCCAATCACCTCAACGCCGTTGGCAAGAAGAAGTATTGAAGATGCATTGTCAACCGGGGTGGACATAATTGACTTCTCATCATGTGACACCACCCTGTCTTCCGAATACCTTGTGTCAACCGTTGGTTTGTATATCTCCACCTTCAGCCCGGCGAACATGGCCCTGCGGAGCCTCCTTATCAGCTCCTCGGTCTTGCCTGAGAACATGGACCCGGCTATAACCTCCACAGACCCGCGCTTGCCGGCATTGTCAACTGAATTTTCGAGAAATTCCATACTTCAGATCACGATTGGACCGTTCAATACTGTAACCGGAATAAAACAATTCTGAAAACTAATATTGATTACTTTTGCAAAATAAAGAAAACGATCAGAATAAAAACCATAGAGAGATGGATTTCCTGAAAGCTGTGAACATTATAGGAAGGGATCTGGAGGAGGCGATGGCATTGCTTGAACAGCTCTCCGGCGTATCCGGACCAGAACTGGCTGAAATTGAACTTGCAAGGTCGCGTGTGAGAAGCGCATCCGAACTGCTCAAACTGCTCCCGGGGCTCACCGGACCCAGGGAAGTCAGGGAAGCCTGGGAGGTCAGGGAGGAAAAAACAAAGACAACAGTACGGGCACCTGAATCAGAACCGGTGTATGAAAAAATACCTGAACAGGCACCTGAACCGGCCCAAAAATCCGTGACAGCGCCGGCACCCCGACAGGAACCGCTGCCTGAACCGCAACCGGTGTATGAAACCAAACCTGAACCTGAACCCCTACATAAACCGGAACCTGTACCTGTAACCGGACAGCCAGGACAGACGGCAGGCGGCCAGAAGAGCCAGAAGAGCCAGGAGCCTTCTAAGCCGATACTGGCAGACCGGTTCAGTCAGTCCGGAACACTAGGCGACACAATCTCGCCGATGAGACAGGATGAGGCTATCACCACCGCCATGCACAGCAAGCCGATAGCTGACATCGGCGCCGCCATAGGCATAAACGACAGGTTCTACTTTATCCGTGAGCTCTTCAGCGGTGACGCGCTGGCATACAGTGACACCATCAGACGTCTCAACGCCTCCGCTTCGCTGGGCGAGGCAATGAGAATCCTGGACGAAAGTACGGTCATGGGCACCGACCCCGCGGCACAGTCCTCCTTCGTTGATGTCGTCCGTAGAAAATTCAGCCTTAATGTCTAAACTGGTCCTGGTTCCTACCCCCATCGGCAATCTTGGTGACATCACCATACGCGCTCTGGAGGTGCTGAAATCGGCCGGCCTTGTACTCGCCGAAGACACCAGAACTACGAAAATTCTCCTTGATCATTACGGCATAAGAGTCCCGTTGCGTTCGCATCACAAGTTCAATGAGCACCGAAGCCTCGAGGCCGTCTGTGACGGCATCGAAGGAGGCACGGTGACAGCCCTCGTATCCGACGCCGGCACCCCTGGCATCTCCGATCCGGGATTCCTGCTGGTGCGCAGGTGCATTGAGAGAGAGATACCCGTTGAATCGCTCCCCGGTCCTACTGCTTTAGTCCCGGCCCTAATCAGCTCCGGACTGCCGTCAGACCGTTTCTGCTTTGAGGGATTCCTGCCACAGAAGAAAGGCAGGCAGAAGAGACTCTCCGCCCTGACCGGGGAGGAGAGAACAATGATATTCTATGAGTCGCCCTTCAGGGTACTGAAGACTCTTGATCAGCTCGCAGCCGCACTTGGAGGTGACCGCAGGGCATCAGTCTCCCGTGAGATCACCAAGAAATTCGAGGAGACACTCCGGGGCACTCTTGCCTCCCTGGCGGGTCACTTCAGGGAAACTCCTCCAAGAGGTGAATTCGTGATTGTGGTCGCAGGCACCTCTCTTAAGGATCACACAGAAGAAACAGACTGACCATGCGCTTCAGGAGAGTGCTCATAACGGTCCTGTTGCTCCACCCCCTTTTCATCACACAGGCACAGGTATTAAGAGGCAGAATCACTGACAGCAACGGTGTGCCCATGCCCGCTGCCTCCGTCTATATCACTAAAGTGCGGCAGGGAACAACCACAAATAATGACGGCCGGTACGAGATATCCCTGGCGCCCGGCTCTTACACTGTAAGTTACCAGTTCCTGGGTTATATGCCGGTTACCAGGCATTACTCCATGGCAGATGAAGAAATCATCTCCGACATCACCCTCACCGAACAGCTCTTCGAAATACCTCCCGTAAGGGTTTCGGCTTCCGGGAAAGACCCGGCCTGGTTCATCATGCGAAAGGCAATAGGGATGGCTCCCTTCCACCTCAACCATGTCAGGATGTACAAGGCTGAGGTCTATGTCAGGGGAGGCGGCAGCATCGACAAAATTCCGGAATTGATCAGGCGCAGGATGAAGATCGAAGCCAACGAAGGTGACCTTAAAGAAGGCAAGTACTACTTCTCGGAGTCGGTCAGCATAATCACATTCAACGCACCCGATAAGTACGTGAACCGTGTCATCTCCTCCAACTCCAGCGAACAGCTCAGACAGGGACAGGTCTCACCGATGGATTACATCGAAGCAAGCTTTTACCAGCCGGTACTGGCCGAACTGGCAATATCTCCCCTTGCGCCAAACGCCTTCTCTCACTACGGATTCACCTTCCTCGGCTCTTCATCGCAGGGCGAATACGTCATTGACAAGATCAGGGTGACACCCCGGAGAAAGAGCCAGCAGCTCTTCTCGGGAGTCATCTACATTGTGGAGGATCTCTGGGCAATTCACTCACTTGACCTTACAAATGAAAACATGGCAGGCACTGTCCGGGTTCGTCAGCTTCACACCCCCGTGGAAGAGGGAATCTGGATGCCTGTAAGCCATGAGTTCGATGTTGATATCTCCATCATGGGCATCAAGGCCAGGGCAGCCTACACCAGCGCGGTTAAGTACCTGGAGGTGCAGCCCGACAGGTCACTTCCAGGGTCGCTGGCATACGGCGAAACAGCATACGCCTCAGAACCGGGCAAGCCATCAGAACCTGGCGTAGAGTCAAAAACAGCCAACCAGAGAGAAATTGAGGAGATACTGAAGAAGGATGACCTCACTGCACGGGATATGTCGAAGCTTGCACGGCTGAACGAAAAGAACGCCGGCAAGACCAGGGAAAAGCCCTCGCTGGAGATCGAAGATAACTCCACGATGATAATCGAGGAGGATGCCACAATGAAAGACTCGGCATACTGGGCAGAGGTGAGACCCATCCCCCTGACGAGGGAGGAGACGGCCAGCCTGTCAACAACGACGGCTGCAGGCCGGCAACTGGCAAAGCGCGATACGTCGACAATCACAATATCATTAGGGTCAGGATCCGGGCAGAAGGAAAAAAGCCAGACGGCAAGATTCATCAAAGACCTGGCCGGTGGCAGGATATGGCAGCTCTCAAAGAACACCACCCTCGACTTTGAAGGACTCGCAGACCTGAAGAGCTTATCCTATAACACCGTGGATGGATTCGTTGCCGGGACGGGAATGAGTCTGTCGGTAAAATCAGGCACTGCGGGACGCTTCACCTTTGCCCCTTCCGCCAGGTATGCCTTCAGCCGTGAACGGCTGATGTGGAATGTCACCGCCAACATGCTCTATGACCCGATGCGCACAGGCAATATCTTCCTCAGAGCCGGCAGCCAGTCAGACGAGTACTCCCAGCCTGGCATAAACCCGATGGTTAATACCGTAGCTTCACTCTTCTTCAGGGAAAACTTGCTGAAGCTCTACAACAGCCAGTATATCATTGCAGGCCACAGAAGCGACCTGGCGAATGGAGTAACCCTGGAAATCTCAGGAATGTATGAGAAACGTGATCCGCTGGAGAACAGCTCCTCCTTCTCCTTCTTCAGGAAGGAAAAGCCATGGACGGCCAATCTTCCAGACAATCCGTATGTCAGGGGGGATGTTCAGGGTTATGAACCTGAACCTTCCTTCAGCCATAGTCATCTCTCCGTAACTTCCGTGCTGACCTGGACCCCCCGGCAGCGTTACCGTATTGCGGGCGATGCGAAGATCAGTGCAGGATCAGATTACCCGACCTTTGCTATCACATGGAGGCACGGCTACAACTATAACGATTCAGTTTCAGGAAGCTATGACATGCTGATGGGCGAGATCAGCCATACAGACAGGTTCGGGGCGTTAAACGAGTTCATGTGGCGCATGCGCGGGGGAGGATTCTTTAACAGTGAGAACGTGCGGTTGCAGGATATGCATTATTTCAATAACCAGTCCTCTCCGGTGCTGCTCAATAATTATGAGGATGCCTTTTACCTGAGACCGTGTTATTCCATGGCTGCAAGAAGCGGCTTTGCAGAGGCACATGTCAGGTACACCACTCCCACACTGCTCCTCAAACGCCTCCCGGTGCTCAGCCGTACCCTGATAAGAGAGAATATCGGTCTCTCGGCGTCATGGACCCCGGAAGACGGTTATTACTGGGAGACAGGATACTCCCTCAGTGAGGTGTTCCTGTTTGCCACCGCAGGAGTCTGGACCGGCTTCAGTGGCACATCATTTGAATCGGCCGGGATCAGGATTATCCTGCGTATAGAATAGAGACCAGTTACAGCCACCTGCACCAACATCAGGCTGCCCTGCATTATTCAGGCCATACTCTCAGAAGGGCTTGCGCCCGTTGTCATCCGGAGAGAAATCGCTGTAATCTGACGAGATGTCATTGTTCATCTTTGACCCCATCGTGAAGACCCCTCCCTCCGGGATACCCGGGAAGGATCCATCAGGTCCGAACTCATCCGGCTCAACGAAGGCAGCACGGTCCTCCTTGAAATAAAGCAGGACCTCATCTGTCGGACCGTTACGGTTCTTTGCCAGAATTATGTCGGCATGACCCTTGGTCGACTGCCCGTCCTCAAACTGAAGGACACCCATTTTCTCAGGGCGGTGTATGAAGACCACCATGTCGGCATCCTGCTCTATGGCGCCCGACTCACGCAGGTCTGAGAGCATCGGCTTCTTGTTACCGCCGCGTGTCTCAACTGACCTGTTCAGCTGGGAGAGCGCAAGGACAGGCACTACCAGCTCCTTGGATATGCTCTTGAGTGATCTTGAGATGGAACTCACCTCCTGCTCTCGGCTTCCGGCGTCAGGCGGCCCAGTCATCAGCTGCAGGTAATCAACGATAACCACATCCAGTTTACCCTGCGCCTTCAGCCTGCGGCACTTGGCCCTCAGTTCGAAGACGGAGATTGCCGGGGTGTCATCAATATATATCTGCGCCTCGGTGAGCGACTTGATACGCGTCTCCAGCAACGACCACTCCTCGGGTGAAAGCTTTCCGTTCTTGATCTTTTCGCCCGGGATTTCCGTCTCCGCAACGATAAGTCTGTTGACCAGCTGAATTGCCGACATCTCCAGCGAGAAGATCGCTACCTTCCTTTTGTGCTCAATGGCCATGTTCCGTGCCATCGTCAGTGCGAAGGCGGTCTTACCCATCGAGGGTCTGGCGGCAATGATCACCAGCTCGGACTTCTGCCAGCCCGATGTCAGCCTGTCAAGCTTGGTAAAACCTGACGGAACGCCCACCAGCGCATCCTCCTTCTTGCCCAGCTCCTCTATCTCGGCGAGAGACTGCTTGATTACCTCATGTATGGGAGCCACCTCATGCTTTATATTCCCCTCGGCAATCCGGAAGAGCTCATCCTCACTCTTATCCAGCAGCTCGGTAACATCAAGGGTGTCCTCATAGACCATGTTCTGGATCAGGGTTGCCGCACGGATCAGTTCACGCTGGATGTATTTCTGGAGAACTATCCTGGCGTGATATTCTATGTTGGCGGCCGAAACGATCCTGGAGGTCAGCTCCGTCAGGTAGACGGCTCCGCCTGACTCTTCAAGCTCATTGGCCCTCTTCAGCTCCTGGGTGACCGTAAGCAGATCAATCGGCTGGTCACGCTTGTTGAGCTCCACTATAGCAGCAAAAATCTTCTGATGCGAAGCCGAGTAGAAGACCTCCGGCCTCAGCATGTCAACCACCATCCTGGCAGCATCAATCTCCAGCATGGCCGCTCCCAGGACCGCCTCCTCCATCTCGGGCGACTGCGGCGGGACCCTCCCGCCCTCAGGTATGAATACTACCGATTGCTTCTTCTCCTGCCTTCCTCTTGACGTACCCTGTGCCATTAATGTACTATATTGATTATCAATTATTCCGACAAATGTTGCAGAATTTACTGCTGTGATCAAATTTAACAATAACATCAGTGCAGGGTGGAGCATACGCCTGTTTGTTTCAAACATCTTTTGTTAAAAAGATGTTGAAAACGTATATAATTGAGAAAGATGAGGGAAATTAAAAAGGTTCGTATATTTTTGATCTTTCAAGAGTGACCTGCTATGGTTGTTTTTCCAAAGGCGAAGATAAATATTGGTTTAAGGATCATGGAGAAGAGGCCTGACGGCTTTCATAACATCGAGACCTTCTTCTACCCCGTTGACATTGCTGATGCGCTTGAGTTTGTTGTCAGGAAAGACAACCGGCGGAGTGACAGCCTCAGGGTTACCGGGGTGATGGAGGAGGGTGATCCTGGAAATAACCTGGTGATGAAGGCCGTGAAGGTGATGCGGCAGTCGTTTGATTTTCCCGGTATCCGTATCCACCTGCACAAGAACATACCTGTCGGAGCCGGGCTGGGTGGCGGCTCATCCGATGCCGCAGGGATTTTGAAGGCATTGAACAAATACTTCGGCTTCGGCCTTAATTCGGAGGAGCTGCGCTCCTTTGCAGGCCGTATCGGCAGTGATGCCCCCTTCTTCATTGACAGCACTCCGTCATTTGCCGAGGGAGTGGGAAATATTCTTTCCGAGTTCCCGCTTGACCTGAACCGGTACCACATTGTCATACTCTATCCTGACACCAACATAAGCACTGCAGAGGCATATGCCGGGTGTCTGCCATGCCCCACCGGACTGTCACTCAGACAGTTGCTCAACCTGCCCATAAGTGAGTGGCGGGGCAGGGTGGTCAATGACTTCGAGCTTTATATCTTCAGGTCATACCCACAGGTGGGCAGGGTCAAAATGGCCCTCTATGAAGCTGGCGCCCTCTATGCATCCATGTCGGGCAGCGGCTCGGCCGTATATGGCATCTTTGAGGATGAGCCTGAGTTGCCGCGCGAACTGTCACGCTACAGGCTGAACACGAGTGATATGCTGTAACCGGCCCAAAAAGGACTGATCCGGTCTGTACCGGTTATCACCGGTCATTACCGGTTCCGCCGCTGTCTGATATAGTCTACACCCGTCCCAGGTGGTTCCGCCATAGTCTGCAATAGTTTACACCCGTCAATGGCGATTCAGCCACAGTCTGACCAGACCCTTGATTTCAGGCGATCTCCACAAGCACAGCCCCCTTCGTAACCCGGTCACCGGGTTTGACATTCACGGCAACAACCTTTCCATCCAGGTGGCTCTTCAGCCTGTTTTTCATCTTCATTGCTTCGAGGATGACAATATCATCACCTTCCTTCACGGTGTCACCCGGGTTAACCAGCACCTCCACCACTGTACCGGGGATGAAGCTCTGAATCCTTCCCGCCACCGGCGGCGTATAGGGCTTGCGTGCTGCAAAACGGGAGTTCAGCCTGGTGGTGTAGGCTGTGTGGTCTATAATGAGCTTATCTGTGTCTCTCTTTTCCATGCGACTATCTTATTCAGGTCTGATCAGAAGGGCGGGATTCCATGCTTCTTCCATGGCATCTGTACATCCTTGTTCTCCGACACCTCCAGCCCGTGCAGCAGCATCCTGCGCGTCTCAGACGGCTCGATAACCGCATCGACATATCCGCGGGAAGCGGCCACATAGGGGTTGGCAAACTTCTCCCTGTACTCGTCAACCTTCTGCCGGCGCATCTCATCAGGATCGGCGGCAGAGGTAATCTCCTTGCGGAAGATGATGTTGGCCGCACCTTCGGGACCCATAACCGCTATCTCCGCTGTCGGCCAGGCAAGAACGAAGTCGGCACGCAGGTGACGCGAGCTCATGGCAATGTAACCGCCTCCGTAGGCCTTACGCAGTATAACCGTAAGTTTCGGAACCGTCGCTTCGCTGTAAGCGTAAAGCACTTTGGCGCCGTGACGGATGACGCCGGCGTGTTCCTGGTCAACACCAGGCAGGTAACCGGGCAGATCGACCAGGGTGATCAGCGGGATACTGAATGCGTCACAATACCTGATAAACCGTGCGGCCTTGTCTGACGAATCGACGTCAAGCACCCCCGCCATCTCCATGGGCTGGTTGGCCACGAACCCCACGGTCCTGCCTCCCATGCGCCCGAACCCGATGACCATATTGCGGGCATACATCTCCTGTATCTCGAAGAAATCGGAGCCGTCTGCAACAGCCCTGATAACCTCCCTTACATCATAGGGAAGGGTCGGGTCACCTGGTACGATCTTGTCAATATCATAGCCTGCATCAGGCGGTATGGTCTCTGTGAAGGCCGCCCTTACCTGGTTGTTCCGTGGTATAAATGATACCAGTCGCTTGATCTGACTGAAGCACTCATCCTCTGAGGCAGCAAAAAAATGTGCGTTGCCGGTAATCTCGCAGTGCACGCGGGCACCGCCGAGGGACTCCATTGAGATCTCCTCGCCAAGAACGGTCTTGATCACCTCCGGCCCGGTGATGAACATCTTTGATATATTGTCCACAACAAATACGAAATCAGTCAGGGCCGGTGAGTAGACAGCACCGCCGGCACACGGGCCCAGTATCACCGAAATCTGGGGAATGACCCCGCTCGAGATGGTGTTCCTGAAGAATATCTCCCCGTACCCGGCAAGCGAATTGACCCCCTCCTGAATGCGGGCGCCACCGGAGTCATTGATCCCTATAAGGGGTATCCTCATCTTGAGGGCGTGATCCATCATCTTGGTTATCTTGCGCGAGTGCATCAGGCCCAGCGAACCGCCGGCAACGGTAAAATCCTGCGCAAAAATCGCAACCGGGTTGCCATGGACAGTACCCGTTCCTATCACCACCCCGTCACTTGGAAGGTTCTTTTTATCCATCCCGAAATCGCGTGCATCATGCTCTACGAACATATCGTATTCATTGAACGTGCCCGCATCAAGGATGGCCATAATGCGCTCACGCGCAGTGTTCTTTCCCATGGCTTTCTGCTTCACAATGGCTTCCTCCCCGCCACCGAGAAGCATCTTTTCACGCTTCTCCTTGAGTTCGCGTATCTTCCTTTCCATTGCCATAACTAACCCTGTTTTTAAACGTGTCTTCCTTCTTTTTAAAAAGCACGGCAATTTATACAAAATTCAATTATGCACAATATGATGTGAAATGTGCTATTTCGGAGCGGTATAATAGACCCCCGCCGCAATGAAGGTGTATATTATATTTGGTAGCCACATTGCCAGCGCCGGGTTCAGGTCGCCCTTCAGCGAAAATTGCGAGGCGAACTGCATGAAGAGGATATATGAGAAGGTCAGAATCAGCCCGAGACCGATCTGCATTCCGATGCCTCCCTTTATTTTACGGGACGACAGCGAGACGCCTATCAGTGTCAGGATGAAGAATGCAAAGGGCGAAGCGTAGCGCCTGTACTTCTCATTGAGGTAGAGTTTTATCTCGTCTGAGCCCTGTGATTTAAGCACATGGATATAGTCAATAAGCTCCCCGTGAGTCATTGTGTAGACGAATTCTGGCGCACGGGTGAAGTCGTCAGGCCCCACATTGAGCACGGTGTCAATGCGCCGGCCCGAACTCAGCCTCTCTCCCAGGCTGTCAGTCTCCCTGATGTAATACCACCATGCTCCCCACTTGTTGGTTGTACTGTCCCACCTGATCATGTTGGCGGTCATCTTGGACTCCAGCATCCCTTTGTCATTGAACTTCTCCATGCTGAAATTGCGTCCGCTCTGCGAGATCCTGTTGTACTGTTCCATGTAGATGTAGACGTTTGGGTAGACCTGCCGGTGCACCGAAGAGACGTTCACCCTGCGAAAGTCGGAACTCCGGTAATACTTCTCCTCGAAATCGAGCCGTGCGATGTTCGAGTGGGGCAGCACGTAGTTCTGAAGCATGAATGCACCGATTGCAATGAAGGCGGCTGAGATGAAGTAAGGCACCAGCAGCCTCCTGAAGCTCATCCCGCTGTTGAGCATGGCTATTATCTCTGTGTTAACCGCCATCCTCGAGGTAAAGAAGATGACCGAGATAAAGACGAACATCGGGGCGAAGATGGTGGCGAAGTAGGGAATGAAATTCAGGTAATAATCGAATATGATGGCGTTCAGCGGGGCCTGTTTCTGAATAAAGTCGTCAATCTTCTCAGAGAAGTCAAATATGACTGCTATGCTCAGTATGAGTACCAGCGAGAAAAAGAACGTACCCAAGAACTGCCTGATTATATACCAGTCAAGTATCTTGGGGGCAAGCTTCTTCAGACCCTCTCTGATATTCTTTGAACTGTCTCTTCCTTCCATGATCCGAATGTACCGTCAACTATCCTTTCCCTTGCCTCCCTTACCAGGCTGAGGTAAAATGCCAGGTTATGTATTGTTGCTATCTGTGCACCGAGCATCTCTCCGGAGATCACAAGATGCCGCAGGTATGCCTTTGAGTAGGTCCGGCTGATCTCCGAGTGTGAGCCGGGGTCAACCGGTGAGAAGTCGTCAGACCATCGCTGGTTTCTTATATTTATGATGCCTTCACGTGTGAACAGCATTCCGTTGCGGCCGTTGCGTGTAGGCATGACGCAGTCAAACATGTCCACTCCCCGTGCAATGCCCTCGAGGATGTTTGCCGGCGTACCCACTCCCATCAGGTACCTGGGTTTATCTTCGGGGAGTACTTCGTTCACCACCTCGATCATCTCGTACATCTGCTCAGCCGGTTCTCCTACCGAGAGTCCGCCGATGGCGTTGCCGGGCATGCCGCTGGCGGCGCATTTCTCTGCCGAAATTTTTCGCAGGTCGCTGTAAATGGCCCCCTGCACAATAGGGAAAAGCATCTGCTCTGTCCCGTAGAACGGCTCCGTCCGCCCGAACTGCACGACACACCTGTCGAGCCACCGGTGAGTCAGTTCCATGGACTTCTTCGCGTATGCATGGTCACATGGCCAGGGTGGGCACTCGTCAAAAGCCATCATTATATCAGCTCCGATGGCACGCTGTATATCAACAACACTCTCGGGAGTAAAGAGATGTTTTGAACCGTCTATATGAGACCTGAAGATGGCGCCCTCCTCGGTCAGCTTCCTGTTGGCGGCCAGAGAGAAAACCTGGTATCCGCCGCTGTCGGTCAATACCGCCCTGTCCCACGACATGAACCGGTGCACCCCGCCAGCACGGCTGATGATATCCGTGCCCGGCCGCAGGTAAAGATGGTAGGTGTTGGCAAGAATCACCGGGGTATCTATCTCGCTCTTCAGGTCGCGGTGAAATACTCCCTTGACCGTGGCTCCGGTTCCCACAGGCATAAAGACCGGAGTATGGATATCACCGTGGGCAGTGCGAAGAATGCCCGCCCTGGCCGATGTGGCTCCGTCTTTACTCTCTATGGTGAACATCTTTCTCTGACTGGTGGTCACAAAAGTAAGCTTTCTCAACCTGATTTTGAACAGACAGTTATCAATTTGAAAAAAGTGAACCTGAATTGTTGAAAAGATTCTTTCAAGCATTATTCATTTCTTTATAATATTGCTGCGCACAATATCACTTCCCATGATCCTGTCAACTGATACGACCCACCTGGTTTTGCTTGCACTGCTGGTTACAATGCTCATCATCCAGGCGTGGTACTGGCTTGGTTATTACCGCAGGGCAGCATTCGCGAAGCCCGGGAAAGCGGCCGTGCAAACCACTCTCCCTCCTCTCTCGGTAGTCATCTGCGCCCGCAACGAAGCAGAAAACCTCACTAAATACCTGCCTGAGGTGCTGAAACAGAACTACCCCTCCTATGAGGTTGTGGTGGTGAACGACTGCTCGGAGGACAACACCTTTGACGTGCTTGGCTCACTGATGAATCAATACCCGCACCTCAAGGTCTCAATGATCCAGAAGGATCCGGGGTTCACACACACGAAGAAACTGGCAATGCTCATCGGCATCAAGGCTGCGAAGAATGACCTGCTGGTCTTTACTGACGCCGACTGCAAGCCTGCATCGCCCGACTGGCTGCGCGAGGTGGCCGCTGCATCAGCGAAGGAGAAGACTGATATCATAATCGGCTATGGAGCCTATTTATCAGAACCCGGCCTCCTGAACCGCTATATCCGCTACGAGACTATGTTCACCGCCATGCAGTATTTCGGGATGGCGATGGCAGGCAAGCCCTATATGGGCGTAGGCCGTAACCTGGCATACCGGCGCAGCTTCTTCTTCGAAAAGGGAGGCTTCGGCCCGCACAACCATATAATGTCAGGCGACGACGACCTCTTTGTGAACCGTAACAGCACGGCTGATAACTGCAGCCTGATGCTTTCGCATGATTCCTTCACCCAATCCGTCGCCTGCAGGACCATCATCGAATGGGTCAAGCAAAAAAGGAGGCACCTCTCTGCATCAAATTATTACAGGCCGGCTGACAAGTTCAGGCTCCTCCTGGAACCCTTCTCAAGGATTACCTGGTACGGACTGCTCACAGCAATGCTCGTCATGCTGGCATCATGGCCCGTGGTGCTCTTCCTGGCGCTGACCCGGTTAATCATGAGAGCGGTCATACTTCGCAGGGCTGCTGTCACATTCAATGAAAGGCAGTTGTGGTTTATTTCGCTCTTTTTTGATATCTTGTCGCCGTTCTTGACGGCATTCCTTTACCTTACAACCAGGAGAAAAGGCAAGGGCAAGGAGACATGGAAGTAGAAACCGGACTATCGGACAAGGCGAAGCATGACCTCAAGGTCATTGACCGTGCACTTAACGGTGACAGCAGGGCATATACCGAGCTGCTTAACCGGTACCGCGATTCAGTCTACTACGTCATGTTACGAATGATAAGCAATCCCTCTGATGCAGAGGACCTTACCATTGAGGCATTCGGCAAAGCGTTCCATAATCTGGCCAAATATGTGCCGTCCCACGCTTTCAGCACATGGCTCTTCCGTATCGCCACCAACAACTGCATCGACTTCATGCGTCGCAAGAGCCAGAGTCCCAGGCCATTTGATCATGACGAGGGCGAAGAGGACGAGGTCGAGGCAACTGTCGCTTCGGACATGATAGCCCCGGACGAACTGATGATCAACAGGGAGACTGCCGCCTCGCTGAACAGGATAGTCAAGACTCTTAAGCCACGCTACCGCAGGCTTATTGAGCTCCGTTACTTCGAGGACTATTCATATGAGGAGATTGCCACGGAGCTGAGCCTGCCGATCGGTACCGTCAAGGCCAGGCTCTTCAGAGCTAAAGTCCTCATACTTAATATGGTCCGCAGCAAAGCCAGCGGCATTTGACCACAATAGCTGAAAAATATTTCCCATCGCTCTCCCGGCAGCAGCGCCGCCAGTTTGCAATGCTGCCCTCCCTTTACAGGGAGTGGAACGAGAAAATCAATGTCGTCTCACGAAAAGATATCGATAACTTCGAAGTAAACCACCTCCTCCATTCACTGGCAATTGCACGGTATATCCCGTTCAGGCCAGGCACCTCCGTGATAGACATAGGCACCGGCGGCGGCCTGCCTGGAATTCCCCTGGCGATCTTTTTTCCGGAGGTCAAATTCACCCTGGTCGATTCAATTGCAAAGAAGATCCGGGTGGTGGATGCAATTGTTGCAGAGACAGGTTTATGCAATGTCAGGTCATTCACCACCAGGGCTGAACGTCTGAAGGGGAGCTATGATTTCATAATCGGAAGGGCGGTAACGGAGACGGAGCAGCTTGTGAAGCTGACCAGGCAACTGGCCTCACCCCGATCAATCAATGAGAAGAAAAACGGGTGGATCCTCCTCAAGGGTGGCGACCTGGAGCAGGAGCTCAGGCCGTTTGCAGGATCGGCAGAAGTGGCAGCAATCCGTGACTGGTTTGAAGAACCTTATTTCGCGACCAAGAAGGTCGTCTGGCTGCCCTTCTGACGGGAAGAATTACCTGCCCGCCGGATCATGTTCCTGTTGTTCAAGTCGCATGAACGCCACCCCTGGTTAAAAAAAAACACCTCAATCCTTCTTTTTTTGAAAAAATGACTACCTTTGCAGTCTTAAAAACCGGGTAGTAAACAACAAAATATTATAACAGATGAAAAGGACATTTCAGCCATCGAGAAAGAAAAGGACGAACACTCACGGCTTCAGGAAGAGAATGTCAACTCCAAACGGCAGGCGCGTTCTGGCCGCCCGCAGGGCCAAGGGAAGAAGGAAACTGACCGTTTCCGACGAACCTGGTCACAAGGACTGATAGGCTGACAGACAATAAAAACTGCCGTCTTAATGAACAATTAAGGCGGTTTTTTATTTCTGTAGTGTCGCTGTCTGTTAAATTTGTCAATAATTCGCGAAATGAAAGATTTCATCCTCAATAATACCGGAGCCGAACTGAAGGATATTGCAGGCGCTGTAATCGAAGGTAAACGCCTTACCCCCGGGGAAGCACTCACTCTCTACCGTTCAGCGGATCTCTCACTCCTGGCCCTCCTGGCAACCACAGTCAAAAGGATGAGAAGCGGTGACGCTGTCTTCTTCAACCGTAACTTTCATATTGAACCTACAAACATCTGCGTCTATAACTGCCGTTTCTGTTCCTATCACAAGCCCGAGGGCGATGCCGACAGCTGGGAACTGACCGAAACCGAGATACTTGACATTGTCAGGCGCTTTGACGGTATCCCTGTAACAGAGGTACACATCACCGGGGGAGTCCATCCCTCGCGTGACATACACTATTATGGCAAAATTCTTGCAGCGATCCGCAACCTCAGGCCCGATATAAGCATCAAGGCATTCTCAGCGGTGGAACTCGACTATATGATCCGGAAAGCGGGAATGACATATGCTGACGGGATCAGGCTGCTGCGAGATTACGGTCTCGACTCAATCCCCGGCGGCGGAGCAGAGATATTCGATCCCGTACTCCGAAGAAGGATATGCCGTGAGAAGGCGGACGCGGAAACGTACCTGGCCATTCATGAAGCGGCTCACAGCCTGGGGCTCACCTCGAACGCCACCATGCTCTACGGCCATGCCGAGAGCCCGGAGCAGCGCATTGACCACATGCAGCAGCTCAGGGATCTGCAGGACCGTACCGGGGGATTCAATGCCTTTATACCACTTAAATTCAGGCGTGAGAACAACCGCATGCATGAACTGGGTGAGGTACCGGTGACAGAGGATATGCGCAACTACGCCCTGTCACGCATTTTCCTTGACAACTTTGCCCATATCAAGGCATACTGGCCCGCCATCGGGAAGAATTCGGCCCTGATGAGTCTTGCCTTCGGCGCCGACGACCTCGACGGCACAATCGATGACACAACAAGAATCTACTCCATGGCCGGCTCAGAAGAGGACAGACCCTCACTCTCTACTACAGAACTGGTTGCCATGATCCGGTCGGCAGGATTCAGACCTGTTGAGCGTGATACCAATTACCGGACAGTTAAGGAATGGTAGAAACCCCCTTTCTCTCGCAATATAATTTTTATCTTTGAGGCTGCGTTAATAATCAAATACTTCATCCTGCGATGAGCGTCAAGGAATTTCTTAAAAGCCGGGTCTTCTGGAAACAGTTTGGCCTGGCAATGGTCATCGGTGTTGCCATCATTCTCATTCTCATTATATGGCTTAATATCTACACGCGCCACGGCCAGGCGAGACCAACCCCGGAGGTCCGGGGGCTGTCTATCAGGGAGGCTGAGCATGTTATCAGGAAAAACAGACTGAAGCTGCAGATCATTGATTCTGTCTACACCACTCTCGTCCCGCGCGGATGCATAGCGGAACAAATGCCGCTTCCGGGCCACCGGGTGAAGAAAGGTCGCACGATCAAGGCAACCATCAACGCATTTAACCCGGAGATGGTGGCAGTACCTGATCTCGTCGGACTGCCCCGCCGGCAGGCTCTATCGATCATCGAAACGGCAGGCCTGCAGGTGGGACAACTCAACTATATCCCTGACCTGACGGTCGACTTCGTTCTCAAACAGACAATACACGGTCGCGAGGTGGCGCCCGGCGACTCGGTTCAGAAAGGTATTGTCGTTGACCTGGTACTTGGCCGGGGGCTGAGCAGCCAGCGGACCGCCCTCCCAAGACTTATGGGATGCACCCTTGACCAGGCCCGGAATGAGATCCTCGGAGCCTCACTTAACCTGGGCGCATTTGTATTCGATGCTACTGTAGTGACAAGCGACGACTCACTTAACGCCTTCGTGTTCAAGCAGAACCCCGAGTACCACTTGGATGCAAATGTACAGCTCGGATCAGCAGTCTACATCTGGCTCACTATTGACAGCCTGAAGATACCAACTGACGAGATCAGCACAGATACAATCATTCCTGAAAGCGAATCCGGACCTCCGGAGACAGGAACATCCCTCCATCCATGAGGCACAGAAAGGCCGTATACCTGCTCCTCCTCTCGCTGCTTACCTTCGAAGTATCAGCACAGGAAGTCATTACCGGACTGCTTCGCAACAAACAGGTTAGTGAAGCCAGGACATCAGGCCTTACTGTTAAGAGCAGTGCTGCGGAAGAACCGGTCGCAATCCCGTTTTTTGACGACTTCTCCAAAGACACTGTTTTTCCTTCAACAAGCAGATGGTCTGATATACAGGTCTTCATCAATAATACATACTCTGTCAGTCAACCTTCGCTGGGGATTGCCACACTCGACTGTCTTGATGAGAGCGGCAATCTGTATGACGGTGCGTTGCAGGCAGTATTTGCCGCTGACCGGCTTACCTCACGTGCCATCGACCTTGCGTACCTGCCGTCTGACAGCATCTTCCTCAGCTTCCTCTTCGAGGCAGGCGGAATCGCTGACATGCCCGAGACCAATGACAGCCTCACACTCAGTTTCTGGGCTCCCGGCGAGGAGAAATGGTACAGTATCTGGCAAGCCCAGGGCGGCCCTGCAAACGGATTCCGCAGGGTGATAGTTCCCATTACCGACCCGAGATTTCTTCTGACAGGATTCCGGTTTATGTTCACCGGGTACGCCTCACTTGCAGGTGTGGTATCCGAGCCCTCCCAGGCGGGGAACGCTGACCAATGGAACCTTGACCACATTCTGCTCGACAAAGGCCGCTCAGTCCATGACACCGTCATTCATGACGTGGCTCTAACGCTTCCGCAGAGATCACTTGTAAAAGAATACGAAGCCATGCCATGGCGCCACTTCAGGCAGGCTTACCTGTCAGCCATGAGCCCATCCGCTCCCATCCACTACCGGAACAACGATACAATCGTGCGCAACGTCACCAGGCATGTCACCATAACTGACATGTCAAACGGGGTGGTTGTGCGCGACTTCGACGCAGGGGCATCAAACGCACCTCCCCTTAATAATGTGACATACGAGGCCCCGCTGCTGTATACCTATAACACCACCTCATCACCTGACACAGCACAGTTCAAGGTAACAGTGTATATTCTCACGGACGACTTCGACAGGAAGCAGAATGACACTATGAGATATATCCAGCGCTTCTCCGATTATTTTGCCATTGACGACGGCACAGCTGAGGCGGGATATGGAATAAACGGCCAGGGATCACGCAATGCAATGGTTGCCCTCAGGTTCAGGTCATTCATCCCCGATTCGGTGACCGGATTGAGAATATGCTTCAATGATGCCTTTGAGAACGCCAACCAGAGAGGATTTGAAATAATGGTTTGGGCCGATGACAACGGAAAACCCGGCGTGCTTCTGAGCAGCAGCGACGGCCCCACAGCCCTTCCGGGAACAGGCATAAACGGATTCGTGACCTATGAGTTTGACAAACCCGTGAGGGTTACTGACAACTTCTGGATAGGCTGGCGACAGGACTCTGAGAAGTTTCTCAATGCAGGTCTTGACCTGAATACCGCTCATGCAGGCAGGCAATATTTTATGCTCAGCGGGATCTGGCAGGAGAGTCAGGCACCCGGAACCGTCATGATGCGACCGGTAATGAAGGGGAGCGGATCACCAACATCTTCGGACAACGGCACGCTCATCAATGACCTGTACTCCATCTATCCCAATCCCGCTGAAGATTACGTAACGATCGTTCCTTCAGAGGATGCACCGGAAGACTTCACAATAGACGTGATATCGATGTCAGGCATACGAATAATGTCTGCTGACAGGACTGACAGAACTGATCTCAGCAGGCTGGCCCCGGGCAGTTATTTCATTATTGTCAGGGACCGCAACGGCCGGCCTCTGTCGCTTCTTCGTGTCTTAAAGGTTAACTGAAGATTCAGGGATGGGCAAAGAGAAACTCTCCCGGATCAGGGCTCAGGAACAGGGACAGAAACAGGATCGGGAACAGGACCAG
>DHGW01000013.1:0-5092 GCA_002402965.1 Bacteroidales bacterium UBA4788
ATCTTCGGGGCGAAGCTGACCTCCACACCGTACTTGTAGCCAAGCATCCTTAGAATCCACTTCGCGATAAGCAGCTGTTCCACAGCCTCATCCAGGGGCACATGCAGGAACTCTATCTCGTGCTGCTCATAGTCGTCCCCGTCCTTCGAGAAACTTCCCACCTCCGAGTGACCGTACTTGATATGGCAGCCTGCCCTTGCACAGAGCTCCAGGGCCTCAACACGCAGATCCTCGAATTTGGCAAAGGGCTTCGACTGGTGATATCCCTTCTGGTCGAAGAGGGGATAAAGCGCTTCGCTGGCAGACCTGACATAATACTCGAGCTCACCGAGGGCCCTGATTGTATACCCCGTGGAGGCAGTGAACCTCGTTATCGCTTTGCGAAGTATATATTCCGGTGAACTCTCGAGAGGCCTGCCCTCGGAGTTGTAAAATGAACAGAGCAGCTCAAGGGTGGGTGTCTGGGTGAACGGATTCACAAAGGCGGTACGGTAGCGAGGCATCACGTAGAGATCACTCGAACCCGCCTCAATGAACGAAAAGAGGCTTGAACCGTCAACACGCTCACCCGATGTGAGTATTGAAACAAGATGATCACGACTGTAGGGAACGAAGTTCAGCGACTTGAGCTTGCCGTCGCCGGCCGCATACCTGAAATTGAGCATTTTGATACCCTTCGCCTCTATGAAACGGACTATGTCATCAGATGTGAACTGGTCAGCGGGCTTTCTAAGAAACTGCACAAGCTCATTGCGGCTCATAAGTATGTCATTGCTCATCATTGGCTTCTTTATGGTGATTGGCAAATGTAAAATTTTTTAGAAGCAAAAAACACGAGTAAAATCAGTATTGAACAGCGGGGTTGTACTGCTCCTGCCATTGGTATATCTATTTTTACTATTTTTGGACCTCAGGTTTTGCCACCGGATGAGGAAAGCGGTCTTTATATCTGCACTGTTAATTCTTTCAGCATGCCATCACGATGAAAAGATTGAATGGTTCAATGCTGCAAAGGCGAAGGAATATTTCAGCGCCGTAGAAGAGGTATGCAACAAGGATAACGGTCAGCTGTGGGGAGAGAATCTCTTCGGGCCAATAATGTATGTCGATGGCCTCAACCGGACTCTGTACGCCAATCAGCAGGACAAGGAAGGCCTCCTGAAGCTTAAGGACGGAGTCTACAGCGGCATCCTTCCCAGGGAAAGGATCATCACAACCAATGTAATCGAGTTCGGAGGACTCAGGTATGCCATGGTGCCCCTGTCTGAGACCGAAGACCGGTACCGTTTAATCACACGCACCGTACACAGCCTGTTCCACTGCTTTCAGGACAGGCATGGGCTCAAGCCCTCGACTTTCAGTACGAGGCACCTCAACGAGAAAAATGCGCGCCTCTATCTGAAGCTGGAATGGAAAGCGCTCACCAACGCCATCGGCTCTGCCGGTGAGGCCCGCAACCATGCCATCCGTGATGCGCTTGTCTTCCGCGGTGCCAGGCGGGAGCTCTTCCCCGAAGCCATAGCCGATGAGAATAAGTTTGAGAATTACGAGGGACTGACCACCTTTACCTATATCAACCTGTGCACCACAGGACCCGAAGAACTAAGGACAAGGATACTGGAGTACCTCAACAGGTTATATCAGAACAGCTCCTATGCCTGGGGCTATGGCTTCGTGCACGGGGCTCTGTATGCCACTCTCCTCAGTGATAAGGATTTCGACTTCAAGCAGATCCAAACCTCTGATTTTGATCTGGGCAGGGCAACGCTCGAAGCCTACGGTGTGGCGCTTCCCGCGGTGTGCCGCGATGTGGCAGGCTCGCTGGCGTTCAACTATGACATACAGGCCATCAGGGCCGAGGAGAGCGAGCGTGAAGCGATGATCAACGAGAACACACGACGGATAGTCTCAACTTTCAATGAAAAACCGGTGGTGACAATCAATATGGAAAGCCCCAACTTCAGCTTCGAGCCTGAGGATATTGATTACCTTGACTCACTGGGCACACTGTACGAGAAGCTCCGGGTTGCGGACAACTGGGGCAAGCTGGCCGTTGACAACGGCGGTGCGCTGCTGACCAACGACCTGCGGATTCTGAGAGTGAGTGCAAAAGATATCCTTGTTGAAAGAAACCATATCTCAGGCGCCGGGTGGCACATGGTACTGAACGACGGATGGCGTGCTGTGCCGTCTGAAAACGGCAGCTACATCATAAGAAAGGACTGATCTGCGCACTTCAAACTTCGCACTTCAATGTGTTATCTGCCCTGCAGGTGGGCAAGGCTCTCCCTGATGGTGGCTATACGCACCCTTGAGTCGGCCTCCTTCTTGCGCTCCATCGTAATGACCTTTTCCGGGGCATTGGCCACGAACTTCTCATTCGACAGCTTCTTCTGAACCGAAGCAAGGAACCCTTCCTGGTAAACAAGCTCCTCTTTCAGCTTCCTGATCTCCTCCTCATGGTCAACCCCGTCGCTCAGCGGGATGAAGAACTCATGGGTGTGTATCCTGAATGAGGCGGCGCCCTCAACCTTTCCTTCCACAACGCGTATCTCCGAGAGGTTGCACATGCGGATGATGACCTGGTCAAACTCAGTCCCGGTGGCTCCCTGCGAGGCACACAGCACCAGCGGATCACGGACGGGGATATTCCTTTCCTTGCGTATGGCGCGGACGGCGGTGACTATCTCGCGGACCGTGTCAAACCTCTGCAGCATGCCTGCCTCAAATGGTGCAGGCAGAGGCATCTGTTCAACCATGATGCTGCTTCCCTCCGGCCTGTCAGCCAGTCGCTGCCATATCTCCTCGGTGATGAAGGGCATGAAGGGATGGAGTATCTTCACCAGGTCCCCGAAGATGGCCAGGGTCTCCGTGTGTGTCCTGCTATCCATTGGCTGACCGAATGCGGGCTTGATGATCTCCAGGTACCACCCGGAAAAATCGTCCCAGAAGAGTTTATATGCCTGCATCAGAGCATCGGAGATGCGGTAGCGCACGAAGCTGTCCTCAATATCTGCCAGCGTCTTGTCGATTGTGTTGCGCATCCATGCTGCGGCGGCTGCCGATGCCGGCGGCTGCTCAATGGACTCATCAATATTCATCGTCATCACCAGCCGGAAAGCGTTCCATATCTTGTTAGCGAAGTTGCGACCCTGCTCCGGCAGACTGTCGTCATACAGCAGGTCATTCCCTGCCGGCGAGCAGAGAAGCATGCCAATCCTCACACCGTCAGCACCGTACTTCTCTATGAGTCCGATGGGATCGGGAGAGTTGCCGAGCGACTTCGACATCTTGCGTTTCTGCTTGTCTCGCACCATACCGGTGAGGTAGACATCGCCGAATGGCTCGCGCCCGCGGTACTCATAACCCGCCATAATCATCCTGGCAACCCAGAAGAAGAGTATGTCCGGGGCGGTCACCAGGACATTCGAAGGATAATAGTATTTAATGTCTTCGTTATCAGGGTTATTTATGCCATCAAAGCATGTAATGGGCCAGAGCCACGAGGAGAACCAGGTGTCAAGCACATCCTCATCCTGAAGCAGGTCGTTCACGGTCAGGCCGGCGTTGCCGGAAGCCTTTCGTGCCCGCGTCAGAGCCTCCTCTTCGTTCTCCGCCACAACGAATTCGTTGTTGCTGTAATACCATGCGGGGATGCGCTGCCCCCACCAGAGCTGCCTGCTGATGCACCAGTCGTGCACATTCTCCATCCAGTGCCTGTAGACATTCCTGAACTTATCAGGGAAGAGTCTGATGGTGTCATCCATCACCGCATCGAGGGCGGGTTTGGAGATATCTTTCATCTTCATGAACCACTGCAGGGAGAGTTTCGGTTCGATGACCGCATGGGTACGCTCCGACCTGCCGATCTTGTTGATGTAATCCTCTGTCTTAACCAGTGCGCCGGTGCGTCGAAGCTCCTCCTCTGCCAGGCCCCTGGCCTCGAAACGGTCCTTGCCTGTAAACAGGCCGGCCGCCTCAGCGATGGTGCCGTTGTCATTGAAGATGTCTATGCTCTGCAGATTGTATTTCAGGCCGATCTCATAGTCATTGATGTCATGCGCCGGGGTGATCTTGAGGCATCCGGTGCCGAATTCCATGTCAACATACTCGTCAAAGATGAATGGTACCTCTCGGTTGACCATCGGCACGATGACACGCCTGCCCTTCAGGCGTGCGTAACGCTCATCAGCCGGGTTGGCGCATACGGCCGTGTCGCCGAGGATGGTCTCGGGCCTGGTGGTTGCCACAGTGATGTAATCATCCTCGTCTACAATTTTGTAGCGGACGTAGTAGAGTTTCGACTTCTCCTCGGTATATATGACCTCCTCATCGGAGACTGCCGTGAGCGCCTGCGGATCCCAGTTGACCATGCGTACGCCGCGGTATATCAGTCCTTTGTTGTAGAGGTCGACAAAAACCTTTATCACAGATCTGTAGCGCTGATCATCCATGGTGAAGAGGGTGCGGTCCCAGTCACACGATGCGCCGAGCCTCTTGAGCTGCTCGAGGATGATGCCGCCATGCTTGTGGGTCCACTCCCATGCATGCTCAATGAACTCTTCCCTCGATATCGACTTCTTGTCAATCCCCTCGCTCTTCAGCTTGGCCACTACCTTGGCCTCGGTGGCGATGCTGGCATGGTCTGTGCCGGGCACCCAGCAGGCATTTAATCCCATCATGCGGGCGCGCCTGATAAGCACATCCTGCGTGGTGTTGTTGAGCATGTGGCCCATGTGCAGAACACCGGTAACGTTAGGCGGAGGGATGATAATTGTGTAAGGTTCACGTCCGTCAGGCTTGCTGCGGAAGAATCCCTTCTCCATCCAGTAACTGTACCACCTGTTCTCCGCTGCGGCGGGCTCATATTTTGAAGGAATCTCTGTCATGGGATTTGCGATTGTCGATTGGCAATGTGCGATGTGCGGTTTGCGGTTTGCGATTTGCGGTTTGCTATTTGCGGTTTTTTTGGTTTTTGGCTGCCCGTCCGGCTCTCCGGGTTGGGCAACTCACTTCTTAAGCGCACAAAATTAACATTTTGTTGTCATTATGTAAAAAGTGGGCGGGCTTATGCCGAAAATCACTGTCCATC
>DHGW01000013.1:5161-12720 GCA_002402965.1 Bacteroidales bacterium UBA4788
TAAAGTGAGCGACCTTATGCCGAAAGTCATGGATCATTAAATTGAATTTGAATACATTTGTGCTTCATTTTTTTAAGACTGTAAATAAAGTAAGTCATGCCAAAGATCTCAGAAAAGGCCGGGATGATGCCGGCATCACCGATTCGCAAGCTTGTACCCTTTGCCGAGGAGGCAAAACGCAGAGGAGTAAAGGTTTACCACCTCAATATCGGGCAGCCTGACATACACACTCCGGAAGCTGCACTGCAGGCACTGAAGAATATGGACCTCAAGGTCATCGAATACACCCACTCTGCCGGCAACGAGTCGTACCGCCGCAAGCTGGCCCTGAGCTATACGAAGATCGGCATCGATATTGACCATACTGAGATCATCGTCACCACCGGCGGCTCGGAGGCTGTGCTCTTCGCATTCATGTCATGCCTCAACCCCGGCGAAGAGGTGATCACCTTCGAACCCTTCTATGCCAACTATAACGGTTTCGCCACCACTGCCGGCGTCAATATTGTCCCGGTCAGGACATACATAGAGAATGAATTTGCACTGCCTCCCATCGCCGAGATCGAGAAGAAGATAACCCCTAAGACGAAGGCTATCCTGATATGCAACCCGAACAATCCTACGGGTGCTCTCTACTCGAAGGAAGAGCTGATGCAACTGCGCGACATTGTGAAGAAGCATGATCTCTTCCTCTTCTCCGACGAGGTCTACAGGGAGTTCTGCTATGGCGCCGGGCATTTCTCTGCGATGCAGCTTGAGGGAATCAGGGACAATGTGGTGCTGCTCGACTCCGTCTCCAAGCGTTACAGCATGTGCGGTGTACGCATTGGCGCGCTTATAACTCACAACAAAGAGGTGCTTGCTGCAGCGCTCAAGTTCGGACAGGCAAGGCTCTGCCCGCCGGAGCTGGGACAGCTCGTGGCCGAGGCTGCTATTGATACACCGAAGGAATATTTCACGGAGGTTTATGATGAGTATATTGCCCGCCGCGACTTCATGGTGGATGCCCTTAACAGGATGCCGGGCGTCTATTGCCCCCTTCCGCGCGGTGCATTCTACACGGTGGTGAGGCTGCCGATAGATGACTCGGACAGGTTTGCCAGGTGGCTGCTTGAGGATTTCAATTACAGGAACCAGACGGTGATGGTTGCACCCGCGACGGGATTCTACTTCACCCCTGGTGGCGGTAAGAACGAGGTCCGCGTAGCCTACGTGCTTAAGATTGATGATCTCCGCAATGCGATGGAGACCCTGGCTGAGGCGCTGAAGGTTTACCCGGGAAGAACCAATTAGGATTGGCGATTTGCGATTTGCGATTTGCGAATTAAATCGAAATTCGAAATTCGAAATTCGCAAATCCTATTTGTGTACCCTCCTGATGAATTCCTCCACCTCCGGCACACCACCCTGATAGACCAGGTAACCATTGTACGGCTCGCGCTCGGTGATCTCACCATTGACGGGCGTTAACATGATCCTGCGGACCTCCTCCAGGTCATCCGTCTGCCCCAGCGCCCAGCCCAGTTTGACCCATGCCACCTCGGGAAGCATGTTTCCCAGCGGGATGACACCCTTGGCCATCATATCACGACCGGTCTCGTACACGAACATATGAACATATCCCCATATCGTCTGGAGGGTCATATAGACCGCCACATTCTCCCTCTGCGCCCTCTCCAGCGCCGGGTAGAGCTCCCTGTTCACATGGCCCAGCCCGGTGCCGACAATGATGATGCCCTTGTATCCGTTGTCTATCAGTGAGTGGATCATATCCGCCTTCATGTGCGGATAGAAATAGATCATCGTCACATTCTCGTTGAAATATGGCATGATCGTCACATTGCGGTCGGCACGCCTCGGGTTGTAGTCCTTCTTCATCGGTTTAACCTCTCCGCGCCTGACGGTAGCCAGGGGTATGTCTCCTATCGTCCTGAAGGTCGACCTGTAGGAGCTGTGCATCTTGCGCACCCTGGTGCCACGGTGCAGGAACCCGTATTCATCGCTCGTGGGGCCGAACATGCAAACCATCACCTCGGCGATGTCACCGTGACCTGCCGCTGTGGAGGCGTGAATCAGGTTCAACGCGGCATCGGATGATGGCCTGTCGGATGAGCGCTGCGATCCCACCAGAATAATCGGGACAGGTGAGTTCTGGACCATGAAGGAGAGCGCTGCAGCAGTATGATGCAGTGTATCTGTGCCGTGACCGATCATGATGCCGTCAATGCCGTTGGCAATCTCATCGCCGATGGCCTTTGCAAGGATCTTGTACTGGTCCGGACCCATGTTCTCGCTGAACACCCCGAATAGCTTCTCCGTGCGGATGTTGCACACTTCAGCCAGCTCAGGCACAGCGCCGTAGAGCTCCCCCGGAGAGAAGGCAGGTAT
The DNA here is from genome assembly GCA_002402965.1 of Bacteroidales bacterium UBA4788. Classification (GTDB taxonomy): domain Bacteria; phylum Bacteroidota; class Bacteroidia; order Bacteroidales; family VadinHA17; genus SR-FBR-E99. The sequence continues at coordinate 7,550 of DHGW01000013.1, forward strand.
GACAGCCCCGGTGCGGTAGTCGAGCCTCGAGGCTATTGTGCCGCCCGTACCGAGTAATTTCACGTTGGGCTTGTCGTCCGAGTAAGGGAACTCCTTCTCCGGGATCTTGTAGTTGGCCTTCTTGTAGCCCGTCTCCACCATCCTGATGACAGTGGTTATATCGATACCGATATTGTACCCGCTTTCGATCTTGATCACGATGTGCTGATCGTCATTGTTCTCCGAACGCGGCAGAACGGTTCCCCTGAAGAGCCCGCGGGTGGTTTCGATCTCCGACTGACCCCAGACCCTGACATTGAACTTCTTAAGCACTGCCAGCGCCTCGCCCTTATATCCCTGGAAAAAATCTTCAGCCATTATAGTATTTATATAACCTCCAGAACGCCGGAGACCGCTTTCCTGACTTCAGACAACCTCACTGTGCCGATAGCTTTCCGGTGCAGCTGTCCCATTACCCAATTCTCGATACCGGCCATGTTGCCGTTGTAGCAAACCTCCGCGAACCTGCCGGCAAGTCCCCTGACCTCGTTACTGATTTCGTCCATCGTAGAACGACGGAAGCCGGTTGCAACAAGGATTTCACTGAAATCGGGCGTGGGAGTCGCTACAACACCCGGCAGCATTAGTCGCGCCACAGGCGCCAGCAGTTCCTCCCTCCTCAGGAAGGTGAACAGGTCATAGAGCCTTTCATAGCTGAAGCCCCTGGCCACTCTGCCCCGTCCTTCGAGGCTCCGGAACCGGTGGCCCAACAGGATACCCACCTCCCTGTTGTCAAACCCGAGATCATTGCCGATCCTTTCGATCAGGCCAACGAGGTTCTTGCTGAGCAGGTAGTGCCACGTATCTTCGGGAAGGCCCCAGTCCTTCATCTGAAGGAATCGCTCTGCGACATCAACAGGCAGGTCACGGCCAAGCCTCTCAAGCATTTCCGTGGTTACCGGGATAGGCTGTGAATCAGTATCCGGGTACATGCGGTCACGTCCCGGCAGGACCCTCTCAAAAATTGTTGTGCCGTCCTCAAACGACTTGCGGGTCTCATTCGGGACACCCTCCAGGGCGAGTTTGATCCGCTCCTCAACCGTCTCAAGTGCGGTGGGGATATCTTCCGCCGGTCCCCACAGTATTATCTGCGCATCATCGGGAGCAGCAGAGAGCCAGATAGCCACCTCGGGGAACAGGTTGTTAAAGTTGACTTCGGCGATCTCCTCCGAGTGGATCATGTTCGGCTTCTCGATGCATGCTATCACCTTGAGCCTGCCGCTCAGCTCGTCGGCAAATATGCAGCCCGGCTGGGTGAAGTGCGAAAGTATGCCGCGGCACCCGGGGAGGTTGACTGCAATGACCTTCTCACCTCGGTCCAGGGCTGCCTTTACCGGCGTAAAATGAAACTCCTTCTCCTTTTCAGTTATCTCCTTTGTCTTCAGGGACCATGCGGCGGGGTCACAGATCAGCTTCTGAAGCTTCGAGCGGATGTTGAGCAGCGCATACTGCCTGAATGCCTCATTATGCGATAGTTCAGGTATCCATTTGATATGGGCTACCCCCTTGATCTCCACCCTGCTGCCGCCCTCACAGCTGACGTTCACATCCTCACGTGCAGCGCCAATGCCGGTGCGCACCTTGCCGGTGCTGCGATTGAGGAACCTGATGTACTCCGCGGCTTCAGCCAGCTCGCCAGGAGTCAGGCAATCAGGGTAGGTCACCGTTTCTATCAATGGCATACCGAGCCGGTCAGTTTTGTATATCCTCTTGTGTCCGATATCCGACACCTCGCGGCATGAGTCCTCCTCAAGGCTCAGCTGAATGAGCCGCACCTTCTTGTTTTTGAGCTGCAGCTCGCCTTCCACGCTGATGATGGCCGAACGCTGGAAACCCGTTGGGATGCTACCGTCAAGGTATTGCTTCCTGGTAATATGGATCTCGCCGACGATATTCATCTTCGCCGCCAGGGCTATGCTGATTGCAATGTCCACTGCCTCCCTGTCAACAGGAAAAGGCGGAGTATCATCAACCTCATAGGTGCAGGCGGTCTGATTATTGATCCGGTAGGTTATCTCCTTCCTGGTTCTGAACTCCATTAACGCGGTGCCGTCATAGACTCCCATCTCGCTCAGCGTGGGCCTCATGTGACGGATGACCTCGGCATCATAATCTTCATGATCATGGTAGATGCCCGCCGGACAACGGCAAAAAAGCTTGCTCTTCGTCCTCAGCTGCTGGTGCACTTCGAGGCCCGATTTGAACCCTATTCGCTTATAATCATTAAGTGTTGCCTCGCGGCGACTGACATAACCGATCTCCTCTCTGGTCTTTTCGTAGTTCTTTTTTGGGTCAATTGTGGACATATTCCAGGACATTGCCTCTGCAATTTACACAGAAGCATGGAGAATTGGAAGTGCCCGAATAAAGAAAGTTTGCGCAACTTTCTGCGGCTTTTGGTTTTATTGCCGGACGATTAAAATTATGTCGTAAACAGGGGCTTGGGATTTACAAAATAAACATCGCAATAAAAAATTGGCATTTGCATTAAAATGCATCCAACTTAATATTTTTAAGTTCGTAAAGTCTTGATAATCAGTCGTAGCGTATCGCCTTGACGGGTGTTATCCGCGCTATCAGCTGAGAAGGGATAAGCAGCATCAGGATGATGGCAATCATCGTCCCGACGTTAAGAAGGATGATATGGAGAGGATCCAGGTTGATGGGGACGCTCTTCAGGTAGTACGAGGAGGGGTCTAGCTGGATCATCTCTGTCTTCTGCTGCAGCAGCGCCAGTCCGATGCCGATGGCGTTGCCCCAGAGGAGTCCTTTTGCAGTCAGCCATGCAGCCTGGTAGAGGAATACATTCCGGATAATCTTGTTTCCGGCACCAAGCGCTTTCAGAACGCCTATCATATTTGTCTTCTCAAGTATCAGTATCAGCAATCCGGATATCATGTTGAATCCTGCCACCAGAATCATAAGCACCAGGATGATGATCACGTTTGTGTCCTGGAATCCCAGCCAGTCGAATATCTGCGGGTAACGTCCCCTGATGTTGGTGACCTTGAGCTGATCCTCCTCCTCGGCCACGCGGTAGCCGACGGCATCGCGGACCACGTCCGTCATGTAGTCGAGATTATCGAAGTCGTTGATGAAGATCTCAAATCCGCTCACCTGGTCTTCGGTCCAACCGTTCAGGCTTCTGATGTGGTTTATGTCGCAGAAGAGGTAGGTCTTGTCAAACTCCTCGAGGCTGGTCTCGTAGATCCCGCATATTGTGAATTTGCGCATGCGGGGCGGGTCCTGTACGAAGAACATCGCGAATGAGTCCCCGAGCTTCAGCCCGAGCATGTCAGCCACCTTCTTTGAGATGACCACATCATTGGTTCGCGCCGTGTCGCTGACATTGACCGTCTCCCCTTCCACCATGCTCGATCTGAAGAAACTCCAGTCGTAGTCGCTGCCTATGCCCTTGAGCACCACCCCCTGGATATTCTCGTCGGTCTTGATTATGCCGGCCTTCATTGCAAAGACCTGGATGTTCCTGATTCCGGGGTGGCTTTGTACCTTTGAGACGAAGGCCTGTGCCGCACTGACGGGCACGGTCTCGTAGGAGAGGTTCGCATCGAAATTGACCACCTGGATATGTGCCCCGAATCCCGCCACCTTGTCGCGTATCTGCTTCTTGAAACCTGTCAGGATGGATACTGCGAGGATCATCACCGCCAGCCCGAGAGCAATCCCGATTATGGCGATGACGTTGATGGGCCTCGAAAAGGCCGTACCACTGTTCCGGTCCCTGATCAGGCGGCTGGCTATGAAGGTATCGATTGACATCCGGGCAAAATTAAGAATTAAGAGTGAAGAATTGTATAATGCAGGCTTAGAGTTGGGAGAATTGTAATGCAAACCCTGCCAGCGGCATTTATCAGCCATTTGCATATCTTTACGGGAAACCTGACTGAGATGAAAAAACCGGGATTACTCTTTCTGCTGATTGCGCTTGCTGTTGCAGCCTGTTCGGCCGACGGAAACGACAATACCCTGAAGACCGGGGCTGAAAATACGGGGGAGTACCTCCCGCTACTCGAGGGCAGGAAAGTTGCCGTTGTGGCAAACCAGACCTCGATGGTCGGACAGAGACATCTTGTTGATACCCTTATCTCCCTGGGAATCGAGGTTAAGCTGATCTTTGCCCCGGAACACGGCTTCAGGGACCTGGCTGACGACGGCGCCGTGATCACATCGGGAACTGATCCCGTAACGGGTATTGAGGTCATCAGCCTCTACGCCTCAAAGAAGAAGCCGGCGCCGGAGGATTTGTCGGGAATTGACGCGGTCATTTTTGATATCCAGGATGTGGGAACGAGGTTCTACACCTACCTGACCACCATGTGTTACGTGATGGAGGCATGTGCCGAAAACGGCAAGCCGTTCATAGTCATGGACCGGCCCAATCCGAACGGGTATTACGTTGACGGTCCGATACTGGACACTGCGAACTACAGCTCTTTCGTAGGAATTCATCCAATCCCCGTTGTGCATGGCATGACCTTCGGGGAATATGCGGGAATGGTAAACGGCGAGGGGTGGCTGGCAGGAGGCATCAGGTGTGATCTGAAGGTCATCAGGTGCAGCAACTACACTCACAGTACGATGTATGAGTTGCCTGTGATACCCTCTCCCAACCTGCCGGACATGAATGCGATCTATCTCTATCCCTCGATCTGTTTCTCAGAGGGGACTGTGCTCTCATGCGGTCGCGGGACGGAATTTCCGTTCCAGGTGCTTGGGGCGCCCGGGATGCCTGACACCGGGTTCAGCTTCACGCCTGAGCCCTCCTTCGGGTCATCCAGCCCCAGGCATAACGGGGCGGTATGTTACGGGATTGATTTGCGTAATGCTCTTGCCGATGGCCTTGTGCCAAAGGCGGAGATCAACCTTCAGTGGATTATAGAAATGTATAAGGCATATCCCGAAAAAGAGAAATTCTTTACGGGGTATTTCGACACGCTGGCGGGCAGCAGTACGTTGCGGGAGCAGATCATCAGCGGCATGAGACAGGAGGAGATAAAGGCGACATGGAAAGATGGTCTGGACCGGTTCAGGGCCATCCGCGCAAAATACCTGTTGTACGATTAGTTACAATTCTGTATCCTCTACGAGGAATTTGATTTTCCGGTGACCCT
>DHGW01000060.1 GCA_002402965.1 Bacteroidales bacterium UBA4788
CGGTAGATGCAGTTTTTGTCATCACAAAGATGGCACTGGTATGGGGCGTACTTTACCTCCCTTCCAATGCCAATCAGGCCGCTGACTGACTTAACCGGATTCATGAGGGCAGATTCGGTGAGCGTGATGCCGCAATAGTTGTCAGGGAAGAAGCTGAAAAGCTTATGCTGTTCTGCCACATCCCAACCACAATATCCGGGGCTGAAGCGGTTGGTTATATTCAATCCCCCCGCGGCAACAGCAAGACGCAGTTCCTCCTGCATCCTGTCGGCAGCGTTCTCAACCACCTCCGAACCGATCACATCATACACATACCCGCGCAGCAGATCACCCTCCTTCATGCTTCTGTGGCTCCGTAGACCCACTTCTGCTCCTGCAGTACAAATGAAGAGAGCCGCCCCCCCGGCCTTCTTTATCTGGCTGAAAATAATAGGCTTAACATTAAACACAACTCCCTCTATTTCAATTGATTTGTTATCGGGGCCGAAGGTCAGTATGTCAAAAATGATATACTCTGCCTTTACGTCACCAAACGGCATCAGCTCTTCCGACACCTCTTTGATGAGATCAGAGACAGGCTCCGGTGCCGTACCCGGGGAGTATCCCATTGTCTTCTCCAGGGCTTCCGTTCCGGGCAGCAGTTCGCGGAATGTGTAACTGAATCTGTTCAGGATGGCAGTGTGGTTTGATAGTGCTCTATGAACCTGATTGCATATTCATCCCTGGCCAGGACCAGGTCTGCAGCCCGCACCAGCCCTGCAATCTTCTCCGGGTTGGCGATGGGGCATGTAAGACCGTACATGATTGACATGGCCATGTAGGCATTGTTGATGTTCTCTCGGTTGGGCAGCCCGAAAGAGATGTTGCTTGCACCCTGCGTTATGTTGTGTCCCAGCCTGTCATGCACCAGCTTTATCGTTTCAAGGGTCACCCTGCACGCATTAGGTTCTGCGCTTACAGCCATAGCCATCGGATCAATTATCACATCCTCCTCCTTAATGCCGGCACGGACTGAGCGTTCAATGATTTTCTCAGCTATCTTCAACCGTTTCTCAGGATCATTTGTGATACCGTTGTCATCGAGTACCAAACCAATTATTGCCGCACCGTACTCCCTGGCAACAGGCAGGAGTTTCTGCAGTGAAGCTTCTTCTGCGTTAACCGAATTTATGAGACATTTCCCCTTCGCTACCTTCAGTGCCGCCTCAATCGCTTTTGGATTGGGCGAGTCCAGACAGAGTGGTATGTCGAAGTTCTCCTGCAGGGCAATTACAGCCGCGGGAAGAAGTGCTTCATCATCGACACCCGGGTAACCGACGTTCACGTCAAGAACATCTGCCATGGACCCTATCTGTGTCCGGGCAAGCTCAAGCATATAACTGAAGTCCCTTGCCTGCAGAGTTGAGACAAGTTTCCTGCGCCTGGTGGGATTAATGCATTCACCTATTATCACCACCGGTCCTTCAGTGTCTATAACCACCTCTTTCGTTATCCCTTTAAGTATCGTCTTCATTAACTTTCAGTTATATTGGAATAAGGATAACCGGCAGCCACAGCCCGGTTCATCTTTTGGAGTCCCGGGATCTGCACAATGCCGTCTGCCAATGAGCGAAATAACAAATAATTATTTTAATCAGGCCAGTGTTTTCAGGTATTCCACCGCTCCCTGAGGATCGGGAGAGTAGAAGTCGGCTCCGATCTTGCGGCAGAATTCTGCCGTTACCGGGGCTCCTCCCACAAATATCTTCAGACCGGGGAATCTCTGCCGCAGTTCAGCCACGCTCTTCCGCATGTTTTCCATCGTTGTGGTGAGAAGGGCTGACAGTCCTATCACGGCACCGGGGTGTTTCTCCGCTGCCTCAATGAATTTCTCAGTGCTTACATCTACTCCCAGATCGATAATCTCCCAGCCTCCGCCTTCTATCATCATGCCAACAAGGTTCTTGCCGATATCGTGCAGGTCTCCCTTGACCGTCCCGATAATAAAGGTGCCTCTTCTCTTTGTTTCTCCTGAGAGATAGTAGGGCTTGATGTGACTCATCGAGCTGCTCATCGCCTTTGCAGCCATGAGCATCTGCGGAACAAAGATCTCGTTCCTGGAGAACTTCTGCCCTACCCTTGACATTGCAGGAATAAGAGCCTCTTCAAGGATTTCGTCCGGGCTGATGCCATCATCGAGAGCGTGTCGGGTCAGCTCAAAGGCCCCCTCCTGATCCTTCATCGCCGGAGGATATGGAGATTTTATATCAACCTTGCCGAATTCAACGCAGGTTGAGATTCTTTCAAGTAACTCGGTCATTTCACAAATCAATAACTGTAAAACATGCCTGCCCTGGTTACAGGCTCCGGCAAATAAACGGCGGTGAAATTAGGTAAAAAGTGCCCGTGGACAAAGCCCACGGACACTTTTACCTGAACCAACCCTAATTAAACCCTCTAACCATATATTCGAAAAATATCAGTTGTTGGTTTTGCCGCCCTGAATATTTTCATCCTGCACAGATGTTCAATATCCGGGGTTCTGATAAGCTGCTTTTTCATCTGCAGTCATCTCCATACCGTCTATCTGGCTCTGGGGTATCGGGCGCAGATAGTGTGTCAATGGAATCGTACGGGTGACAGTAACCGGAGTATGGTCGCCTTTTGCAGTCCCGCAAATAGTGTACGAGGCAGCCCTGATATGCCAGGTCTGGGTACGCGAAAGATCATACCAGCGAATGCATTCTCCAAAAAACTCGCGTGTACGTTCATCCAGAACATAATCCAGGGTAATAACTGCAGGTGTGGCAGCTATCATCGCAGCACTGTTATCTTCCACTTTTGCCATATTTGCGCCGTTGTCCCAACGCCATTTACCTGCCCGTGCACGAAGCACGTTGATCAGGTCATATGCACTTTTACCGGATGTTGTTGTTGCCCCTTTTACTGCTGCTTCTGCTGCAACCAGATAAAGCTCTGAAAATTTAGCAATGGGGAAAGGACGGACATATTCTATGTTTGCCTGTCCCAGGGTATTACCATTGTCAGTACGATAGGGACCAAGTTTCCATAGATTCGGATAAACAATCCTGCTGATACCGGCAGGAGTTATTACCCAGTCAGCCCTTTCTGGTATTGAACCGGCACCAATATTGCTTTGCCCTGCTCCCGAAGGGTAAACAACTGTACCCGGATCTGTATTAAGGAAAGTCAATATAGGATCATTCATAGCAACCGGTAAGTTGTTAGCGTTATACAAAGTTGTGTTTGCAAGTCCTCCTCTTTGCCAGTTGCCCCGGTAAACAGTTGTAAAAGTACCGTCGTAACGCGAATCATTGGTTTTGTCGGCAAATACGTTCAGGAGGGCTTCGTGAGTAGGAGCCACAGCAGTCCATGGGCGGCCCAGAGGTTGCACTGCTTCCCTCTGAACAGAACTCACCGCAGTCCAGGCAGTACTACTGTTAGAACTTCTTATCTCGGTATAGTTCCAGGTAGGGAACCACCCCGCAAAATGTCCTGGTGAACTACCTCCGCCCCACCCGGTAGTGGCAATCCCGTTATAGAGATCACTTGCCTGAGTGTGGTCAGCGTACAACAGCATCTCCTTATTCCGGTCGTTGGATCCCAGGTTAACGTCATAGTAATAATCGAGCAACCCGATTGTAGCCGGATGATTGTCAATAGCATACGTTGCTATGTTATAGGCTTCCTGGAAATACCAGGCAGCATTATGTCCGTCAGGATCAGTACGGTCACTCGGGGGATAGGTAGGAATGTTATTCGGATTCTGAAGCCACCATGCATATGTCAGGTAAGCTTTCGCAAGGTACAGGTGTGCAACGGTTTTGTTCACGGTTCCGGTCAGGCGTGACGTTTCAGGCAAATCCGCCACTGCTTTCACCAGGTCCGGAAATATAGCTTTGGTATATACTTCAGGCACAGTGTTACGAACAGATGTTCGCATCGGTGCAGTATTGAACTTCAGTTCTCCGGCTCCGAGATCCAGAGGCACACCGCCATAGGTCTGAACAAGCAGGAAATAATCGAAGGCTCTGAAAAATCTGGCTTCTGCGACTAGTGCAGGTGAAATAGTTCCGACAGCTTCAGCATTCTCGATTATCCCACTGGCCGTGTTAATGTTAGGAAAAACTCCCCAAATTCCGCCGTAAGGGTTGGAGGATGGAGTCAGATCACCCTGTCCGGAAAAGTCAGCCCTCTTGGAGTCTGCATTCACATTCTGGCCCCATGTTCCTTCATCGGTACCGGATTGGATACCTGAATAATAGTATCCGTTGCCATATATGTATCGGAGGTGAGCATACATGGAAGTTACCCCTCCCATGACACCCTTTTCGGTTTTGAAATACTCAGGTGTATAAATACTGCGTGGTGTCTCATTCAGAATATCCTCACACGCCCCAAGGAACAATGCGATTATGATTGTTCCCAAAACTGCTTTTATCTTTATGCTTTTCATTTTGGACTTTTTTAGAATGTCAGATTAATGCCAAACAGGTAGTTGCGCGTTGTAGGTGTGTTATTACCTATAGTCAGGAGACGTCTCAGATTATAACTCAGGTTAACGGCTGAATTTTCATTGGCAAATGAATTGGGTTCAGGATCCATTCCCGATTCTTTGTGATAAGGGGAGAACATGACCAATGGATTCTGCAGAGTAAAATAGACACGCAAGTTCTCAACTCCGTTGCTTTTGATCCAATTAATATTATCAAGGTTATAGCCTATCGTCACGGTACGGATCTTCATGTATGATGCATCGAAATAAGAAAGGGAATTGAGATACTTTGGCTGGTCTCCACCGATTCCTCCGGGTTTTGGATATCTGGCGTCAGTGTTATCCGGCATCCAGTAGTCAACCTCAACATTATTTCTGCGTCCAGACAGGATATTAAGATAGCCGTTTGCCCCATAGGGAGTGGCAATAAGCAATCCTCCGCTTTTGAAAGTACCTACTATACTGATGTCAAAACCTTTATACCCGACACTTGTATTGAATCCCCCCTGGAACTTTGGCTCCATACTCATTACCTGTCTGTCAAGAGCTCCTATCGCTCTGACAGGTGTTCCGTCGGGATTGTAATCTCCGGTATACTTGACCTTTATCATCCCAACGTTTCCTCCCGGTTCAAGAATGCTCAGATAGGGATCTCCCTCCTGCCAGAGACCAATGGCCTCATAGTCAAAGATTACATCGATCGGATAGTTGACAAACCACCAGTTGCCTTCATCCTTTTCCTGGCCGGAAGCCAGTGCCAGCAGCTTATTGCGATTGGCATAAAGGTTTATACCGGCATCCCATCTCCAGCCACTGGGAGAATCAAGTATTACTCCATCAAGGGATATCTCAAAGCCCTTGTTTTCAGATTTGCCAATATTTGCCATGTAGCTTGTAACACCAGATGTAGGCGGCAATCCGACTCTGAACAGAAGGTCCTTGGTTTGAGCATTATAATACTCTATGGTACCGGAAAGGCGGTTGTTAAGGATACTAAAATCAACTGCATAGTTCATGGTTGATGTATACTCCCATCCTAAATCAGGATTGGGCAAATCAGTCACATAGAACCCTGTTTCAAAGGTGGAGCCAAAATTGTACGGCCGGGTTCCCAGAAGCCCGAGCGTTGAATAGGCATCAATAGCCTGGTTTGAGGCAACTCCATAACCAACGCGAAGTTTCAATGAGTTGATTAAGGTGACATCTTTCATAAAAGATTCATTATGAAGATTCCATCCGACGGATACGGCAGGATAGGAAACCCATTTATGTCCCTCGGCCAGTCTTGACGAGCCATCGTAACGGTAACTTGCCGTCACCATATATCGGTTGTCATAAGAATACATCACACGGCCCATTCCTGACATCAGGCCCGTCATATTATACCACTGGTTTGCCGGATCAATGACAGGTTGCTGATTTGCCCTTCCCAGATTGTAGAACTGGAAAGCATCAGCCGGAATATCCTTTGCCGTAATGTGCGAACGGTTGAAGAAACCCTGCTCGGCTGAGTAAAGAGCAACAAGATTAAGCTGGTGTTTACCTGCAAAAGTACGGTCGTAGGTCAACAGGTTTTCAATCTCCCAGCTTGTTGTAAGTGAATTGCTCCGGGTTGCAGATGATACGGTTTTTGCATTAATGTCAAACACCCCCTCGCCTGTGTAGGCACCGCTAAAAGCGTTGCGGTAATTCAAGCCTACGTTCATCCTGTACTTCAGACCCTGAATTCCGGGGATTTTAACTTCACCGTAGAGTGAGTTATATGATCCGAATGCTTTTGTCTGATCAATCCATTTGTCTCCGAGGTTCTCAATTACATCCCTGGTGGCGACCCACTGGTCATCGAGCGGCATCCTTATGATTCTCTTCCATGTGCCATCCTCATTATAAGGATCGGCAATTGGCGAATTGCTTAATACGCTGTACAGGCTCAGGTTGTTCCCATTGTTAATTGAAAAGTTGTTGTTAGTGGTGAATCCGACCATCAGATATTTACCTAATTCCTGATCGAGTGATCCGCGTAACGATATACGACTGTAGTTCTGTTCAGGAACTACTGCTTCATCTTTGTAATACCCGACCCCGAATTTGTAGTTGCCTTTCTCGGTTCCGCCTGTAACTCCTAAATCATGACTCGTAACAGAACCCGTTCTGTAGAAAAGATCCTGCCAGTTGGTATTCACTTCATTGAATTCATCAAGCCCGTTGGTGGAATAAACACCTGCATCTGTACGGAGCTTAATAAAATCCGGGCCGTCCATCATCGGATAAGGTGCAAAAACATTTTTCAGGCCATAATACCCATTGTAGGTGAATTTCGCTGGCTGGCCTTTAATACCCTTGTTGGTTGTGATTAACAATACTCCGTTGGAGCCACGTGATCCATAGATGGCAGTTGCTGAGGCATCCTTAAGGATGTCCAGACTCCTGATGTCGCTGGGATCAATATCTGATATTGAGCCTGCAAAGGGAATCCCGTCAAGGACAATTAAAGGATCGTTGCTGGCATTGAGTGAGCGGGTACCACGAATACGGATTTGCATTGTTGCTCCGGGCTTGGTTGATGTCTGCTGCAACTCCACCCCGGCCAGACGTCCCTGCAATGCCTGGGTGATATTGGATGACGGCACATCGCGTATTGCATCACCACGCATGGAGGCAACAGAACCTGTAACAGATTCCTTCCGCTGAGTTCCATATCCCACGACTACGATTTCATCGAGACCTACCTCGCTCGACATTAGAGTTAGATTTACTACCGAACTGGTTCCGACAGGTATCTCCTGAGTGGTATAACCCACAAACGAGAACACAAGAACCGGATTTGTAGTTGAGAGTGTGAGTCTGTACTGGCCCTGTGCATCGGTAAAAACACCGTTTGTGGTACCTCTCTCCTGTACAGCTACACCGGGAAGAGAAACACCGTCTCTCTCAGTTACCAGGCCTGTAACAACTTTCTGCTGGACCGTGTTCAGCCCGTCAGATTCGGATCCTGCTGCGAAAGTCATGCCTGTTTGGACAGTCATGATCATCACCATGAGCATGACGCTCAATGGTAGTTTCCCAAAGTACTGTCTTAAAATACCCGGGATTAAAGGATTTTTAATCATAAGATTTTGGTTTTAAGGTTAAATTTTCTGGTTGTTTGAGGGGGACGAGTTCATTCCAGTCTTCCCTACCCTTTGTATTCAGGGAAAAGATTCCCTGTTACGTGGAGTTGTATTTCGTGTGCATGGTTTTGTCTGATTATAGTTTCAAAGTCTGGCTATTCTGCCTCAAAATCATTCAGCACTATTCAGAGATATCAGGCAAATCTTATTAAAACCTCATTCTCCTTAATTATCTCAAACGAAACTCCTCTAATCTACCCTGATAAAAAAATCTACGATATCGTAAATATAAGTTATTTTTTAAAAAATGCAACCGATTTCATTACTTTTTTTCCTTTCCCAAAAACAAATATATTTATTACTTTTACAATAATCTCAGCCAGGATGGAAAAGAACCTCGGAATCACCCTTCTGTTTTTGCTTTCGGTCCTCCATCTTTGTCAGGGTCAAAGATCTGAAGACCCTAATGATCAAAGTATAGCACTTAATCCGATTATCCTGGCAGATGTACCAGTCATGGCAATAGCAAAACATGGCAGCACCTGGTTTATGAGCAGTAGTACTATGCATATGAGCCCTGGTGTACCGATAATGAAATCGGTTGATCTTGTAAATTGGGAGCTTGTAACCTACGCTTATGACACGCTGGGTTCTCTTGATCAGCTCAGCCTCACACATGGCAAGAACGCTTACGGGAATGGCTCCTGGGCCAGCTGTCTGCGCTTTCACGAAGGAACCTGGTACACCTCAACCTTTTCACACACAACAGGAAAGACATACATCTTCAGCACAACGGATATTGAGAGAGGACCGTGGAAAAGATCATCGTTCATTCCGGCTTATCATGACCACACCCTGTTTTTCGACGATGATGGCCGTGTATATATAATATATGGTGTTGGCGGCCTAAAGCTTGTTGAACTAAACCCCGATGCATCAGGGATCAGACCCGGTACGTCAGAAAAGATCATAATTGAAAATGCAAACGCACCTGCAGGAGATGACATAATGCTTCAGGCAGAGGGGTCACAGCTTTTTAAGATAAACGGCACCTACTATCTTTTTAATATTACCTGGCCAAAGGAGGACATGCGCACAGTAGTCATCCACAGGGCAGAAAATATTACGGGGCCATGGGAAGGAAGAGTGGCTCTTCGGGATAAAGGAGTAGCCCAGGGAGGACTGACCGACACTCCTGACGGAAGATGGTTTGCTTATCTGTTCCGCGATTTCGGGTCGGTCGGACGCATCCCATACCTCGTACCTGTGAAGTGGGAGGACGGTTGGCCAATACTTGGAATTGAAGGAAAGGTTCCGGACAAGCTCAACCTTCCGGCCAGCAGGGGTCTGATCCCGGGTATTGTGGCCTCAGATGAATTCAAACGTAACAGGAAAGATCTTCGCCTCCCACTGGTTTGGCAATGGAACCATAACCCCGACAACTCACTTTGGTCTGTCACCACGCGCAAGGGCTGGCTCAGACTGACTACCGGTCGGGTTGATACACTCTTTACCCAGGCAAGGAACACTCTCACTCAGAGGACTTTCGGACCTGAATGCTCGGGGACTGTACTAATTGATATCTCAGGTATGAGGGACGGTGATTTTGCAGGCCTCGCACTGTTCCAGAAAAAAATCGGGCAGGTGGGTATTTTGCCGGATAAAGGTATGCCTTCTGTAATCATGTTGAACGCACAGGCAGGCATGCCGGTTGTGGCTGAAAGTGTCATGGTCAGGAAAAAGAGAATCTGTCTTAGAGCTGAATGCGATTTTAGAAACAATGCCGATAGAGGATATTTCTTCTATTGTCTTGACGGCAAAACATGGGTCCAGATTGGAACCACCCTTGAGATGGATTACTCAATACCTCATTTTATGGGTTACAGGTTCGGATTATTCTGTTACTCTACCTGTACTCCGGGAGGATCGGCGGATTTCGACTGGTTCAGGATAGCCGGAGACAGAAACAGATGACCCTGCGCCTGACCAACACTTAAATCAGATCGCTCAGGGCAAAAATTATAATTACTATTTAATGACAAGGAGGTTAATATGTTAGAACTGTGTCCCCACTTTTCATACGGCTCAAAAATATCCCGACTGTCTGCCGCCTTCCTGATTTTTATCCTGTCCTCTGGCTGTCTTATTTCAGCCCAGTCCGAATCAGAGCGAACAGAAAATAATGAAAGGGAGCGTATTTCGATCAATTTGGGATGGCGATTCTTTAAATACGAAACGGCCTCAGATGCAGACAGTCTGATATACGATTCCCGGCCTGCAGTAAGTGACCATTCAGATGACAGAGTAGCAGATTCAAGGCCAACCGAAGCTGCAATTACCAAACAGAATCAGAGAGTACTTAAAGAATGGATTCTTCCGTCCGGCAATGCATTCATTAAAGATCCTGCCAGGAAGCATACCCGTCCTGAAGGCAACCCGGGAAAGGATTTCCCCTTTGTACAGCATGGTTACGACGACAGTGACTGGATAGAGGTCAACCTGCCTCATGACTGGGCTATAAACGGACCATTTCAGACTGGCCGGGATGCCGAAGTAGGAGGCGGTATGGGCCGGCTGCCAGTCAACGGAGTAGCATGGTACAGGAAGAAAATTTTCTTTCCGGAATCAGACAGCGGCAGATCGGTGTACTTGGATGTTGACGGAGCGATGTCCTACGCAATGGTCTGGCTTAACGGTCATCTTGTCGGGGGCTGGCCCTACGGGTACAACTCATGGCGTCTGGACCTGACACCTTACATAGTTACAGACACTGAAAACCAACTGGCAATCCGTCTCGACAATCCGGCCCATTCTGCCCGATGGTACCCGGGAGGTGGAATTTACAGGAACGTCTGGCTTGTAAAGACCAACTCCATACACATTGCTCAGTGGGGAACCTATGTGACGACAAACGAGGTATGTGATGAGTCGGCTACATTAAAAATTGAGGTGAAGATTGAAAATGAATCGAGCCGGGATGCAACAATTAAGGTAGTAAACCGCATATATGAACTTGATACCAATGGGAAGAGAGCCAATAATGCAGTTGCAGGTACTGCTCCTGCTGAGATTGCAATCGCAGCCGGAGAAACTTCGCTGGTCAGGGTTGAGACTATACTCCCTTACCCACGGCTTTGGGGCCCACTGCCGTACCAGTATCCATACATGTATACTGTGCTCACTGAACTGGTAAAAGAGGGTCGGATAATTGATACATATGAGACTCCTATTGGCGTACGGTCACTGAAATTTAACCCCGACCAGGGAATCCTTGTCAATGGTCAGCATGTTCCCATCAGGGGAGTCAATCAGCATCATGATCTTGGTGCCTTGGGCGCAGCGTTCAATCTGCGTGCAGCTGAAAGGCAGCTGGAACTGCTGCGCGAAATGGGTTGCAATGCAATCAGGACCTCCCATAACCCTCCGGCACCCGGACTCCTCGATCTTACTGACAGGATGGGGTTCCTGGTAATAGATGAGATTTTTGATTCCTGGTATCTGAAAAAGACACCTCTGGATTTTCATCTGATATTCCCTGAATGGTATGAACAGGATACACGTGCATTTGTCCGACGTGACCGTAACCACCCCTCAGTAATAATTTGGAGTTATGGCAACGAGGTTGGGGAACAATACACCGGTGAGGAGGGAGCCACTGTAGCCCGCAAACTGGCAGAAATTGTCAGGGAGGAGGACTCATTGAGACCCTCTGCAACTGCAATGAATTATGCCCGACCGGGAATGGTCATGTCCGGCGTATCAGAGCTGATAAGCCTGAATTACCAGGGGGAAGGGATTCGTGATGCCCCTGCTTATGCTGATCTTCAGGGAATCCGCACTGCACCCCTCTATAACAGTTTCCGCGAAGCCTATCCTGGTAAAGTCATCCTGAGTAGCGAAACCGCATCCACGCTGAGCACCCGCGGAACCTACCTTTTCCCTGTTTTCAGTGGAATAAGCGCTCCTGCGAAAGACGGAAACGGAGGTGATCCGGTCAGCAGCCATGTCAGTGCGTACGAGATTTATACTGCTGCCTTCGGGGCATCGCCCGACAAAGTCTTCTCTGCTCTTGATCACCATCCCTTTGTTGCGGGAGAATTTGTCTGGACCGGATGGGATTACCTTGGTGAACCTACACCCTATTATGTATCGCGGAGTTCATACTCAGGAATAATTGATCTGGCCGGTTTTAAAAAAGATCGATTCTACCTCTATCAGTCACGCTGGAGACCGGAATTATCAATGGCCCATCTTCTTCCGGCATGGAACTGGCCTGAGCGCACGGGAGAGATCACTCCGGTTCATCTTTTCACATCAGGGGATGAAGCCGAATTATTCCTCAACGGAAGATCGCTTGGCCGTCTGAAAAAAGGTCCGTTTGAGTATCGTCTCAGGTGGGACAGTGTAATTTATGAGCCGGGAATACTGAAGGCCGTGGCTTATAAAAACGGCATTAAATGGGCTGAAGACCAGGTCGAAACGACAGAGGCGCCTGTAAAGCTGGAAGCTGAAGCAGATCGTATTCGTATATCTGCAGACGGAAGTGATCTGACATTCATAACCGTTCGGGTGACTGACAGGAAGGGCCGTACTGTGCCCCGGTCAGATAACCTGGTAAGCTTCATAGTCAGGGGCCCAGGTGAGATTATTGCAACGGACAACGGAGACCCGGCTGATATGACCTCCTTTGCCTCACACAGTCGAAAGGTATACAATGGTTTGGTACTGGTTATTGTAAAGTCAGTGGCCGGGAAAAGTGGTACAATAAAGGTAAGTTCAGGATCACCAGGTTTAAGGGATGCTATTGTGAAAGTTACTGCAAGGTAGAGGGTTGTCGGTTCAGTTGTGCAGAGTCCTGCATAACAGTCAGTATATGACACAAAAAAAGCCCCGGAAATAATTCTAGGGCTTTGTTTATAAAGTCGGCGGCGACCTACTCTCC
>DHGW01000056.1:0-9336 GCA_002402965.1 Bacteroidales bacterium UBA4788
GACCCGTGATTTCAGCTTCAATTTAAAACTTAACTTCTAATCGAAAGACCATGAAAAAGATATTAGTAATTCTTTCGGTTCTCCTGGTATTTTCTGCCTGCAGTAAACTGGAAGACCTGAACAAAAATGTAAAGGACTTTGCTGAGGTGTCGGGGGAATCGCTCTATAACGGTGCAACCCGTCAGTTAATCAATCAGCTGTCCAATCAGAATGTAAACTCAAATGTAACGGTGATGTGGATTCAGCATCTGGCCGCAACCACCTATTTTGATGAAACCAGGTACGACATGACTACCCGTGGAATTCCTCTTTTTACATCGAATACCCTTTACAGGCTTGTCCTCATGAATTACAAGGAAGCTGCCAGGGTACTGCAAATTCAGCCACTGGCCGGGATCTCCCAGGCTCAACGTGATAATCAATTGGCTATCATAGAGGTAATGACTGTATATGCATGGAATTACGTCATTGAAAATTTCGGGGATATGCCATATTCGGAAGCGCTGGATTTCAATATTCCTACCCCCGTTTACGATGATGGCCTTACCATATACAAGGACCTCATCGACCGATTGAGTACAGCAATGGATAAGCTTACCCTCACAGAGGCCTGTATGCCTCCGGGATATGATAATATTTTCGGTGGTACAGGAAACGAGGCTGAGATGTGGTACAAGTTTGCGAACACATTAAAACTCAGGATGGGCTTAATGCTTTATGACGTGGATGCCAATTATTCAAAGAGTGTTGTTGAAGCTGTTGAAAGAGGTTTCTCGGTTGGCGGAACTGCAGAAGGACATTACAACAATGCAGTCAGATCATCGATTCTCTACTGGGGCGGAACTGAAGCTGAAGCCGATGCGTATATGGCACAGCCATCGGTAGCATACTCCACTTCTTTCAGCGACTGGAAGCAGAAGATCGGCACGCAGGCATGGCTGGCATACTGGCTGCGCGGACAAACTCTATGGAACTCTTACAGGAGGCTTGATTATCCGAGGCTGTTCGCCCCGCCTGAGTTTCTGCAGGAAATTGACAAAGTACCTGTCCGGCTGTTCTATCCCGTCTCGGAACAGACCCTGAATGCTGAGAATTACGAAGCTGCTTCAACAAAGATCGGGGGTGATTCTCCATTAACCAGACTTTTCTTTGATGAGATAATGTATTAGGTTTCAACCAGGGAGATCATTAGATATTAAACAAGAGAGGCTATCTTTTCCGGATAGCCTCTCTTTACATTTTAGCAGTTCTTTGATAATGCCGGGTGTATCTTAACGAACCAGGTTAAAAAGTCAACTGGAACGTCAGCGACGAGGTGGGCGTGATCTCACCTGTTTTTTCCGGGAAATCCAGGTAGTACAACCCGGTGTACTCCGCCAGGGTACCCACAAAGAGGTATGCATCCCTAAAGAGCAGATCAGGTCTGTCTGAGTTATCAACGGTAACTTCCCAGAGGCCATCAGCATCAATGTCTGACACTGTGATATTCCCGACCGGTTTTGTGAGATCTCCGGTTGAAGGAGTGGTTCCTGCCGAGAGGTAGATCTTGCCTACGATGCCCGGCTTGAAGTCATAGTATGCCACGAAGCCGATGTTACCCGGACCGCCGGTGGTGCATGCCCAGTCGCTTGGGGCGAGGTAGCTCTTGAATGCTATCACGAGATCCGGCTGTTCATCGCACTCGATGTAGCAGAAGGTAACGTTGCTGATGCCTGCCGGCTTGCCTCTGGAATTGGCCGGAGCAGTCAGGTTCTCATCGCTCAGCGTGCCAAACTCATAGAAATAAACATTGGCAGCGGGGCCGCCTTTTACTATCACAGCGCCAACCTTGTAGTACTTGTCGCCAATCATTATGCATTCTTCGGCCATGAAAGAGAGAGACTTGCCATCGGAAGTCACCTCAAGTCCTTCAGGGAAGGCACCGGCAAAGTTGCCGAAATCCACCTTGTCACCGCAATAATCAAAGAAGGCCGGATCATTCATAAAGAATGCCCCGACTTCTGCACATGTCCTGTTTCCGCCGTTGTTGGCTCCCGGAATGATATAGGGAGCAACATCGCCCGGTGTGGTCGGACCACCAGGGTCTTCTGACAGAGTAGACTTAATCAGCACATCGAACTCAGCATCATCGGTTTTGTCACAAGAAACCAATGCGATTCCCACGATAAGAATCAGTGCCAAAAGGTTAAATTTTTTCATACGCATAAGGTGTTAAGTTAATTAATCACATCTGCATAACACAAAATTATGTTTGTGGTTTAAAACAGCCATAGTGAAAAGGCATGTTTTTGACGAACGGAATACCGGATCATCTTTGAATAGTCGCGCGGAAGGCCTGATTTTAAGTGATTTAAATACCGTAAAACGATGAAGGGAAATTTAAGAACGGGGTGTGTATGGATAGTATACAAGCCGGAATACGATAACCCCGGACTGTAATAAGCAGCTTATTTTCCTGCAGTTTATTTCTGGAACTCCAGCTCGCCCTTCATGGCTTTGCTAAAGAAGAGGCCGCCTTCGGTCAGCTCATAGTCCCATGACTTCAGCATCTGCGGCCACCACTGCGGGTCATAGATCCAGCACATCCAGCTGATGCCCCGGCCCTCGAGGAACTTGATGATGCGGTTCCCATAGTCGTTGTAGTCAGGCGCTGCCATATCCGTATGCAGCCCGAACTCAGTGGCAACCACAGGCACCTGAGCAGCTGCAAACGCGAAGTTCTCCTCCCATCTGGGTTCCCAGGGCTGACCGCGCTTGAAGGCGTAGGGGTGAGTTACATAAGCAATCCCTTCAGCATTTACCGGGTCATCGCGGAGAGGGGAGAGGTCATAAGCCCAGTCGAGCCCCGCCACCAGCGGTATGGTCTCAGGATCATAAGCCCTTATCAGGCTGATCATGTGCTCGTTTATCTTCTTCCACTCCGACCATGGCAGTGAGCCCAGCTCGCCGCGGTAGATGGTTGGTTCGTTGAAGAGCTCGTAGAAGGCAACCGTGTTGTGCCCGGCAAAGTTGCGGGCAATTGTTCTCCAGAACTCGTACGTCTCGGTTTTCGTAGTGTTGTACATCGGATCCTGGAAGAGCTCCATCCAGAGGTTTCCGATGGAGTGCCAGTCGATTATCACATACATCCCCAGGTCGGTGCACCAGTCAACCGCCTCTCTCAGAAGTTCGAGGTATTTTTCCGGTGTCCGTTCGCGCCATGCGACTGGGTGGACCGGTATGCGGACTATCATGGCACCGGTCTTCTTTACCTGCTCGAAATGAGTCTTGTTCCAATGTCCCTGGCGTTCGATCTTGTCAGGGTCTGATATTGACAATCCGCGGAAGAGCACGGTCTTGCCGTCCGGAGTAACGAATTTGTTTCCCTGCACCTTAATAAGGGGAAGCGTTTTTGCCTTCGGGTCCGGATCCGGACGCGAGGTCGGGTCACCGAAGTACCACGGTTTTGCATCCTGGGCCGTGAGGACCGGTGCTGGGATGAGCGCAATCAGAATCAGGACAGGGAGGAGGAATTTTGTTGTCATATCGTTATCGGTTGTTGGTATCGGTACATCAGCGATTTGAAGGATATGAATATAGTAAATTTGCCGGTTACCACAACAGCCCTTTCCTGACAAAAGTAAGGTACCGGCATGATCAGCAGCCCCGGCGGAATAACAGCCATCAGCGGTTACAGTCAGCTGCGCCCCCGCGGCTGAATGAAAGCTAACATCATGAACATTCATCAGCCCCCGGCAGAACAAAAGCAGCCGGCCCTTGTTATCCAAATAACAATAAATGAAGCAATGAATAATCTGAAAATAGCATTTTTTGACTCAAAACCGTATGACGTCGAGTCCTTCAATGAGATTAACCGGAATTACGGATATACAATAAAATATTTCAAGTTCCATCTTACCACTGACAACGTGATACTTGCGCAGGGGTACGATGCCGTCGTCATCTTCGTGAATGACACCGTCGATGCAGAGATGATAATGAAGCTTAAGGAATATGGCATAAAGCTGATTGCACTTCGCTCTGCGGGATTCAACAACGTCGACCTGAAGGCGGCACTGAACAATATCAGGGTAGCGCGGGTGCCGGCATACTCACCTTATGCAATCGCGGAGCATACCGTTGCGCTGATGCTGACGCTCAATCGCAAGGTTCACCGGGCATACTTCCGCACACGGGATACCAACTTCGCCCTGAACGGGCTGCTCGGTTTCGACATGCACGGGAAGACGGCCGGGGTGATTGGCACAGGAAGGATTGGCAAGGTGCTGGTGAATATACTGAGGGGATTCGGGATGGATGTGCTGCTTACCGACAATTACCCTGACGGGCAGTTTGCGGCGGAGACGGGAAGCAGTTATGTGAGCCTTGAGGAGCTTTACAGGAAGTCAGACATTATCTCACTTAACTGTCCGCTGACGAAGGAGACTGAGTTCATGATCAACTCTTCATCCATTGGCATGATGAAAAAGGGGGTGATGATAATCAATACCGGTCGTGGCAAGCTCATCCGGACTGCCGATTTGATTGAGGGTCTCAAGAGCGGCCAGGTAGGGTCTGCAGGGCTTGATGTATACGAGGAGGAGAGCGAGTTCTTCTTTGAGGATCTCTCTGACAGGGTGCTGGGCGATGACGTTCTGGCGCGGCTTCTTACATTCAACAATGTCATCATCACATCGCACCAGGGCTTTTTCACCCGAGAGGCCATCCGAAATATTGCGGAGACAACTCTGAAGAACATCGATGACTTCTTCGCGGGACGAAAGCTTGAAAATGAGGTGTGCTTCAACTGCGGCAACTGACTGCCAAACCATAAACAGATGAGGGGGCCCCGTTGGTGCGGGGCCCCCTCTCTGCAAATGGTTATCTGATCAAAAATATTACTTCACTTCCTTGTAGAGTTCAGCCACCTTTTTCCAGTTGACCACGTTCCAGAAGTTGGTGACGTACTCGGGTCTGCGGTTCTGGTACTTAAGATAGTAGGCATGCTCCCACACATCGAGTCCAAGAATCGGTTTGCCGCGCTTTGCAGCCACATCCATCAACGGGTTGTCCTGGTTCGGAGTCTGCGATACAAAGAGTTTGCCTTCAGCGTCAACCGCCAGCCATGCCCAACCGCTTCCGAACTGCGTCTTCGCTGCTGTCTCAAAATCAGCCTTGAACTTGTCAAAAGAGCCGAAAGTCTCATTTATAGCCTTAAGCAGTTCGCCCTCAGGCTGACCACCTGCGTTGGGTCCCATCACCTGCCAAAAAAGCTTGTGGTTATAAAACCCTCCTCCGTTGTTGCGGATTGCCGTTGAATAGATGCTTACCCTCGGGAATATGTCCTCAAGAGGGAGGTTGTCTATTTTGGCTTCGCCTGCTGCCTTGACAAAATTGTCAAAGTATGCCCTGTGATGCTTCGTGTAGTGAATCTCCATCGTCTGGGCGTCAATGTAGGGCTCCAGCGCATCATATGCGTATGGAAGCTCCGGAAAATTATAGTTCTGTGCCATAGTTTTGTTGTTTATGGTTATTAGTCCTAAAACAATTGTGATAATCAGTAATGCCTTTGTCTTCATTATCTTGTTCTTTATTCGTTAAACATACAGTTCCTGAAATTGTTCACAGCTAAAATTTTTCAAAATAGGATTTGATTTAGTATTTTCGTCTCCGTAAGAATAACCCGGTAAAAACAGAAGACTATGAAATGGCAGGGACGTCGCGGAAGCGACAATGTTGAAGACCGCAGGGGAATGAGTACGGGCACGAAGGTTGCCGGCGGCGGGATCGGGACACTGGTGATAGTGCTGCTTGTATACCTGCTCGGGGGAGATCCCTCAGGCATCCTGCAGTCGGGTTCAGAACAGACTTCAGGGCCGGTTGAGGCGACGGAGGAGGAGAACGAGATGGCACAGTTCGTCTCTGTGGTGCTGGCTGACACCGAGGAGATCTGGACAAAGATTTTCGCGCAGTCGGGCGCCACTTACCGCAAGCCCACCCTGGTTCTCTTCAGGGGCCAGGTGGAGTCAGCCTGCGGATATGCTACCGCCGCCAGCGGACCGTTCTACTGTCCCGGTGATGAAAAGGTATATATCGATCTTAGTTTCTTTGATGACCTGCGTGCCAGGTATGGTGTATACGGCGATTTCGCTATTGCCTACGTGGTTGCTCATGAGATCGGGCATCATGTCCAGAACCAGATGGGGATACTTGAGGAGGTGCAGACCGAGCGTCAGCGTCTCAGTGAGGTCAGGGGCAACCAGCTGACTGTCAGGCTTGAGCTTCAGGCTGATTTTCTGGCAGGGGTCTGGGCACATTATGCAAACGAGATGTTCAACTCCATCGAGGAGGGAGACATTGAGGAGGCTCTGAACGCAGCGGCATCGATAGGCGATGATGTCCTTCAGAAGAAGTACCAGGGCAGGGTTGTACCTGACAATTTCACGCACGGCACGGCAGCCCAGCGCTCCGGCTGGCTCCGCAAGGGGTGGGAGACGGGTGACATGAACCAGGGCGATACTTTCTCGGCAGCGATTTAGGTCGTTACATACGTGTCATAAAAAATAGCGTCTGAACCTGTGTCAGGTAACCATGCGCTCAATTACTTGCTGTTTTACACTGCTTTGATTTTTCCCCCGGGGCTGTTACCCTCAGGGATGATTGCTCCCCCGGGAATATCAGGGCCTATTTGTTCTGATGAAGATAATCTGGAAGTATCTCAAACCTTTTAAGGGTCTGTTGTTTCTTGCAATGGGACTCGCAGGCATCGCGCAGGTGCTTGATCTGATCGACCCCATCATATTCGGTAAGATTATCGACCTGTACGCTGTCAATACTGATGGCCGTACCGAATATGAGCTCATCAGGGGCGCAATCAGGCTTCTTGCGCTGGCTGTCGGCATCGCCCTGCTGGCAAGACTTACCAGGGCATTCAATGAATTTGTAACCCGGCTGGTGGTTCAGAAGTTCGGATTATCGGTTTTCGATGAAGGACTGAAGCAGACGCTCCGGCTTCCCTACCACGAATTAGAAGAGACAAGCAGCGGACATGTGCTTTCTGTTCTTCAGAAAGTGAGACATGACAATGAGAGGTTTATTACTTCATTCATATCCACCCTGTTCACAACAGTGGTTGGTGTTGCATTCGTTATCTGGTATGCAGTCACAAAAAGCTGGGTGTTGATACCTGTCTTCCTGATCGGGGTTGTTCTGCTTGGCGGGCTGACGGGGATGCTGAGCAGGAAGATCCGTACCATCCAGCGTTCCGTGGTAAAGGAGACCAACAAGATGAGCGGCTCAATAACCGAATCACTCAGGAATATCGAGCTGGTGAAGAGCATGGGCCTTACCTGGCCGGAGATCAGGCGGCTGAAGAACTTCACAAAAAAGATCTTCGACCTTGAGATCAACAAGGTCAAAAAGATCCGGTCACTCACCTTTCTGCAGAGTTCGGTATTGCTTGTCCTGAAGGAATCCATCCTGTTCATTCTGCTCTGGCTTATCTTCCGTGATATGCTCACCACCGGAGAGCTGATCACGATGCAGTTCATCTCCACGCGTATCCTCCATCCTCTTCAGGACCTGGGAAGTATCATCCTCACATACCGCGAGGCTGAGGCTTCGCTGCAGATATTCAATGAGCTCATGCAGAAGGAGCCGGAATACCGGCCTGAAGAACCGGTTGAGATCGGGGATATCGAGAACCTCTGTTTCGACCATGTCACCTTCCGTTACAAAAAGGCCGAGACTGATGCCATCGAGGATCTCTCGTTCAGGGCAGCACGGGGAGATTCGATTGCGTTCGTAGGGCCGTCGGGCTGCGGGAAGTCGACCCTGGTAAAGCTCCTGGTAGGATTATACACTCCGACAAAAGGCACAATCTATTATGATGATATTGCAGCGAAGGATATCAGGTTCAACCAGATGCGCCGTCAGCTCGGTTTTGTGACGCAGGACACGCAGCTCTTCTCGGGAACCATCAGGGAGAACCTGCAGTTTGTCAAGCCGGATGCGACGGATGAGGAGATCTATGATGCGCTTACCAGGGCCTCTGCCATAAAGCTGGTGGAGAGCTCCCCGAAAGGACTTGATACTCTCCTAGGCGAGGGAGGGAAGATGGTCTCGGGGGGTGAGAAGCAGAGGCTGGCCATTGCCAGGGCGCTGATACGCAATCCGCGTATCCTGATCTTTGACGAGGCGACATCGGCGCTGGACTCGATAACTGAGGAGGAGATCACGCGGACGCTGAAGGAGGTTTCGGCCGGAAAGCAGCAGATCACACTTATGATAGCTCACAGGCTGTCTGCCATTATGCATGCTGACCGTATATACGTCCTTGAGAAGGGAAAGATCATCGAGGAGGGGACGCATGACATACTTCTGAGCCGGAAGGGCCTCTATTACGCAATGTGGAGGCAGCAGATAGGAGAGAGGGTCACCTTTCCGCGCGGTGAACGGACCAAAGAGAGCCTGGTTACAGAGAGGCTGGATAACGATACCTATTAATTAGTTGTGTAAGTAATATCCTGTTGCGGCTGACGTTTTCCTATTTTAGCTTTAGAAACAAGCCATACAATGAAGAAAGTTCTGATTCTGTTCTTCCTGATCTCAGTTTCGGCAGCTGTCAGTGCAGAGGAGCCATGGTCATCAGATCCGGTTCAGTAACAGTATCCGGGCAAGGTCAACAAGAACAAGAGGCCAAAATCGAGTGCCGCCACCTTCCCGAGATGGGCGGTTCACTCTAATCTGCTCGGATTCGTGCAGTTTGGGCCGGTGCTGAGCGCAGAGTATAACTTTACGCGAAACCTGGCGCTCAATGCACATGCGAGGTTTTCGTCAGTAGGCGCTCTGACCTCTATTCTCCATGAGGCTGATGTTGACAGGGGAGGGCGGCCTGATCAGTTTTCAGGCATCGCCTTCGGGGGCGGGCCGATGTGGTTTTTCAAGACTAAGAAGGACAAGGCATATGTAGGACTACAATTTGAATATGAGATGTCTGATGTGCTTTACATGCAGGATTATGTAAACGAATGGAAGAGTGATAACCGTAAGATGATCCTGATGCTCAATACAGGCTACAGGTTCAGGTTTGCTCAGAAGCTGATACCGGGGTCGCACCGTCCGTTCGACAAGTTCATCAGGGAGGCGCTTTTCCTGAATACAGGAATCTATGCCGGTGCAGAGAGGAACCAGTACAAATGGGATTACACTGATCCCGAGTCCATCGGAGCGGATGATCCGACACCCCGCGAGGGCAAGGAGATCAAGCCTTTCGGGATGCTTGAGGTCTCGGTGGGGATAGAGTTCTGAGTGTGCTGCAGGGCATTTGCCCCAGATTACAATCCATTGTCAGATGTT
>DHGW01000056.1:9373-11771 GCA_002402965.1 Bacteroidales bacterium UBA4788
TCGTTCTTCATGCTTACCGGCTGGCCGGTAGCCTCGAGGACGTTCCACCACAGTTCCCCTTCCACATCTATCTTTTTGCGCTTGGCCACAACCGGCGGGATGGGCATCAGGGTGAACTGGTTGTTCCAGTATCCCACCACAAAGTCGGTATGCCCGGACAGCGCGCCGTGGACTGCATTCTGCGCCAGGAGGTTGCAGAACTTGCTGTCATTGGCATTGGCGGGTGAACTGCGGATGATGTAGCTGGGATCGATGTATTTCAGTGCATGCCTGAATCCCAGTGCCTTAAACTCGGATTTGATCTTGTCTCTCAGGAAGATGCCTATGTCCTGATGAATAACATTTCCTGAAGCATCTTTTGTCTGTCCCTGAGCCGGGAAGAGGTCCTGCCCGGCACCCTCAGCCACAACAATAACCGCGTGATGTCGTTCTTCGAGCCTGTCTTTCAGTGCTTTAAGAAATCCTTTTTCGCCGTACAGGTCGAAGGAGATTTCGGGTATAAGGACGAAATTCACCTCCTGGACCGCGAGGGCAGCGTTGGCGGCGATGAAGCCCGAGTCACGGCCCATCAGTTTTATAAGGGCGATGCCATTATAAGCGTCATGGGCTTCATTGTGTGCGTTCCGGATGATGTCATGGGCGATGGAGAAGGCAGTCTCGAAGCCGAACGATTTCTGTATCAGGTCTATGTCATTGTCAATAGTTTTCGGGATGCCGGCTACAGCGATCTTAAGGTTTCTTCGGGTGATCTCCTCATAAATGGCATGTGCGCCGCGCAGGGTTCCGTCGCCGCCGATGCAGAAGAGCACGTTGAGGTTCAGGATCTCGATTGTGTCAACCATCTTGCCGACATCCTGGTTACCGCGTGAGGTGCCCAGAAAGGTGCCGCCGGAAAGGTGTATCTCGCTGACCAATGGTGCGGTCATCTCCACCACCTCGTGGTTATATTCGGAGATGAGGCCTTCGTAGCCATACCTTATGCCGAGGATGCGTTTGATGCCGTAGCGGTAGTAGAGCTGGTTGACGAGGCTGCGTATGACGTTGTTGAGGCCCGGGCATAGACCGCCGCAGGTTACTATGCCGACTTTAGTTTTTGCCGGTTCGAAGTAGATCATCTCCTTAGGGCCTGCTTTCTCGAAGGATACGGGTACTTCGCCGGTAGCCTGGCAGTGTTCGTAGCTTTCGGAAGAGACGTCGTAGATGACACGTTCATCGTCATCTATGAATTTATACACCTTGTTTTCGGCCCGTTGTCCCGTTTTGAGGGGAGAGATTACATTTCCCCTGCCGAGTGAAGAGACTATGAAGTCTTCGTATTTCATAATTATCCGTTAATATCTGGTTTATTGACAGGCAGTTGGTTGTGGTCTGCCAGCAACTTCAAATATAGTTAAATTTCCGGGGTGGGGCAGGGGAAGGGTATACCTCAATATGGATTTATTAAAGGAATTTGAACAGAACAAACGGCTTCACCAGCAGGAGCGTGCTCCTGCTGGTGAACCAAACACTATGACACAGAAAATAATAACCGTGGCTTCATAATTTTACAGAAAAAAAGTTGCACAACTGTGAATGATGTAATTTTTTTATAGAGTTATATAACACTCATCCGGTCTTGTATCATTATAATTGGGGTTGAAAAATTATCTGATTATACTTTCCCTGGTTTCTATTGCCATTTCTGGCGCAAAAAATTTCTTTAAAAGAGCAGGAATTCATGAAGATAGGACCTTCCATTATTAACGAATCGCTACATCACATAAAATCTCATCTTTGGGAGAAAGACATCTCCCATAAATATGCTGACGGAGAGCCTCCGCTGCGTTCGGAATTATTCAGCAGCGAACAGATGGAGCAATATGGCAGGGTATTGGCAGGCTTACATCTCCCGGGGCCAAAAGTTGAACCTGACCAGAATCTTCTTTCCCGTCTTGCAGAAAACGAAACTGTGCTCCTTGAAGTACATGATCTTATATCAGAAGCGGTAAAAGCCAGCCGGCAAATTACACCTGCAGGTGAATGGTTGCTTGATAATTTTTATTTAATTGAAGAGCAAATACGTACAGGACGAAGGCATTTGCCGAGGGGTTACAGCAAGGAACTTCCGCGTTTACTCAATGGTCCGTCTGCCGGACTTCCACGTGTTTACGATATTGCAAAGGAAATAATCTCGCATGGAGAGGGACATATTGATCCGGAAAGCCTGCGGCGTTTTGTAGCTGCCTATCAAACAATCAATCCTCTGAAACTTGGCGAATTGTGGGCTATTCCCATAATGTTGCGATTGGCTCTCATTGAAAACCTGCGTCGCGTCGCAGTGAGGGTGGCTGCAGGAAGATTAGACAGGGAACTGGCAGATTCCTGGGCAGATAGAATGATTGAAACGGCTGAAAATGAT
>DHGW01000056.1:11927-53817 GCA_002402965.1 Bacteroidales bacterium UBA4788
AGTTCATTGGACTGGCGTGAATTCGTCGAATCGATGAGTCATGTAGAAAAGGTCCTGCGAGATGACCCTGTCGGTGCATACGCATTAATGGATTTTAAGACCAGAGACCATTATCGTCATATTGTAGAGCAGATTGCAAAAAAAAGTAATCTTTCTGAGATTGAGGTGGCTCAGAAAGCTATAAGCCTGGCAAAAAAAGGAGTTGAACTGAATGGTCAGGAGGATCGAAAAGCTCATGTAGGATTTTATCTGATTGGCAAAGGTCTTTCCCAGCTTGAACGCCTTTCAAAATCAAGAAGAACCATTAAATCTATTATAAAAAATGTAACTACACGGATTCCCCTTTTATTCTACCTGGGTTCGATTATTTTGTTGACAGCTGTCTTCTGCTGGAGCCTGCTGGAAAAGGCTCAGAGTGATGGAACTGGCACCTGGTATCTCTGGCCCCTGGGCTTTCTCCTTGCTCTCTGTACCAGTTATCTGGCAATTGCTTTGGTGAACTGGTTGTCGACCCTGTTAGTTAATCCTTTTCCATTGCCACGACTGGATTATTCAAAAGGGATACCGCCGGAATCAAGGACACTTGTTATTATCCCATCCATGCTGTTAAGCAGTCAGAATATTGAAGATCTGGCAGAAGCTCTGGAAGTTCGTTTTCTGGCAAACCGTGACAAACACCTGCATTTTGGGCTTCTGACAGATTTTAAAGATTCAGTCCATGAGAAACTAGAGGAAGATGATCAACTGATTCAGCTTATCAGCAAAAAAATCACAGAACTAAACGAAAAATACCAGGGAGAAAACAGCGATACATTTTTTCTTTTCCATCGTCCGCGAAGGTGGAATCAAAATGACCGGATATGGATGGGTTATGAACGAAAGAGGGGAAAGCTTTCAGATTTGAATTCTCTGCTGCGCGGTGGACCTGAAGAATTGTTCTCGGTTATCATTGGGAATACCCGGTTCCTGAGAGAAATCAAATATGTGATTACACTTGACACTGATACGCAATTGCCCCGTGATTCAGCACGGCAGTTTATCGGGGCAATGTCACATCCTCTGAACAAACCGGAATACAATGCAAAAAAGCGCCGTGTTACAGAAGGATACACGATACTTCAACCAAGGGTTGCTGTCAGTTTACCCGGAACAAACCTGTCAAAATATGCAAAGCTTTTTGGCAATGAGCCTGGAATAGATCCTTATACCAGGGCTATATCGGACGTCTACCAGGATCTTTTTGGCGAAGGATCTTTCATCGGTAAAGGGATATACGATGTCGACTCATTTGAACAGACTCTCAAGGACCGGTTTCCGGAAAACAGGATACTGAGCCATGACCTTCTTGAGGGTTGTTATGCACGATCAGGATTGCTTAGTGATGTTCTCCTGTTTGAAGAGTATCCTTCAGGTTACAAGACAGATGTAGCCCGCAGAGAGCGCTGGATAAGAGGAGACTGGCAATTAATTCCCTGGTTATTTCCAATTTTACCCGGGTTAAATAGTTCCTCCCGGAAAAATCCGCTGTCCCTGTTATCGTGGTGGAAAATTCTGGATAACCTCAGGAGAAGCCTTATTCCTCTGGCATTGACATTACTTTTGCTGGCAGGCTGGACTATTTTGGCAACACCATGGTTCTGGACTCTGGTTGTGATCGGAATTATTTTTATTCCATCATTGACTGCTTATGTTGTTTACCTGTTTCAAAAGCCGGAGGAGGTTAACCTGGTACAACATCTCAAGGCATCCAGGCAATTGGCTTTCCGGCAAATATCACAGTCTGTATTTATCCTTATGAGCCTTCCTTATGAAGCATTTTACAGCATGAAGGCTATCCTGGTAACATGCTGGAGATTGATCATCTCAAAAAAACAGCTTCTCGAATGGAAGTCAATGGCAAGTGGTGATCCCCGGGTAAAGTTCAAACTGGTTGAATCATTCCGGACAATGTGGATATCATCATTTCTGGCTGTCATTTCAGCAATTTTGCTTAAGATTTTTTTCCCTGTCACGCTTTTGATGGTCTGGCCGTTTTTAGGATTATGGTTTCTTTTTCCCGGTATCGCCTGGTGGATCAGCATGCCTATTATTCCACATGAGGCAAAACTGACAGAAAAGCAATTCAGTTTTCTAAGAAGTTTATCCCGCAAGACCTGGTCCTTTTTTGAGGCTTTCGCAGGGCCTGACGATAACTGGCTTCCCCCCGACAACTACCAGGAAAATCCGGTTTCAGTGACAGCCCACAGGACATCTCCGACGAATATAGGACTTTCTCTTCTTGCTAACCTTTCAGCTTATGATTTTGGATACATACTTACCGGTGAGCTTATTGCAAGAACCTCAAATGCATTCAGCTCAATGAATTCTATGGAAAGGTATCGGGGCCATTTCTTTAACTGGTACGATACTCAAACTCTTAAACCACTAAGACCACTATATATTTCATCAGTTGACAGCGGAAACCTTGCTGCTCATTTATTGACACTGCAACAGGGATTACTCACCCTTCCTGACCGGGTAATACAGGGACCGAGGCTGTTTGAAGGAATTTTTGATACTTTTCAAATTCTACTGGAGCTGACGGAAAAATCAATACCGGTTCAGCTTGCTCATTTCCGATTGTATTTGAATGCCATTTTGCATGATCAGCCGGTTACACTTGCCTATTTGCGCAAATGCCTGGAAAAGCTTACAGTGTCATCATCTGAAATATTATATAGCATAACGGTCGATTCTGATGAGCAGTACAGCATCTGGGCAATGAAGCTGTCACAACAATGCAAGTCCGCTCTTGATGAATTGGCATACCTGGTTCCCTGGATCTTTCACCCCGGTTTTTCCGAAATCCTGAAAGAAAATCCGCTGATTAATGCAATCCCGACACTTCGGGAAATAGCCAACTCTCATTTACAGGAATCTGACATTTCAGCTAATCTGCTATCCACCGGTATCAGTTCAGAGATCGGGGAGCAGGAGGTTCTGATAAACAACGGTTCTTCCCCTGATCGACACACTGATATGGATGATGAGTTTAATAGTCAGGTCAGACTCGCTGCTGATCATGCAAAGAAAAGGATTGAGGAGATTGTTTCACTTGTCGGGCAATCGGGTGATTTTGCACAAATGGAATACGGTTTCCTGTACGATAACTCCAGTCACCTTCAATCAATAGGGTATAATGTAGAAGACCTGCGGCGTGATTCTAGTTATTATGACCTGTTGGCATCAGAGTCACGATTATCAAGTTTTGTGGCTATTGCGCAGGATCAGCTGCCACAGGAAAGCTGGTTTGCATTGGGGCGTCTTCTGACAACAATCAACGGAGAACCAATACTTCTTTCGTGGAGTGGTTCTATGTTTGAATACCTCATGCCTCTCATTGTTATGCCATCATATGAAAATAGTCTTTTGGATCAGACATGCAAAGCAGCAGTCCTGAGACAAATAGAATATGGCAGGCAACGGGGAGTGCCATGGGGTATTTCCGAGTCAGGCTATAACAGGGTTGATGTCCAGCTAACCTATCAGTATCGTGCATTTGGAGTGCCAGGTTTAGGGTTAAAAAGAGGGCTGGCTGAAGATCTGGTAGTTGCTCCCTACGCAACAGTCCTTGCCCTGATGGTAATGCCCGAAGAAGCCTGTGCTAATCTTGAACGCCTTGCTGACGAAGGATTTATGGGGAGATATGGTTTTTATGAGGCTGTAGATTATACCCCGCTGCGTGTACCACGCGGACAATCAAGTGTAATTGTGCGTTCATTTATGGCCCATCACGAGGGAATGAGCCTGCTTTCGCTTAGTTTTATTCTGTTGGACCGGCCGATGCAAAAGCGCTTTGAGTCCGATCCATTGTTTCAGGCAACACTTCTTTTACTCCAGGAGAGGATTCCAAGGGCTACATCATTCTTTACACATACTGCAGGTGTCACAGATGTTCGCACTGCCAATAATACTAATGAAATGCCTCTGCGTATCTATAATACCCCTGACACACCTTTTCCTGAAGTCAAATTATTATCAAACGGAGGCCGGTACAGGGTAATAATAACCAATTCCGGCGGAGGATACAGTCAATGGAAAGACCTGGCGGTAACCAGGTGGCGGGAGGATACAACCTGTGACAACTGGGGTTCTTTTTGCTATCTGCGTGATGCTGAAAATGGAAATTTCTGGTCAACCACATTCCAGCCAACCCTTAAGCAACCGGAGAAATACGAGGTTATTTTTTCTGAAGGCCGTGCAGAATTTCGCAGGCGTGATTATGATATCGACACTCATACAGAGGTAGTGGTTTCGCCCGAAGATGACATTGAACTGAGAAGGGTCAGACTTACAAACCGGACAAGAATAAAAAGGATTATTGATGTAACCAGTTATGCAGAGGTTGTTCTTGCATCAAATGGATCTGATTTAGCACATCCGGCATTCAGTAATCTTTTTGTACGGACAGAAATTATTAATCAGCGCCAGGCTATTCTCTGCACCAGAAGGCCAAGGTCAGAGGAAGAAAATCCGCCCTGGATGTTTCACCTTATGGCAGTGCATGGCGTCGAAATCAGAAATATTTCCTTCGAAACAGACCGAATGAAGTTCATCGGACGAGGTAACACTCTTGATTCACCACATGCGATGACAAATCTCAGTCCCCTGTCAGGGAGTCAGGGTTCAGTACTTGATCCGGTAATTGCCATACAGTTCCAGATAATACTGTTACCCGAAGGATCAGTTACAATCGATATGGTGACAGGTATCAGTGAATCACGCGATGAAGCATTAACACTGGTTGAAAAATACCAGGATAAGCAAATAGCAGATCGGGTTTTTGAACTTGCATGGACACACAGCCAGGTTGTATTAAGACAGATCAATGCCAACGAAACGGATGCACAGTTATACGGTCGTCTGGCCAGTTCTGTCATTTACGCCAATTCACTTTTGCGGGCTGATCCCGGAATACTTATTAAAAACCGTCGCGGGCAATCCGGGTTGTGGGGGTATTCCATCTCAGGTGATCTGCCTATTGTCCTTCTGCAGATTGAAGATCCTGCCAATATAAACCTTGTGCGTCAACTGGTTCAGGCTCATGCATACTGGAGATTAAAAGGATTGGCAGTCGATCTGGTAATCTGGAATGAAGATCACGCCGGCTATCGCCAGTTACTTCAGGATCAAATATTCGGGCTGATAGCCGCTGGAATTGAAGCCAATACAATTGACCGTCCCGGGGGAATATTTGTACGCTCCGCAGACCAGGTATCAAACGAAGAACGTATTCTTTTTCAAACGGTTGCCCGTGTTGTGATCAGTGATAAACGAGGAGCTCTGGAGGATCATGTAAACAGGCGTGGTTATATGGGAATGTCAGGTTTAAATTTCAAACCAACCCGTACCTATAAACCCATTCCTCAATCGGATGAGATATTACCCAGGATGGATCTGAAATTCTATAATGGTATCGGAGGATTTACATCAGACGGCCGGGAATATGTAATTACTACATCTGAAGGCAGAGTTACGCCCCTGCCCTGGGTAAATGTACTGGCAAACCAACGATTCGGCACAGTAATTTCTGAGAATGGTATGGCATACACCTGGGCTGAAAATTCTCATGAGTATCGTCTTACTCCCTGGAATAACGATCCGGTAACCGATTCCGGCGGAGAAGCGATGTATATCCGCGATGAAGAGACCGGACACTTCTGGTCTCCGTCACCACTTACCAAAAGCGAATCAATGTTGTACGTGAGCCGTCACGGATTCGGCTACAGTGTATTCGAACATGATGAAGGGGGAATAATTACAGAGCTGTGGGTTTATGTGGCAACTGATGCCTCAGTGAAGTTTTCGGTACTTAAAGTACAGAACAAATCGGGTCGTCCGTGCAAATTATCAGCTATAAGTTATGTGGAATGGGTACTGGGTGATCTGAGGAGCAAAACTGTCATGCATGTGAATACAAGTGTCGACCTCAATAATGGCGTTATATATGCAACAAACCCATATAACAGGGAATTTGCTGACAGAGTGGCATTTCTGCAGACTGACGACACTTCAGTATCGGTTACCTGCGACAGGACAGAATTTATCGGACGTAACGGCACCTTGAAAAATCCGGATGCAATGCTGCGATCACGTCTGTCAGGGAAGAATGGAGTAGCTCTTGATCCCTGCGCTGCAATTCAGGTACCGTTTGATCTTGCTCCCGGACAGGACCGGGAAATAATATTCAGGCTTGGCACAGGAAGGCATATGGATGATGCGAACAGTCTGATACGTCGCTTTCGCGGATCAGGTTCCGCTTATTCAGCCCTGGAAGCAGTGTGGCATTTCTGGAGTCAGACACTTGGTGCCGTGCAGGTAGAAACACCTGATCCGTCACTTAACATACTGGCTAACGGATGGCTCTTATATCAAAATCTGGCATGCCGGGTTTGGGCACGCACCGGATATTATCAATCAGGCGGAGCATATGGATTTCGCGACCAGTTGCAGGATGCAATGGCACTGATTCATGCCAGGCCGGATATCCTGAGGGAGCATCTGCTTCTTTTTGCGAGCCGGCAATTTTCCGAAGGAGATGTCCAGCACTGGTGGCATCCGCCTGTTGGAAGAGGAGTCCGTACCCGTTGTTCTGACGATTACCTGTGGTTGCCGCTGGCAACTTGCCGGTACGTCTCAGCTACAGGGGATACAGGGATCCTGAATGAAATGGTTTACTTTCTTGAGGGACGCCCGGTAAATCCGGAAGATGATTCGTATTATGACCTTCCGGTACGGTCAGAAGAAAAGTCTTCATTATACGAACATTGTAAGCGTTCTATACTTCACGGGCTCAGGTATGGCGATCATGGCCTGCCACTGATTGGTACCTGCGACTGGAATGACGGAATGAATCTGGTTGGGAACAAGGGCAAAGGCGAGAGCGTCTGGCTGGGCTTTTTTCTTTTTGATATTCTGAATCAATTTATTAAGGTAGCACAATCAAGAGGTGATAATGAATTTGCCGGATTGTGCAATAATGAAGCTAATGTCATACAGCTGAATATTGAGAATAGTGCATGGGATGGAGAGTGGTACCGCCGGGCATATTTCGACAATGGAGTACCGCTTGGGTCAGCAGATAACGATGAGTGCCGGATTGATTCCATATCTCAAAGCTGGGCTGTACTTTCAGGTGCGGGCAGACCTGACCGGTTGAGGATGGCAATGGAATCAGTCAATAACAGGCTTGTCAGGTATGAAGATTCACTGGTCCAGTTACTGGACCCTCCATTTGACAAATCAGATTTAAATCCGGGGTATATTAAGGGTTATGTTCCGGGTGTCAGAGAAAATGGAGGCCAGTACACACATGCCGCTATCTGGGTGGCAATGGCATTCTCGAAACTTGGAGACAGTAAGAGAGCATGGGAAATTTTCAGCATGATCAACCCGGTTAATCATACCAGGTCACCTGAAGAAGTTGTCTGCTATAAAGTTGAACCTTACGTAATAGCAGCTGATGTTTATGCCCTCCCGCCGCATATTGGCAGAGGCGGATGGACCTGGTACACGGGTTCAGCCGGATGGATGTACCGGCTGATAATTGAATCGCTGCTCGGATTAAGACTTGAAACAGACAAATTATTCATTGAACCATGCATTCCTTCTGATTGGGATTCCTATAAAATTCATTACAGATACAGGGACACAGTATATCAGATTACGGTAACCCGGATTCATGATGTAAATACTAATTCATTAATAATACTTGACGGGGTTGAATGTCAGGGTAATTTTATCTTCCTGACCGATGACCGCAGGGAGCATTATGCGGAAGTAAGGTATTGCCCCTCCTCATGAATTACCGACATATCAGTAAAATAACCTCCTGAAGTTGATGATCAGTTTGTTCCGGTGCAGTGCGGTCAGTTTGTCCGGAGTTGTTATCTAGTCAACGTGCGTCATAAAAACGAAGCCTGTTTTTGAGTTTAATAATCTCATTCTGCAGGTTTTCTATTCGCTGCAATAAATAAGATATTGTCTCAATCCCTTCAAGGTTAATATCCAGATCATAGTGGAAACGGACAAATTTTTCAAGCTGAGGGAGTTGCTCCTTCTCTACGAAATACTGTGACTCTATTGTACTGATTTCAATTAATCCGTTTCGTTGCAGCAGGGTTAAAAATGAAATCTCGATATTATGATTGGCACAGAATTCATCTACCGCTATTAAATCATGTATATGCTTGCGTTCCATAATCACAGTTTATGATTTTGATAATTCAGCAAATAAGCTTTTTTGCCTTTCAGATAAATTGGTTGGGATTTTAACCGAATAGGTGATGTATAAGTCTCCGAACTGCCCATCGGTTTTATACACAGGAAATCCTTTCCCTTTGAGTTTTACCTTGCTTCCATTTTGTGTTTCGGGCATTACTTTAAGCTTCACTTTTCCGCTCAGGGTATCGATTGTAATTTCACCTCCCAATACGGCTGCGTATAAATCAATATCAACATGTATATATAAATCATTGCCCAGTCTTTTGATTCCGGGATGATTGGCTATTGAAAATGTAATATACAAATCACCGTCCGGTCCGCCATTTATTCCCGGCCCCCCATGTCCGGCTATTTTTATGGTTTGTCCGTTTTCAATTCCGGCAGGGATTGTTATTCTTATGTTCCTTCCGTTTACAGAAAGGGTTTGTTTGTGGGTTTTATAGGCATCTGAAAGGCTGAGCTGTAACTGTGCGTTATAATCCTCGCCTCTGAATTTTACCTGTCTGCTTCTGCCGGCATTTGCTGAACCACCAAACATTGATTCGAAGAAATCCGAAAAATCCCCGCCGGATTGTGCCCGGGAATACTTCTGGCCACGGAAATCTGATGATTGTTCCTGGTATTGTTTCGCATTTTCAAACTGTTCAGCATGCTGCCAGTCTTTCCCGTATTTATCGTATTTTTTTCGTTTCTCAGGGTCACTCAGTACTTCATTTGCTTCATTGATCTGCTGAAAGTTCCTTTTCGCATCTGCATCGTTAGGATTCAAATCAGGGTGATATTTTCTGGCCAGTTTCCGGAAGGCGCTTTTAATGTCGCTTGCGGAGGCCTTTTTTTCAATTCCCAGAATCTTGTAATAATCGATGAAAGTCATGTGTCTTATTTATTTCAGTAACTATTGCATGCTCACTCCGAATAAATACCCGATCAATGCCGACATTATCATTGCAATCGTGCCCCAGATACATATTCTCCATACAGACTTACTGATTGAAGACCCTCCGACTTTTGCTGCAATGGTTCCTGATAAAGCAAGAAAAAGTATTGAGAACCCATATTGGAAGAATATCATCTGTTTTAAGGGTGCAAAAACAGCCAATAAAAGAGGAAATATTCCGCCAACTATGAAAGAAGCTGCGGATGCTAAGGCAGCTTGCAAGGGTTTTGCCCTGGAAATTTCATTAATACCCAATTCATCTCTTGCGTGAGCTTCCAAAGCGTTATTGGCAGTAAGTTGTTTTGCAACTTCGATTGCCAATTCGCCCGTAAGACCTCTGTGTTCGTAAATTGCAGACAGTTCATTTAATTCAGTATCCGGTGTATTGGCAAGTTCTTCTTTCTCCCTTTTCAAATCTGCGGTTTCAACATCCAACTGCGAGCTTACAGAAACATATTCACCTGCAGCCATTGACAACGCTCCCGCAACCACGCCTGCCAATGTTGCCAGTATAATCGGGTCTCGTGCCACACTTGCTGCTGCAACACCGATGGCCAGGCTGGTGGTAGAGAGAATGCCATCATTGGCTCCCAGTACGGATGCTCTCAGCCATCCGCTTCTTTTTACAAAATGATTTTCCCTTTCCAAACTGTTTATTTGCATGTATAACCCATTCTGACTGATACTACCCATTGAGTAGAAGGGTTGCAGGAAAACGTCCTTTAGAAGTTCTCCTCCAACATTGCATTCGTTTCCTCTGCGGTCAACTTAACTGTTAGTTACAGTTGGATAATTAACTGCATTGCCCGAGCAGAAGCCAGATAATAATAAAAACCACAATGGTGCCCAGGCAGCCGCCCCCCTAATTTCCATGCTCCGAAACCTGCCAATAAGTCCTCTGAAGATATTGTTCATTGTGTATTTAGTTATGCCTCTGTGTGAGGCGCTTCTAAATTAGATTAAATTTTTATGATGCTAACTCTGATAGTCAACTTCAGCGGTATTTTTCACATCTTTTTTTGCATTATCAAATTTTGCTTTTCCTTTCTCAACAAATCCTTCAATGTCTTTTTTACTTCTTTCATATTTTTCTGTAAGTGAATCACTAAATTCATAGTATAAAAGTATTATTGTTAATGAATCAAAGTGTTACATACTTATTGGGATCAGTTGCATGATTCACACATTCCTCTTAAAAGAATATTTCAAATGTGATTTATGGTATGTTGGCTTTTCGGTGTTAAATTGCTAAAGCCAGATTGAAGAGTCAGCGACAGACAAGACCATACCGACCTGTCAGGTAACAAAAGATAGCCCGGTTTGATCAGTTACGGAGTCATGACACTCCGATTGAATATTGTATGATGGGGTGGCAAGATTATTCCCCTGGCACTGCGTGGCGGGGTCATGATCACAAATGGGGAGTGACCAAAGCAAAAGCCCGTCATTCGCTTTGCTCATGTCAGTCATTTTTCTTCCCCTTCCGCTTTTGAAAGCAAGCTTTCACCGCTTCAGGGAAAGAAAAGAGCCTGCCGCATTCTGCGGACAGGCTTTTGCTTTGTCGGGGTAGTGTGATTCGAACACACGACCCTCTGGTCCCAAACCAGATGCGCTAACCGGACTGCGCTATACCCCGAATTGGCGATGCAAAATTAGAAAGATTTTCGTATTTTCACCCATGAATTGCCTTAATTGAATAGTTGAAACTATTTGGCACCAGGTTTGTTATTGCATAAGTAAATAATTGAAAAAATGAAGAAAAGACTCTTAACTATTGCCGCACTGATGGCTTTCATTCTGGCTCCCGCTCTGTCACAGAAGTCGTTCTACGATTTCACAGTTGAAACAATAGACGGAGAACAGCTCAGCATGGCCGACCTCAAAGGCAAGAAAGTCATGATAGTGAATACCGCATCGAAATGCGGCCATACACCCCAGTATAAGGACCTCGAACTCCTTAATAAGGCTTACAAACAGAAACTGGTCATCATCGGCTTCCCTGCAAACAACTTTATGAACCAGGAGCCAGGAACCAACGCTGATATCAAGGAATTCTGCGACAGCAAGTACGGGGTGACCTTTCAGATGATGTCAAAGATCTCGGTTAAGGGAGATGACATGCACCCCCTCTACAAATGGCTGACAAGCAAGAGCGCCAACGGTGTGCTTGACTCTGAAGTCGCATGGAACTTCCAGAAATACCTCATAGACGAGAATGGCCACCTGGTGGGATTTCTCAAACCCGCTGTCAAGCCCCTCTCTGATGAGGTGGTGAACTGGGTGACAAAAGGACAGTTCACACAGGCAAAGTAAAGTATAACAACCCAACAAGAAGCGGCCGGCACTCCCGGCCGTTTTTTTTTGCCGGTCCGGTCCGCAGAGCAGGAGTGAAGATACAATCGCGACGAACTTTTTGTTTAACTTGTTGTTATACATAAAAAATAAACCTCATGGCAGAT
Source organism: Bacteroidales bacterium UBA4788 (assembly GCA_002402965.1). GTDB lineage: Bacteria > Bacteroidota > Bacteroidia > Bacteroidales > VadinHA17 > SR-FBR-E99. Next base: position 23,586 of record DHGW01000056.1, read on the forward strand.
CTGAGAACACGTTACATGGGCATAGACCTGAAAAGCCCGATTATAGCAGGTGCCAGCAACCTGTCGACAGACACCCACAAGCTGCGTCAAATGGAGGAGGCCGGCGTCGCAGCCATAGTTTACAAGTCGCTCTTCGAAGAGCAGGTACAACTTGAAAATCTTGAGTTATATGAGCGCAAGACGGAGTATGAACACCGTAATGCAGAACAGGTGACTCTCTTTCCCAACTCCCAGACGGTGCCGGAGTCGCCTGACGACTATCTGCTGCACCTGAGGAAAGCCAGAGAGTCGGTTTCCATTCCACTCATCGCCAGTCTTAACGCCGTCACCGATGAAGTGTGGGTTGAATATGCGGCCAAGGCTGCAGCGACGGGCGTGGCAGGGCTCGAGCTTAACTTCTATTCGCTCCCCGAGGAGAAGGGCGCCGATCGTGAGACAATCGAGAAAAGACAGGTTGAGACGCTTCGCAAGGTAAAGGCAGCAGTGAAGATCCCAGTGGCAGTTAAGCTGACTTCCTATTACACGAATACGCTTAGGTTCATCTCGGAGCTTGACAAGGCAGGTGCCGATGCGGTAGTCATCTTTAACAGAATGCTCCAGCCTGACATCGATATTTTCACGGAACAACACACAATGCCCCTCAACCTGAGCTGCAGTGAAGACAACAAGCTGCCACTGCGATTCACGGGGATGCTTCACGGCAATGTGAAGGCATCTGTATGCTCCTCAACCGGGGTCTACACGGGGAATGATGTCATCAAAATGGTCCTTGCCGGTGCAGATGCTGTGCAGGTTGTGAGCACACTATACAGCAACGGAGTAGAGGTGGTCAAGTCAATGACCGAGGAGATCGGAAAATGGATGGACGGCCATGGCTACAAGGATTTAAGCAGCTTCCGCGGAAAGCTTTCCATGAAGAAATCCGAGAACAAGTTTCCCTACACCAGGGCACAGTACATCGATTTGATGATGAATTCGGGGGATATAATGAAGAAATACCCTTCGCTCAGTTGACAGGCTGCCGGTACAGAGAGCCCGGATTATCAGACTAACGGATGCTTTTCGCATTCAAGAGCCCTGAGCAACAGCCAGGATGACAATGATGAAAGACGGATGGCCTCATTCAGGCCTTCCGTTTTTGTTATAAGCCTGTCGTTCCCGCGCAGCATATTCAGAAAGAGTGAGGCAAAATCTTCCGTAAAAGGGTTGCCGGGGGCGATGCTGCCGGCTGCATACTTTTTGAAGAGCGGTATGAGTATCTTCATTTCTGCCTTGTACAGATTGTCCCTTAACCTCTCAATCCTGTTGTGACCCTGTGCGAAATCCTTCAAAAGCAACGGATTTCTCCCGAGAAGCCGGCCAATTGCCCTGGCCCGCTCCTCACCGTAACGGGTCAGGATGATCTCAAGTGGATCATCCGTCCTGACCAGGATGCTCAACGGTGCTGTGATATGCCGGATCTCCGCCTCAACCACGGCGTCATATATCTCTGCCTTATTGCTGAAATACATGTAAACCGTCCGCCTTCCCCGACCGGCCGCTGAAGCTATTGTCTCCATCGTTGTCCTTAGCAGCCCGACGGTGGCAAACAACCCGGCTGCAACTTCAACTATCATATCACGCGTGCTTCTCTTTGCCATTGCACAAAATAAGAAATTTGTGCAAAGTTAGTAAAGGATGGAAATTATGACTTAGTTTTATGAGTTTATTCATTAAACGGACGGTAATGAGAAGGTTTTTTTTTGTTTTCTTTTGCCTGCTGCCATTCGCAGCCGGCGGACAGGTTGTAGTAGACAAACCTCTGAGTGCCAGGCTGACAGGTTATGATATTGACGTTGTACTGGATCCGGAGTTACACACTCTCACCGGCCGGATGACCGCATTTTGGGTCAACCACTCCTCAGCTCCGGTGGGCGAGGCAATGATGCACATGTATCTCAATGCCTTCAGCAGCAACAAGAGCACTTTTGCCTCGCAGGGGCGATGGTCAGCTGCCGGGGACGATGGCTGGGGATGGGTGAAGGTAAACTCCGTCACTGACGGCATTGGCAATAACCTGCTTGACTCCCTCACGTATGTCTCGCCCGATGACGGTAATATCAATGACAGGACGGTAATGAGGGTAGGTCTTCCCGTAGCCGTGGAGTCAGGAGACACTCTGACACTAAATATCGAGTTCATTTCCAAGCTGCCTTCGCCGATAGTAAGAACAGGGTACGTGGATGACTATCAATTTGTGGCACAATGGTTTCCAAAATTCGGAGTTTATGAGACGGCCGGCATGCGCCAGCGTGAAAACGACGGATGGAACTGCCATCAGTTCCATCCCAATTCGGAGTTCTACGCAAATCATTCCGTTTACAATGTATCAGTTACTCTCCCTTCGGATTTTGTGACCGGATCCGGAGGAATGCTCATTGAGGAGATTGATCTTGGCGATGGTCTAAAGAAGGTGGTCTGGAGGGCGGAGGATATCGTTGACTTTGCATTCACCGCCTGGCCGGGATACAAGGTTCTTACAAGAAAATGGAACGATGTTGATATCATATTTCTGACAACTGAAAGCGCACTTAAAAAGGCAGATAAACAGTTTGAAGCTGTTATTTATGCACTTGAGTATCTTGATGAGAGGGTAGGACCCTATCCGTGGCCCCATCTTACCTTCGTTGATCCGCCTCTTTCGGGAGCCGGAGCAGGAGGGATGGAGTACACCACCCTGTTCACATCCATGGGCGGAGGAGCTGTGCCGTCGTTTCTCACAATGGCGGAGAGTACTACCATTCATGAGTTCGGTCATGCCTACTTCATGGGCATACTGGCAAGTAATGAATTCGAGGAGCCCTGGGTGGATGAGGGAATCAATTCCTACTGGGAGCAGCGCATCGTTGATCACTATTATGGCGACGGCTATGGCCAACTGAATCTTCCATTCATCAAGATGTCGGATGCCGACCAGGGGCGACTGAGTTACATCACCTCCCCGGGACACAACATCGCCACAAATGACCTTCCCTCATGGATGTATCCTCACGATACTTACTATATGATGTCATACAACAAGGCAGCCACATGGTTACATACTCTGGAGGGGCTTATCGGAACAAAGACGATGGATAATGTCTTCAGGGAGTATTACCGCCGCTGGGCTTTCAGACATCCCTCCGGAAAAGACTTCATTGCTGTGGTGAATGATGTTGTAAAGAACGAGCATGGCGATATATTTGGTGAAAATATGAACTGGTTCTTTGACCAGGTGCTCTACGGCAGCGGAATATGTGATTACAGGCTGTCAGGAATTACCAGCCACAAAATCAGGAGTTACTCGGGAGTGGTTGACGGCGACTCGGTTACATACATCCGCAGTGACCGGACCAGCGACACGCTTTACCTGTCAAGAGTCAGCATCGAGAGACTGGGTGAGGTGAAGCTTCCAGTTGAGGTGCTGGTCAGGTTTGACAACGGTGATGAGGTGAGGGAGACATGGGATGGCATTGCCGGTTACCGGGACTTTGAGTATACCGGACCGGGCAAGGTTGTTTGGGCAAAGATTGACCCGGATGACAAGATAGACATGGATGTCAATCGCATCAACAACTCCTATACCCTGGAACCTAAACATACTGCATCCAGGCGAATGATGAACAAGTTTGTGTTTCTCATGCAGATGATGATTACTATTTTCACAATTTAACATTACAGGGATGAGTCTTTTAAGAACGCTGAAGAATGGAGCCGTGAATGCGGCATCGTCATATAAACTGATACTGTTTATCTGGTGCACCACCCTTGTGATCACACTGGCCGTTGTCTATCCGCTGAGAACCTCTTTTAATATGATTTTCGGCAACAGTATGGCTGTCGAGCGGCTCAGCAACGGATTTGATATCGGTATTGCAGGTGATATTGGCAAGCCTCTCATGGCTTTGATGGCATCCGTGTCAGCCGGCAGCCTGCTTCTTGGCACAGTCGGGTTCTTTCTTATGACATTCTTTGCCGGAGGACTCTTCCGGCGATTCACGTTGGCCTGGGGCAGACTCAGGGTTTCGGATTTTCTCAGGGCATCTGCCGGCAATTTCATACCTTTCCTTAAGATCGCACTTCTGATGATGCTCATTATCGGAGCTTACACATTTGTGCTGATAGGGCTGCCAGGAATTTTGAAAATGGCTATTTCAGGGTCACAGATGTCATCCGGAAAACTCATGTACCTGTTTTATGCATTGTGGGCTCTGGGATTGCCGATCTGGCTTTTCGTGGCCGACGCCTCCAGGAGATGGATAGCCGCCACGGGATCGAAAAAGACATTCAGAGCTCTGGGTGCAGGATTCCGGGCATTGAAAGAGAGATTCTGGCTTTCTTACCTGACCGTGCTGGCTATTGTGTTAATCAATGCAGTGTCCATTGTTGCCCTGTTCTGGTTTGCTGCAAGTGCAACACCAGACAAGGGAATCATGGTTTTCCTTTTCTTTATTGCGACTCAGTCACTGTTTATTATCCGGCTCTTAATGAAAGCCTGGAGATATGCAGCGGTGTGCGAGGCAATACACCAGGTGAAAAGCATATGACAATTTCTTCATAGCTGCACTTTAGCAGCAGCATAACTGGCATCTTTGTCCTGGCTGCTTAGCAATTTTATGCGTTTCCTTTCTGAATAGAAAACCCGTTGATTGTTTTGAGTTTTTACAGAAAGTGCCGGCAAATGTGAATTCTTCTGAAAAAATGTTAAATATTTCATTTTGTGTTAAGGAGCATGTATTGTATTCTGTCAGGTTTCATATATTTATCAGGAGAAGTTAACAGTTTTTTTTTGACCCATAAAGTGTAAGTACTACACTTAACCTGATTACTAACCTAACAAGATTATCATGACGAAAAGAATGACTGCATCTGTTTTGACTGTACTGTCTGTATTGATGCTTGCTGCAATCCCTTTGCAGGTTTTTTCGCAGGCCAAGCAGCCTGTGCTTACGGGTACCGAGCGCGTTAAGATGTTCAGCGCCCAGGCTGAGATGATTGCCGCATCGCCTTACAAGGATATGCACTGGCAGTATATCGGACCCACCAACATCAGTGGCAGGTGCACTGATGTGGAGGCAATCTCTCCAAGGGGCGGACAGTATATTATATGGGTAGGATCAGCTACCGGAGGGGTATGGAAATCGGTGAACGAAGGGACTACCTTCGAGCCGGTATTCGATAAGATGCCTACGTCCTCCATCGGCGACATAGCAATCGACCCGAAGAACCCGGATGTGGTATGGGTTGGAACCGGCGAAGCCAATATCTTCCGCAGTTCAAATGCCGGCTGCGGAGTGTTCAAAACAACTGACGGAGGGAAAAACTGGAGTCTTGCAGGGCTTGAGAACACCCATACCATCGGCAGGATCAGGATAAACCCAGAAAACACCGATATAGTCTACGTTGCATCTCCCGGTCATGAGTGGACCCCCAACGAGGAGAGAGGCCTTTACAAAACCATTGACGGAGGAAAGAGCTGGACGAAGATACTTTCGGTGAACCAGAACACCGGTGTTTTTGACATCGTTCTTGATCCGCGTGATCCCAACACCATCTATGCAACCACATGGGAGCGCATGAGGCTGAAGTGGAACGACCCGCGCACCTTCTCCGATACCCGTCATTGCGGTGTATGGAAGTCGGTTGACGGCGGCAAAAACTGGAAGGAGATCAATACCGGTCTGCCTGCACCACAGCACCGCGGGCGAATAGGCGTGGACATCTCGCTCTCCAATCCCGACGTGCTCTACCTGTTGCTTGACAACTATGAAATAGCCTACCAGGCGAAACCCGGGGAGCTCGATTCCTACGGACGCCAGAAACAGGATGTCATTAAGGGTGCCACCGTTTACCGTTCCGACGATGCCGGCGCATCATGGAAGCAGGTCAGCGGGCTCACCGAGGAGACAAAGGTTTACATGGAGCGTCACTCCGGAACCTACGGGTGGGTCTTTGGTCAGATCAGGGTTGACCCGAAGGATGAAAATACAATCTATACATTGGGCATCCAGCTCCACCAGTCGGTTGACGGCGGCGCCACCTACAAGATACTACGCGGCCCTCATGCCGACCATCACGGTCTCTGGATCGATCCGAACAACCCCAATTATGTCCTCAATGTTCAGGACGGTGGCCTTACAATATCGTATGACAAAGGCGCTACATGGAAGTATCCGATTGAAGAGCTGCCGTTGGCCCAGTTCTACAACATCGCCTATGATTTCAACGTACCCTTCAGGGTCTTTGGTTCCATACAGGATCATCACAGCTTCTACGGCAGCGTTGACCTCTCCCGGGGCCGCGACAGGGTAATGCCTGTGGAGTTCACCAATACACTCGGGGCCGAGGGCAGTTCCCATGCAGTAGACCCCCGCGACAACAACACCATCTATTCCAGTACGTTCTATGGTGCTCTTGCCAGGGCTGAGGCAGACAACTACCCTGCCAGCCGCAAGGATCTGCTGCCGGTGAGGTTTGCCGATGAGCCGAGGCTCAGGGGCCAGTGGGTGGCTCCAACCGTTCTCTCACCGCATAACCCTGACATCGTTTATCACGGGATGCAGTATGTCATGATGTCACGTGACAAGGGAAACACATGGGAGTTCATAAGTCCCGATCTCACATTCAATGATCCCAAAAAGACGGGGGACATCAGCTACCAGACAATTCAGACGCTTGATGAGTCGCCAATGAGGGCAGGACTGCTCTATGCAGGGACTGATGACGGCAGGATCTGGCGTACAAAGGATGGCGGCAAAGCATGGACAGAGCTTAAACCGAAAAACGTTCCGGTCAGATGGGTGTCTCGAATTGTCGCATCGAAATATGACCTTGGGACAGTTTATATGACACAGACGGGAAGGCGTGATGACGATTTCCAGGTATATATATGGAAGTCAACAGATTTTGGCGACACCTGGACGGACATCTCCGGCAATATACCCGTTGGCCCCGTCAATGTCATCAGGGAGGATGCGGTTAAGAAGGATATTCTCTATGTGGGTACCGATGCTTCAGTCTATATAAGCAAGGACGGCGGAGCAAGGTGGGATGTGCTCGGTGACCTGCCTTTTGCCTATGTGCATGACCTGCAGGTTCACCCGCGTGATAACATGATTATAATTGCCACCCACGGACGCGGTATGTTCGTTCTTGACGCCAATCCTGTCAATGAAAAGGACAAGATCCGCAGGCCGAGGTGGTAATTTCAATTTTCTCATAGTAACCTGGTTGTGAGTTGATCTGTGAGGTTGAGGTCATCAGGATACACTGTAAGTGACAGTTTTTAACCCTATTAATAACCTAACCCAATCAATTTATGAGAAAAATCCTTTTGTTTTTTGCTATGGTCCTTGTCACCGTCTCAGTGGCTTATGCCCAGACGCGACAGGTTCAGGGGACCGTCACCAGCGCCGAGGACGGATCAGAAGTCCCCGGGGTAATGATCCAGATCAAGGGTACAACCCTGGGGGTGATGACCGATGCCAACGGCAAGTACACTCTGAATGTTCCGGCAGGCGAGAACACTCTTGTATTCAGCTTTGTGGGAATGAGAAAGGTGGAGGTTGACATCGCAGGGAGAACAACCATTGATGTCGTTATGGAGTCAGACACCCAGGTCATGGACGAGATAGTTGTCACGGCTTTGGGTATCAGGACGGAGAGAAAGGCACTTGGTTACTCTACAAGTGAGGTTAAGTCTGATGAGCTTACTGCAACCAGAACCAGCAGTTTTGCAACGGCCCTTAGCGGGAAAGTGGCAGGGCTGAGCATCTCCACCACGTCGAGCCAGGCTGGTAGCGGTACCAGGATAGTGCTCCGGGGAGGATCATCAATCACTGGCTCCAACCAGCCACTCTTTGTGGTTAACGGTGTGCCTTTTGATGCTGACAACTCAGGTTCCTCTTCCGGTCTCGCTGATATTGATCCCAACGCTATAGAATCACTCAGCGTCCTCAAGGGTGCAGCTGCCTCAGCTCTTTATGGAAGCCGTGCCGCGAACGGGGTTATCCTGATTACCCTTAAATCAGGCGCCTCAGATCAGAAGCCGGTTATCAACTTTAAGCACACATCCTCGTTTGACAAGATCTATGAGATACCACTGCAGAAGACATGGGCACAGGGGAACTTCAGTATGTCTACATATGACTGGGTCTACATCAACGGTGATACACAGTTCTCATCAACCTCCTGGGGTCCGCGCATTGCCGACCTTGACGGTGTTGAGTATTATGACAGGTGGCAGGTCTTCAGGACAGGCTATACAATGGACAACACCGTTAGTGTTACCGGAGGAACCGACAAGGCAAAATATTTCGTTTCCTATTCAAACACAAATAATGATGGTGTTGTCGGACCTCTTGGCTATAAGAGAAATTCCATAAATGCCAACACCACATTCAACTTCACCCCAAAACTTACTGTCACCTCCAATGCCATGTATTCAAACCAGGATATCGACAGGATGGAGGAGGGGAATGCCAACTATACCTTTATTAATACTCTCATAGCCTCGCCGCCGTCATGGAATCCCTATCCGATCTATAGGGAAGACGGAACGTTGAGGCTATTCAGAGGAGGCGGACGTGATCCATATCTATACACCCTGCAAAGTACCGGCAACAACATAACCCGGGAAAGATTCGTCGGCTCATTATCATTAGAATACAAGATTGCCGAACATCTCAACTTCAGGTCAGTCACCGGTGTAAGCACAAATACCAGCGTCTCCCAGAACTATAAGAACAAGGGAGGCCTTGTAGAGACACAGGGTGTTTTCAACCGTTACAATAACGGCAGTAAGGATGTTGAATCGACGGAGATGATTACATATGACAATACCTTTGGCGATTTTACAGTCAATGTGATGGCCGGCCACAACATTGTACAGAATTCCTGGAACTCAATGAACTTTGAAGGCAGTGGCCTTGTTGTACCAGGCATTTATAACTCCTCGAATGTTTCAACATACACTGCAGGTTCAAGCTATGGGATGTTCAGATCATGGTCACTCTTCGGCGAAGCCAGGATAGGATATAAAAGCCTTCTTTACTATACCGTTACAGGCAGAAATGACTGGGCTTCAAGTATAAATAATGCTTTCTTCTATCCCAGCCACAGCCTTGGATTTGTGTTCAGCGAGCTTTTGCCGGATGCCAAATTCCTTGACTTCGGTAAGCTGCGGTTAAGCTATGCAAAGGTTGGAGCACCTGCTTCAGCCTATACAACGAATGTGATCCTTTCACAGGCTTCAGGTCAGGACTGGCTGGGGCACTCATGGCCATTCAACGGCCAGAACAGCTATCTCCCGAGTTCAACCTACCCCAACCCTGATCTCGCCAATGAGTTCAAGAGTGAGATTGAGGCCGGACTTGAAATGAGGTTCTTCAAGAACAGGCTCGGACTTGACCTTGCACTGTATAACAACTGGAGTACCAACCAGATCCTGTGGCAGCAGCTGCTCAATTCAACAGGTTACGATGGCGGATGGATCAATATCGGGGGAATAACCCATAAAGGAATTGAACTTGGTATTACTTCAGTGCCTGTTCAGACGAATAATTTCACATGGGATCTGTCACTCACCTGGTCAAAAGACAATTCGATGGTTGATGATCTTGGCGAAAATGATGAGCCGATCGATCTGGGTTCAGGCGGATGGGCAATCGTCGGACAGCCTTACCCGGTTCTCTATGGCGATGCATTTCTCCGTGATGATGAAGGTAACCTCGTATTAAGTGACCAGGGGTCAACCGGTACTGACCGGACAATCTACGGAAGGCCGATTATTGATCCGAGAGGAAGAAAGATCTTTGGCAAAATCTCTCCGGACTGGGTTAGCAGTATCAGAAACAGTCTCAGATACAAGAATATAACCCTTATGGCCCAGCTCGATATTCAGAAGGGCGGTCTGATTGATAACTTCGATGAACACTACCTGACATATTACGGGATGTCTCCGCTCCAGGAAAACCGTCCTGAAGATAACCGGATAGTTTTCGAAGGTGTTATGGGTCACTATGATTATGATAACCAGCAGGTTGTTACAACCAGCCCGGTTAAAACCGAATGGACTTACTACAGCAGCTATTATCAGACCGTCTGCCAGTCAACGGAAGAGGACAATATCCAGCCCCGTGATTTCATCAAGCTGAGGGAGGTTGCACTTTCATACAGTATGCCTGATAAGGTCGCAGATGCTCTGCATCTTAAAGGTCTTGATGTCTCCTTCGCCGGAAGAAATCTGTGGCGCAGGTTCAAGGATGGATTCTCAGGTTCCGATGTGGAAACAAACACCAATGGCATTTCCAACGGTAATGCATGGTTTAATTACAGTTTCCCATCCCTTCGGACCTATGCTCTTACACTTAATATAACCCTTTAACATACGGTCAAATGAAAAGGATACTTATAAAGATCAGTATAATAGTCCTGGTATTGTTCGCGATGAGTTCATGCCAGAAGTGGTTGGACATTGACTACAACCCTAATGCTATTACCGAGTCTCCGGCAATAGATGAGGGTGTCTACCTTACCGGGGTCGAGTCGGAATGGGCTCAGCAGGCCGTTACTTTTTTCGTGTGGTGGAACGGCATGAAGGACTGGTTGCTCTGGTATGCGTCTGACGGTACCCAGGGTTACGAGACCAGGTTTGAGATATCGACTGATTACGGTGGCGAGATATGGGGAGCTTATTCAGGAGCACTGATGCACTCCCATGCGCTCTATGAGAAGGCCAAAGAGAACGGTAATAAGCGGTTCCAGGGGATCGGTGCGGTTATATCTGCATGGCATTGGTTCACCATGGCCGATTACTATGATCAGGCCCCGCTTGATGAGGCTCTAAAGGGCTCTGAGTTTCCTTACCCGAATGTGAATTCGCTCGAGGAGATTTACGCTCATGCAAATGCCCTTCTTGATGAAGCCATCGAGTGCTTCGCAGCCAGTGATCCGGGGGATCTTGTTCCCACTGAAGCACAGGACTACATCTATGGAGCTGACTTTGAAAAGTGGACACGTCTCTGTTACTCTCTCAAGGCCCGCTATGCCATGAGGCTGACCTATCTTCCGGGCAAGACCGCGGCAGGCCAGGCTGATCTTGTGCTGCAATACCTTCAGAACGGGATACAGAACAACGATGACATGTGTGTTTGGGCGCACCAGGCTAGCCTTCAGTTTGACAGCTATATTTACGAGGAATCACTATATGATTACTCGGCTGCAGGCATGACTCCATCCGTTTATATAGTTGATCTGCTGAATGACCTCAACGATCCGAGGAGGATGATCTTCTGGACTGAAGCTGAAGCAGGAGGTTATATCGGCCACAGGAGCGGGACATCATCGGTGGCTGGCGACAGACCGTCAAGATGGTCAATGAGTTATTGCACCCAGACATATCCCGATATGATCATGATGTATTCTGAGAACCTGTTCCTAAAGGCTGAAGCACACGCTCTCAAGGGTGAGTATGTCCCTGCCGAGACAGCGATGAAGGCCGGCATCAGGGCTGACATGGAGTATCATGGTGTGCCTGAAGCTGACATCTTAACATATCTTGCCCAGCCTGCCCTGACAATGCCAACTTCAGTCGAGGCAGCCCAGGAGCTGGTCATGACGCAGAAGTACATAGCAAATACTTTTGAGACCACTGAATCATACTTTGACTTCATACGTACTGGTTATCCGAAACTTGATTTTACCACCATCAACCAGGTGATAAACACTAACACCTTTCCAAGGAGAAATCCCTATCCGCCTGACGAGATAGAGAAGAACCCGTCAGTTTCTGCCCTTGGACAGCCTGACTATTTCAAGAAGGGAACGGTGTGGGACACTAAGCCTTTCAGCTGGAGGCCCGGCACCAAATAGTACTATTCGAATTTTGAAAGGGCCGCTGATGGGCTATACATTGGCGGCCCTAATTTTTTAAAACACTAAAATTTTTATCATGCAGAGAATCAGGAAAGCCCTACCGAGAATCATCATTGTACTTTTTCTTGCCGTGTTGACATTCCCGCTCAGGGCGCAGCAATCACTGCCCGGCGGGTACGATGCCTTCACCTACCGCAACCTCGGGGCATTCAGAATCAGCGCCTGGGTGGGAGCTGTTGCCGTACCCGAGAACCCCGGTGAGAAGCATAAATATACCTGGTATGTAGGGCCCCGCAGCGGGGGAGTGTGGAAGACCGTTAACAACGGCACGACTTTCGAATGTGTCTCTGACCAGTTCAATACGGGCGCCGTCGGTGACATCGCCGTGGCACCTTCTGACCCTGAAGTGGTATGGGTGGGCACTGGCGATGCATTCAATGCAAGGTCCTCCTATTACGGCAATGGTATCTGGAAATCGACTGATGCCGGCAAGACCTGGACAAACATGGGACTTAAAAGCACCCGCCATATTGCCAGGATTATGATTCATCCTAAAAATCCGTCGGTAGTGTGGGTGGCTGCCATGGGAAACCTGTGGTCAGCCAATGAGGAGAGAGGCGTATTTAAAACCACCAACGGCGGCAGAAGCTGGGAGAAGGTGCTTTATATCGATGACAAGACAGGGGTGATTGACCTGGTTGTCAACCCGGTGAACCCTGATATTCTCTATGCCGCTACCTATGAGAAGGAGCGGACGGCATGGAACTATGAACCGGGCGGTGTGAAGAGCCGCATTTTCAAGAGCGTTGATGGCGGCAGGAACTGGAACGTGCTTACAGGAGGCCTGCCATCAGGGCCTCTTGGAAGAATTGGTCTTGACATTCACCGTGCAAACCCGGATATCGTTGTTGCGGTAGTCCAGAACCTGAACTTGAAGCCAGGTGTTGATCCAAGTGCACCAGTACCCTTTGATGAATTCACCGATCACTCCTTTGACAACCTGATAGGTGGCGAAGTTTATATCACCCGCGACGGCGGGAAGAAGTGGAAGAGGATCAATGACCCCGAAAAGAACGATGTAAGCGGCAAGGCTGCATACAGCTTCAACAGGATAGCCGTTGACCCGGTTGATCCGGACAAGGTGTATGTAGTTGGTGTGGGGATGTTCTATACCCTTGACGGAGGAAAGACCTGGCCTCTCGGGAGGCAGCAGGACCGTTTCCAGACCAACTTCGGTGACAACAGGGTCTTCTGGATAAACCCGAAAGATCCCAGGCACATGATGCTCGGATCGGACGGGGGAATCTATTCCACCTATGACGGCGGACGGTCAATGAACCATTATTATCACATTCCTCTGGGTGAGGTCTACCACGTGGAGGCAGACATGGAGACTCCGTATAACATATACATCGGGCTGCAGGACCATGAGGCATGGAAGGCTCCATCCAACGGATGGGCAGGCTCCATAAGCGCCTCTGACTGGGTCATAACGGGCATGTGGGACGGTATGTATTCTAAGGTTGACCGTGAGAACAACAGGTATATTTATTACACAACCCAGTTCGGCTCGCATCACAGGGTTGACCAGGCTACGGGCGAGCGGGTGCCTATCACTCCGGTAGCGGCTGAGGGTCAGCCTTTCTACCGCTTCACCTGGACCACGCCGCTGGCACTATCACCGCATAATAATTCAATAATCTACACCGGCGCGCAGATGGTGCTTCGCTCCCTCGACCGGGGTAAAAACTGGGAGGAGATCAGTCCCGACCTGACCGGAAATGATCCGGACAAAATCCACGGCAAGGGGCACATCCGCTATTGTACCGTCACCACTCTTGCCGAATCGCCGGTTAAAGCCGGCATTATCTGGGCAGGTACTGATGACGGGCATGTTCATTTAACGACAGATCATGGCAACACGTGGAAAGAGGTGACTGCGGCACTGGCCGAAGCCGGAGCTCCCGCAGGGATGTGGGTCAGCCGCGTATACCCCTCTGCTTTCGAGGCTGGTACAGCCTATGTTGCGAAATCGGGTTATACCGATGACATCATGGATCCGCATATCTATGTCACCAACGACTTCGGTGTAACCTGGAAAAGAATTACTGCAGGTCTTCCGGAATTCCCTGTCAGTGTTGTTATTGAAGATCACCGCAACCCGAACCTTCTGTTTGCGGGGAATGATAATGGTGTCTTTGTCTCGCTCAACAGGGGCGGGAACTGGGAGGCGCTGAAGGCGAACATGCCCCCGGCCGTTGTGCGTGACATCATGGTTCATCCGCGTGAGAATGACCTGATAGTTGGTACTTATGGCAGGGCAGCCTGGATAACAGATATCTCGCCGCTGCAGCAGATGACTCCCGAAATCATTCAGAAGCCACTGCATCTCTTCGCCATTGAACCCAAGCCGCAGATGAACTTCTCTCAGCAGGCATTTTGGGGTAATTATCAGATGACAGGCAGCAACCATCTCCTCACTCCGAATGAACCTAACGGCCTCGAGATATGGTTCTACCGGTCCGGGACCCTTAAGGAGGAGGCTGTGATTACGGTTACTGACAGCAAGGGAGAAAAACGTCATGAGCAGAAGTTGAGACCCGGAACAGGTATCGGGAAGATTTACTGGAACACCATGAGGGCTCAGCCGGGTACATATACCGTCACGATCACCTGCGGCAGCGTGAGTGAAACAACAACCGGTACTGTCATGGAAAAGTGGCAATGGCCTGTCCTCAATTTCAACCCTGGAAGAGGCTTTGGAATTTCAAACCGATAGTGCTTTCTTTGCTGGCCTGAAAAAAGCACTGGCGTAATGGCAATAAATACTGTGAGGACGGGGAAAAGCGGGACAATGAAAACCATGCGGCGTATTCATCGTCTCACTGCCTCGTTCCTCTCTGTTGCACTGCTTATTATAGCCGTTTCAGGCATTCTTTTGGGATGGAAGAAGAACAGTAACGGGTATCTGCACCCTGATTCACACCAGGGAACCACGACAGACTTTGCCCTGTGGCTGCCGCTCGACTCCCTGAGAACCATTGCCGTCATGACATTGCGCGAGAACGGCAGGGATGGACTGAGCGAGGAGATTGACCGGATAGACATCAGGCCTGACAATGGCATGGTGAAGTTCGTGTTTGCCCATCACTATCACGGTGTACAGCTTGACGGCGCCACAGGCGAGGTGCTGCACCTGGAGCACCGCAGGTCGGATGTGGTGGAAGATATCCATGACATGTCGATTATTGACAAGCTTCTGGGTGTTGACGGTGAAATCTTCAAGCTCATCTATACCACATTTGCCGGGATATCACTCATTCTCTTCACGGTCACCGGAATCTGGCTCCGTTACCGTACACGGAGGGCAATAAAAGCGAATGATGCATTACCGGGTCGTTAAGTACTACAGGCAGAATGACGGGTCGTCCTGTCACCGTACCTGCACAGGCAAAGAGAGAGGTTAGTTCAGTCCTTTTGTTCCACCGGGGCAAGGTAGTAGAATGATGTCAGTGAGAAGCTTACGGTGGTCTTCACCCAGTGCCACATCTCGATGTCAGCTTTAATTGATTCACTGAAGGGAATGGCGTCGAGGATGCGGTAGCGCATGTTGACACTCATGCCGGGATGGAAGTTGCCTGAGCCGGCAGGTTGTGCAATGAGAGGATGATCAAATATCTCCGGCCGGCACCAGGCATATCCGAAGTAGTCCTCGGTGCCGGTGCCGATGGATGACGGGAATGACTCGCCGTCTACAAATATCTTTTCATCCCCTTCACCCCACCACGCATCGGCGGTGTTAAAAATGACCATTGCATCCCCGGCGTACACTCCCTTACCGTTTAGTTCCGCGATTGTGACATCGGAGTGGAGCCCGGTACCCCCTGTGTTTTCTGATCCGGCCGTTTCGAAGTTTGCATACTCCCTCCATGATGCGCCGAAGTGCATCGAGGATTGGTCCCAACTGTAAGGTGTTAGTGTCGTTTCGACCCTGATGCCCACGCTGTCTGCCGTTCCGTTGAAGATGCTGATTCTGCAGCTGTCGCGGAAGGGCATCAGCCAGGAGGAGGTCAATGTTCCTGCCGGGTCTGCGGCAGTGAAACGTGTCCTGTAACTGTTACCGGAATAGCCTGTGCCGAAGAAATTCCCGGCAGGAACCTCCACCGTCTGCCGCCCATCGAAACTCATGCGGACGAGCGTTCCTTTCAGTGCGGTTGCGGTGTCTTTTGCGGTTATCGACAGTTTAATTCTGTTTACTGCAAGTCCGCTCCCGGAGACACTGATGACACATTCCTTTCCCGGAGCAAATATCCCTTCCGAAGATCTTTTCGTCTCATCCTTGTCAGGGCTGCCGTCACTTTCACCTGAGATCAGGTATGATGCACATTCCGCTATCGACAGGGAATCTGACGTGAAGGTTTCGCTTCTTGCTGACTCAACCCGGGTACTCTCCTCGTACAGCCTTGCATCAATATTGTAATATATTGAAGGCGTGCGTCTCCGGGGACTGATGACGATGGAGTCGTTTTCAAGTGTGATCCTGCACTTTTCAGAGAAGGGGATGGGCAGGTAGAGGTTATATCCGCGGCGCTGCGGTTCGGTCAGGGGGGAGACGGAAGAGCTGAGCGGCGCGGGTGCCAGAACTCCCCCGCCGATAAGTTCAGGTGCCATTCCCTCGATAACCGGTGTGGTCTGCCCGTCGATATATACCCTGATGTATGAGTTAAGGGCGTTGGCATTACCGAAGGTCATCCACCACCGGACTATTGCACCCGGACCGTCAGCTTCCAGCATGACATACTCGCGCCGTCCTTCATTCACTTCCTCCCTTATGAAGTGGGTATAATCATTGTTGGCAAACCACCCGGCGCTGTCGGGGTGGATACTGCGCCTGTCGTACGAGCTGTACTGCAAAAGCCGGTAGGATGGATCAGGGTAACGGGTAACAGCTTCAGGGTCAGTCATCTCCCTTAGAAGTGACCGGAAGGTGACGATGTTCTCCTTCCTGCAGGAGGAAGTCAGGGTGACGGCTGTCAATGCAACCAGGACGATGCAAAGTAATCCGGTTTTTTTCATGGATAAGGCTTTGGGATTAAAGTTATTCATTCGGACAAATTATTTATATTGCATACCGGATTTTAAATCTGAGAAATGAAAAAAGCCCTGATTTTACTTGCGGTGACATGCTTGATGACCTCATGCAAACCAGCCCCGACCAGTTTCCTGAAAACGGATGGCCGGCATATAATAGACGGGAATGGTGAATATGTGCTCCTGCGCGGTATCGGGCTGGGTGGATGGATGCTACAGGAACCTTACATGCTGAAGCTGTCAGGTGTCGCCCCTGCGCAGTATGATATCAGGAAGAAAATCGCAGCCCTTACAGGAGAGGAAAGGTGCGAGGAGTTTTATGCTGCATGGCTGGCTAACATGGTCACCAGGCGGGATATAGATTCACTGAAAGCCTGGGGATTCAATTCGGTCAGGCTTCCGATGCATTATAACCTGTTCACTCCTCCGGTTGAAGCAGAGCCGGTGGCCGGTGAGTTCACGTGGATTGAGAAGGGATTCGAGATGACCGACTCGCTGCTGGCCTGGTGTGCTGCCAATGAAATTTTTCTCATCCTTGACCTGCATGCTGCACCGGGAGGGCAGGGGAATGATATCCCCATTGCAGACGTGGATACCACCAAACCGAAACTGTGGGATAATGAGGTGAACCGATGGAAGACGATAACCTTATGGCATAAGCTCGCAGAACGATACCGGGATGAACCGTGGATTGGCGGTTATGACCTGATCAATGAAACCAATTATCCACTTGAGGGCAATGTGGCTCTCCGGCAGCTTCTGACAGAGATAACAGCAGCAATCAGGCTGGTTGACAACAACCATATCATCTTCATTGAAGGCAATCATTTTGCGACTGACTTCGAGGGACTGACCCCGGCGTGGGACAATAACATGGTTTACAGTTTCCACAAGTACTGGAGTCCGACCACCGTTGAGACCATTCAGAAGTTTCTGGATATCAGGGATGCACACAATGTCCCGCTGTGGATGGGCGAGTCAGGTGAGAACAACAACGAATGGTACCGGTCGGCTGTTCAGCTCTTTGAGGCGGACAGCATCGGCTGGGCATGGTGGACAATTAAGAAACTCGGGTCTGAGAGCGGTGTAATGAATGTGGAGATACCTGAAGGTTACCAGCAGATCATTGATTACTGGAAGGGTGCCGGGCCGGCCCCATCGCCGGATGAGGCGCACCGGGTCCTGATGCAGCTCACCGAAAATATCCGGATTGAGAATTGCAGTATCAATTACGGGGTCATTGAGGCGTTGTTTGGCAGGTAGGTGGGCATTGCGCATCTGCAATGCTTCAAGCCCTACAGCCAATACACTATTGCCTTCCCTGCAATATGGCTCCGTCACTAAAATGACCCACCAGTTGGCGGACTATTTTCATATGCTCTTCACTCTGTTGCCTGACAGCTAAGTATAAATACTCAGGAAAAATAGGCTAAAAGCCCGTTCCCGCCCTCATAAGTCCTTGCTAATTTTGAACTTCCCTAAAAGAGCTGTAACTGAACTTATGGAAGATCTCTATTCACGACTCATGCAGGACGTCCGCTTCGAGGAGGGACTGAAGGCCTGCATGAACTGCGGAATCTGCACAGGCATCTGTCCTGCAGCCGAGTATTACAACTATGACCCGCGCAGGGTCGTGGATCTCGTTCAATCGCGTAACAATGATGTAATCAGGGAGTTGCTGAAGAGCGAGACAATATGGTACTGCGGCCAGTGCATGAGCTGCAAGACCCGCTGCCCAAGGGGCAACACCCCCGGGATGGTGATCATGGCCCTGAGGAAACTCTCGCAGGAGCTTGGATATTTCACTGCATCAGAAAAGGGGAGGCAGCAGTTCGCCATCAAGCGCACTGTGGGTGACAATGTCCTCAGGCACGGATACTGCGTTGTATCATATGATGTTGATCCCGATGCACACCCGGAGCAGGGTCCTGCATGGGAGCACTATTTCAAGTACATGGACGATTCCCTGGCACGCCTCGGCGGTGAGCTGAACGGCAAGGAGGGGCCCACGCGACTTATCCCCGACGATGTGCTGGATGAGCTGAAGAGCATCTTCAAGGTTACAGGCGGGCAGGATCTCTATGATACAATCGAGGAGGCTTCTGAGAAAAAGGCGGAGGAGATGGGCATGGAGTTCAAAAAGGAAGGCCGTGACTTTGAATATTTCAGGCATGTGGTAACGGCTGACAGCGGCTGCCATCAGTGCGAACCTGAGGACGTAAGGAGGGATGTCTATGAAACCGGAAGGTAAGAAGCGTATCTGGGCAGAGTACCAGAAAGAGATACCCGATGATCATTTCTTTTACGTCAGGTCGTGCATCAGGCAGACATTCTTTGCCGGCTCGGAGCAGGTATTTCTGAAGATCCTCCGGAACGACCTGGGCAAGGATGTCTTTGAGGATCCGAGGCATACAACCTGCACAGGTATCGGCTATCACGGCGACGTGGTTCCATTCGAGACTATACAGGCCGTTGTGGCTCGTCACTTCTCCCTGGCCACTGAGGCCGGGTACAGGCATATTGCAATTTCGTGTGTCACCTCATTCGGTATCTATACCGAGATACTTGAGACATGGAAGCACTTCCCGGAGACACTCGAGCGCACCCGCGAGGATTTATACAAGGCCACAGGGCGCACCTTCGAGGTGCCGGAAACCATCTCGCACACAAGTGACATCATTTATAAGTTCAGGGATGAGATTGCACGCAAGGCGAAGTACAACCTCGCTGACATTACTACCGGCAAGCCTCTGAAGGTGGTTGAGCACATCGGCTGTCACTACTCGAAGATGTTCCCTAAGTACGGTGTCGGCGGTGCGGAGTTCCCGCACGTGCTGGTTGGTATGGTGGAGTCATGGGGCGGTGATGTCATCGATTATCCTGAGCGGCGTCACTGCTGCGGCTTTGGCTTCAGGCAGTACCTTGTCCAGGCCAACAGGGGCTATTCGCTCTTCGCTTCGCGAAAGAAGTTTGAGTCTATGGAGCCCTACCAGCCTGACATGATCATTGCAAACTGCCCTGGCTGCACCATGTTCATGGACCGCTGGCAGTATACAATAAATGAGATTGACGGTATAACTTACGGGGTGAACGGTCAGGGTATTCCTGTCCTAACCTATGAAGAGGTTGCAGGCCTTATTCTGGGATATGATCCCTGGGAGCTTGGCCTGCAGTACCACAATGTGCAGTCGATACCCCTTCTCCGCAGGATGGGGATCAAGGCCGATCCGGCACGGCGTTTCCTGGCAAAGGACGGTACCAGGCTGCCCGAACCTGCCAACCTGATCAACGGATGAAAGGTACACCAAAACATGTGATTGTTGCCGGAGGCGGTGTCGCAGGCATGGAAGCTGCAGGCTCTCTGGCAGAGATGGGCTACCGGGTCACCCTGGTGGAAAAGGGTGAGGATCCGGGAGGGCATCTCCTTCAGTGGCACGCTCTCTTCCCTGACCGCAGGCCGGCGGATGAGGTGAGGAGCTACCTCAGGAAACGGATTGTTCATCATAACATCAGTATCATCACCCGTACAACAGTTGAGAAGATAAAATATCACCCGGGAGGGACAGTCTCGGTGAACCTGTCAGGAGGAACAGATGAGAAGGCTGATGCCGTCATCGTTGCCACCGGATTCCAGCTCTTCGATGCACACCGCAAGGAGGAGTACGGTTACGGGATTTATGACAATGTGATCACCTCGGCAGATCTTGAGGGGATGTTCAACAGGGGCCGGGTGGCGAAGGCTGACAACTCGGTGCCGGCGCGTATCGGACTGATACACTGCGTGGGTTCGCGCGACGAGAAAGTGAACAACAACCACTGTTCCAAGGTATGCTGCGTGACGGCAGTCAAACAGGCGATAGAAATAAGGGAGATGCTTCCGTCGTGCGAGATTTTCTGTTTCTATATGGACATGAGGATGTATGGTCCCTATTACGAGGAGCTTTACCGTGAGTCACAGGAGATTCATAATGTCAACTTCATCAGGGGCAAGGTGTCGGAAGCATCAGTTAACATAAATAACAGACTGGTAATCAAGGTGGAGGACACCCTGGCCGGGAGGCCGCTCAAGATGGAACTCGACATCATGGTGCTGATGGTGGGAATGGAGATGGAGGAGGCGGGCGCAAAGCTTGCTGAGGCATCAGGATTTAAGCGGGGAATAAACAGGTTCCTGGAGACCGGTGACCATCATTATGGCAACAACCTCAGTGGTGTCAGGGGGGTCTTCTATGCCGGTACCTGCACCGCACCTATGAATATCACTGATACTATCTCGCACGCGCGGGCTGCCGTTGCAGAGACAGTCAGGTATCTTGACGGACGATGAGCTTAAATCAGGCAAATAAATTTGGTTTCGTCATAAATCCAAGCAGGCTGATTGATTATGACTCTTCCGACAGGAAGGTGAGGGATTATGTCACACTCAGGGAGCCAAGTTTCAAGCTCTGTTTTGCCTGCGGGGGCTGTACGGCTGCCTGCACGGCCGGCCAGCACACCTCATTCAATCTCAGGCGGATGATCACCTATATCAGGAGGGGCGAGATAGAGCCTCTGCGTGACGAGGTGACCCGCTGCATGCTGTGCGGCAAGTGCCTGCTTGTTTGTCCGCGGGGTGTCAACACCCGCAATGTGGTGGCCGTCACCGCCGAGGCAATCAGTAAACTGGACCGGAATGAACTCTGAATTCTTCATCACCCCGTTCAACCTCGGTCTTTATTTCATACTGATCTACAGTGTAGTGCGGAGCACAGTCTGGTTCCGGAACCTCTCCAGGTCCGACAAGCTACGGCTGCAGAGAGGCTTCTTCGGCAGGCCCTTTATGGACAGCCTAAGGGAGATATTCATGGAGAGCCTGTTGCACCGGAAGATATTCAGGAAGAATCCCGTATTGGGTTACATGCACATGAGCCTGGCCTTCGGCTGGTTCCTGCTTATAGTTTTCGGCACAATCGAGGCGGACTTCTTCGGCGAGAAACATCTCAATCCTCCTTCGCACGCCATCTTCTTCCGCTGGTTCAACCCGGAGCACGGGGCGGAGGGGTTCGCTCGCATTTATAACGTCTGGATGGACCTGCTGCTGGCCTTCATCCTCTCAGGACTACTGCTGGCGGTGATCAAGAGGTTCATACCGGGCATGGTGGGCATGAAGAAGAGAACCAGGCATACCTGGACTGACCGGGTGGCACTAATAAGTCTCTGGCTGATATTTCCCTCAAGGCTGTTTGCCGAGAGCTTCACCTGCGGGGCGCACGGCAGCGGAAGTTTTCTTACAGGAAATCTTGGCGCTGCCCTGGCATCGTTTCTTCCGGCAGCAGAGATAGCACCGTGGTTCTGGTGGCTCTATTCACTCTCGCTGGGTATCTTTTTCCTCCTTTTGCCGGTTTCGAGATACTTTCATATACCCATAGAGCTTTTTCTGATTTTCATGCGCAACTCGGGCATCAATACAGGCGACAGATCATCATCATACACCGAGGTGCAGACGCATGCCTGCTCCTCGTGCGGTGTCTGTATAAGCGTCTGCCAGATGAGCTATGCGGCAGGGATAAATGATATCCAGTCAGTCTACTTCATAAAGGGACTCAGGAATGACAGGGACATTGCGGCTATTACCGCCAACTGCCTGATGTGCGGCAGGTGCGAGGAGGTGTGTCCCGTGGGTATTGAGCTCGGTCCTATGAGGCTTATAGAGAGACGGCAGGGAGAGAGGGAAGACGGTACTCTGAGGCTGGCCGGGAAGTATTCACTCATGAGGAAGAGAAGCAGTATCGAGAAGATACCCACGCAGTCCTACGGCTACCTTGTCAGGGAAGAGCCGCAGAAGGCGGATGTACTCTTTTTTGCCGGCTGCATGACTCATCTCACCCCGTCGGTGATCGTGGCCATGAAGAAGATCATGGAGAGCGCCGGAGTCAAGTACCGGTTCATGGATGAGAAGGGTGGTGTCTGCTGCGGCAGGCCGCTGATGCTGGCCGGGAGGGACAGGGAGGCGCGGGAACTGATCAATCATAACTCTGACATCATCTGGAAATCAGGAGCACAGATACTTGTCACATCATGTCCGATCTGTTACAAGGTCTTCAGGGAGAGTTATTACCTCGATGCAACGGTGATGCATCACTCAGAGTTCATTAACCTGCTTATAGAGGAAGGTTCACTCCGTCTCGGTTATCTTCACAAAAAGGTCGTCTATCATGATCCGTGCGAGCTGGGTCGGGGATCCGGCATCTATGATGAGCCAAGGGCGGTGATCAGCTATGTGGCGGAGCTTCAGCAGGCGTCGCAGGAGCGAAATATGTCGCTCTGCTGCGGAGGCAGCCTGGGTAACCTGACCCTCTCTTCAGACAAGAGGGCGCTGATAGCAGCTGATGCAGCCCGTACGCTCACCATGAGTTGCCCTGATGAGCTTATCACGGCATGCCCGCTATGCAAGAAGACATTCGTACAGTCCACTAAAACTAAGGTCAGCGATATTGCCGAGCTGGTAGCCGCCGCACTCCCCAGACCGGCTGTAAAAGCCGTAAAAAAGAGAGCAACCAGGGCGGCAGTAAAGGCAACCGGCAACAGTTAAAAACTTTTTGCGGGATTGTAATTATTTGACTGATTGACGTTTTATAATTCAAATAATTGATATTACTTTACCGCCACAAATTTCAGGGAACTCTGGAATGGTTTTTGATGTTTAAGTAGAAGTATAATTTTAGTCGGAGAATGAAAAGAATAGTTACTGGTATTACTGTTTTAGCCCTTGCGGCACTTTTCTGGCTTTCCTCATGCAAGAATGACGGAAGCAATACCGGAACGAATGAGAATGGTAAGGCTGATGGTCTGACCGTCAATGAGGGAGTTGTTTTGCTTCTGGCAGAGGCAGATCTTATCCAGGTAGATGGGAATCCCCAGTACAATACTGCTGAATGGCTTTTTAAAGTTGACAAGCCCGGACGCTATGATGTTTGGCTTTCAACACTGACACTTGATACCACCCAGCTTCATTTTGATGAAAATGTTGTCATAACTGCCGGTGAGACCAGGCTGGCCAAGAAACCTGTCAGTGACCAGATAGTTACTGAGGACAAGAGTGTTAAGGAACCCTGGTACAGGGCTGACTCGCACATGGGTTCGATATTCTTTCCCAAGGCAGGTGAATACCCCGTGCAGGTGATTAGTGACAGGGTGGAGCTTCACAACTCAGATCTCTCACAGCTCAGGAAAGAGCAGCATACTCTTATAAATTCAGTGATTCTGAAGCCCAAGGTAAACTGATTTTCAGGTCCGAACGCAGTGCGTTCTCATCTGACTGTGTTTTCAATCCACTTTCTTGCATTGACGAACGCCTTCATCCATGGCGTAACGTCGTCATTGTGCCTGTCTGAAGGATAGTATGCGCACTGCCAGGGCATGAAGGACCTTTCAAGGTGCGGCATCATTGCCAGATGCCTGCCGTCGGCCGAACAGATACCAGCAATATCATACATCGATCCGTTGGGATTGGCAGGATAGTGACTCCTGCTGTATTTCATTACGATGTTGTACTTTTCCTCCGGACAGGGGAGTACGAAGCGGCCTTCACCGTGGGCAACCCATATTCCCAGTTCCATTCCTTCAAGTCCGCTGAGCATAACGGATCTGCCTTCGTGAATCTTCACTCCCAGGAAGTCCGATTCAAACTTATGTGAAGCGTTGCGTTCCAGTCGCGGCATCTCGCTGTGTTCAGGCACTATCAGTCCCAGCTCCGCCATGAGCTGGCAACCGTTGCATACACCGAGGGAAAGGGTGTTTTCCCTCCTGTAGAAGTTTTCCAGTGCTTCCCGGGCTTTGGTGTTGTACCTGAATGCTCCCGCCCAGCCTTTTGCAGATCCAAGGACGTCTGAGTTGGAGAAGCCTCCAACGAAGACTATCATATTCAGTTCTTCAAGGGTCTCCCTGCCTGAGATCAGGTCGGTCATGTGCACGTCCTTCACGTCGAACCCTGCCAGCCAGAGGGCATAAGCCATCTCACGGTCGCCGTTGACGCCTTTCTCCCTGATGATTGCGGCCTTCACGCGCGAGTCTCTCCTGCGTTCAGGAGTAATACCCAGCGCACTGAAGCTTCCATCAAATCCATTCAGCTCAAAATGAAGAGCCTTTGTGCCATGGTTCTCATATCTCTCAGCGGCCATTTCCGCCCCGCACTGTTTACGGTCGAGCAGGTATGAACTCCTGTACCAGAGTGACCTGCAACGGTCGATATCGAATTCATGGTGCGAGTCGCCGTTTGTCACGAACAGTTTTCTCTCAGTGACGGGATGTCCTACACGGACGAAGCGTATACCCCGTTCATACAGGAACTCTTCCGCTTCCCCCTCATCCTCCACCTGTATCATCACACCCGGATTCTGGCTGAAAAGCAGCTTTACCGTATCGGGCTCGCCGATCTCTGTGAGGTTCACTGCAACTCCTCCTTCACGGTTGGCAAAGCACATCTCCAGCAGGGTGACTATCATGCCTCCGGCGGAGATGTCGTGTCCTGCAATTATTTTTCCGTCCTTTATAAGCAGTTGCAGTGCTTCGAATGCAGCTGCGAAGTATTCAGGATCAGCCACTCCGGGAGCCTTGGCGCCTATGCTGCCCAGTGTCTGGCAGAAGGCCGAACCTCCCAGTTCGTGTCTCATACCACTCATGTCAATCCAGATGAGAGCGGTGGAGGAGTCATTCCTGACTACCGGACTCACAATCCGCCTCACGTCCTCAACACCTGCTGCGGCGGTTATGATGACTGTGCCAGGACTATATACGGTTCCGTCAGGGTATTTCTGGGTCATTGAGAGGCTGTCCTTGCCGGTTGGGATATTTATTCCCAGCGCTACTGCGAAGTCGCTTGCCGCCTGCACTGCCTCATAGAGCCTTGCATCCTCGCCAGGATTCCTGCATGGCCACATCCAGTTTGCCGAGAGGGATACACTCCTCAGTCCGTCAGGCATGGGAGCCCATACTATGTTGGTCAGGGCCTCGGCAATGGAGAGGACCGATCCGGCAGCAGCACTTACAAGACCTGCCGCAGGGGCATGTCCAAGGGCAGTGGCCATACCGTTCATGCCACGGTAATCCAGTGTTATGGCTCCAAGGTTGTTGAGGGGCAGTTGAAGCTCACCTGTGCACTGCTGCATGGCTATCCTGCCGGTTACAGACCGGTCAACCTTGTTGGTCAGCCAGTCCTTGCATGCCACCTCCTCAAGCTGAAGTAGGGCATCGAGGTACCTGGACGGGTCTGAGGCGTCATAGCTGACCTCGGTGGCGGAATTATGTAAGGTACTGTCATTCATTACAGTACGAGGAGGCTTCCCAAAGAAGTCGCTCAGCTGGAGGTCAATAGGTTTCTCTCCGTTTGCAGTGTTATAGAATGTGAACTGATGGTCTCCCGTAATCTCGCCGATGATGTATACCGGGGCACGTTCGCGTTGTGCGATTGATGTGAGGGTTTCAACATCGGCGCTCCTAATGACCAGTCCCATGCGTTCCTGCGATTCATTGCCTATTATCTCGCGTGCCGACAGGGTAGGGTCGCCCACTGGCAGTTTACTGATATCGATTCGTCCTCCTGTCTCCTCAACCAGCTCCGAAAGGCAGTTGAGGTGTCCGCCGGCGCCGTGATCATGAAGTGATATCACCGGGTTACGGTCGCTTTCGGCCATCGCTCTCAGGGCGTTGTATACTCTCTTCTGCATCTCGGGATTGGCGCGCTGTACGGCATTCAGTTCTATGACGCTGTCATAGGCGCCGGTATCTACCGACGAGACTGCACCGCCGCCCATGCCTATTCTGTAGTTATCGCCGCCGAGGAGTACAATAAGGTCACCCTTTTCAGGCGTATCCTTTGTACTGTCCGTCTTCTTGCCGAGACCTATCCCTCCTGCAAGCATTATCACCTTATCAAAGCCGTACCGCTTCAATCCGGTAAAATGCTCGAATGTGAGCACCGAACCACAGATAAGGGGCTGGCCAAACTTGTTCCCGAAGTCGCTGGCGCCGTTAGAGGCTTTGATCAGTATCTCTTCAGGGGTCTGGTAGAGCCATTTGCGTGGTTCGGAAAAAGTCTCCCACTCCCGCGGGCCGTCTGGCCTGGGATAGGATGTCATGTATACTGCTGTCCCTGCTATGGGCAGTGAGCCCTTCCCGCCTGCGATACGGTCGCGTATCTCACCTCCAGTCCCCGTGGAGGCCCCGTTGAAGGGCTCGACTGTAGTGGGGAAGTTATGTGTTTCGGCCTTCAGGGTGAGCACTGACTCAAAGTACTTCACGGTGAAGAAGTCAGGCTTATCCTGGGTTGAGGGCGCAAACTGTTCGGCCACGGGTCCGTCGAGGAAGGCACAGTTGTCCTTGTATGCCGATACCACATGATTCGGGTTCTCCTTCGTGGTACGTTTGACAAGCTCGAAGAGGGTAGACTTGCGCTCTTCGCCGTCAATAATGAAAGTGCCGTTGAAGATCTTGTGGCGGCAGTGTTCGGAATTGACCTGTGAGAATCCGAATACTTCGCTGTCGGTCAGTCTTCTTCCCAGGTTCCTGCTCAGCTGTTCGAGATAATCTATTTCCCCGGGGCTCAGAGCGAGACCCTCCTGTGCATTGTAAGCTCCTGTGTCATCTATCTCCCTCACCGGTTCAGGCTCATGGTGAACGGTAAATATGTCCTGGTTGAGTCCGTGATAGACACGTTGAAGCATCGGGTCATGATCAGGGTCTTCCCCGGCTGCAGGAAAATACTCCTCGATCCTTGAGATCCCTGTCACAGCCATATTCTGGGTTATCTCCACCGCGTTGGTGCTCCAGGGTGTGATCATCTCCCTGCGGGGACCGATAAATGTCCCGCTGACGGAATCACCTTGAACAGGTGAAGCATTGCCGAAAAGCCATGATAACCTGTCTGTCTCCCCCGCTGTCAGTTGTTTGTCTGCTTCGACAGCGATGATGTTTCCCGGGGCAGTTTTGAAGAAAAGAATATTCTTGCAGGTCATAATATGCTGATAAACAGTATAGGAGCAGTTTTGGTACTGCTGCTTCTGTCGATCTCAAATATAATAAACTACTGTTGAACCTGAGCAGAAAGATTACCCCGGTGTGCGATTCGTGGTCAGTTTCCGAATCTGGGATTGACTATGTTGTTATAGATTGACCCGAAAGTATAGCTTAGCCCGATACCTGTCTGTACCTCATATCCTGTAGCCTGTTCCCTGAGCCTGAGCAGTCTCTCGGCCTCCGAAAGCTCTCCCTTTCTCAGGTTGAGCTGGTCATTGATTCGTGCCGCTTCGAGGTTCAGAGTAAGTGACAGTCCCTTGAATAACCTGATCCTTGTAAAGAGGTCGGCGGCCACCATGTGTTTGGAAAAGTCATGGAAATAGTTCATCCCCCGGAGTGAAAAGGATATCGAGCCCCATTTCTTCTGAACCTGGTATGCGACCCTGAGCTGATGTCCGAAGAGGTTCTCACGGGTCATGTTGTAGATAGTTGTATCGGTGTAATCATTGAACTGGTAGCCGATACCGTAAAGGAATCTCAACTGGCGGTGGGTTGCCTCGGCATAGGGGAAGAGGTCGTACTCGATGGATGGCATGATCATGGTATTGAAATCATAGTTCTCCGAGGTTGAAGTCTTGATCTCCCAGATCATCCCGGCCGACCAGTGGTCTCCAAGGCTTTTTACGAACAAATTTTCAAGTCTTTCAAAGCTTCTGAGGTAAGTTGTGTCAAGATCCTCCTCAATGAATCTCTGTCTTGTATAGCTCTGGTCAAAGTCGACCTCGATCTTGATGTCAGGAGTGATTCTGGTAACTCTCAGTGAGTTTCTGATGTCCAGTCTTTTGTATGATTCTTCTGCGGTGTATTCAGGGCTTGTTGAGATCTCAAACACCCAGTTTCTCCATTTGTCAATTACCTCCGCCTGCTCAATTGCATCTCCGTGAGTAATGTCAATTTCATTTATTAATGGGGTCCTGCTTGCAAATCTGAGCAGGCCCGCCTTCATTAAGTTTGTGCGTCGTTCCCTTATCTCGGTTGAAGTTTCATACGGATTGCTGGTATAGACAAGGGTGTCGTCCATTCCAGCATACTCTTCCATTCCATGAAAGGTATAAGTGTACAGGTCGCCTCCGTTGCCTGAGTTCTGCCTTGTAACGAGGACATAGACCTGTGCCTCTCTGACGTCCCGCATATAATTTACCCACGGTATCTCCTGTCTTGTAAAGTTCATATCACAGCTGTTGCAGTCAATGAAGACCTTCACTGCATCCTTTCTCAGGTTTTTCTGAGCTGCGAGGTCTTCCTGGGCTGGAAGGTCTTCCTGGGCGAAAGCGGTAAATGATAAAAGGGCTGAGAGGGCAAAAAGGAGGAGAGCAGTTTTACTGTAGAGACTCATAATAAGCTGTGGATGAATATAACAGCCGTAAAGATATTCAAAAGGTCAAGGCAGATGAATTTTTAACAACAATTAACAGGATTAGATGGTCCGCTGCTCAGCGCTGAGAGAGGGTTTGCATGTCTCCGGATTTTTCGATGCATGCATTTCTTCCCTCGCCGGTGTACACGATCCGCCCTGTGCCTCTTTCAGTCAGCGTGAGAGTGATGGCAGAGGTCATGCTCTCTTCTATCCTGCCTCCCATCATTCCTTTCACCGGAGCCGCAAGTGGTGTTGCAGTATCAGCAGGAGCCGAGACCCGCAGAACATGGCTCCGGTTTCTGAACTCCAGTTCAATCTCTGTTACGGTTGCATCAAGGCTGGTCAGCCTGCCTCCGGTAAAGTCCGTTTCCCGGCCGTTTATGGTCAGTGTGCCGGAAAGGGAGTGATCCATACTGACAACTTCATGACTGTATTCCATGAAAGGAGCAAAGGTATACGGACCCATTATTCCCGGAGCGTACCAGGGGTTGGGGCACCCCCTGTTGCCGGTAAAAGACAGTTCGCCTTTCACTTCCGGAAGCTCGAGCTTCATCCCGCTGGCAGAGAACAGATTGTTACCAATAGACAGAGCAAACTTCTCCCCGGAAGGCCTGAATGAGGAAAATTCATATTCGTGGAATTCAGATTTTTTTTCTCTTCCGTCAAGGACCTGGATAAAGGCGATCTTCTCCCCTGATTCATTCATTGAAATCCCGGGGATAAAGGCGAAGGCTTTGGTCTCCGGTGCATTGACAACCTTGAAGTACCATCCCTCGAAGTACTTCCTGGAGTTACCCCATCCCTGGTACATTGAGGGATTGAAAAGGGATCTGATTTTGG
>DHGW01000056.1:53927-88574 GCA_002402965.1 Bacteroidales bacterium UBA4788
GCCATGGCATGGTCAACCACCGGGGGTGGATATGAGGGACTCTCCAGCTCAGGGACCCATCGGCGGATGTAGAGCATCTGCGGATCAAACTTACGGGTCTGTTCAGCGGGATTGAACACCCTGAAGTATGGCGCAGCATCGCATCCCGTACCGGCAGCCCATTGCCAGTTACCGTTGTTTGACGAGAGCTCGTAATCGAGTAATTTGCCGGCAAAGTATGCCTCTCCCCACCGCCAGTCGATCAGCAGGTGCTTTGTCAGGAAGCTTGCTGTGATCATGCGAACCCTGTTGTGCATGAACCCCGTCTCGTTGAGCTCACGCATCCCGGCATCCACTATCGGGTAGCCGGTTGTGCCGTTGCACCACCTGGAGAACTCCTCTTCGTTATTTCGCCAGAGGATGGCATCATATTTCTTTTTGAATGAGTTGTCTGTGAAGTGAGGATAGTGCCAAAGGATGCTCATGAAGAACTCCCTCCAGATCAGCTCGTTGAGCCAGGTCTCGCTTAGTCGCAGGGCTGTCGAGACCAGATGGCGGATGCTGACGGTGCCGAAACGGAGGTGCACTCCCAGCCTGGTAGTTCCCTCAAGCGAGGGGATATCACGTGTGAGGTGGTAGTTACGTATGATCTCTTCGCTGACCGACGGAACAGGCGAAAGAGTCGCAACTGTCACAAATCCAAGCTCTTCAGGTACGGTAATCTTCGAAGGTTCCCGTTTCAGGAAATTGCCGGTGAGACTCTCGGAGGGCTGCGGTTCAAGTTCCTTCGCGGTCAGCTGTTTCTTCCAGGGACGCGAATAGGGGGTAAAGACTGTATATGGTGTGCCGTCGGTTTTGACTACTTCGCTTTTTTCAAAGATCACCTGATCTTTGAAAGAGTGCATCGGAATGCCTCCGGCCTTCAGCATTGCGCCTGTCTGCCCGTCACGTTCTGTGGTATATGGCTCGTAGTCATTGTTGGTGAAAACGGCTTTGACCTCATACTCTCCGGTGATCTTCCTGAATGCCTCCGCCGGGGTGGAGTGGTGAATCTCAAGGGATGATCCGGCAGCGATCAGCTTCTTATTCAGTTCTTCGAGGGCTGCGGTGATGAACGTCACCCGCCGGTCCGCCTTCTCGTCAAGCCTGCCGAGTATCTCAGTGTCGAAGATGAAAACAGGCAGGACAGGGTATCCGGACCGCAGTGCGTGGTAAAGACCCCTGTTGTCTGCAAGTCGCAAATCGCGCCTGAACCAGAAAACCGTGACCGCAACCTTGTTCTGCATCATTCAGTCAGGCTTTATAGCCGGCATCCCGCGATTTGCTTAGTTTTCTGCGTAACCTGGTGAATATGAAAATAACGAGCAGCAGAAAGAGAGCAACGATGAAGAAGGGGATCACGAGTGACAGCAGTGATGTACCTGTTGCCGCCACGTTTTCCACAGTTGCCACAACCGGATTGCCAACGCCGGTTGTCAGCTTTGTGGATGTGAGCCTTGTCAGGGCACTGCCGCTCTGAACAACTGCAGCACTGCCACCGCCAATGGCAGCGCCGGTGATCCATCTCATCATCTCGCTGTCGATGGGCAGAACCGATGTCAGCAGGAGGGTCCCTGCGCCGATGGCGAGAGGAGTGGTGATTGTGTCAAGCAGGTTGTCAATAACCGGGATATAGTAGGCCAGAATCTCCACCACCGTGGCTGTCCCCAGGATTGCAATGGAGGTCCACGACGAGAGCCACTGGAAGCTCTCGTTAATGGGCAGTACGCCGGTTTTTGCCGCTATGGCTGCCACAAGCATAGGGACAAACACCCTGAATCCGGCGCTGGCAGCCAGCCCGATGCCTATTGCAACGGCGGTAATCAGTTCAACGTTCATTTCTTATTCTTTTTACATGGCAAAAATACGTTTTCCCGCAAGGCAAGTAACAGGGTCATGACCAATAATGCTTTCTACATTTCTTATATTATCTTTTTCCGGCTACCGCGAATTTCTTCACTGACCTGCCTTCCGGAGTAATCATTACGCAGAAATAGATTCCCGGCGCAAGATTTTCCGCATCGATGGTGGCATACCGGATACCCGGCGGTGCGAAACTTTCTGCAATCATGGCCACCTGTCTGCCCCCTGTATCGTAAAGCGACAGAGTCATCCTGCCTTGCTTCACGATGTTATAGCTGACCAGTGCCTTGTCCCTGACGGGATTGGGGATGATGCTGATGATCTCACTGCCTCCCGATCCGGGCATGGAAGGGTTGCCGTCAGAGGAGACTGTGCCGGCGATCACAGCTTTGATGCCGTTCCAGAGCTCGGGCCTGCCGGCCTCATAACTCAGTGCCCAAATGCCCACACCCGCGAGACTCTTTTTCTTTGCGAAGTTTGTCTTCAGCAGAAGGCTAATGCTATCCTCAAACCACATCTGCCTCCACTGAGTGCCGCTCTGGTAGCTCATCCAGGGGACGCTCGTCTGACTGTCGAAGGTTTTACTGTAGCTGGCAACCATTGGTATGGTTGTGATGTATGTCTTTGATGATCCCGTGCCGGTTGTGGCAGCCTTTCTGACGCTGCTGCTCACCGGCCAGTCGTACCCGTACCATGGCATGCCAAGCAGCAGCTTCGAGGCAGGAACACCTTCATCAAGGTAATCTTCCTGTATGCTTCTTGTGATATTGTAGTTCTCACCCGCAAGGGGCGCCACCGGTCCTGCAGTGGTGGAACTGCTCCAGTAGTAATTGTAGCCCATCATTATAAGGTAGTCACATACAATTGCCAGGGAGTCAAGATCCCAGCCATCAGACCAGTTCACGGCAGGCGTGGCCAGAGAGATCTCGGCCAGGGGCAGTTCAGCCTTGATTCCCCTGACAGCGCGTTTGCAGAAGCCGACCATTTTAGACTTCATTGCCGCAGGCACCACCTCAAAGTCGAAGTTGACCCCGTCGCCGCTGCGCGACTTCAGCAGATCGACGAGGGTATTGATGAGTGTCCACTGCTTGGCGGTGTCAGTGAGAAGCTCGGTATTCCTGACGGATCCGAAGTTGGTGACGGTGAGCATCACCTTTACGCCCCGCTGGTGCGCATAGCTTATTACAGAAGTGGTATCCCAGCCTCTCAGTGTGGAGTAACCGCCTGTCGCCGTGTCGACCTCGTAGCTGAAGTACGCAATATGGGTCAGGACGTCATAGTCGTATTTGGGGTAGGCCGCAGCTCCCGCCCAGTAGGGGTGCCATCCGTAAACCATGAAGGCGGGTTCGCCATCTTTTCTGCTCTTGAGCGCCACCGGCTTTTCGTAAGGGAGCTCCGCGGATGGTGCTGTTGTGTCAAAGATCCGGGAATAGTATTCACTCTCGGCCTGGTGTATTCCGATGACAGATGTGTCCGGCACCTGGGCTGAAACTCCCGGGCAGATTAGAAGTGAAAAGAGTGCGGCAAGTATTATCCTGCTATGCATGCACGGGGCGGAGAGTTTGATCAGTTAGCCTTGAAGTATTTCTTATAGATCTCCATGTTGCGTTCCAGCAGGGTCACTGAGACCTCATAGGCCTTCTGGCTGTCCTTCTCCTTCAGTGCTTCGAGAAGCTCTCTCTGGTACTTCATGGTATAATCCTTTTCTCCTTCGATGTTACCGTAGATGAGGTTCCTCATCCGGGGCAGGAGAGAGTAGACCGGTTCAAGACTTATAATAACTATGGGATTGCCTGTGGCTTTCGACAGGTTCATGTGAAAACGGTTGATGAGATCGACCTCCAGCTGGGTGTTGTCAGGATTGCATTTCTCAAGATCATGCTGGTTCTTCTGCAGGGTCTTAATATCCTCATCGTTGCGGTTACGGGCTGCCAGCCGTGCAATCTCGGGCTCGAAGAGCCTGCGCACCTCAATTATCTGCAGGATTAGGTCAGAGTTGAACCGCAGGTCATAGAACAGATGCAGTGAGTTGATGGCATCCTCTATCTTTAGCTCGGTGATATACATCCCGCTTCCCTTGCGGATATCAATGAGGCCGCGGGCGCTGAGGCGCCTGAGAGCCTCCCTGAGGGCGGTGCGGCTGACAGCGAACTGAGCGCAGAGCTCCTTCTCGGTAGGCAGTTTGGAGCCGGGCAACAGCTTCTTCTGTCTTATTGCTTCTTCAATCCGCCTCTCAATCTTCTGGCTGAGAGTGAGCCCTGAACCGATTTTACTGAAGACATCATTTGTCATTTTATCTATAATTTTCCCTGTAGAATTCAAGTGCTTTCTTCACCGATCCCTGCTCCATCAAAAGAATGCGGGCAGCTTCCCTCTGGATGTTCAGCTCCTCCACGATCATTCTTGTGCCCCGCTCGATCAGTTTTTTGTTCGTCAGCTGCATGTTGACCATCTTATTTCCCTTGACCCGCCCGAGCTTGATCATCAACGTGGTGGTGATCATATTGAGTACCATCTTCTGGGCGGTCCCGGCCTTCAGCCTGGTGCTTCCCGTAACGAATTCGGGTCCAACAACCACTACTATCGGATGCTCTGCTGCCTCCACTATGGGCCCTTTCGGGTTGCAGGTGATACAACCGGTAAGGATACCGTTCTCCCTTGCCTTCTGCACACCTCCTATTACATAGGGAGTAGTGCCGGAGGCGGCGATCCCGATAACGGAGTCCTTAGTGTTGATATTGAATATCTCCAGTTCGCTCCAGGCCTTGGTTGTGTCATCTTCTGCCGACTCCACCGCCTTGCGCAGTGCTGTTTCGCCTCCGGCGATGAGGCCGATGACGACTGTATCAGGCACCCCGAAGGTGGGAGGGACCTCAGAAGCATCCAACACCCCGAGCCTGCCGCTTGTACCTGCTCCCAGATAGAAGAGCCTTCCGCCCTTCTGCATCCTGACAAGTATCTGGTTGATGAGGTTCTCTATCTGGGGGAGGGCTTTCTTAACCGCAATATGAACCTTCGCATCCTCATAATTGATATTTGTTAGCAACTCGTTGACTGTCATTTTATCGAGATCCTCGAAATTGGATGGCAATTCGGTAATGCTCAAGTCATGTTTTGTATAAGCCAGTTTGCTCATTCTGCTAAATCTGTGAATTCTTAATATGATACCGGACCAGGTTTTCCATGGGGGTAAGGGTAAAGATGCCCGGCTGGAGCCTGTGCTTGTTGAGCAGCTCCTCAAGGAAGGGTCTGAAATGATATGCTATGCTGCCTGTGAAATGAACCGGATATTTTCGTGCCTCCGGGTAGGAAAGCACGTTGCGGGTTATGAACTCATCAAAGCTGGATGTAATCATTGCCTGCAGTTCGGGAACATGAATATTGTCCGAGATAAACCTTGTGAACTGTCCCAGAAACCTGTTCGGGGAAGGCATGTTGTAAACGTTGTCAAGAATCTCCGCCGGGGTGTAAGGGTAAGCCCTGAAAAAATTTTCTATCACAATGCCGGGCAGCTGCTTCTTCAACACCCCGGCCACCAGCTTCCTGCCTAGCACTGCTCCTCCTCCCTCGTCGCCAAGGATGTAGCCCAGGGGCGAAACATTTGAAACGATATTCTTCCCGTCATAGTAGCAGGAGTTCGATCCCGTGCCGATGATGCACGCTATTCCGGCTTCATTCTGGCAGAGCGATCTGGCCGCACCGAGGAGATCACTCCCGATGAAGAGCTTCTCCGTTTCGAAAAATGATGACATAGCCCCCCTGACTATTTCAGCCTTCGAGGCGTTGCTCACCCCCGTACCGTAGAAAAAAATCCGGCTCACACCGGTCCCCTTCAGCTCCGGCAACTCTCTGTCAAGGAGACGGACGATATCATCACCTGTTACAAAAAAAGGATTGATGCCGGAAGAGATGTATGATCTCCCCGATTTGCCACCCTCAATCTCTCTCCATTCGGTCTTTGTCGACCCACTGTCAGCGATCAGAATCATCTGCGTCTGAAAAATAACTTATTTACTTATGTTCAGTAGATTATAAGAAAATATCACTGCTCACGTCCTCCATATGACCTCTAAGTTATAACAAAAGTA
Source organism: Bacteroidales bacterium UBA4788 (assembly GCA_002402965.1). Classification (GTDB taxonomy): domain Bacteria; phylum Bacteroidota; class Bacteroidia; order Bacteroidales; family VadinHA17; genus SR-FBR-E99. Next base: position 59,897 of record DHGW01000056.1, read on the forward strand.
GATAAATATATTGAAATAATCAGTTTTTTGTCAGATGTATGACATATTTTAAAAAACTTTCTACTTTTGAATCATATTTACTATATTCAGCAAAATCTATCCGGAGATGCGAATATTTCAACCCCTTCATTTTCTGCTTTTTGCAACCTTGTTATTGATCGCCGGGCAGCCCTCCGCAGGACAGCGGCCGGGCCGGGCTGAGCGTATTGCAGTCTCCAGGCTGGGAGAGTGGGTCAGTCCCCTTGCCGCACATCGCCTTCCGGAAGTGCTTAAGATAGATTCAATAAAATTTGATGAAGTCAGGAAGGAGGTAAATATATTCTTTCCGGTTACGGCATCTTACAATCCTCTGAGGGAGGATACGTACAGCCGTCTGATGAACTCTTTCAGGGAAAGGCTGGGGAAAAAGTTCTCCGGCTATTCTATCAATATGTACAGTAACGGATTCAGCCTGGAGAGCCTTATTCCGAACTATTTCAGAACTACGTTGCCTGAAGATCCGGGCAGGATCATGCCTGCAAATGGCACCGTGCCGCAAATGGTCACCCGGCTGGGTGCAAGTGCAGCGGAGAAGGGACTGGATGGGAGATATATTGCACTGTGGCACAGCCACGGGTACTATTTCGATATGCCTCTCGACAGGTGGGAGTGGCAGCGTGCAAAGCTCTTCGGCAGTGTTGAGGATCTTTCGGTAATGGCCTATGTTGTTCCTTACCTCGCCCCGATGCTTGAGAATTCGGGAGCAACTGTCTTTCTGCCCAGGGAGCGAGACATACAGGTAAATGAGGTGATTGTTGACAACGACTTTTCAACGGGCAACTCACGGTTTACACTTCAAACTCCTGCAACGGTTACCGGAGCAGGAGAGGGATTTCTGTTCAGGGATACGTTGTTCACCGGCGACAATCCCTTCATGATGGGCACCTCACTCAGTATTAAAGGCGGATCAGCCCTCTTTGTTCCGGATATTCCGGAGCAAGGTTGGTACGGTGTGACCCTGTCTTATCCCCGGCTAAAGGGGCACCAGGGTAAGGTCAACGTCCGGGTGACACATACGGGTGGATTTACGGAATTTACCGTTGATCAGTCGCTCGGAGGCGGCACATGGCTATGGCTGGGCTCATTCCTTTTTGAAGAGGGAGTTGATGCCGGAAGGGGATCAGTTACTGTCAGCGGCATTGACGGCTCTGATGCACTTGTTGATGCGGTCCGTTTCGGAGGAGGCATGGGCAATGTGGCACGTCGCCCTGCAGACAGGGTGATCTCCAACCAGTGGTCCCTCAACGCTGGGAGCCAGCAGGCTGCTGCCGATGCTGCTCCGGTGACGATGACGCACATCTGGAAGATGAGCGGCAAGCCCAGGTTCCTGGAAGCCGCCAGGTACTGGCTTCAGTATGCCGGCATGCCTGACTCGGTGGTCTACAGCCCCAACCGGGGCAGGAACGATTATAATGACGATTATATGTCGCGCGCCGAATGGGTCAATTACCTGATAAGCGAATCCGACAGCACCGGGATGAAAGGACCGGGAATACCCATAGACCTCTCGTTTGCATTTCATACGGATGCCGGAGTCACGCCGGGTGATTCAATTATCGGCACGCTCGGAATCTACTCTACCGCAACAAACGGCGGCCGGTTTCCTGACGGAACCAGCAGGCTTGCAAGCAGGGATCTGACTGATATTATTCAGACCCAGATCACAGAGGATGTCAGGGTGCTCTTCAATCCGGAGTGGACCCGCCGCGCCATGTGGGACCGGTCATACTACGAGGCCCGCAAACCGGATGTGCCTGCTATGCTTCTGGAGCTGCTGTCTCATCAGAACCTGGCCGACCAGCGTTACGGTTTCGACCCGCGCTTCCGCTTCCATGTGAGCCGTGCCGTTTATAAGGGCATACTCAGGTACCTGGCTGATGCTTCGGGCAGCGAATACATAATACACCCGCTGCCGGTATCCCATTTCTCAATTGAACCCTTGGAGGGGGAACGGGTCAGGCTCAGCTGGCAGCCGGTTACAGACCCTCTCGAACCGACCGCAAGCCCGTCATCCTACAGGGTCTATATGCGCAAGGGCGACGATGGGTTTGACAACGGTACTGCTGTTTCAGAAACCTCTTTTGTGACGGAGTTGCCCGCATCCAATATTGTGTACAGTTTCAGGGTGACAGCCGTCAATGACGGAGGAGAGAGCTTCCCGTCAGAAGAGCTTGCCGTGGGAATCAATCCGGATGCGGATGGCACAGTACTCATTGTCAATGGTTTTGACCGTGTTTCGGGGCCCTCCTGGTTTGACCGCGACGGCATGGCAGGGGTGGCATGGTGGGATGACAGGGGTGTGGCCGACCGTTTCAGCTTCATCAGCACGGGCGACCAGTATGATTTCGAGCGGATCTCGCCCTGGACCGATGATGACAATGCCGGATGGGGAGCATCTTACTCCAATGACGAGGGCAGGGTCATACCAGGAAATACATTTGATTTTACCCGCGTTCACGGACGGTCTGTGCTGGCTGCCGGAAAGTCATTCTTCTCGGTCAGCGACGAGGTTTTTACCGGTGAAGACTTTGATCTCACTGGCTGGTGCGCTGTTGACCTGCTCTTCGGTGAGGAGAAGACGACTCCCTCAGCTTATGATCCCGCGAAAAAGGATTTCAGCATTTATACCCCTGAATTCCTCCGTGCCCTGATAAAGACGAAGGATGCAGCCCTGCCGGTTTTCATGTCGGGGTCCTATACGGGCACTGACCTGGTAATGGCAAACGATACTGCGATGGCCGGTCTGGTGAAAAGAACGCTGCATTTTACCCCCCGCACAGGCCATGCAGTCAGGACGGGAGGAGTGGCCGCAACAGACATCGCTTCACCAGGGTTCACAGGCAGGCTTGAGTTCAATGCCGGAAATACGGATGATATATACGCAGCTGAGTCACCGGATGCAATTGAGCCAGCCGACAAGCAGTCGTTTACAGCGTTCAGGTACACCGAGAACAACACCTCGGCAGCAGTGATGCACCGGGGCGCCGTGCGGAGCTTCGTCATGGGCTTCCCCTTCGAGACTGTAATATCGCAGACTGAACGAGATGCCCTTATGAGACAGATACTTGACTTTTTACTGAAAAAATAGATTCGATATGGAGAAATGCGTTATTTGTTTCCTGCCCTTTTCTGATACCGGATCGGTTGCGGCCTCAGTTGCTTCATTAAGGGCCTCCGGCCTGGTCAGCAGGGTTTTTGTCGTGGTCCCGCCCGGAAATGGTGTATTGCCAGCCGGCAGTCAGGCAGGTTCAACCGGCAACGTAGAGAGACTGAAGAGTGCCGGTGCTGAGTACATCGTCTCCGCGGGTTTCACATCAACCGATGCACTTAAAAAGATGGCAGCAGTTGCTGACACCGCATATGTCCTTACTTACAGCAAGGGCTTCCCGCTTGACCTGGGAAAGTATGCGCTGGAGAGGATGATGCAGATATGTGATGACACTGGCGCCGGGATGGTCTATTCCGACTATCTCGAGAAGAAAGACGACGTCATGTCACCTCATCCGGTGATCGATTACCAGGTTGGCAGCCTGCGTGACGACTTCAATTTCGGATCGGTGATCCTTTATAACGGGAAGGCCTTCAGGGATGCCTGCAGCAGGATGGACCAGGAATACTCCTATGCCGGGCTCTATGACCTCAGACTGAAGATGTCACAGGGATATCCGCTGATACACATCCCGGAGATGCTATATGCTGAGGTTGAGACCGACACCCGCAAGACGGGGGAGAAGCAGTTCGATTACGTCGACCCGCGAAACAGGGCTGTTCAGATGGAGATGGAGAGGGCATGCACCCATCATCTGAAAAACATCAACGGATGGCTCAGCCCGCAGTTCACCGGGGTGAAATTCGATGAGGTTGATTTTGAGTATGATGCATCGGTGGTCATCCCTGTAAGGAACAGGGTGAAGACAATCGGAGATGCCATCAGATCGGTGCTTAGCCAGAAGACGAAGTACAGGTTCAACCTGATCATTGTTGACAATTACTCCACTGACGGCACCACCGAAATAATAAAGTCATTTGCATCCGACAACCGGCTGGTGCACATCATCCCCGGCAGGAAGGACCTCGGCATAGGAGGATGCTGGAATGAAGCCCTGTTCAGTGAGAAGTGCGGACAGTTTGCGATACAGCTCGACAGTGATGACCTCTACATCGACGACACAGTCATCACGAGGATCGTTGATGCATTTCACGAACAACAGTGCGCTATGGTTGTGGGTTCATACAGGATGGTTAACTTCGACCTGGACGAGATACCTCCGGGATTGATTGACCACCGGGAGTGGACCCCCGATAACGGACGCAATAATGCACTCAGGATCAACGGTCTCGGAGCTCCAAGGGCTTTTTACGCCCCGGTGCTTCGAAAGATCAGGGTGCCCAATGTGAGCTACGGCGAGGATTATGCTGTGGGGCTTGCCATCAGCAGGTTTTTCCGGATCGGACGCATCTATGAGCCGCTCTACCTTTGCCGCCGGTGGGATGAGAACTCGGATGCGGTGCTTGACGTTGCTAAAGCCAACACCCACAACCTGTACAAGGACAGGATAAGGACAATTGAGCTGATGGCCAGGATCAGGATGAACAGCGGCAGGGAATAACAGGCCGGAAATGATAGACTACTCACATAAAGTCCGGGAGCTTTTCGAAGGCCAGTTCAGGGAGTGGAAACTGGCCAGGGACAACTATGATCAGCTTGACAGGGTGATGGTACGCACGGTCTCCTTCCCGGGATATGAGATTTCCGTCCAGTTCAATCCGGGTCGGATCACCTCTTCGGCTGCGAAGGTTGATGCAAGATCGATCGAGGCCAGGCCCTGTTTTCTCTGTGAGAAGAACCGTCCGCCAGAGCAGAGAGGCATTTCCTTTGGCGATGACTACATCATACTTATAAATCCGTTTCCCATTTTCCGGCGTCATCTTACGATCGTATCTCTCTGTCATACTCCCCAGCGGATAGAGGGCAGTTTCAACATCATGCTCAGCCTCGCGGAGGCGCTGCCGGAATATGTTGTCTTCTATAATGGCCCTCAGTGCGGTGCCTCGGCCCCTGACCACCTGCATTTCCAGGCGGGCAACAGGGGATTTCTTCCAATCGAGAGAGACATGGACAATCCCGGGCTGTGCCGCAGGGTGGCAGTGTCCGGGGACACGGAGCTATGGCTCTGGAGCGGTTACGGTCGCGGCATAATGACACTGAAGGGGACAAACCGGTCAGCGATGGCCGGGGTTTTCGACAGGTTCCGTGGTCGATTCGCACTGAAACAGCCTGACCGGCCCGAGCCGATGCTGAACATACTTGCATATCACACTGACGGCTTCTGGACCCTGCACGTCATTCCCCGGAGGATTCACCGGCCTTCATGCTACTTCGCCGAAGGCGAAAGCAGGATACTCCTGAGCCCCGCATCGGTTGATATCGGAGGTGTGTTCATTACCCCCCGGGAGGAGGACTTCAGAAAGATAACGGCTGAAGATATCCATGCAATCCTTGGCGAAGTCTGCCTGGGAGAAACAGATCTGAAAAACCTTACAAAAGATATATTATGACCGGTAAAAACGAACCTGAGATCAGTGTCGGGATAGTCTCCGGGAGCGGACTCACATTCACCCTTCACGGCGACTATCTGACCGCTGAGGGCGGGAGGAAGCTTACAGGCAGGTATACAGCCGTGGCTGAGAATGACAGGCTCCTGCTGAAGAACGAAGCGGAAGTGATCAGGCCCGGTGATGAGATCATTCTCACTCCGTCGGCTTTCGGGAGCTGCAGCTTTACCCTTCACGCTGTGACAATCGGTGTGAACTTCCACTGGCAGAGGAATGAGGATCAGACCTTCAGGGGTATTCTGAAGTTCATCCTTCGAGGTGGTCAGGTGACTGCAGTCAACGTGCTTCCGGTGGAGGAGTACCTTGTGAGCGTAATCTCGTCGGAGATGAGTGCAACTTCATCGGGTGAGCTTCTCAGGGCCCATGCAGTCATCTCCAGGAGCTGGCTTCTGGCGCAGATTGACAAGACTCTCCGGCTTAGCAATGCCGGAGAGAAGTACCGCACAAGCTTCGTCACTGACACAGAAATCACCAGGTGGTATGACCGTGAGGATCACAGGGATTTTGACGTCTGTGCGGACGATCACTGTCAGCGTTACCAGGGCATCACCAGGTCTACCACGAAGGCGGTGGAAGAGGCTGTTCACGGGACGGGCGGCGAGGTGCTGATGTACAGTGACTTCATCTGCGATGCCCGTTATTCGAAGTGCTGCGGCGGTGCTGCAGAGCTCTTCGAAAACGTGTGGGAGCCTGTAAATCACCCGTATCTGCGTAAGGTCATCGATGCGGGCAGCGAGGCAGGCACCCCTGATATTGACCTTACCGATGAGAAGAATGCCGTGGAATGGATCAGCGGCAAACCGGAAGCTTTCTGCAATACATCCGACCGTCAGATACTCTCGCAGGTGCTCAACAACTATGACCAGGAAACCCATGATTTCTACCGGTGGAGTGTAACCTGCCAGCAGGATGAACTGAGTGACCTGGTCAGGGAGAGGACCGGCATAGACTTCGGACGGATAACCTCGCTTGAGCCTCTTGCGAGGGGCACCTCTGGCCGCCTCATCAGGCTGAGAATCACCGGCGAAAAGAAGAGCATGGTGATCGGCAAGGAACTGGAGATAAGAAAAGCCCTCTCGAAATCGCACCTCTACAGCTCTGCATTTTATGTGGAGAAGGTTGAGGACCAGGGAGAAACACTCTTTGTCCTGCACGGCGCCGGATGGGGACATGGCGTCGGACTGTGCCAGATAGGGGCCGCGGTGATGGGCGCTTCCGGGTACACCTACAGGCAGATACTGTTTCACTATTTCGTGGACGCGGAGATCAAAAAGCTTTACTGAGATGAAAAGAGCAGCTCTCACCCTTTTCCTGGTCATCCTCGCGCTTGCTGCCGCAAAGGCCGACTCATGGATCAGGATCAACCAGCTTGGATACCTGCCCGGATCAGTCAAGGTGGCCGTATTTATTTCGCAGGAACCCGGAGCAGGAAAGACATTTACAGTCTGCGATGCCGTGACAGACAGGACTGTCTTCAAAGGCAGCACCGTTCTTTACGACGGCGCCGTATGGGGCATGGCTGCTGCTGCCAGACTTGATTTCTCGGAGCTGAAGGAGCCGGGAGGATACTATATATTATATGGCTCCACCCGGTCAGAGACATTCCGCATCGGGGCCGGCGTCTATGACGGCACAGCCGACTTCATCCTCAACTACATCAGGCAGCAACGCTGCGGGTACAATCCTTTCCTTGCCGACACCTGCCACCGGTATGACGGCATGATCGTGGACCACCCAACCCTCTCAGGAACTCCCATCGATGTACGCGGCGGCTACCATGATGCCAGTGATCACCTGAGGTACATCGCCACCACCGCCAACTCGGTGTACCAGATGATGTTCGCATACATGAAATCGCCCGAAATTTTTGGCGACACCCATGACGCTGCCGGCGCAGCCGGGAGCAACGGCATCCCTGACATCCTCGATGAGGTGAAATGGGGGCTCGGGTGGCTGCTGAAGATGAATCCCGACAGCGGTGTGATGTACAACCAGGTGGCTGATGACCGTGACCACCGGGGATTTCGTCTCCCGAACCTCGACACTGCCGGTTACGGGCTCGGTCCCTACAGGCCGGTCTATTTTGTGACAGGCAAACCGCAGGGCCTGGCGAAGTTCAAAAACCGGACAGAGGGGGTGGCATCCACTGCGGGCAAGTTTGCCTCGGTCTTTGCGATGGGGGCTAAGCTCTTCGCTGAGAGCGACCCGCGAATGGCTGAGATGATGGCTGCAAGGGCCGCTGACGCATTTGAATTTGCCCATACCGATCCCGGTGCCACGCAGACAGCCTGCAACGTATCTCCTTACTTCTACGAGGAGGACAACTACGTGGATGACATGCAACTCGCGGCCTGGGAACTATGGACCCTCACGGGCGAAAAGTATTATCTTGAGCAGGCTGATTACTGGGGGACGCTTGAGCCGCACACGCCATGGATAGAAAAGGATACAGCCCGCCATTACCAGTTCTATCCCTTCGTAAATCTGGGGCACGCCAATCTTGGCATGTCGGATTCGGATTATTCGGATAAGTACCTGGAATTCATGAGGAAAGGACTGGAGATCATTGACGGCAGGGATGAGAACGACGTGTTCCAGGTCAAGATACCATTCGTCTGGTGCTCGAACAACTATGTAGCTGCGGCTCTCACTCAGTGCAGGCTATATCATGAAGCCACGGGTGATACCCGTTTTGATCACATGGAAGCGGCGATGCGCGACTGGCTCTTCGGGTGCAATCCGTGGGGCACATCGATGATCTGCGGCCTGCCTCAGGGGGGCGATTACCCGCTGTTGCCGCACTCGGCGGTGACGCTTTACCTGGGCAAGACAACCACGGGCGGACTGGTTGACGGGCCTATCAATAAGGCAATCCATGAGAACCTCAAGGGTTTGACCCTGTTCAGGCCTGATCCCTATGCAGCCTTCCAGGGAGGAAGGGCTGTCTATCATGATGATATAGGCGATTACAGCACAAATGAGCCCACCCTCGACGGGACGGCAAGCCTGAGTTACTATCTTTCGACCCTCGAGAAGGAGGGAAGGGCTTATGAGTCAGGCGCGCGAACTGATGTCCTTGACGCTCACGGCGCCATGATCAGAAAAGGTGCTGACTCGAAGATAATTTACCTCGTATTTTCTGCCGATGAGTATGGCGAAGGATTTGATCACATACTCAACGTGCTGGAGAACAGGAATATAAAGGCTTCGTTTTTCCTGACGGGTAACTTCGTCCGTAACAGGAACTTCGCGCTGGTGGTGAAGAGAATCATATCCGGCGGGCATTATGCAGGTCCCCATTCAGACCATCACCTGCTCTATATCCCGTGGGAAAATCGTGACACCCTCCTCGTGACGAAGGAACAGTTCAATGAGGATCTGAAGAACAACATCATCGCTCTGCGGAAGGCAGGACTGAAGAAGCAGGAGCCCCGATGGTTCCTGGCTCCTTACGAATGGTACAACAGTGCCATCAGCCGCTGGAGCGCGGAGATGGGACTGACGCTTGTCAATTTCACTCCCGGTACAGGGACCAATGCCGACTATACCACTCCCGACATGAAGAACTACCGCTCATCGGATTACATGATTGAGAGGCTGGCCTCGTTTGAGGAGAGCGCTGCGGGCGGGCTCAACGGGGCTATAATCCTCATTCACCCTGGCACCGCGCCGGAGCGCACTGACAAACTCTGGTCGAGGCTCGATGAGATCATAGGCTATTACACAGAAAAAGGATACACTTTCAACAGGTTATAGATCAGCATGGCAGCACAAAACAAAACCCGTTCGCCCTGGGCATGGATACCTTCGCTCTATCTGGCAGAAGGCTTACCTTATGTTGCAGTTAACATAGTATCCGTGATAATGTACAAGCGTATGGGCATTTCAAATGCCGATATTGCGCTTTATACCAGCCTGCTATACCTGCCCTGGGTGATAAAGCCGATCTGGAGCCCGCTGGTTGACATGCTGAAAACCAAAAGGTGGTGGATAGTCATCACCCAGCTTGTGATGGCACTCGGTTTTGCTAGTATCGCACTTACTATTCCGGCATCACTCTTTTTCAAGATCACGCTGGCATTTTTCTGGTTACTGGCATTCGGCTCAGCCACCCATGACATAGCGGCAGACGGTTTTTACATGCTGGGGCTGGATACAAACAAGCAGGCAAAATATGTGGGCATCCGCAGCACCTTTTACCGTGTTGCCACTATAACCGGGCAGGGACTCCTTGTCATTCTTGCAGGATTTCTCGAAAGCTCCTCAGGACGTGAGCCTGTTTCACTCTTCATCGAGGCATCACCCGGATACTCGAAAACCGTGCTTGAGATGCCACTTATCTCTGAAGCACCGGAGAGCAGTAGCGATCTGTACTTTTATATTGAACATGATTCACTGAAGATAAGCACGCAAACCGTTGACAAGGACAGCCTGAGCATCCTCCTTGATTCAATCAGGGCCTCCAACCTGGCCTATGGATTTGTACAGCCTGAGGAATTTAAAGTCAAAAGCAAGGGGTGGTGGGCAACAAAGGTTTCGGAGCCCTTCGGAGAATGGATCAGGGACAACTTCGGGAAGGAGAGAGGCAGCGTTGCCTCTGTGACCGGAAGCGTGGCGGCAGTTCCTGTAAGGCTGTCCGGCTCGCCCGAACCCGGGGAGAAGGTGGTCCTGAATACCGTCCTGAAAAAGGGAGACAAAAGCATTGCCCTCGTCCAGGGAGGCCATCTTGTCTTTAATGAATCAAACTGGGATAAGCCGGCTTACATGGTATTCCAGGCAGACTCCAAGCTGACCACTTCCACATCAGTTAGCTATGAGGGGCTGTCGGGAAATATCCCGATGTCATGGGCAGTTACATTCTTTGTCCTTTCCGGGCTGTTCTTCGTTTTTAGTTTCTGGCACAGGTTTATCCTGCCCAGGCCGGATTCCGATGCACCCCGTGAAGATCTTAAACCCTCCGATGTTCTGCGGGAGTTTGGGCAGACATTCGCGACCTTCTTCAGGAAACCGCAGGTCGGGGTAGCCCTCTTCTTCATGCTGACATACCGTTTTGCGGAAGCGCAGTTGCTGAAACTTATAAATCCATTCCTGCTCGACCCGATTGACAAGGGCGGTCTGGGTCTGACAACCGGGGAGGTCGGGCTGGTGTATGGAACAATAGGTATAATCGGTCTTACACTGGGAGGAATCATCGGCGGTGTCGTGGCTGCCGCCGGCGGACTGAAGAAATGGCTGTGGCCCATGACCCTCAGCATGCTGCTGACTGCAGCAACGTTCCTCTACCTGAGTTTCACTCAGACTGATAACCTGCTGGTGATCAATATCTGTGTCTTCGTGGAACAGTTTGGATACGGATTCGGTTTTACTGCCTACATGCTCTACCTGATATATTTCTCCGACGGGAAATACAAAACGGCACATTATGCAATCTGCACCGGCTTTATGGCGCTTGGGATGATGCTCCCGGGCATGTTTGCCGGGTGGCTGCAGGAACAGCTGGGTTACAACCATTTTTTCCTGTGGGTGATGATCTGCAGCGTTATCCCTCTGATTGCGGTGGCACTGCTTAAGATTGACCCTCAGTTTGGTAAGAAGACTGCAAAATAGCACCTGTAAATGATCCATATCCATGAACCGGGATCTTACATTTGACGGCCTCCGCAGGGAGCTGAAAGGTGATCTTTACACTGATCAGACGAAGAGGATTCTGTATGCCACTGATGCCTCGGCCTACAGGGAGGTACCTGTTGCTGTCACCAGGCCTGCGGACGTAGATGACATAAAAAAGATCATTGCCTTTGCCCGCAGCCATGGCGGTTCTGTGATCCCGCGCGGGGCCGGCACCTCCCTTGCCGGGCAGGTGGTTGGCCCGGGGATAGTAATGGATATTTCAAGGCATCTCAAACGGATACTGGAGTTTAATGCCGCTGAGCGATGGGTAAGGGTCGAACCCGGAGTGGTGCTGGGAGATCTGAACCGGTGGCTTGCTCCGCACAGGCTGCAGTTCGGGCCGGAGACATCCACAGCCAACAGGTGTTGCATGGGAGGGATGCTCGGGAACAACTCCTGCGGAGCCCATTCAATTATTCACGGCAGTGTCAGGGATCATATCCTTGAGGTCGAAGCAGTACTGTCAGACGGCTCGGAGGCTCACTTCAGCGCCCTGACAACAGAGGAATTCAGTGCGAGATGCGCCAGGGACCCCGAACTGCTTGAGACGAAGATATACAGAAACCTTCGTGACACCCTCTCCGATACGCGAAATGCCGAAGAGATCAGGAAGGAGTACCCGCATCCCGGGCTGCGGCGCCGCAACAACGGTTATGCTCTTGATAGCCTGCTGAATACAGATCCATTTACCGGCAACGGAGAGAAGATAAACATATGCAAACTGCTGGCAGGCTCTGAGGGCACCCTGGCCTTCACCACATCGATGAAGCTAAATCTGGTGCCGATCACCGATGACCGCACCGGTCTGGTGTGTGCTCACTTTGACAGCCTGCAGGATGCCGTCAGGGCAAACATCATAGCGCTGAAACACCGTCCCGCTGCTGTGGAACTGATAGATGACTATATACTCAACTGCACGAAGGACAATATAGAGCAGAACCGCAACCGTTTCTTCGTTAAGGGTGACCCGAAGGTGATACTGCTGATCGAGATCATCAGACCCTCCGTTGAGGAAATCAAAGAGACCGCTGCTGCGATTGAGGGTGACATGAAAGCAGCTGGTTTTGGATATCACTTCCCGCTCTTCACCGGTGCCGACGAGATGGCGAGGGTGTGGGAACTGCGCAAGGCGGGACTGGGCGTGCTGCTGAACATCCCCGGCCGCAGGAAGAGCGTGCAGGTGATAGAAGACACGGCAGTGATGCCTGATCTCTTTCCCGATTATATTGCGGAGGCTGCCGCGGTGCTTGAGAAACACGGCCTGAGCTGCGCATACTATGCGCATATTGCCACCGGGGAACTGCATCTCAGCCCGCTGCTCGATCTCAAGGATCCGGATGATATCAGGACCTTTCGCGGGCTGGCGGAGGATATTGCAAGGCTGGTAAAGAAATACAGGGGTTCGCTCAGCGGGGAACACGGCGACGGGAGGCTCCGCGGAGAGTTCATACCGCTGATGCTCGGGCCGCACAACTACACCCTTCTCAGGGAGCTCAAGAAGACATGGGATCCTACCGGGCTCTTCAATCCCGGCAAGATCACCGACACCCCTCCCATAACCGAAAGCCTGAGGTATCCGGCGGGTGAGAGAAGAATTTTTCCTGGACAGGTCTTCGAATTTCCCGGAGAGGAAGGGCTGCTCTATGCTGCCGAGAAGTGCAGCGGCTCGGCAGACTGCCGCAAGAGCGCACTGATGGGCGGTACAATGTGCCCTACGTTCATGGCAACAGGCGATGAGGACAAGTCGACGCGCGCCAGGGCTAACATACTGAGGGAGTTCCTTACACGGTCAGCAAAGAAGGACCCCTATGACCATGAGGAGATATACGAGGTGATGGACCTCTGCCTGTCGTGCAAGGCGTGCAAATCGGAGTGCCCGTCGAATGTGGATGTGGCGAGGCTCAAGGCAGAATTCCTGCAGCACTATTATGACATCCACCATGTGCCCTTCCGTACATGGCTGATAGGATGGCTCCCGAGACTCTACGCGCCGGGGATGCTTCTGCGGCCGGTGACCAACCTGGTAACCGGAACAGCACTGTTCAAACGGCTGATAGGGTTTTCCGTCAGGCGTCCCATACCGGCCCTCTCGCCCGTGACGCTCAGGGCATGGGAAAGAAGGCACGGCAGGAAGAACGGGAAAGAGAACGGCAGAAACGGCAGCAAGGGTACGGTGGAGAAGCCTGGCATAAAGGGTACCGTCAATCTCTTTGCCGACGAGTTCACAAACTACAATGAGAGTGATATAGGCATCAAGGCAGTCATGCTGCTTGAGAAGCTGGGTTATGAGGTCATCATACCGCGGCACCACGAGAGCGGACGCACCTTCCTGTCAAAAGGCCTGCTGAGAACAGCACGCAAGGTGGCGGTGAAGAACATTCTCCTGCTCCGCGATGTTGTTACGGATGAAAGACCCCTGGTGGGCATCGAGCCCTCAGCCCTGCTGACCTTCCGCGACGAGTACCCCGAGATTGCCGGGAAAGGCCTGGCGGAGGAAGCAAGGAAGATAGCAGGCAACGCCTTCCTCTTCGAAGAGTTCTTCTGCAGGGAGATTGACAGGGGCAATATCACCCCTGAAGACTTCACTGACAAACCGGCAAAGATACTTCTGCACGGACACTGCCAGCAGAAGGCCGTAGCATCCACGGCGCCTACCATAAGGATGCTGTCTCTCCCGGCCAACTACAGTGTGGAGGAGATCAATGACGGGTGCTGCGGCATGGCGGGCGCCTTCGGTTATGAAAAGGAACATTATGACCTGAGCATGAAAATCGGTGAGATGATGCTCTTCCCGGCAGTAAGGGCTGCTTCGGCGGAGACGGTCATAACCGCACCGGGGACATCATGCCGGCATCATATTGCAGACGGCACTGGAAAAAAAGCGCTCCACCCGGTAGAGGTGCTTTATAACGCTCTGTTGAAATGATTACTACAATAAAAACGCTTAATATGAATACTCCAGGGTTTAGCAAGGTAGAAAAGGCATTCTTCGACCGCTCAGGCAGAAAAAGGATGACGACGAAAATGCCATATGTCATTGTGGATAATTTCCCGGGACTGGGGCTCCTGACGTCGCTCAGGTTCATGGAATGGGTGGCGGAAAATCCTGACGGGGTCATCAGCCTCCCCACAGGCAAGACACCTGAGTATTTCATCAAGTGGACCAAATACCTGGTGAATAACTGGGACAAGCCCGAGGCAAAGAAGATCCGTGAGGACAACGGCCTGTTCCTGAAGGAGAAACCGTCACTGAGAGGACTGCACTTCGTCCAGATCGACGAGTTCTATCCTATCAACCCGGGCCAGCACAACAGCTTCTTCGACTATGTCAGCAAGTTCTACATCCGGGACTTCGATCTTGACCCGGAAAAGGCGCTCCTGATCAACTCTGAGGAGATAACACTGGCAGAAGGGAAACATTATTCAGAGGTTTTCCCGGACAATACAATTGACCTCTCCCTGCGCAACAGGGAGGCTGTCAGCAGGCTTGAGAAGCTGCAGCAGGAGTCGCTCTTCAGGATTGACAACTGGTGCACGAATTATGAAAAGAAGATCCGGGCCCTGGGAGGGATTGGATTCTTCCTCGGAGGGATAGGACCCGACGGACACATTGCCTTTAACACCAGGGGGAGCGACCACAACTCGGCCACCAGGCTTACGGCGACCAACTTTGAGACGCAGGCTGCCTCTGCAGGAGACCTTGGAGGCATTGAAGTATCAAGAACACGACTCGTGATCACCATCGGGCTCGGCACCATCACCTTCAATCCGGATGCAGTGGCGATCATCTTTGCCGCCGGGGACGCCAAGGCGCAGGTGGTCAGGAATGCGCTGGAGAGTGAGCCCGATAATCTCTACCCGGCAACGGTACTGCAGAACCTTAAGAATGCGCGGTTCTATCTTACCGAGGGCGCAGCGGTGCAGCTCCATGACTCCGTCGAAAGGTATTTCAGGGAGGGAGAATGGACCTTCGAGAAAACAGAAAGGGCGGTCTTCGACCTGTGTCAGAAAATAGAGAAGTACGCGCATAAGCTTGAACTGGAGGATATTAAGAATGATGAATACTGTTCGCTCATTCCTGATCTCAATCTGAACACCGTGGCTGACGTGATAGAATCTACCAAGTGGAAGATCGAGGCAGGACTCAGGAGGGAAAGGAATACGACCTTCTTCCACACCGGGCCACACCATGATGACATCATGCTGGGGATCTTTCCTGCTATCATACCCCAGCTGCGGGAGATTACAAACAAGTTTCACTTCTCGGTACTCACCTCGGGGTTCACGGCTGTGACCAACAGCATGCTGCTTGGCCTGCTCGAGGAGACACAGCGCCTCATCTCCATAGATATGATTCAGATGCTGAGGTACCCCGATTTCTTTGAGACGGGATACAAGTTCAAGTGGGATAAGGATGTGAGCCATTACCTCGACAAGGTGGCCGACAAGGATGAGGCAGGCAAGCTGAGAGGACTATGCCACAGAATTGTCAGGGCAATGGTTGATATCTACCGGCTGAAATCGAAGGATGAACTTGTGGATCAGATACAAAAGAATATCGATCTGATAAGGGGAAGTTACAGCGGTGAGAAGAATCCGCCTGATATTCAAAAGCTGAAGGGGATGCTCAGGGAGTATGAGGAGGAGCTGGTGTGGGCCCATTACGGAGTTCCTGTGCGCAACATAGAGCATCTCAGACTGGGCTTCTACACAGGGGACATTTTCACGCAGCAACCGGACCGTCACAGGGATGTGGAACCCATACTTCAGTGCCTGAGGAGAATACAGCCGAATATCATAAGCCTGGCCTTCGATCCGGAGGGTTCGGGTCCCGATACCCACTATAAAGTGCTGCAGGCAATAGCTGAGGCGCTGAGGCAGTGGAGCCAGGAAAGGGATCTCTCGGAACTCAGGGTTATAGGGTACCGGAACGTCTGGTTCAGGTTCCGCCCTTCAGAAGCGAATGTTTTCGTGCCTGTCTCACTCAACTCAATGGCTGTTCTCAGCCAATCGTTCCGCGACTGTTATGTCAGCCAGGTGAATGCCTCATTCCCGAGTCCTGCGTATGACGGTCCCTTCAGCGACCTCTCGCAGCAGGTTTGGGTTGAGCAGTTCAAGCAGGTGCAGCTGATACTGGGAAAGGATTTCTTCTATGAGAATGAGAGCCCGAAGATAAGGGGAACACATGGCATGGTCTACTACAAGGAGATGCTGCTGACCGAGTTTCTGCAGCATGCGCGTGCCCTCGAGAAGAGTGTGGAGGGGGCAAATATACACTGATCTTTATGATCAGTCGTACAGGAAGTACTTCGAGGCTTTGGCCCTGAATGCTTCGATGTCATTGGTCCACAGGCCAATGATATCGCTCACTCTGAATGACTTCGTGAAAGCTATCCTCACTTCATCAGTGCCGCAAACCTTGTCGAACATCAGGTGACGGGAAGGATCGCACATGCTGAAGAGGTTTTTCTTTGGCCAGAGGCGGTGTGCCTCCTGCATGATGTAGAACTGAAGCAGGGTCAGTGGAGCCACTGAGGGATCAGTTATGTGGATCTGCACACCGTGCACCATCTTACCCTCGAGGGTACTGAAGTACGGTTTGTAATGGGTAGGTCTGAAGATCACTCCCGGCAGTTTGAGCCTGTTGAGGCTTGATGCAAGCGAGTCGGCATTTATCCAGGGGGCTGCAAAGGTCTGGAACGGAATCGTATAGCCCACTCCGATGCTGACGGCATAGAGCTCGCCGGCAATTCCTGTGGCCGGGTAGTATAACGGAGTGTCCCCGTGAGGCACCTGGGGGGAGGAGGGGACCCATGGCAGGCCGGTCTCCCCGAAATACATTTTTCTTGACCAGCCGCTCATCTTCACCACGTGCAGGCCGCATCTGACACCGTTGGCAAGCATCTTCTCTCCGTTGAGGAACATGGCAAGCTCGCCCACGGTCATTCCGTGAATATACGGAATTGCGAACTGGCTGACGAATGAGACGTATTCCGGACGGGTTACGGCGCCCTCCATCCGGATGCCGCCCAGCGGGTTGGGGCGGTCAAGTACAACGACAGGGATGCCATTTTCAGCTGCAGCCTCCATCAACAGTCCGAGGGTGCTGATGAATGTGTATGACCTGGAGCCGATATCCTGGATGTCATATATAAGTATATCAATACCCTTCAGCATCTCAGGAGAGGGTTTGCGAGTCTTGCCGTAGAGGCTGTAAACCGGGAGCCCTGTTGAAGGGTCGGTCTCCGTCTCGACATATTCCCCCGCGGTGAACTCGCCCCGCACCCCGTGTTCTGGACCGTAGAGAGCAACAAGGTTAACCTCCGGCGCATTGAAGAGAATGTCGACCGTTGACCTGAGGTTACTGTCAACACCCGTGGGATTTGTAACCAGGCCAACTCTTTTGCCCTTCAGGATATCAAAATTACTCCTGATCAGGGTCTCCAGACCTGTCTCAACCATCTGGCCGCAGACGGGCCCCGTCAGGGCAGATGCCAGGATGATTGCCATCCCTGTCCTGTAAATCGATTTGAATAATGTCTTCATAATTAATTTATTAACATTGTTCTGTAACCTGTGTGGCTGGCCGGTTAAGGTCATTTGCGGCATTGATTTGTTTCTGGTAATACAAGTTTTGTCTGTCCGGTTAAAAAAAAAAGTGTAAGACAAATTAAATAAATTCAATTGTCTATTGACTTGAATATTATAAATATTTATTTTTGGATTTGTAAGATGTAATACAACTTTCATGAAACCCTTCAACTCCCTTATCCTTTTATTAAGTATCATTTTGCTGGCAGGCTGTCAGAAGAAGGAGGTTCCCGCAGAGTTGCAGGAACGGCTTGATTCCATTGCAGCAGAAATGGTACCGCAAAGCGCAGAGTCCCTTTGTGACATCACACTTTCGATGTCAGAGGACGGAACAATTACAGTCAGGGGTGAGACTGATCTCCCCGGAGCTAAGAGTGCTGTCATCAGGATGCTTGACGAATCCGGGGTCAGCTATACTGACAGCATTACTGTCCTGCCTGACACTGCTGTGGTGAAGAAGCCCTGGGGGCTGATTCCTGTGAGTGTCTGCAATGTCAGGAGCAGACCTGCCCATGCTGCTGAGCAGTCAACGCAGGCGCTGATGGGCACGCCAGTGAGGATTCTGAATAAGAGGGGAGGCTGGCATCTGGTCCAGATGCCAGATTCATATATCGGATGGGTCAGAAATACGGTGGTTGAATTGACTGATGATGAGATGGTTGCGTGGAGAGGCAGTGACAGGGTGATCTATCTCGGGCATACCGGGGTGATAACCGACAGCAAGGGTGAGACCGTGTCTGACATTAGTTTCGGGGCGATCCTTGTCAAAAACGGAACACGTGGAGACAAATGGACAGTCGTCCTGCCGGACGGTAGAACCGGTGAGGTTAAGAAGAGTGAATCGGCTGAGTTAAAAACATGGGCTGAGAGTGTCGATATTGAACCGCAGAGACTGATCCGTTTTGCCAGATTATTTATGGGTACACCATACCTGTGGGGTGGGACATCGACAAAGGGGGTGGACTGCAGCGGCTATACCAAGATGATATATTATTACGGAGGTGTTATCATGACCCGGGACGCTTCAGCCCAGTTCAGGTACGGGGATGAGGTCAGCATCGAAAAGCCATTGGAATCTCTTGCACCAGGTGACCTTCTGTATTTTGGCAGCGATAAGGACGGAAAGAAAAATATCACCCACACCGGGATGTATATAGGCGATACTGAATTCATCCATGCATCCGGGTCAGGGATGGTGATAATCAACAGTTTCGACTCCACGAGGACGAACTACAGTGCCTATCTGCTGGAGATACTGCAGGGTGCCAGGCGGGTAACAGCATTCACGGAAGGCAAGGGCCTTGAACGGGTTTCTCAACACAGCTGGTATTTCTGATCTATATGAAGAAGAGAGATTTTATCAAGATCGGGGGCCTCGCTGCAGGTGCAATCATTGCCGGTTGCAAAGCCTCACCTGCTGATCCTTCAGCAGGAAAAGGCGCGGCTGTGCGCAGGACCGGTGGTGTTCTGAAGCTCAGCTACAGGCCATATGAGCTTCAGCTCAGGCATGTCTTTACGGTTGCGACCAATTCGAGGACAACCACCCCGGTGGTCCTTACATCAATTGAGTATGACGGTGTTACCGGTTTCGGTGAGGCTTCCATGCCTCCCTACCTGGGCGAAAGCCATGAGTCAGTACTCAATTTCCTTTCGAAGGTCAACCTGGAGCAGTTCAGTGACCCGTTCCTGATGGAGGATATCCTTGCATATATTGAAGGGATCATGCCAGGCAATTATGCAGCAAAGGCCTCCCTTGACATCGCCCTCCATGATCTGACAGGCAAACTGCTGGGGCAGCCGTGGTTCAGGTTATGGGGACTTGATCCGGCCAAAGCACCGGTTACAAGCTTCACAATTGGCATTGACACCGCTGATGTGGTACGGGAGAAGACCCTTGAGGCCAGTGCCTTCAGGCAGCTCAAGATCAAGATGGGGCGTGACAACGACAAAGAGATGATCGATGTAGTCCGTTCAGTAACTGACGTTCCCGTCTTCGTGGATGTGAACCAGGGGTGGAAAGACCGGGACTATGCGCTTGAGATGGCTAACTATCTCAGTGAGAGAGGTACTCTGTTCATCGAGCAGCCTATGCCGAAGGAACAGATCGATGACATCGCATGGCTGACGGAGAAGAGTCCGCTGCCAATCGTTGCTGATGAGGCACTTCAGACTGTTAATCAGCTGCTGGGAATGAAGGGCGTCTATAGCGGCATAAACATCAAGCTGATGAAATGCGGCGGTATGCATGCTGCATACAAGATGGTAACGATGGCCAGGCAGATGGGGATGAAGATTTTGATAGGATGTATGACCGAAACTTCCTGTGCCGTCTCGGCAGCCGCACAGCTTTCGCCTCTTGTCGACTGGGCGGATCTTGACGGTAACCTGCTGATAAGCAATGATGTGTATGAAGGGATGACTGTGGTCGATGGAAAGATTGTCCTTCCTGACCGTTCCGGAATAGGAATTATTGAGAAAAAAAGTTGAAACCTGTAATACACCCTATAAAGAAAACATGTATCTTGCTTTTGGGATAGTGAATATCTTTCCAACAAAATATAACCTAATCAATACTATTTAACCCTAAATCCAATCACATGAGAACAAAACTATTAATGTTGTTTGCGGTTTTGGGACTGATGCTTACACAAAGCATTTATGCTCAGCCTAAAATCGTGACAGGGACTGTCACTGACGCCACGACGAATGAGACGTTGCCCGGCGTCAACGTGATAATCAAAAACACTACCACGGGTACAAGCACTGACCCGTTCGGCAACTATTCGATCAGTGTTGCTCCCGGGCAGGTGCTGATATTCAGCTCTCTGGGGTATGCTGCCCGCGAGGTGACAGTAGGAGCGGGGAACAGGATAAGCGTTGGCCTTACCCCTGATGTCCAGATGATAGAGGATGTGATAATCACCTCCGAGTTCGGTATGAAACGTGTCTCCCGTGCGGTCGGTTCTTCAGTTCAGAATGTGAAAGCTTCTGACATTGCAGAATCAGGCCGGGATAATTTCATCACTGCCCTTCAGGGTCGTGTTGCAGGGATGACTGTTGGGTCTACCAGCGGGGCACCCGGAGCATCAACTAAAGTGGTATTAAGAAGTCTAACCTCCATCTCGGGCAACAATCAGCCACTCTATATCGTTGATGGTGTCCCTATGAATAATACTACTTTTAATCCGCAGGACCAGGTTGTCGCAAGTGAGCAATACTCCGCCCGTGATCTCGATTATTCATCAAGAGGCAATGACCTCAATCCTGAAGACATTGAATCAGTAACCGTTCTGAAGGGAGCATCTGCAGCTGCCCTTTATGGGTCGGATGCTTCTAACGGAGCCATAATTATTACTACTAAAAAAGGAATGCCCGGCAAGGGTAAGATATCTTATAATAACTCTTTCCGCTGGGATAAGGCATATGGCTTTCCGGAGCTTCAGGACAAATATGCAAACGGCAATTATGGAACGACAAATTATTATTATACAAGCCGTTTCGGAGCCCCTTATGTACCAGGGATGACCTTGTACGACAATATTTCTGCCATTATGCAGACTGGCTTTACCGAGAGGCATAACATCTCTGCTGAAGGCGGGACGGACAAAATAACTTTGCGTGCGTCAGTATCACAACTCGATCAGGTGGGTGTGGTAAAAACCTCCGACAATGCAAGGTTTAACCTGTCTCTGTCTGGTCGGGCAGAGATAAACAGTTGGCTGACAGTAGAATCTTCGATGCAGTATGCGTCTACCAAAAACACTAAAGTGCCTATCGGAACTGCAGGGCCACTTTACAGAGCAATGTTCTGGCCGATGGTGGATGACATGTCAAAGTGGCTCGCTGATGACGGTGCCCATATGAGCGTTCCGGATTATTACCTGGATACTGATCTTTTAAATCCATTGTTTGGTTTCTACAGGAATAAGTTCTATGACGAATCCGAGCGGTTCCTCTCAAATATTGCTGCAAACCTGACGCCCATAGAAAATACTTTCATTCGTGCACAGGTTGGCTGGGATGTAGGCCTTCAATCTTTCGTGACCTCCAGACATCCGTATTATAGTGAAGACCAGATTGGCAACGGCTATTATAACCTCACTCATTCGAACTTTTCTGATCCGACTATCAACATTCTTGCAGGTTATAATAATGAGTTTCTTGATGATAAGCTTTCTCTTTCGGCCCAGGTAGGATATCACCAGCTTGAAAATGGTCTGAAGCGGATCGCCACTACAGGAACAAAATTTGCAGTTGTTGATTTTCAATCAATACTTAACTGTGATCCGCTGACAATAAGTTCATTACAGAGGACAACCAAGCGCAGGATACAGGCCCTGTCAGCACAGGTGGAATTTGGTTATAACCAGATGGCTTATCTGACTTTCCGTGCTCGTAACGACTGGTCGTCAACACTGCCGGTTGCCAACAACCGTTATTTCTATCCTGCTGTGGAGGGATCTTTCATTGTCTCGGAACTTCCCTTCATCAAGGGTAACACTATCGTCAACTATCTCAAGATTCGCGGCTCTATCGCCCAGGTCGGTAAGGATGCCGGTCCACTTCAGATAGATCCTCAGCTTGAAGCAACATACTTGTGGGGAGGCGGTTATAAATATGGTTTTACAGGTCCTAACAAAAACCTTGTACCAGAGATAACAACTTCCAAGGAAGTAGGATTTGAAGGCCGTTTTATTAATGACAGGATTAATGCTGATTTCACCTACTTTAAAACCCACTGTGATGATCAGATCATCAACCAATTCAGACTGAGTTATGCCACAGGTTTTGTCCTAAATACCCTGAACGTGGGTACTTTCGAAACCTGGGGGTGGGAAGCACATATTGACGGTGACATCCTCCGTACGGGCACAGGTTTACGCTGGAACCTGGGCTTTAATGCATCACATACTGATTCTGAGGTGGTATACCTTCCCGATAATGTAACTGAATATTACAATGCTTATACATGGAATGCCGGGAACATCCGAAATGGTATCAGTGTAGGGTATCCCGTTACATCCATCACTGCCCTGGCTTATAAGCGTAATGAAGCCGGCGATATTCTGATCAATCCAACAACAGGTATTCCTGTCCTGAATACAAACTGGACCGTCGTTGGAGATCGCGAACCCAAATTACGGTTCGGTATCACTTCAAATGTCATGTACAAGGGATTACGTCTTTCTGCGATGTTTTCTGGCCGCTACAAATCCACCGTAGTTAATGGAACAAAACGCTATATGATGAGTAACGGACTCAGCTGGGAGTCTGTCAAAATGCGTGAAAGTGGTCCTTTCATCTTTAATGGCATATTGGAGGATGGAAATGAAAATACTGCTAATCCAACAAAGAATACTATTGCGGTTGATCCGACACTTTTTTCAACCACAGTTGGCGGAAATAATGAAGACTGGTTAGAAACAGATGTACATTACCTTCGTCTTCAGGAACTTAGGCTTAACTATAACCTGCCTGCGCAGTGGCTGGTAAAGACTCCGCTCTCACTTGCAAGTGTCTTCGTTTCAGGCAATGACTTGTTTGTATTAACCAACTATTCAGGTTTGGATGCAGTTGGTAATACCGTCTCAGCAGCTCTTGGCGGAACCGGCGGCGAAGGAATTGATATGTGGTCATTACCTAATCCAAGAGGTTATGCAATCGGGATTAGTGTGACCTTCAAATAATTGATAATCAGAAAAATAAGAAGCTATGATAAAAAAGATATCAATTTCAGTTCTTTTGGTGGCATTGCTGGTATTCATGACCACAGGTTGTGAGGATTACCTTGATGTCAACCAAAACATTGATGCTCCTGCCCAGGTTGAAGGTTATCTCTACCTTGCCGGAATAGAGCAGCAGTATCAGGGTCTCTATTGGGATATACGCGCGGCTGCTCCTCTTACCCAGATGATGGGCACGATTTACTACACAAGCTTCGCAGGTAATTACTACAGCCTGTCAAGTGATGCTGGTGGTGAAATTTGGCGTATGGTATACTGGAATCAGGGCATGAACCTTGAAAACATGATCAACCAGTCAATCGAAGCTGAGAACTGGACACTGGCAGGTATCGGACTCGCAATTAAAGCATTCTCCTGGGACCAGATGACAAAGTACCATGGGGAGCTTGTACTGAAGGATGCCTTTATACCAGGACTCCTGTCACACAGGTATGATTACCAGGATACAGTTTATACTGCAGTCCGCAATTGGGCTTATAAAGCTATTGAGTACCTCGAGATGCCAGACAATACTGATTACGGAACAAAACTCACAGACAACGATTATATCTATAAAGGAAATAGAGATAAATGGATCAAATTTGCATATGGAGTCATTGTGCGTAACCTTGCATCTCTTACCAATAAATCAGACTTCAATACGGAATATGCTCAGGAATTGATCACTGCTGCCGGCAAATCTTTTGTTTCATCAGATGATGACGCAGCGTTAACCGTTGGTGGTGGTAGCGGATCAGCTGCGCAGTCAGCATATAACAACTTCTGGGGAGTATGGAGAGGTAACCTTGCGTACAAATCAAGCACTACTGACTATTCTTACTGGCAGCATGAATATGCCGTTCAGGTATTTACCGGAACTGTTCCCAGATATGATGAGACGACAGGTAACAAAATGCAAGTTTCCGGAAACACATACTATCCCTACGAACTTGCTGAAAAACAAATTATTTGTGATACCATCGTCACCGTTCCTGGACACTATGATCCACGCGTCGCTGTTAAACTGGCTTCAACCGACGATCCTACCTATGATAATATGGACGTTCCTTACAGTATTAAAAAACGTAAATACTATGGCGGTTCCTTCACAAGCAGAACTGGTTCAGTCGGAACTGCACCTTACATCTACGGCCGATCTGCCTATGGAGACGTTACAATTGATGGAAAGGGCCGGTGGATTTACAGGGATGATGCGCCTTATATTTTGATGACCTGCGCTGAACTTAAATTCTGCCTTGCTGAAGCATACTGGAAAATGGGGATGAAACCTGAAGCATTAGAAGCATTTAAAGCAGGTGTTGCCGAAGATCTGTCTTTCACAGGTAAATACATATATCCCGGCAGTAAAGGACAAGCATTGGGTGGAGATAAAATAACGAAAGCAACATTTACATCGCTTGCTAGCGAGTATCTGGACGGACCGTATGTCAATGATCTTACTCTGGCTGACTTCTCACTATCACATATCATGATGCAGAAGTGGATTGCTCTTTATCCCTGGGGTGCTCTTGAAGCATGGGTGGATATGAGGAAATATCACTATGATATCAAATATAGTGGAGACTATCCGACAAGTGGGAATGGATGGGACCTTTCAACTATTGATAATAAGTGGGACACTGATGCTACAAAAGTTTACAAGGGTCTCTACCTGCAACCGGCAGATGTAGCTAACCGCAGAGTTGCATATAACGTAAATAATGGTGGATCACCATGTTACCGGATTCGCCCACGTTATAATTCTGAATATATGTGGAATAAACCTTCCTTGGAGACATTAAAACCTATTTCAGGAATGGCCCCAAATTATCAATGCTCAATACCGTGGTTTGCTTATCCCGGTGATATGCCAATGAATTAAAAGTCTAAAAAATACCATGAATATGAAAATCATAAAATATATAAGCCTGGTTGTGGTGCTAGCTCTGATGGCATCATGCGAAAAGCATTTAATTGAGTACGATGCTGAACCAATAGGTGATAATATTGCGGAGTTTCAGCTGCATTATATGAATCCAGTGAGTGCAGTGGCTGCCAATTATATCAACAGGGTTGAGGTCAACGGGAAAATGATCGCCAACGTCAAAGCTCCACTCACAACTTACAATGCAATCCCTAAAACCGATGCAGGCCGTTTCTATACTGTTAATCCGGGGAGTGTTAATTTCAAGCTTTATTTTACGACCAAATTACTACCGGCTGCTGATTCCCTGGTCTATGATCAGAATGTTACATTGACGAAGGGAAAACAGAACGTTTTTGTTCATGATTTCAATCAACCCCCGATAGTTTTTGATAACGGATATCCCTATATTTCAAGACAGACAGTAGAGACTGATTCAACAACCTATGTGAAATTTTACAACTTCCTGTATGAAACAGCTGGAGTCCCCACTACTTTAAAATTGCAGTATCAGTATATCAGTCACCGTACCGGTGAGGTAGTGAATATCGGACCACCAGTCGCTTTTGGGGAATCAACAGGATGGCAACAGGTTCTTCTTGTTAAGTCAGATCCGTTAGTTAACACACGCCGTATCGATTACCGTATTAAGGTAGTCGATGAGGCAGGCAACATTACCGGCGATCTCCAGATCAGAAACTCAAGCGGAAAATACGTTTCTTACTCTGATTATTGGACAGGAACGATTGGCAGATGGGTACACCATATGATAGGTGGAATGAGAGCTGCCTCTCCTGCTTGTGCAGTAAGAGTGTTCACGGCAAAGTAGAGAATACAATTTTCTATTCCCCAGGGGATAGAATTTTTTTGGTGTTAACAGAGACGCGCAATTTGTGCGTCTCTGTTTTTTATCGGTTTTTGAATCCGCTTCTCTCAATAAGGGGATCGATTGATGGCTTGCGTCCGCGGAATTGACTGAAGAGCTCATCCGGTTCCCGGCTGCCGCCTCTCTCAAGTATATTCTTGCGAAACGAAGATGCTGTTTCCGTGTCGAAGATGCCTCTCTCCCTGAAGAGGCTGAAGGCATCGGCATCAAGCACCTCGGCCCATTTGTAACCGTAATATCCTGCAGCATAGCCTCCGGCGAAAAGGTGTGCGAACGAGACGCTCATGCACGCTCCGTCTGCCGGGGGCAACAGCTCAGCCTGTGCCATTGCGGCCCGCTCGAACGCAACGATGCCACCCCTGAACGGCTCCGTCAGGGTGTGCCATGCCATGTCGAGCAGCCCGAAACTCAGCTGTCGCATGCAGGCATAGCCTTCATTGTAGGTCAGCGATTCCTTCAGTCTGGCAAGTATCTCCCCGGGTATCTTATCCCCGGTCTGGTAATGGGCGGCCCAGGTGTCGAGCCACTCTTTCTCCCATGCCCAGTTCTCCATTATCTGTGACGGCAGCTCCACGAAATCGCGCTTCACGTTGGTGCCTGAAAGGCTCTCGTAGGTGCAGTCGGAAAGGATCCCGTGCAACGCATGTCCGAATTCATGGAGGAAGGTGTTCATCTCGCTGTGCGAAAGAAGCGAGGGTCTTGCCGGTGTGGAGCGGGTGAAGTTCATTACAAGCGATACCACCGGGAGAATCCTTCGGTTCCGGACACTTTGCCCCTCACCGCCGGGCTCCTTGCTCTGCTCCCTGAACCCGGTCATCCAGGCTCCTCCGCTTTTACCCTTACGGGGATGGAAGTCGAGCATCAGGATGGCAATAATGCCATTGTCACCGTCATGGACCTCAAAGGCGGTTACTTCCTCGTTGTACACAGGAATCTCTCCGTTCTCCCTGAATGTCAGACCGTAAAGCCTGGTTGCCAGGCCCAGTACTCCCTCACGAACCTTTTCAAGCGGCATATACGGCCGCAGGGCTTCGTCGTCGATGTTGTACCTCTCAAGCCTCAGCTTCTCAGACCAGTAGGCCCAGTCCCACCGTTCAATCCGGCCTTCATGTCCATTGTCGCGTGCATACTTTTCGATGTCATGCAGGTCTCTCCTGCCTGCCGGGGTTGAGGCTTCCAGGAGTCTCTGAAGGAATCCGTTCACCTCCTCCGGGGTTGAAGCCATCCGCTCCTCAAGTGCATAGGATGCATAGTTGGCATATCCGAGAAGTCTGGCCATTTCAAGGCGCAGTTCCGCAATCCGCAGGACCAGTTCCCTGTTATCGTGCTCGTTTCCGCGGAAGGCGCGGCGGGCGTAGGCCCGGAACATCTGTTCCCTCAGGTTGCGCCTGTCGGCATACTGCATGAAGGGCACGAAGCTCGGAGCATGGAGTGTAAAGAGCCATCCCTCAATACCCTTTTCCTTTGCAATGGCTGAAGCTGCCTCGCGGATCCCTTCGGGCAGCCCTGAAAGATCCTCC
Source organism: Bacteroidales bacterium UBA4788 (assembly GCA_002402965.1). Taxonomy (GTDB): domain Bacteria; phylum Bacteroidota; class Bacteroidia; order Bacteroidales; family VadinHA17; genus SR-FBR-E99. The sequence goes on from DHGW01000056.1 coordinate 87,866, forward strand.
TCATTTGTAAGGTGGAGAGTGAAGTCATTCGTTTCGGCAAGCACGTTCTCCTCAAACTTCAGCGAGAGCGTCGAGAGCTCAACGGTGACAGCCCTGAATTTTTCCTTTGCCTCATCTGACAGACCTGCACCGCCACGCACGAAGTTCTTGTATTTGCGATCGAGAAGGATCATCTGTTCCGGGTTCAGACCAGGGCTCTCCCGTTTATCATAGACGATCTTTACCTTCCTGAACAGGTCCGGGTTGAGGCTGATATCGTTTCCGAAAGCGGTGAGCACCGGTGAGACCTCCCTGGCCGCCTTCTGGAGTTCAGGGGTGGTATCAGAGCTGTTCAGGTTGAAGAGGACAGGCGTGATTCGGTTCAGCAATGAACCGGCATTCTCAAGGGCCTCTATTGTATTTTGAAAATCGGGCTCGTCGGGGCATGAGATGATTTCATCTATCTCCCGCCGGGCAATTGTGATTGCCTCTTCCACGGCGGGTGTGAAATGTTCCGGCCGTATCAGGTCAAAGGGCGGGATGGCGAAGGGGGTGGACCATTCATGCAGAAGGGGATTATCAGGGATCATAGGTCAGGTATGTATTTTGGACAAATATACAATTTACAATTCTTGATGCTCTACGAGCAATATATTCCATGTAACATTCAGATCTACAATTCTTAATGGCCTACGGCCAAAGGTTTTGTGTGGGTGCTGATGGGCTACAA
>DHGW01000056.1:88602-131893 GCA_002402965.1 Bacteroidales bacterium UBA4788
ACAATGCTGCAACCGCTACGCGGTAAGATTCGCCGTAGGCGATAAAGCATTGTAGGGCATTGGATAATATATATATTATTCCCTGTAGGGGATACAGCATTGTAACCCCGCATCCAGTCACCCACCCCCAAAAAACAGTGCCACACCCCGGGGGATGTGGCACTGGTGTATAGATTATGGAATTAATCAGAACGGCAGGTCGTCCATCTCAGGACTGGGGGAGGGAGCGTCTTCGAGTCGCGGATTTACAATGGCCTGCTGGCCGTTCTCCGCCACGGCAATACCCCTTGTAACAGAGAGAGCGTTCAGATTGGTGATATAATTCACCTGTCCATTCTTCTCCCAGCGGTTCCCCTTGATATTAAAAGTAACAGTCACATCCTGCCTGAGCCATGACTCATCAATGATCTCGCACTTTTCCTGTGTGAGCTGGAACTTGATGAAGTCGACATAGGCCTGACCACCTCCGCTATCCTTGTGTTCGATGACGAACTCGCGCTTGCGGAAGCGTTCATTGATCCTGTTGACCGGGTATACCTCTGCAACCTTGCCGGTAATCTGATATTCCATTATTCCGATTCAGTTATGACAATTTTGTCAATCCTGTCGCCTGCCCTGATCAGGTCAATCACCTCCAGCCCCTCAACCACCTTTCCGAAGCAGGTATGTTTCCGGTCCAGATGTTTTGTGTTAGTCCTGCTGTGGCAGACAAAGAACTGTGATCCCCCGGTGTCTTTCCCGGCGTGGGCCATGGATATGACACCACGGTCATGGTACTGTTTGGTGCCGGTAAGTTCGCATTTGATCTTATAACCAGGACCGCCGGTACCAACGCGAGGATCGTTGATGTCCTTCGAGAAGGGGCAGCCTCCCTGGATGACGAAGTCGGGTATAACCCTGTGAAATGCCAGTCCGTCATAGAAGCCTTTACGGGCAAGCGTCACAAAGTTTTCTACGGTGCCGGGGGCATCGTCATCATACAGGGTTGCTTTCATGACCCCTTTCGGGGTATGTATCTCAGCTGAAATCATTGCTTCACTATATCGAGGAGCTCAACTTCAAAGATGAGGGTAGAGTAGGGAGGAATAGGGCCTCCACCCTGCTCACCGTATGCAAGCTCGAAGGGAATGTAGAACTTGAATTTTGATCCTGCGGGCATCAGCTGGATGCCTTCCTGCCATCCCTGTATGACCTGGTTGACACCAAACTCCGTGGGCTCACCGCGATCAACGGAGGAGTCAAATTTCGTGCTGTCGAGCAGCATGCCTGTGTAATGAACCTTAACGATATCCGTGGGGCCGGGTTTTTCACCTGTTCCCATTGTTATTACTTCATACTGCAGTCCGCTTGTTGTTTCCTGAACACCATCGCGTTTTTTGTTCTCTGCAAGGAATTTTTCACCCTCGTCGATATTTTTACCGTACATCTTCTTCATTTGTTCGGCCTGTCTCTTCTGCATGTAAGTCATGATATAACCCTGTGCAGTATTCCCGTCAAAGGTGGTCTTGCCATCCTTTGCATCGAACATTCCCTTTGCAATCAACACCGGATCGATGTCCATACTGTCGGTCATGGCACTGAAGTAGAAATTTACACCGATTGCGTAAGCAAGCGAGTCTTCGGGGCTATTCACCTTGGCTCCGGTGATACTTGATTTGGTATTGCAAGATGATACGATCATGGCTGTTGCAACAGCGAGGATAACTAAAGCTTTGATTTTCATTGCGTATGTTTATTTTAAATTTGTGGCAAAGATAATATTTTGCACTTCAAGTCGTAATTGTTACTCTTCTTTTATTACTTCGAGCAGTTCAACTTCAAATACAAGGGTCTCAAAGGGTTTGATGACATCGCCTGCTCCCCTCTCGCCGTAAGCGAGGTCGTACGGGATGTAAAGCATCATCCGTGAACCTTCCTTCATCATCTGCAGTCCTTCCACCCATCCGCGTATGACATTACTGACCCTGAATTGTGCAGGCTCTCCGCGGTCATATGATGAGTCAAACTTGTTACCCTCAATTGTTTTTCCTGTGTAATGGACCTTTACCATATCCTCAGGTCCGGGTGTTGAACCGGTGCCCTCTTTCAGGATCCTGTACTGCAGTCCGCTCGGTGTGGTGACCACTCCTTCAGCAGTAGCGTTGGCGGCGAGCCATGATCTGGCATTCTCTATCTGCTTACGGTTTGCAGCTATCAGGCGGGCTTTTTCACGTTTTTGCATATAGCTGACAATGAATGCGCTGGCAGTGGTGTCGTTCATCAGGGCTTTGTCTTTTGAAGCATCAGTCATTCCTTTTGAGAACATCTTAACGTTGAGATAGATGCTGTCGCCTACATAGTATTTATAATTTGCCACGCCCAGTGCGTATGAGAGTGAGTCATTGGCACCTGCCAGTTTGGATTTCTGTGCCGTTACAGGCAGCAGGGCCGTGGCGGTCAGCACCACGACGGAGATTATTCTTGTAATTTTCATATCGGTATTTATTTATTATCTGTAGGAGGCGCTGACTAAAACGTCCCCTGTTTCAGTGGCGCAAATATACCACAATTCATTTCTTAACCGCTCTTGTGATCACCCTTTTTCCAGGTGGTCCCGGCAGGAGCGCCACTTCGAATCCCAGTGACCGCAGCATTCTCTTCAGTGTCCCTTTGGCAGAGTAGGTTACGAAGACCGAGCCGGTGCGGGTCACGGCTGTAATCCGGCGCATCACCGCCTCGCTCCACATCTCAGGTTGTTTATCGGGACCGAAGGCATCAAAATAGATCAGGTCGTATATTCCCGTCGGGTTGTCGGATGTGAGGTCCGATACTCTTTTTTCCAGTGTGAACCATTCCGTTATTACAGCTGATGAGTTCCATGGGGCATCATGAATGGCTTTGAAGAGCTCCTCCCCGCCCTCACCGGCCAGGGAGCCGTAGTTCAGCTGCCGGACAACAGACGGATCAAGGGGGTATTTTTCAAGAGAAGTATAGCTGACGGCAATGCGATTTTTGTCTGCATGGATTGCTGAGAGAAGGGCGTTCAGACCTGTTCCGAATCCGACTTCGAGGATGGAGACGGCACCTGTACCAAGGCTGGCGAGGCCGGCTTTGATGAAGATGTGTTCTGATTCGGTCATGGCACCGAAACGGGAGTGGTAATGTTCATCCATACCCGGTACGTAGAGTGTGTGGGAGCCGTCATCGGTTATGATAAGTTTGGTATCCATGTTTAGAGTCGGCAGTCTTCAGTCGGNNGGGTCAGTCAGGCAATAGGCAGTAGGCAGTAGTGTTGTCAATATGATGTAAAATCCAAAATCACATATCGCAAATCGCAAATCTCAAATCCTCAGACCTTCAGACCATGTCGAATCATACCATGTCCGGACATCAGTGGCAATCATCCCCGCCCGCCTGGCTGCCTCGATACCCAGGTCACCGTCTTCAAATACCTCGCAATCAGCGGGGGTGACACCCATTAGTTCCGCACACTTCAGGAAAGTTTCAGGGTGAGGTTTATGATTGGTAACGTCGTTGGCTGTGACTATTATGTCAAAATATTCTCTAATACCTATTATCTCCAGCGTCTTCTCCACCGCCTCGCGATGGCCGCCGGTACCGACAGACATCGGCATCTTACCGTGATATTTCTGCACCAGGGCTGTGACCGGTTCAATAGGGGTTACGTTATGCTGGATGGCAAAGAACTCCTCGAGCTTGACGCTCATGATATCTTCCGGAGATACTATCCCCGTCTTGCCGTTCAGGGCGATCACCTCTTCTGCGATCTTCCATCCGGGTGCACCGGTCTGAGCCTGCAGGAATGCTGTATCCATCTCGATGCCGAACCTGAGGCATGCCTTCTGCCATGCCTGGTAATGCCAGGGCATTGTATCGGCAAGAGTGCCGTCAAGATCGAAGATAAGGGCTTTAACCCCGGGTGTAATGTCGTTCATTTGAATATGGCAATAGGCAGTAGGCAATAGTGAAAATTTGGATTTTGCGTGTTAATCGACTATTTCTCAAGAAATTTCTTTACCTCTTTTGCCACGTTTTCGCCGGTGAATCCCAGTTTCTGGTCAAGGACCCCGTATGCTGCTGAGAAGCCGAAGCTCTCAAGTCCCCAGACCTTCCCCTCTGACCCTGCGAAGCCGAGCATTGTTACCGGCAGCCCTGCAGTCAGGCAGAATACCGGTATGCCGGGGGTGATGACGCTGTGACGGTATTTCTCGTCCTGGAGGCGGAAGAGGCCTTCGGATGGAGCTGAGACGATCCTTGCCTTCACCCCGTCAGCGGAGAGGAGGGTGGTTGCCTCAACCAGGGTGGCCACTTCCGATCCGCTGGCTACAAGTATCACATCCGGCTTGCTGCCTGCTTCAGTTACAACGTATGCTCCTCTGGAGGCCATCGCAGCTGCCTCGATACGCGGTTTGTCCGTGGAGGGAAGCGTCTTGATATTCTGCCGTGAAAGGATAAGCGCGGTGGGCGTTTTTGTATTTTCCAGCGCCAGTTTCCAGGCGACATTAGTCTCAATGGCGTCGGCTGGCCGCAAAACGAGCATACTGTTATCGCCGTGGTGGTTCCTGAGGTGTTCCATCAGCCTTATCTGAGCCTCCTGTTCCACCGGCTGGTGTGTCGGGCCGTCTTCGCCCACGCGGAAGGCGTCATGTGTCCATACATATTTGACCGGTAACCCCATCAGTGCGGCGAGTCTCACTGCAGGCTTCATGTAGTCAGAGAAGACGAAGAAGGTGCCGCAGACAGGGATCACGCCGCCGTGGAGGGCCATGCCGTTCATGACGGCAGCCATAGTCAGCTCGGACACGCCGGCATGAAGGAACGCGCCTGAGAAATCTCCCTTCACCAGCGGTTTACTTTTCTTCAGGAAGCCGTCAGTCTTGTCCGAGTTAGCGAGGTCAGCCGAGGCAACAATCATGTTAGGGATCTTCTCAGCGAAGATCGAGAGGAGCACGGCAGATGCATTACGTGTGGCATCATTCTCCTTCTGGGCTATGGCGCTGAAGTCTATTTCAGGCACCGTCCCTGCATAGAAGCTCTCAACCTGGTGTGCTGCGACCGGGTTTTCCGATGCCCATTCATCCCTTTTATGTCTCCATGCTTCTGCAGCGGAGGCTTTGGCAGCAAGCACATCCTCATAGAGTTTTTTGACATCACTGAAAATACCGAAGGTGTTTTCAGGGTCTCCTCCGAGGTTGGCAACCGACTTTTTAAAGGAGGCGCCGGCGTGTGTCACAGGCTGGCCGTGCGTCGAGGTTTTTCCCTCAAAGCTGTTGCCTGCTTCATCGACCAGTCCCTTACCCATCACCGTCTTGCCGATGATGAGCACCGGTTTCTTTTTCTCATCTGTTGCCAGTCTGAGTGCGCCCCGTATCTGGTCATGGCTGTGTCCGTCAATCTCCATCACGCGCCATCCCCATGCCTGGTACTTGGCGGCAGTATCTTCCGATGTCACAGCATCAGTCTCCGTGGAGAGCTGGATATCATTTGAGTCATAGAACATGATCAGGTTACTCAGACCGAGGTGACCTGCCAGTCTGCCGGCCCCCTGGGAAATCTCTTCCTGAACGCCTCCGTCAGAAATATATGTATAGATCTTATGTTCAAAGAGCCTTCCGAACCTGGCAGCGAGGAACCGTTCGGCGATGGCGGCGCCGACAGCCATGGTATGGCCCTGTCCAAGCGGTCCTGAGGTGTTCTCGACACCTCTTTTCACATCGAGTTCAGGATGCCCGGGTGTCACGCTGCCCCACTGGCGGAACTGCATGATGTCTTCGACAGTGAAGAGCCCGGTTAGAGTCAGCACCGAGTAGAGCATAGGCGACATATGGCCGGGGTCGAGGAAAAAGCGGTCTCTGTTGATCCACTGAGGGTCCGCCGGGTCAAAACGGAGGAACTCCGAGAAGAGGATATGAATGAAATCAGCCCCGCCCATTGCCCCGCCGGGGTGGCCTGAATTGGCCTTCTCGACCATTGCCATGGAAAGGATCCTGATATTGTCAGCTGCGCGTTCGTTTACGTTTTTGGTCATGATATAAAAGCCTAATGTTTAAGGTAAAAATAGAGAAAAAAGTTTAACCGGCATTTTTTCAGGCGTTATAGGTCGAAGAAGCGGTATCACCTCCCCGTCCCGTCCAGTTGGTATGGAAGAACTCACCCTCCGGTTTGTCAATTCGCTGATAGGTATGTGCTCCGAAGTAATCGCGCTGTGCCTGCAGGAGGTTTGCCGGGAGCCACTCTGAGCGGTAGCTGTCAAACCATGACAGTGCTGCGCTCATTGCGGGAACGGGAATGCCCTCCTTCACCGCACCGGCAACCACACGCCGCCAGCTCTCACCGTTCTCCCTGAGTATCTGCGAGAAGTAACCGTCCAGTATTAGGTTAGCCAGGCCGGGTTCACGCCTGAAGGCCTCGTAAATCTTGTTCAGGAAGGCTGAGCGGATGATGCATCCTCCCCTCCAGATCATGGCTATCTCTCCGTAGTTAAGGTCCCACCGATATTCTGCGGCAGCGTTCCTCAACAGGTTGAATCCCTGCGCATAGGAGACGATTTTGGAGGCATAGAGGGCCTTGCGGATATCGTCAACGAACTGTTTCTTATCCGTCACCGGGTTCTTTACCGGGTTGTTGAAGAGGGGAGAGGCCTTCACCCTCTCCTTCTTCATCGAGGAGATGAAACGTGCGAAGACTGATTCTCCGATGAGGCTAAGGGGAACCCCGTGATCGAGGGCGCTTGTGACGGTCCATTTACCTGTTCCCTTCTGGCCGGCTGAATCGAGTATCTTTGTGACCATCGGCTTGCCGTCCGTATCATTATAGCGCAGGATCTCACCGGTGATCTGAATGAGGTAGGAATCGAGCTCCTCCCTGTTCCACTCATCGAAGATGTCAGCCATCTCTTCATAGGTGAATGCGCCGGAGTCGACCATCAGGTGGTATGCTTCGCAGATCAGCTGCATATCGCCGTATTCGATCCCGTTATGGGCCATCTTGACGAAGTGGCCTGCGCCGTTGTCGCCTATCCAGGTCACGCATGGCGCTCCGTCTGAGGCCCGCGCCGCTATGGAGAGGAATATATCCTTTACGTGAGGCCATGCCTCCTTCGATCCGCCGGGCATGAGCGAGGGACCGAGCAAGGCGCCCTCTTCTCCGCCTGAGACGCCGGTCCCGATGTAGAGCAGGCCCTTGCTCTCAACATATGCCGTTCTTCTTATGGTATCAGGGAAGTGTGAGTTGCCGCCTTCAATAATCATATCACCCTTGTCGAGCAGCGGGATGATCATCTCGATGAAGTCGTCCACCGGTTTGCCGGCCTTGACCATCAGCATCACCTTCCTGGGCCTGCTGAGGCTGGATATGAACTCCTCAAGCGTGTAGGCAGGGATGATCTTCTTCCCCTTCCCGCGCCCGTTGACGAAACCGGATACCTTTTCGGTTGTGCGGTTGAAGACCGCAACGGTATAACCTCTGCTTTCAATGTTGAGCACCAGGTTTTCACCCATCACTGCAAGTCCTATCAGTCCAATGTCTGCTTTCATTTTGCTTTATTATGATTAGTAATTATTCAATTATCTGAAAACCAAGATCCGCCATTATTGGTCCTGCTTCAAGGTCTGTTGTTCTGACGTTGTATGAACCGAATTCACGCCTGATCCTGTAGTTGTCGCGAAGATACTCGAATTTTTTCTGACTGTTTCGGAAGAGGCGGTCATCCTCTTCTATCGGGTAGGTATGATGTACGGCACGGGCCACCAGGAAAAGGCTGCTGTCATTAATACCCGCCTGGTCAATGATCGGTTCTGCAGGCCCTGGCAGCTCTGCCGGGGTCCAGTCGAGCAGCGGTAATCCCAGTTCAGCCGCGACAGACCTCACGGAACTGATTGAGGCATTTGCCTTACCGTCAACTGAATAGCCTGCTATGTGGGGTGTGGCTATGTCAGTCAGAGCCACCAGTTGCGGGTCTGTTTCAGGTTCACCCTCCCAGACGTCCAGGGCGGCACCGCGAATCAATCCCTCTCCCAGCGCGAAACGCAGCGCTACGTTATCGACAACCTCGCCGCGCGAGGAGTTGATGAGGATGGCGTTGCGTTTCATCGCCGAAATATTATGCCCTCCGAGAAGATGGAAAGTTTTGTCCTCTCCCTCCCGCGTAAGGGGAACATGCATTGTCAGTATGTCTGCCTCTGCAAGCAGTTTTTCCAGGGGGTGGAACTCCGTGCCTCCTTCCCGTCTCAGCCTTGGCGGGTCGTTCATCAGCACCCTCATGCCCAGTGCACGTGCGGCACGTTCCACTTTTGATCCGACGTTCCCGACGCCGGCAATGCCCAGAGTGAGGGCGCGAAGGTCAAGAGAATGCTTCCGTGCCAGAAAGAAGAGGAGGGAGGTGATGTACTGCATCACAGAGCCGGAGTTGCAGCCCGGGGCGTTTGCCCATTTTATGCCGGTCTTTTCCAGCCACTCCGTATCAAGGTGATCAAACCCGATGGTTGCTGATGCCACTATCCGTACCATGCTGCCTTCGAGCAGGTTGCGGTTGCAGTTCGTACGGGTGCGCACTATCAGCGCATCCGCATCGGCAACCATATGTGCGTCAATACTGCGCCCCGGACTGTAGACCACATCAGCCCATGGCTCGAAGACGCCCCTTATGAAGGGTATATTTTCGTCGATTACGATCTTCATTACGTGGCTGCTTTCCAGAGCCCGGTTGCGGGATTGGAGATGAAGTAAAACTCTTCGCCGTCAGCGAGCCTGTGAAAACCGGTCTGAAGACTGATAGGGTCATAGCGTTTCATGAGCTCATTGATATCACCGTAGCTGTATCCGACAGACTCAACCTCTGAAGCTGAAAGATGTCCTGCCGCATATGTCACCCTGAACCTGTTCTCGGGTGAACCGTGGATCAGGTGAGCCGCTGCGCTCAGGTTCTCCTTCAGATCGTCATTGGCATCGGTGAAGGCGAGTATCTCCGGGGTGGTCCGGTAACCGTATTTCCTTATCAGCCTGTCAATGGCCGGGTCTTCGCCGAAGGTCTTCACTCCGGGTGCAAGGACCACCAGCTCGCCGTTATCGGCAATGGCCATGCGCGTCCGGTAGATGCTCTTGTTCCCGAGCCAGGTGCTCTTGAACTCCTCCGGATCGAGCCAGACCACCACCTTCTTCAGCCGTTCCGGCAGGGTGGTGAAGTTCAGCTCACGCGAGAGGGCGGCAGCCTGCCGGAAGCATTCGATATCATCACCGGCAAAGAGACCCCTGATCTTCAGTTTCCCTTCACGGTCAGGCGCCACAACCGTCAGGATATATAGCAGCGGCAGCCTGGAAGCTGCCAGTTCTGATGCCTTGTTAAGTACAGCCCTGACGGGGTTATCGGTTGTTCCCAGAATATTCTCTATTCCATGTACCGCGCCAATGAAATGACTCTTGTTTATGGCCTCGCTGCCGCCGCACCCCACGAAGACGTTCTTATTGTAGTTAGCCATTCCCGTCACCTCATGAGGGACCACCTGGCCTACCGAGATGATCAGGTCGTGCCCGCCGGAGGAGAGCAGCCTGTTGACCTGTACGGGATAGTCAAAGGTGAGCCTTCCGCCCGTGACCTCAGAGATAAAAGAGGAAGGGACTCTTCCCAGCTCCTCGATGTCAGTACGCCACCGGTGTTCGCGGAAGATGGAATGCGGCACCTTGCCGAACATTCTTCCGATTTCACCGGCATCCATCGGCACGTGCGTTCCGAGGGCAGGCAGGATGTCAGTGACACGTTCCCCGAGCCTCTCCCAGAGCAGTTCCGTAATCATACCTGCTCCGGAATGGGCACGTGTGATGTCGGGCGGCAGAATAACCACTTTCTTCCTGTCGCCGAAGCTGCCAATGACTGTCTCAAGGGCATTCCGGACCCGGTCTCTGTCCAATCCCTTCTCCAGTCCGTTTTCTGAATAGTATATCATATCCTTTTGTTCTTTTTCTATGAGTGTCTGACCGGGTTTGGCGTATCATTTCTTTTACCCTGCCAGGATTCAACATTAAATGAACCTTCATCTCTGCCATGATGGCACTTCAGGCAGTGAACGGCGGAATTCGTCAATCAGCCTCTCCTGGTATTCACCCCTGTAAGTTCCGGCAATGAACATGTCAAGGGCCTCATCATGAAAGAGTCTCCATGACCTGTTCTCGTTTCCCGGCACTACCGGGAAGAAGAGAGCCCCGTTATCGTTTGCCGCTTTGAGGTCGCCGGGGGCGTCACCAATCATCAAAATCTTGTCTGACGGATACTTGCCGGCTGCCGCAATCGCAATGTGTTCGCTCTTTGTTCCCTGTTCCTGTCCGGCTATCGCCTTCACAAACCCGTCTACAGAGTGTTCCTTCCACTCCCTTGTCAGCGCCTCGAGAGGGGTCTGCGACACCACTATCGCGTCAGCCACTTTGCTCAGCTTCTCTATGGATTTTCTCGCGTATGGGAAGGGAGGCGTGTCACGAAGCCACCGTGCTATGTCCTCATTTATTGCCAGAGTCCATTCAAGCACAGACTTAAGGGCTGGATGGGGATTATTAACGACATACTCTTTGAATGCGGGGTTGCCGAGCCTGGTCTCGCTCTGCACCCACTCACGCAGCGGATCCATGTCGGGCAGGGTGATGCCCGTCTCCTTCACCTCAGGTCTTTCGGCCAGGAGCTCCATCACCCTGATCAGCGCCGGAAAACGGTTGATGCCCCGGGTCACGGAGTAGAGGTTAACGAAGTCCCATGTCTCCCGTACATATTTCGCGATGGCGAAGAGGCCGAAATACTTGACGGTATTGGGGCAGAAAAACTCCTTGTGCTTCACCTCCATTGTATCGAAGACGCAGCCGTCAGAGTCGATGCCAATAAAAAATTCCTTTTCCGGTACGAATCTTTCCAGAAGGCTCATTTTAATTGTCTTTGCCGGTTACAAATATAATTACAACCACCAGCCGATAAAGTTCCAGTCAGACGCCACTGCATGCACTTGANNGCCTGCAAGTTCCATGTCAGACGCCGCTGTAGGCGCTGAATCCGCCGTCGACGGGAATCACCACCCCCGTAACGAAGGATGACGCATCGGAGAGCAGGTACAGCATTGTGCCGACGAGCTCTTCCGGTTCGGCATAGCGGCCCATTGGTGTTGCTGATATTATTTTTTTTCCGCGGGGTGTCATTTCTCCTGTTTGTTCGTCAGTCAGCATGAAACGGTTCTGGTTTGTGAGCAGAAACCCCGGAGCGATGGCATTGACCCTCACCCCTGCAGGGGCGAAATGGACCGCCAGCCACTGGGTGAAGTTGTTGATGGCAGCCTTTGCGGCCGAGTAGGCCGGTATCTTGGTCAGGGGCCTGTAAGCATTCATCGAGGAGATATTGAGTATGGCTCCACTACCTTTTCTGACCATATCCTCAGCAAGGATCATAGAGGGAAGGACGGTACCCTTAAAGTTGAGGTCGAAGACTCCGTCAAACCCGTCAATATCGAGGTCGAAGAACGAACCGCTGAGCTCTTTGTCTCCGCTAATGAACTCTTTTACTGTGGTGGCCGAGGCCTTATTCCCTCCGGCGCAGTTTATCAGTATGTCAAGTGTTCCGAACCTCTCTCTTATCTGGTCGCGAGCCCTGATCAGCGACTCCCTGTCGGTGACGTCCGCACCGAAGCTCACAGCCAACCCGCAGTCAGGTCTGGCAGCCATCTCGGCAGCCGTTGCGGCTCCTCTTTCAGGTTTCAGGTCGAGTATTATCACTGTTACCCCCGCGCTGCAGAGTCCCTTGACCAGAGTCATTCCNNATCCCGCTGCCTCCTGTAATGGCGGCCACTTTTCCTCTCAGATCACTGAAATCATTCATATGAGTGTTCTTTTCTATTCAACTACTATCGGTTTGTATTTCGGCACAAGCATTTTCATTACTATCCATCCTATCAGGTATGCAACAGCACAGACGCAGAAGACAATGAAGTAACCGGCTCTTATCCCTTCAAATCCGAAGAACTTCATGGGACCGGTAATGTACGGTGCACCTGTAGCAAGCAGTTCCTTTGTCATTACGTCAGCTTTACCGTCAACCATTGTTGTGCCGGAGGCAAAATCAAACAGCACACCTGAACCTTTGTTTATAATAAAAGCGCCAATGCCGCCTGCCATGCCACCGATCCCTGTTATAGTGGCAATGGCCGATTTCGGGAACATATCACCGATTGTTGAGAAGAGGTTGGCCGACCATGCCTGGTGTGCAGCTCCTGCGATACCGATAATAATAACCGGAAACCAGTAGGATGTGTGTCCCAGCGGCTGGGCAAGCAGCGCCAGCAGCGGAAAGAATGCAAAGATCAGCATGGCGCGCATGCGTCCGGCATAGGGGTTCATCCCCAGTTTGTCAACGAAGTATTTGGGAAGCCAGCCACCTATTATCGAGAGCATTACAATTGCGTACAGGACGAAGATCAGTGTCTTGGCCATTGTTGTATCTGAGGTAAGGCCATAAACATCGCTGAGGTAGGCCGGGGTCCAGAAGAGGTAGAACCACCATACGCCGTCAGTCATGAACTTGCCAAAGGCGAAGGCCCATGTCTGCCGGTACTTGAATGCCTGCAGGAAGGGCATCTTCTTTTCCTTAATCTCTACGTTGTTGTTTGCCTTTGTCTCCGCAATTGTATCCTGGTTGATATAATCAAGTTCAGCCTTGTTCACAAGAGGATGGACATGAGGCTTCTTGTACATGAAGATCCAGAATCCCATCCAGATAAACCCGATGGCGCCAATGACGAGGAATGCCATCTCCCATCCGTATCTGGCAGCTATTGCCGGGACGGTTATAGGGGCGATGAGGGCGCCGACCTGCGCACCTGAATTGAAGATGCTGGTTGAGAAGGCACGGTCCTTCTTCGGGAAGAACTCCGCCGTGGTCTTTATAGCAGCGGGGAAGTTGCCCGCCTCCCCGAGGGCCAGCACAAAACGGGCGAAGATAAACAGTGTGACACTGACTGAGGTCACCATCCCGATGTCATCCACCGTGCCAATAATATTTCGTGCCTCCTCAAACCCGACAAGCCACCTGCCTGCAGTGATGCCTGATGTGGCTATCCCGCAGAAGGCATGCAGCACGGCTCCCACCGACCATACACCTATCGCCCAGAGGAATCCCTTTTTGGTGTCAATCCAGTCGACAAACCTTCCTGCAAATAACAGGCAGACGGCGTAAAATATCGAGAAGAAACCGGTTATGGTGCCGTAGTCATTGTTGGTCCAGTGAAATTCAGGCGCAATGAAATCCTTCCAGGTCAGAGACAGGACCTGGCGGTCCATGTAGTTGATGGCTACGGAAAAGAACAGCAACCCGGTGATGGCCCACCTGTAGTTTGTCATTTTCGAATCTGTGGTTGTTGAGGACATTATCTTTCTTTAAGGGATTAATATCTGGTGATTAACACATATGGTCTGACTTCTGCCGGCCGGATTATCAGGAGGCCGATGATCTTAATTTTTTGATTGTGTGGAGGGTGTTGCGGACGGTTGCTGCCAGTGACTTCCAGTCGCCTGCCTTCACTGTTTTTTCAGTGATCAGTGCAGACCCCATGCCCACGCATGTCACCCCCGCAGCGAACCACTTTTCAAGGTTTTCTTCCGAAGGGTCAACTCCGCCGGTGGGCATGATACTGGTCCACGGGCAGGGGCCTTTGACCGCTTTTACAAACGAGGGTCCGCCAACGGCAGTGCCAGGGAATATCTTCACAATTTCGGCACCGAGCTCTTCAGCCTGTGATATTTCGGTCAGTGTACCGCATCCGGGTATCCAGAGCACCTTTCTCCTGTTGCAGATCCTGGCCACTTCGGGATTCAGCACGGGAGAGACGATGAAGTCGGCACCCATCTGCATGAATATGGCCGCGGTTGGGGCATCGGGCACTGATCCGGCGCCTATCATCAGGTCGGGGAACTCATCCCGTGCCCATTTCCTGATTTCGGCAAAGACCTCATGTGCGAAGTCACCCCGGTTTGTAAACTCGAACACCCTTGCGCCGCCGTCATGACATGCGGAGATGACATCCCTGCATACCTGCACGTCAGGATGATAGAAGAGCGGAACGAGGCCTGTCTCTTCCATCGCCAGGGCAACATTTATGCGTTTGAAACCTGACATCTTAATTTTCTTTTTATCAGAAACCAAAATAGTTCTTCGCATTGTAGTAAGAGATCATTTCTACCATCTTGCCAATGGTTTCGATCTCCGATTCCGGAAGTTTGCCCTTCCCGACGTCATCACCCAGCATGTTGCACAGGATCCTGCGGAAGTATTCATGCCGCGGGTAGGAGATGAAGCTCCTTGAGTCAGTGAGCATGCCCACGAACCTGCTCAGGAGACCCATCAGTGAGAGGGCGTTGAGCTGGTTGATCATGCCCGTCTCCTGGTCGAGGAACCACCATCCAGCGCCGAACTGTATCTTACCCGGGACAGAGCCATCCTGGAAGTTACCGATCATTGTGGCTATCAGTTCATTATCCCTGGGGTTGAGGTTGTAGAGTATCGTTTTGGCCAGGTTGCCTCCCGCATCGAGCCTGTTGAGGAACCCGGAGAGTGATTTTGCCACGGTGAAGTCGCCGATGGAGTCATAGCCGGTATCAGGGCCCAGATGTGCGAACATACGGCTGTTATTGTTGCGGATGGCCCCGTAGTGGAACTGCTGCACCCATCCTTTCTCCGCGTCCATCAGGGCCAGCTCATGGAGCATGGCTGACTTGAATCTGGAAATCTCATCAGGGGTCAGGCAGGTACCGGCAAGCACCTTCTGAAGGATGGCACCGACCTCCTTCTCGGTGTAATCATCTGCATAAAACTGTTCGATCCCGTGATCACTGAGAACGCATCCCGCATCAGCGAAGTAATGGTGTCTGTTCCGGAGTGCTTCAATAAGTGATGCGAATCCCTTTATCTCTGTTCCTGACGCCTCTTCGAGCTTGCCGATATAATCGATGAATTTTGAAGGATCTTCAGGGGACATGGCTTTGTCAGGACGCCAGGCGGGCAGAACTTTAATTTCGAAGCCCTCGTTCTTCAGGGCTTTGTGATGTTCCAGGCTGTCGATAGGGTCATCGGTGGTGCAGATCACCTCTACATTGAATTTCTTCATCAGACCCCGTGCCGAATACTCCGGCTGCTGAAGGAGGGAGGTGCACTCCTCCCAGATCTCCTCGGCTGTTGAGGGATTGAGCAGTCTGCCAACTCCGAAGACCCTCTTGAGCTCGAGGTGTGTCCATGCATAGAGCGGGTTGCGCATTGTCATGGGCACTGTCTCTGCCCAGCGGTCATATTTTTCACGGAAGGATGTGTCCCTGCCGGTTATGTAGCGTTCGTTTATACCGTTGGATCTCATTGCCCTCCACTTGTAGTGGTCGCCCTCAAGCCAGAGCTGCCCCAGGTCTTCAAACCGCCTGTCGGTGGCTATTGCTTCGGGGCTGAGGTGACAGTGGTAGTCAATTATCGGGAATCCTTCGGAGTGTTCATGGTAGAGCCGTCGGGCAACCTCACCCTGCAGCAGGAAATCTTCGTTTATAAATTCTTTCATGGGATTTATAATGGAGGTTATTTGGTTGTAAAGAGGCGGATGATATGCCTCCTGTAGATATTCTCCCACACGCAGGTGGAGATGATATGCTCATTGGCAATGAGGGCATCGGTATACTCTTTGCCCAGTTCGGAGGCTACCTTGTATCCTACATGAATGAGCTGGCGGAACCCCGGATTGTAGTCGGGGTCCCCGGGTATATGCCTCAGTGTGGAAGCATACTTCAGGGTGTCCCATTGATCAACCGCATCAGGTGAGGGGAGCAATTCAGGATTTATGTCAATTACATTGGCGTAGGGGCCGCAGAGCTCCTCGCGCCTGTCATATGCACTGCGATAAATCAGCTTGGCAATCTCAAGCCCCTTACCGCCTGAGAGGGCGAGGCCTATCACCTCCTCAAGCCATGTGGTGCCCGCCGTCTTGAGGTGCAGGCCGCAGTCATGCTTCCTGATAAGATCGCCGATAACAGGGTATATTGAGAACTTGTCGCTGCCGGAATGAACGCTCAGTTTCAGGCCGGCGGGCAGGCCGAAATTATTAACAGCGTATTTTATAACCAGGATATCTTCCTCGAACTCCCGTGCGAAACGTTCGGGATCACCCTGGTAATCGACACCCTTATTGAAGCGGCCCGTGAACTTGGGAGCTATGGTCTGGACGGGTACCTCCAGGTCAGCGAGGCCCTTTAGGATAAAGAGCAGGTCAAGTGGTTTCTGTGGCTGGTCTACCTCATCCATAGACACCTCCGTGACAAAATTACCCTCACCCTTCACCAGGGCGATATGCCTGTAGATGGCGGCAGCCTCGTTAACAGCAAAGAGGAACTTGGCCGCGAACTCCCTGAGGTAGTTTTCGGTAATTGTGAACCTGTTGGCGATTCCGGGTATAAGGAGCTCACCGCAGAATGAGCGGTGAACCTCCACGAAGCCCTCAATGTCTGTGTCCGAAGCCCTGCGGCCAATATAGTCAGCCACGTCAAGGGTAAAGAAATCGGAGTGTTCAATGAACCGGTCCACGGTGGAGAGATTGATATGGTCAGCATCGACGAAGTAGGGTCCGGTGTAATTCATTGCCTTCACGGCTGCATCAGCCTCGGCCCTGGTGTCTGCCGGTTCCGAGTGAACGATGTTGTGTTCCCTGTTCGATTTGTTCCAGACAGGAATTACTTCAATCCCCAGCTCAGACGCGGCCAGCATGAGGGCCTCGAGCTGCGCCTTGCCCTGGTGCGAAAACCTGTCGCCTATGCCGAACGAATACTTTCCCGGTTCTTTCATTGTGATCTGTTTTAATGGTTTTCTGCTTTGTCGGAAAAATAGCAATAAAAAACTAAATTAGTGTTTTAAATTCCTGAGAAAATCGCACCTATGAGAAGGTTCGCATTCATAATGATAATGACGCTGCAATCGGTTGCCATGACCGGCCAGGTGAGGCATATCACGGTAGCAGCTGACGGCAGCGGTGAGTTCACCTCCGTCCAGGAGGCTGTCAACTCCATAAGAGCTTATATGTCTGATACAACATATATGTTGATCAAGGCAGGAGTCTATAAGGAAAAGATTGTCATTCCCTCGTGGGTGACTAACCTCTTTATGAAGGGCGAGAGTGCTGACAAAACGATCATTACGTGGGATGATTACGCAGGACTCAGGAATATGGGCACTTTCCGCACGTACACCATCTGGATACAGGGATCGGGATTCACAGCAGAGGATATCACCTTTGAGAACAGCGCCGGGCCGGTGGGGCAGGCAGTTGCCGTGCATGCTGACGGCGACAGGGCTGTCTTCCGCCGTTGCAGGCTGCTGGGCAACCAGGATACACTTCTCACCGCCAACCAGGAGAGCAGGCAGTATTACGAGGAGTGTTACATTGAGGGAACCACCGATTTTATTTTCGGTCCCGCCACTGCCTGGTTTGAGAGATGTCATATTCACAGCAAGAAAAATTCATATGTAACAGCCGCATCCACCGTTGAGAATCATGAGTACGGATATGTCTTCAACCGGTGCAGGCTCACTGCTGCTGAGGGTATTGAAAGGGTTTACCTTGGCCGGCCGTGGAGGCCTTTTGCCGCAACACTCTTCATGAGGTGCGAGCTTGGAAGTCATATACTGCCGGAGGGATGGCATAACTGGGACAACCCTGCAAATGAGCAGACCGCCCGCTATGCCGAATACCGAAACACGGGTTCCGGGACAAACCCGGGAGCCCGCGCCGCATGGAGCTGTCAGCTCAGCAGGCGGGAAGCGAAAAGATATACACTTGAGAATGTATTTGCCCGCAGTGACGGCTGGATTCCTGTAAAGTAACACTTCAGAGTTTTAACTTTTTTCCGTTTATAAATACCTTTTTTAGCTTCACATCTTCAGCACCGGTGATTGATGTACCTTCCTGAACGCCGTTGAAGCTGCAGTTTCTGAGGGAAATGCCGGATACATTCACCGATCCGTCCAGTCCGACAATATAAACACCATACCGGCTCTCCTCCGAGGTGACATTCTCAAGAGTCACATCCCTTACGAAGGGGGGAAAGCTCCTGTTACACTCCTCCCCGGGTTCGTACATGAGGTTAATCTTCAGTACAGCCTCTGAACACTTGCCTACCTTTACATTGCGAACATTGACATTTTCAACCACTCCTCCCCTGCAGTCGGAGGTCTTGATCCGGATAACCCTCAGCAGTTCGGGGCTATCCATCTCACAATCTTCCACGAAGAGGTTTGAGAAGCCGCCGGAGATCTCGCTGCCTATTACCACTCCACCGTGGCCGTCTGCCATGCGGCAGTTTCTGACTATTATGTTCCGGGAGGGAATTGACCACCTTCGGCCGTCATTATTCCTGCCGGACTTGATAGCGATGCAGTCATCACCAGTGTCAAAGAAGCAGTTTTCTATCAGGACTTCGTTGCATGATTCCGGGTCACAGCCGTCAGAGTTGGGCCCGGCGCTGATGATTGTAACACCTCTCAGAATGAAGTTGTCAGTCCGCACCGGGTGTATCACCCAGAAGGGAGAGTTTCTAAGTGTCAGGTCTTCGATCAGGACGGTGTTGCAGTTGTTGAAGTTGACCAGTTGGGGCCGTAGGGCACCTTCGATCCCGAAGCGGCGTTCCTCCACGGGCGTCTGGTTCTGTTCGTGGGCAAGCAGCTGTTGCCTGCCGGAGATCTTCTGGTTGTTCATGCCCTCGCGCCAGCCGTAAACGGGATTACCGTTCATCCACCACCATTTCTCATTTGATGCCTGGCCGTCAATTGTGCCCTTGCCCGTGATGGCAATATTCGTTGCATCGAAGGCATATATGAGCGGATGGATATTGTAGCAGTCCATCCCTTCCCACCTTGTCAGGACAGGAGGGAGGTAGAGCTCAATGTCGGTTGAGAAGAGGAGGGTCGCATTCTCCGAGACGTGAAGGTTTACGTTGCTAAGCAGGGTTACCGGACCGGTATGCCAGGTGCCGGCAGGTATATAGACCACACCGCCGCCGCTACTGTTGCAGCTCAGAATTGCCGCCTCAATGGCCGCAGTGTTGAGATACGAGGTATCCCCGGCCACCGCCCCGAATTTAAGGATGTTGAATGTATCAGCAGGAAAAGAGGTATGCAGAATTGATTTTTCGATCTCGGTTGCCATCTTCCACCTGTCACCGTATGTGCAGGAAGGCAGAAAAGTGACGAGGAAAATGATAAGAAAGGGCAGAATACGTGTCATGGTCAGCAGCCTGTTATTTCGTAAAATCAAAGATATGTCCGCACCATTCAGAGATGGTACACTTTTTTGGCAAAAGAGTGGAGAATTTGGGGAATATCAGGCCGTAGTGGAGTCAGCAGTCGGCATGGCCTTAGGCTTAAGAATTGTAGAAGAATCGCATAAAACGGAGATTCCCCGTAAGGGATTAAGCATTGTAGGTCAAGGCCATCAAATGATAATTTCCGTGTAGCGGATCAAGCACTGTATATGCATGGCGTCCCCGAACAAAAGGGTGGGGGGCAGGGCATGGTTCTACAATTCTGTATCCCCTCCGGGGAACAGTCATTTTCCTGTGCTTGAGTTACAATGCTTTATGACCTACGGCCAACGCTGCTATTGCCTTCCCTGCAATCTGGCTCCTTCGCTAAAATGACCCACCGGGTCATTTCTTGACGCTCGGCCCTCTATTGCCTATTGCCTCTTTTGCCTCCCCCTGATAGCAGCTCGTACTCCAGGCTTGCCATGATGAAGGGTCCGACGCCCTTGGGATCATTATCGCGGATCACCTCACCTATATAATATTCATATGAGCCATCGCGGTAAGGCTCGCCGCCCAGGCCGGCCACACCGCAAATGTTCTGCATGGTGACAAGGCCGTCTGGACCGGTCACGATGAAGTTATCGAGCAGTCCCTGGTAAGCTTTCTCAGCCGTTGCCAGGTATTCCGCATCAAGATATCCCATACGCACTCCCTTTAATATCGAGTAGGTGAACATGGCGGTGCATGATGTCTCGATATAGTTGCCCTCATCGCCGGAGCGGTCGGGCACCTGATACCAACCGCCTGTGGCAGGATCCTGTATCTCAGACAGCTTCATCATCATACCCTGCAGGATCTCGATCAGCTGGTCCCTCCCCGGCTGATCCTCCGGCAGGAAGTCGAGGACATCCACGATTGCCATTGAGAACCAACCCATTGCCCGGCCCCAGGCATGAGGAGCCTGGCCGGTGATGCTGTCTGCCCACGCCATGCGGCGGGAGTCATCAAACGCATGCCGGTACAGGCCGGTAGCAGGATCATAAGTATTGCGGGCAACGATAAGGAACTGATTAACCACATCCCTGAAGTCCTCCGGCCGGTTGTACCTGAGAGCATATTCAGCATAAAACGGGGCTCCCATATAGAGACCGTCAAGCCACATCTGGTCGGGATAGACCTTTTTGTGCCAGAAGCCTCCCCCGGCTATCCGGGGCTGAGACTCCAGCTGTTCCCTAAGTGTGTGAATAACCTTCTCGTACCTTGGGTCCTTAGTGCGGTCATAGAGGAGGAACATCATCTTGCCCGGGTTGACCTGGTCAATGTTATAGTTTGCCATCTTATACTTGTAGATGACACCGTCACTGTCAATGAGAGAATCGGCATATCCCTTGGCATAATCATAGTATCGTGGATCTCCCGTGGCATCATTAAGCCTCATGAAAGCCAGTCCCATGAGACCCTGGGTGTAGTTCCACTTCTTCTCCGACACGAAGTCGGCCATCCAGAGCGATGGGTTCCGGATCATCTCCGACTCGGCCATTCGCACTGACCAGAGGGGTGAGTCAAGCCCGCGGTTCTTCCTGCTCCCGCATGAGAAGAGGAGGGCGATTGCAATAAGTCCTGTTAGTATGGTTGTTGCTCTCTTTTTCATTTGTGCGGGTATTTGCCTGTTCAGCCCAGTCTCTTCANNAGTCTCTTCATTGCCTGTTCAGCCCTGTTTCTGTTTTACGTGTTTGTCGCGGTATTCCGAAGGTGTAACCCCGAAGCGCTGCTTGAAGATTCGTGAGAAGTAGCGGGGATCATTGCATCCCACCATGTATGTAACCTGTGAAATAGTGTATTCTCCCGATTCGATGAGCTGTGCCGCTCTCTTCACCCGCACCTCCCTGATGAACTCGATGGGAGCAAGCCCGGTAAGGCTCTTCAGCTTCTTGAAGAAGACAGACCTCCCAATGCCGATCTTTGATACGAGTTCATCGACGGTGAGGTCGGAGTTGTCAATATTCTTTTCCATGACCTCCATAAGATCCTTCATGAGCTTGTCGTCATACGACTCCACCAGCGGATCGGAGGGGGTTATCTCATAGGGCTTGCCGGCCCTTTCCTGCGGGTAATCCGCAAGTGTTGAAAGGAAAAGTTCCTGCAGCTTCCTGCGCTGCTGGAGTATATTCTCCACCCTCGCCCTGAGGTATGTAGAGCTGAATGGTTTGGTGATGAAGTCATCGGCACCTCTCTTCAGTGCCTCGACCTGAGTGTCGAGGTCGGTTTTGGCTGTCAGCACCACCACCGGGATATGTGATGTGGTGGCTTCCTGCTTTATGCGGCGGGCCAGCTCGAGGCCGTCCATCTCCGGCATCATCAGGTCAGTAATGATGATATCAGGGAGCTGGTTTCTGGCTATCTCGAATCCCTCAATACCGTTTCCGGCCTCAATAACGTGGAAGCCGTCGGAGAGGATGATCTTAATGAAGCTTCGCAACTCTTCGTTGTCCTCGACAAAGAGAAGTACTGGCTCGTCGTCGTTATGGCCTTCGCCCTCAGCCTCTTCTTCCTCTTCCTGCATTGCGGAGGCAGTGTGTCTCGACCTGAGGGAGCTCTGACCGTCAGCCAGCACGAATTCAGTGTCATTGTCGAAGTGTGCAAATCCCAGTCTGAAGATGACCCTGAAGGTGGCTCCCTTGCCCTCTTCACTCTCAGCGGTCAGTTCCGCCTGGTGCAGTTCCGCCAGTTCCCTGCTGAGAGAGAGGCCGATACCGGTGCCCGGCTGCATCGTCATCACCTCCTTTTCATCACTACCGAAGCGCATGAAGAGGTTCTTCATCTTCTCCTTTGAGAGTCCTGTACCCTGATCGGCCACTATCAGCTCGAGGGACTCAATGTTTTTCCTTACCGTTACATTCACCCTTTTGCCGCGAGGGGTGAATTTCAGGGCGTTGGTTATCAGGTTGAATGCGATCTTCTCCACCTTATCGCGGTCAGCCCATACCTTTTCGCCCTCCGAGAGGTCATCGACAATAAGCCTTATGCCCTTGTCCTCGGCCACCTTGCGGAAGTCGGTGCAGATACCTGCGATGAACGGCCCGATAGAAAACTCCTCAATCCTCAGCTTCATCTTCCTGTTCTGGACTTTTCTGAAGTCGAGTATCTGGTTCACCAGCCTCAGCATCCGTTGCGTGTTACCCTGCACCAGGGTGAGCTGATCCCTCACCTCCGGTTCCAGGCGGTTGTTCTGCAATATATTGGTGACCGGTGATGATATCAGCGTCAGCGGCGTCCTCAGTTCGTGGGAGATATCTGTGAAAAACTTCAGTTTCAGGTTGGTGATGATCTGTTCCACCTCCACCTTATGGCGAAGCTTGTACATGGTGAAGATCACATAGATGGCCAGGGCGATGAGTCCCAGGCTGACGGCCACAATCAGGATCCTGGCAAGGAGTGTCTGCCAGAAGGAGGGTTTGACTACCACCCTGATAGTGCGGTTGTTGTCTACCCAGATACCGTCGGAGTTGGTGGATCTTACGCTGAAGATGTAATCTCCGGGGTCAAGGTTGGTGTAGGATGCGATCCGCTGACCCCTATCGATGATCCAGTCCTGGTCCACTCCCTCCAGCCTGCGCGCATACTGTATGTTCTTCGGGTTACGGTAGTCGAGGGCTGCATACTCAATGGCCAGGCTCTTTTGGTCATGCCTCAGCTCCAGAGATGTCATGCCGGAGTCGCTCTCCGGAGATACCGGTGATCCCCCGGCAGTATGTATGTCAGACCCGGCAACGGAGAGACGGGTGAAGAGAAGCGGAGGGACGTAATTTACTTTCCTTACCTGTGCCGGATTAAAGCAGTAGATGCCGTTGTCAAACCCGAACATTATCTCGTTGTCACTGGTCCTCAGTCCGGTGGCTTCTGAGAAATACCTCTTCTCCACACCGCTCTGTTCACTGTAAATCTCGAATGATTCGGTCTGCCTGCTGAACTTAAGTATTCCCCTTTCGCTGCTCAGCCAGAGATTGCCGTGCAGGTCATCAACGATGCTAAGGATCACGTCGTCAGGCGCCCCGGTCCTGACGGTGTAGGATTTGAATTCAGGCTTGTCGCCGTTGCCGATGACCCTGTTGAGGCCTCCGCCGAAGGTTGCGACGAAGATCTCATCGTCTGGGGAACAGTAGATATAGTGCACATCATTGTTTGCCAGGCTGGTTTCAGACTCCGGGTCAAAGAAGCAGGTCCGGAACTCCGCGTCTTCAGGTTCCCTGAAGTTCCTGTCGAATATTACCAGTCCGCTGGTGGTGCCCACCCATATCTTCCCATTGTTGTCCGAAGTGATGTACCTTACCCGTTTGTGGTTAGAGTATGGATAGTTGCGGAGCCTGTTGAGGGAGTTGATGAAAACAGTCCTGCCGTTCTCCAGGGAGATGTAATTGAGTCCGCCGTTGAATGTTCCCACCCATATTCTGCCGCCGGGATCTTCATGGACGGAATAGACGTTGTCATGGCTCAGGCTCATCGGGTCGGCATCATCATGCTGGTATCCGGTAATGCGGTAGCAGCACGGTGAAGTGGTACCGGCAGGCTCGAGCCTGAAGAGTCCCCTTCCTTTTGAGCCTATCCAGATATTTCCCCTGCTGTCCTGGGTGATCACATAGACCAGTGCACTGAAAGCATCGCCGGTGCTGAAGGTGCCATTGTCCCTGAGGTAACCCACCAGGTTGCGTGCCGGGTCGAAGAGCCAGACCCTGCCGTCGCGGGTAGCAGCCCAGAGATACCGGTTATTATCCTCGTAGATGGCCCTGACCTCGTTCTCTGAGTGTGATGCAGTCACCGGTTTTGGGCTTATCACCCTGAAGAGGCTGGGGAAGAAGGAGATTTTCTCTATCCCCCGGGTGATAGTGCACATCCAGAGGTTTCCCTGACGGTCGGAAAGGGCGGAGTGGATGAGGTTCGGGAAACGCCTGCCATTGCTGCCCGGCTCATTGAAGAAGTACTCAAGCCGGCGTTCCACACGGTTGTATCTTGAGAAGCCCCCTCCCCTGGGGTAGACCCAGAGGTTTTCATTGACATCTTCAAAGATGACGAAACTTGGAAGAAGAACATTGGGGTTTGTCTTGTCGACTTTCATGCGGAAGTGCTTCACGGTACCGCTGAAAGGGTCATAGTGAGTCACACCGTCAGCCTGTGATTCGATCCACGCCTCACCATAGCGGTCGATGTACACTGAAACCATCCTGTTTGTGGGCATTACCGGGTATCGGGAGGTATCAAACTGTTTTTTTTCACCCGTCACAGGGGAATAGACAAAAAAGCCGTCGCCGGAGGTGAGGATAATCAGCTCGCGCTGGTTGAGCGGTTTTATGCTGATGATATCAGAGCTGACACCCATGTGGATCTCATCGGCCATCTCTGCATCTGCGTCTGTCACAATGATTGTGCCGTTGCCCGTTCCGAACCAGATCCTGTCTCCTGCCTCGTGCAGGCAAAAGAAAGCCCTTTCAGTTCCGGCCTGGTTTTGCCCGGCAAGTACCTGCCGGGGTTCGCTATCGTCACCTTTGACCCTGAACAGGCCTATGTCCGAGAGGATCCAGACCACTCCGCGGGTGTCTTTGCTGATAAGATTTATGGAATTGACGGCTGCACCGCCGTTGCGGCATTCGAACCGCTGCAGGTCATAGGCTGAGGATGTGGCAGAGGAGATGACCCTGATACAGGTTCCTGCCTCCGTTGGGAGCCATGTCTCACCGCCGCCGAAGGTGTAAATCTGGTTCACCGGTGAGTAATTGCCCGGGCCGGAGGAACTGATCTCATTGAAGTTGATGAATTCTTCGGTGCGGGAGTTCATGCGGTACACCTCGCCGTCGTTATTCATTATCCAGAGGTAGCCGAGGTCATCTTCAGTGATACGGTCAACCCTGTTGTTTGTCAGGCCGAAGCTTGATTTAAATCCCGACTTGTATACCTTAAAATTATAGCCGTCAAACCGGTTGAGGCCGTCAAAAGTGCCAAACCACATTAGTCCTTCTCGGTCCTGGTGCATGGTGAGAACGACGCCCTCAGAGAGGCCGTCTTCTACTGAATAGTGGGTGAATGCGCTCTTGAACTGGCCGGAGAGTGCTCCGGACATGAATGTCAGAAGCAGCAGCAGGAGAACCGTTTTTCCGGCGATGGGGGGCATACCCTTTTTATTCCGTTGTTACAGTCAGTGGCGACCGGAGCCTCTGTGAGAACTCATCGATATAACGGGTCCAGGATGCATCGGATTCAAATCCCCATTTGCTCCACCCGGCTCCGGTATAATAGGTGAGGGGTGTTCCGGGCTGATACCTGGTGATTATAAGCAGGTGATCATCAATCTCCTTCACCGCCGCTGCCGGGGTTGTCAGCACGGTACCGACATAGGTAATCCCTCCCTGGCCTCCATCAAGGCGATAGGCAATGGCGTTACTTTCCTGAGGGAAGAGCAGGGGAGAGCCCTCCTCTCTTTTTACTATTCCGGCGGCCACTATAAACTCGTTATCTATTCCGTTGTATTCCTCAACCACCCTGGTGAGGTGGCTGCCGGCGTCGAGCGAGATTGTCCGCGTCTCCGTCACCAGTACATTGCGAACAAGGAACGGAGGATACGTCAGCCGGAAGGATGTGCGGATGGGACCGTTGTCGAGTCTCTCCCAGGTTTCAAAGTTGATGGCCAGCCACAGTGAGTCATCCACGTATGGCGCCATGGCGCCGGCCCCCAGCGTGCGGCCTACCTTGTAGCAGTCGCATCCCTCACCGTTGTCGTCATGATAACTGTTTTTCCCTGCAAGGTATTCGGCATACCATCTGTCGATTACCAGCTTGTCCGTTCTCTTGATCCATACGTCGATCCCGTTGCTGGGGCCGTCCTTGGCTATCAGGGCAGGACCGTATATGCGGAAGGCTATACGGTCATTTTCCCAGGTATAATCATCGTACCGCTCCGGCACAAACCGTCCGAAGACCTTTGCTTCATACGCCTGAGGAACGCCCTTTTCTACATAATAAGTTGCGGTGGATCCGGCTTTGACATCGGCCTGGAAGATGAGTGACTGCGGTGCGGACTCTCCGGCAAAGATCAGCTGTGACGGCACTGCGGCACCCCTGCTGTCAGTGACCACCAGGCCGGAGGGCTCCGCTTCGCCGAGCCTGGCGGTAATGTCACCCAGGGGGATTTCAACCGTCTCGGCGATCCTGTCAATGGGAAGGGTATTTTCAAGTGTTACCTTCACCCGGTCATCGGCGCAGCCGGTGAGGAGAAGGATTGAGATCAGGATGAGGGAGAGTTTTTCCATGGTATCAGTTGATTCATTTGGGTTGTTTGCCGATATATGCAAGTATGCCGCCGTCAACGTAGAGAATATGCCCGTTAACGAAGTCGGAGGCTCCTGAGGCGAGGAAGACCACCGGTCCCTGCAGGTCTTCGGGTGTTCCCCACCGTGCTGCCGGGGTTCGTCCTATTATGAATGAGTTGAACGGATGGCCTTCGGTGCGCAGAGGCGCTGTCTGGGGTGTGGCGATGTATCCCGGTCCGATGCCATTCACCTGGATATTGAATTCGGCCCATTCGCATGCCAGGTTCCGGGTGAGCATCTTCAGTCCACCCTTTGCGGCAGCGTAAGCAGAGACGGTCTCACGGCCCAGTTCACTCATCATGGAACAGATGTTGATGATCTTTCCGCCGCCCTTTTTAATCATACCGGGAGCAACTGCCCTGGACATGATGAAGGGGCCGGTGAGATCGATGTCTATGACCTCGCGGAAATCAGAAGCCTCCATCTCCAGGGCCGGGATACGCTTTATGATACCGGCATTATTAACGAGTATGTCAATAATCCCGACCTCCGAGGTGATTCTGTCAATGTGCTCCTTCACTGCTTTCTCGTCTGTCACATCGAAGAGATAGCCACTGGCGTCTATCCCATCCTGCCTGTACTCTTTCAGGGCGGTTGTCACCTTTTCCTGGTTCCTGTCGTTAAAGACGAGGGTTGCACCGGCATGCGCCAGGGCCTTAGCCATCGCCATCCCTATCCCGTATGATGCGCCGGTGACCAGAGCCACCTTGCCGTCGAGTCTGAAAATGTCCTTGTCCATGATCTTGATTTGTTTTCAGGAGAACGCACCTACTTCAGGTCAGTCTGTTTCAGAAAATCCTGGTCACCATAATCGAGGTTTTCTCCTCCCATGCCCCAGATGAATGTATAGCTGGCTGTTGCCGTGGCGGCATGGATTGACCATTGTGGCGAAATCACCGCCTCATTGTTCTTCATCCAGATATGCCTTGTCTCGGTGGGCTCACCCATGAAGTGGCAGACGACACTGCCGTCGGGCACCTCAAAGTAGAAGTAAACCTCCATACGGCGGCCGTGTGTATGCGGCGGCATGGTGTTCCAGACACTGCCGGGCCTGAGCTCAGTCATGCCCATCTGAAGCTGGCATGTCTCAAGCACTTCCTTTACTATCATCTTGTTGATAACCCTGTGATTGGCTGCTTCCATCGATCCCATCTCCGCGGTGATGCATTCATTTTTTGTCACCTTACGGTCAGGGTAGTTGCGGTGAGCAGGAGTGGAATTAAAATAGAAAAGGGCAGGGTTGTCCTTATCGATACTCTCAAAGAATATCTCCCTGTCGCCGCTGCCAAGATATAGTGCCTCCTTGAAGCCCAGGTCAAACACGCTGTCGCCTGCCCTGACCCTGCCCATGCCTCCGACATTGAAGATGCCCAATTCCCTCCTGTGCAGGAAGAATGAGGCTTTCACCTCGTCGACGGGCTCCAGCTTAAGCGCTTCGCCTGCCGGTTTTGCTCCGCCGGCAATCATGCGGTCATAGAGCGTATACACCATTGTTACGATGTTGTCCTGAAACAGAGATTCTACAAGGTGCTCCTTTCGCAGCCGCTCAGAATCCCAATGCTTTACGTCATCCGGATGGGCTGCATACCTCACCTCAATATTTGTTTTCATGCTATATATGTTAATAGTTACAAAGTTGGCTTAAAATAACCAAAAATGGTGGAAGAATCGGTCAGATGGGTGCAGAAATTAAGCAATGGGCAATAGTCCGTAAAGTCCGTAAAGTCTATAAAGTCATGGGAATATAGCAGTTGCAGTTTCCGATTTTCGATTTTAGATATAATCGCAAATCGCAATTCGCAATTCGCAAATCCTCCAGACTTTCGACTTTCAGACTTCTAGAGATATTTCCTGTCCTCCCTGGGGATGTCAAAATATTTATCGTAGAGCTTTGCATCGGGACCGGTCTTCTCGACGCCTGTCTCACTGATCTTATAGGTACAGTTCTCGCCTACAATACCTGAGAAATAGATATCATACTCTTTTCCTTTCTCATCTATCATGATAATCCTTACCAGGTGAGGATACTTCATGCTGTTCAGCTGTGAGTGACAGATTGGGCAGTTGATCAGGTACTCTGAACCTTTCTCCAGTTCGAACGACGGGTGAGTCGTCTTTGTATAGTTTCCGAGCTCGGGGTCCAGCAATACCAGACCCCTCTTTGTGCTGTTGATCTTTGTGGCAGAGAGCACTATAGAGGTCTTGACGTTAAGGTGTCCCCTGCACGCCTTGCATAAATATTCTACGGCCATTTTATACCTCCTTTTTATTTATGAGTTCAATTATCTTGTCACAGGCTTCATGTACAATATACGATAAATTTTCACCGAATGCAATAGTTTCCGGCTGAATTGCGAGGATCAGCAACTCATTTCTGAAGAACTCAGAGAGTTTTTTCAGGGAGATGTTATGGGTATTGAATGTCAGGTCACTGACCTGTTCCACCGGTATCAGGTCGAAGCTCCCTGCAGGTCTGTACATGTCAGCACAGTCGATCACGACAAGGGTATCGTGATCTGTTGAGTTGATCTTTCCGATATAGTTTTCGATGCTTACCTCTGCGGTGATGACTTTAATGTGGTCTGACTCCCTGATCCGGGTACTTATGTATACCCCGGCTCCGTCATCCTGTCTCAGCAGGTTACCGATACCGACAAAGAGAATTTTGCGGTCGTTTTGAGATAAAAAGGCTGTAAGTTTTTCAGGCACCTTTGATAAGATACTTGACTGTGACCTGTCTGAGGCAGTTAGGGCAGATTATGCTGAACATATCCTTCCTCTGGAGTTTCTCGCCTGGCTCTGCTGAGAGATCCTGTCCTTCGGCAAGTTTGAGTTTACGGTTAAGCACTGTGAGGTTCAGTACCGATGCGAATGCTTTCGGGCCAAGCTTGCGGTGCATGAAACTGAGGTGTTCAACTGTTGTAATGACTGCCCCGCAGCTCTCACATACAAGCAATTCCTTTTGCTGGTATTCGACGTTGTTGGCTCTGTCAAAGACAGCCAGATCATAAATCTTGTCGGAAAGCTTTACGCCCTTTCCGGTGATGCAGTGTTCCTGGCACTGACCGCAGAATATGCACTTGCCGTAGTCCCTCCTGACGGTTCTTATCTTTTTCTCCCTGTCATCAGTAAACGTAATGGCCAGCGGGGGGCATACATTGGCACATGTTTCACATCCAACGCAGTTGGCATCGTCAACGACAGGCTTTCCCCTGAAGTCGGTGAACGGCACATGCTCCTCAGCCGGGAATTTTGATGTATATGCCGGTGTGACCAGTGATATCACTGCCTCCTTAAGCTCTCTGAGTTTGGGGTACTTCATTTCACTGCCTCCCTGTAATCATCTTTGACACTCCTTTTGTCCATTTTCGTCCCGAAATGGTACGCACCCCTCGCCAGGGCATGTGCAGCCACTGTTGCGGTGAAGAAGAGGATCGGAATGGCCACCAGGGCTCTGAAGCCTGCACTGCCAATGCCAAAATGCACAAGGACGCCCAGGAGGATGCTGCAGCAACCAAGTGTCACACACTTGGTTGCTGCCTGCAACCTGTTGTACATGTCCGGAAGCCGTATCAGCCCGATACACCCGAAGATGTTGAAGAGAACGCCTACCGATATTAAGATTATGGCTGCCATATCATTCATTCAGTTTTTTCCCGCTGAGGTATTTTGCCAGCGTAAGGGTTCCGATAAAGCTAAGTATGACCCAGGCAATTCCGATATCAAGAATGAATGCCTTGCCGGTCTGCACCGTTATTATGCCGCAGATACCCACCACAAGTATCCCGAAGATGTCAATACCCACCATCCGGTCAGGTATAGTTGGTCCCCTGATGATACGATAAAGACAGGCTGCGCAGAGGGCAATCTGTATGTAGAGCAGTATATTCAGGAAACTGGTCATTCCGCAAATTTTTTTATGTATTCTTCAAATCTTCCGGTTATCATCCTGGTATATAGAGCCGGGTCTTCAGACCGGATATAGATCCAGTGTATATACATCTCATCTCCGATAATGTCAACGGTGATGGTCCCCGGGGTCATGGTGATTGAATTGGCAAGCAGTGTCCTGGCAAATTCTGATCTGAGTGTGGTTTTAACCTTCACTATCCCGGGTTTTATCGGCATTGCCGGATGGAGCACACGGTATGCAACATCGAAGTTAGCCTTTATGCAGGCCCAGATGAAGGTAACCAGGTAGACCACGAACCAGAGCCAGCGCCGGGGCTGCAGGAATTTATATACATTGTAAAAATAATACCTGCCAAAGATGGCTGCCGTGATGGCAGAGGCAACGGCTCCTGCTGCAATATTCGGAATGGTGAATTTAAATGTTATGAGGAGCCAGAAGATCATGGATAATATAAACACTGTCACATATCTCATATCACATGCCTGTTATTTGTGAGGAATATTTTGCCTGGTCCATAAGTATATCAGTGGCCGGTGAGAGCACCGTTTCACGTATGCCCGGCAATGCCAGCAGACTGAGCAGAAGGCATATTACAGCCAGGGTTATCATGCTCAGCAGCATTGGTACAGGCACCTCTCTGATCTCTTTGTTAAACTTTGCTTGCTCCTTATTGTAAAAGGCATAACGCTGGAACTTCATGAATGACGCCAGGGTGATTATGCTGACAATGGCTGCAAGGGCGGCAAGGAAGTAAAAGCGGCCCATCACCGCTGCGACGATGATGATCAGTTTGCTGAAGAACCCGTTGAAGGGTGGTATGCCTGAAATTGAGAGGGAAGCTGCGAGTGATGTTGAGGAGGTAAAAGGCATGCTCTTTGCCAGTCCGCCCATCTGCCTGAGATCACGGGTACCTGCAGAGTACTCAATGGCACCTGCATTGAGGAAGAGAAGTCCCTTGAATGCTGCATGGTTAAGCATATGAAAGATGCCCCCGGTGATGGCAAGGGCGGCTATCTCACTGCGGAGACCCCTGGCCATGAGTATCATACCAATGCCTGCCGACATGATAACATAACCCATCTGGCTGATGCTGTGGTATGCCAGCAGTCGTTTCAGATCCCACTGGCCAATGGCCAGGAATACACCCACAGCCATTGACAGGGCGCCAAGAGTGGTTATCAGTATGGCCATCCCCTCTGTGATTTCGAACATATTAAAGAAGAGACGTAGAATGACATAGATGCCAACGGCCTTGATAAGCACTCCCGAGAGCATTGCCGAGATGGGAGAGGGGGCAGACGAGTGGGCATCGGGCAGCCATGCATGAAACGGAATAATGGCAGCCTTCAGGCCAAATCCGGTGAGAAGCAGAATCTGGATAAGGATATAATTGTTACCCTGCCCCCCTTCACTGAAGGCAGTCCTGATATCTGCTATATTAAGTGTTTTTGCACTCCAGTAGATGAATCCGATGGCAAAAAGCACCATGAATGATGCGACAGCACCAAGAACCTGGTATTTCAGGGTTGCCTCAAGTTCATTCTTCTCGACGCCGAAGGCTACCAGCGCATAGGATGAGATAGCCGAGATCTCGAGGAAGACAAAAATGTTGAAGATGTCACCGCTCAGTACAACCCCGTTCATCCCTGCAATCATCAGGCAGAAAAGCGAGTAAAAATAATTTTCGGAGGTGTACCGTGCCATGTACGAGATGGAGTAGGTCACCGATAGCAGGCCGATAACACTTATAATGCACAACACCAGTGCCGAGAATCCGTCATGAATTAGGTAAAGGCCGATCGGAACGCCATCGACCGGTTCCCATCCGCCCATAGTATATACCGAAGAAGCTGTTCCTCCTTCAACCAACAGCCAGATGCTGATAAAAGTGAGAAGGAGCAGTGTTGCCAGTGCCATATACCTGGGGATGCCCGGGATGAACCTGCCAATTATCATTGTCAGGAAGGCACCTGCAAGGGGTATGGCAACGAGAAGCGGTAACAGCGGATTCATCATCTATCCTCTTAAGTTTTTTATCTCTCTTATATCAAAGGTTCCGTACTTTCTGTAGATCCTGATGATTACAGCCATCAGCATGGCGGTCGTGGCCAGACCGATCACGATGGCAGTGAGCACCATTGCCTGAGGCAGCGGATCTACATAGGTTTTGACAGGATCAGCCATATCGACGATAGGGGCGACCCCTCCCTCGGTATATCCAATCAACGCCAGGAAGAGAAAACAGCTGAACTCCATGACAGACAGAGAGATGGCTATCTTTATCAGGTTTCTCCTTGTAATCACTCCATAGAGGCCGGTAAGAAACAGTATGAAACAGAGCCAGTAAACAGTCATTTCAGTATCTCCTCTTTAAATATTACAAGTGCCAGGAAGATCGTAAGGATTGAAGCTGCAACCTCTATCCCGACGAATATGTTATAGAGAGGCAGGAAACCTGCGCTGACCAGTTCGCCGGGCGTTCCGTGTGGCAGCCAGTTGGCAAAGAATATTCCGGCTCCAGCCAGGAAACCTGAAAGAGCCAGAAGAAGGAAGGCCAGTATGGCCAGGTTCTCATAGATGGTGGAGCCCCTCTCTTCTCTCAATAGGTGCAGGAAATCACTCCCGAAAGCCAGGATCAGGAGAATGAAAGATCCGGCCAGGATAACGCCACCTGCAAATCCCCCACCTGGTGTAAGATGTCCGTGCAGTATTATATATATGCCGTACAGAAATACTATACCGGCTATCAGCTGCGTTGTTTTCTTTACTATGACTGTCATTCCTTTCATTAGGCTCGAATCTTAAATCCTAAATCATCATCCCTTGTTCATTATTCATATTTTTTTCCCTCTTATCCTCAGAATAGTCAGCACGCCCAGCACTGCAGTGACCAGCACTGTGGCCTCGCCGAGAGTATCGTATCCCCTGAAGTCGAAGATTACGCCTGTCACCAGGTTAACGCTGCCTGTCCTGTCAACAGCACCGTTGACATACGCGTCGGCCATCCTCATTGAGTTTTCACCGAACGGAGCAAGAGTTGCTGAAGCTTCCTTCAGGAACCAGAACAGTATTGCCAGGATCAGCACAGCTGTTCCGGAGGTGACCCATGCCCTGCTGTCAAATTTGCCGTATGCCTCTACGCGTGAGCTGTCAAGCACCACTGCCACCATGATGATAAGGGTGATTGTCTCAACAACAATCTGTACTATGGCCAGGTCAGGCGCCTTCAGCAAAATGAAACAGATGACAAGGCTGTATCCGACTATTCCGCCAGCTATAACCGCTGAAAGAATATCCCTGGCATGGATGGCGTAGATCGCACCCAGTATCATAAATCCCACTATAACCGATATTGCCAGTTCCATATTTCTATTTTGTCAGATCATTATCAGCAACATGATTATCAGTCCGGCGCAGACCCAGATGACATACCCCGGAAGTACACCGGTATGAGCGTTGCTCAGCCCTCCGCTAAGCCATAAAACAGCCTTTTTGGAGATGTCGTAGATGTCAAAGGCCTTTTCCTCGGCTCTCTCATAAATACGTGAGAAGAGTCTGAACTCGGAGAAGGTCTTGTAGAACTCGGGAGCAGGGAATGACGCTCCCAGCTTTTCCTTGTTCTCACCGCCGATGAAATTCTCTTCGGCCCTGAATTTCTTCCTGCCGGTGGCGAGGTATATGAGGAAGCCGAGTATGATTGAGATCAGGACGAGCAGCGAAACGAATGACGAGCTCCATAGCCCGTTGAAAGTGAAGGAACCCACAACCGGGGTAAAGAGTTCCGGAATGATAAACTCTGTTGCAAAAACCCCGAAGATGATACAGAAGAGTGCCAGAACTGCCATCGGGAACCACATCAGGAATGGCACCTCCCTGATTTTGGTCATGGCAGGATCCCTTCTTCCGAGGAAGATTCCTCCGATGAATTTGACAAAGCTTGCCAGGGTCAGTGCCGAACCCAGTACTGCCAGGCCGAGCCACACGATCCATAGGCTGGAGGCTATTCCTTCACCTGACCCGAGGTCTATTATCCCCTGGTATATCATCCATTTTGATGCAAAGCCGTTGAACGGCGGCACCCCGGAGATTGACATGGCAAATACCAGTGAGGCAATGAATGTGACGGGCATGGCCTTCGAAAGGCCTCCCAGCTCAGTTATGTCGCTCTTTCCTGTCTGGCGCTCAACGGCACCTGTACTCAGGAATAGTCCGCTTTTGTATATGGCATTGTTTATCATGTGGAAGAGACCGGCCACGATCCCGACCAGGGAGCCAAGACCAAATCCAACAATCATATAACCCACCTGTGATACGGCATGATAACCCAGCAGCCTTTTGCAGTCGTGCTGCATCAGCGCCATAAGAACGGCAGTGATGATGGTTATTACGCCAATAGTAAGCAGCAGGAGCCTGATCCCTTCCGTCATGACAAAGAGGTCGGTTGTGAGCCTGGCCAGGAAATAGATGCCCAGCAGCTTGTCGAGAGATGCCGGCAGCAGCGCCACAGATGATGCCGGGGCTGTCTCGGAGTAGTCAGGCACCCAGGAATGGAACGGAAAGGCACCGGCCTTGGTGAAACTGCCGATAAGAAGAGCAAGGAAGGCCGTGACAGTCAATATGTTATTGGTTTCCAGCGATATATTGTTGATACTCAGGGTGTCAGTCAGTCTCCAGAGCAGAGCGATGCCGACGAGCATGATCGTATCAGATGCACCAATAAGGATCATGGTCTTCTTCGCGGCAGCGGAGCTCTTTTCATCCTTCCCGGGTATAAGCTTGTAAAGGGTGATGCCCAGGATACCCCAGAACATGACAAACAGGATCAGGTTATCAGCAAGCACTGCTCCGTATGAGCATCCCAGTGTTATCAGGAACCAGGGATAATAATTGCTGACCCTGGCAAACCTGTTATATACAAGTGTGTAGAGCAGGACAAGCAGTGCAATGATGCTGATAAAGATGATGATCAGTTTGCTCAGTCCGTCGAGGGTTAAGGTGAGGTACTCTCCGGCATTCTTAAGAAGGTCGGCATTCAGTACAGTCATGCAGCTCCTGCTGAGATTATCTCCCTGTGCCGTCATCTGAGGATCGGCAGAATAGAGGGTGACGGCCAGGTAGCCCGTAACAAGTGTTGTGGCAAAAGCCAGTATTCCTTTGACCGTCTGAAACCGTTCAGGGATTGCAAAGAAGAGAATCCCGGCTGCCAGGGGGATGATCATCAGCATCTGGAGCATCCAGCATACAGACGGTTCAGCTAATATAGCAAGAGGTTCATTCATGACCGGCACCTGATTTCCTTAGTTCTGATGTTCTCTTCATGGAAAGCTCAATAAGCTCACTGGCATTGAGGATTTTCTTCCCCGACGAGTTGTCATAGGCTGCTGCCATTCTCTCAGTGCAGCAGTAGCACGGGTCAACGGCTGCGAGAGAGATAGTCGCATCGGCAATAGTCTGTCCGATGCATGATTTTTTGAATGTTGCTATGTTGGTATAGCTTGGAGCCCTTATCTTATGTCTTGCCGGGGAGTTGGAGCCGTCGGATACCACAAAGTGGAACACCTCTCCCCTGGGGGCCTCTGCCCGGCCCGTACCTATTCCCTGAGGTATCTCATTTATTTTCAGGGCGATGTCGCCCTCTTTCATTTTTTCGAGGGCATCAATGCACTGTTCAATGATGGAAGCTGACTCATACATTTCAAGCAGCCGCACCTCTACCTTGGCGAAGACATCACCTGCCTGTGCAGTAATCACTTTCCAGTTGACCAGGGGGTACGCTGCATAGGGGTCGTCTCTTCTGACGTCAATATCAACACCGGAGGCTCTTGCGGTGGGTCCCACGGCACCATAATCGAGGATATCCTGCCTGGTGAGTATTCCGACACCTTTTGTCCTTGCATGAATCACCGGGTCATCCATCACTGCACCGGTTAGCAGGTCGAGTTTTTTGCGCATGACAGCCATCACTTTCCTGATTGCCGGGATCTTGCTGTTTTCAATGTCACGTCTCACACCGCCCACCTTAAACATCGCATAGCTGTTCCTGTTGCCTGTTATCATCTCGAAGAGGTCAAGGACAGGTTCCCGGTATTTCCACGCCCACATGAAAAGGGTGTTGTAACCGAGGAAATGGCCGGCGAGACCTACCCATAGAAGATGACTGTGGATGCGTTCCAATTCACCGATAATCGATCTGATGTATTTAGTCCTGTCAGTGATCTCAACGCCGACAATCTCCTCAACAGCATTTGCAAAGGCGAAGGGGTGGGATGTTGAGCAGATGCCGCAGATTCGTTCAACGAGGAAGAATACCTGGTCATAACTCTTTGACTCACTCAGTTTTTCAATGCCCCTGTGGTTGTAGCCGGTTTCCCATTTTATATCCATGACTATCTCTCCGTCGCAATAGAGCTTGAACAGCTCCGGTTCTTCCTGCAGAGGGTGATAGGGTCCTATAGGTATGAGGGTCTTTCTGCTCATTGTGGTAAGAGTATTATTTGAACTCTTTTCTGTAAGGGTAGACATCATCTGCCCAGTTGCCTTCTGAAAGCAGCTTTTCCTGGTTGGGGTGGTGGAGGAAGTCAATGCCGAAGAGTTCATGCATCTCTCTCTCTATCCAGTTTGATGCGCTGAACATGTTTGAGAGTGATTCAATATGCGGCTTCTCCCTGTCAAGAATCACATGCAGGCTGAGAATTGATCCGTCAGCGTCAAAACTGAAGTGATAGTAGATCTCAAACCCTCGCCTGGTATGAAGGGCGGAGGCTATGATAAACCGGTAACCCTCGCTTTTATAGAGGTATTCAGAAATGGCGGGTATGGCTGTAGGTCTGATAGTGACAATCGCGCGTCTGCCATTCTGCAGTTCCACCTTTACAGTGTCATCGCTGAATTTCTCCGTCAGTTTATTGATGGCTGCCTCTGTATCCATTCCTGTGTCGCTATTTTTTTCCTGCCAGTTTTACTATTCCTGCAATGATTGCTTCCGGTTTAGGTGGACAACCCGGAATATATGCATCGACCGGTATGATCTTGTCAACGGGTCCGGCGAAGGTGATGCCTTCCGCAAAGATTCCTCCGGTACAGCCGCAGGCGCCAATGGCCACCACCAGCAGCGGTTTGGGAGCCTGGTGATAAAGCTCCAGCAGCCGGTCTTTGTCGCGCCTGTTTATTGATCCGTTTACCAGCAGCACGTCAGCATGCCTGATGCTGCCCACCAGCAATATTCCGAACCGTTCAAGGTCATACCTCGGGGTAAGGCAGTCAAGGATCTCAATATCACAGTTGTTGCATGATGCTCCGCCGAAGTGGAAGACCCAGAGTGATTTCCTCAAACAATAATCCTTGAAACCCACGATCTGCGTTTTTATAATCCTAATGCAATCAGCACAATGGCAATCACAACCAGCAGATTCATCCAGACAAGGAAGAACCTGGCGGCCTGTTTTATTTTCACTCTCGGGTTGGTATTCCTGATCAGGGTGAGGAGAAGCACCACGCCGAGTATCTTCAGGATGAGCCAGACAATGTTGATGCCCGGGTTCATTCCGTTCATGAGAAGTGCGACAAGGAAAGCAGGCAGGATGAAAAGCATGATGTATTTCGCCAGCTTTATCATCGCGTAGGGAGGGCCTGAATATTCAATATAGATGCCTGATGCCAGTTCTGCTTCTGCTTCAGGCATGTCGAAGGGCACCAGCGCGAGTTTGGCCTGTATACAGAAGACTCCTGCAATGAAGAGCAGCACGCCGGAGATGCTGCCGATAAAAGGTGTGCCCGACTGCTGTGCAGCTATGATGCTGTCAAGGTCGAACTTCTGTCCGCTCTTCATTATCACGGCAGCCATGATCAGGAGAAAAGTGAGCTCATAACTGATGATAAGCTTCATCTCGCGCGATGCTCCCACGGCTGCCAGGGGATTTCCTGAGGCAAGTGAACCGATGATGTATGAGAATGACGGCAGGGTAAGAAGGTAGAATATGACAATGATATCGCCCCTGAAGCCTGTTTCTATGTTGAACAGGGGAAGCAGGATAAAGAGGCCGGCCATGGTGGCACCGAAGACCGCCAGCAAAGGAGCAAGGAGAAAGACAAAACCCGATCCGGACTTCGGCATAATGGTCTCCTTGACTAGCAGCAGCTTGAAGAAGTCATAGAATGGCTGAAGCAGCGGAGGTCCCTTGCGGAACTGGACCCTGGCGGTTATCTTCCTGTCAAACCAGGAGAGAAAAGCACCCGCCACTGCCATGAAGAGCAGTCCGGGGAAAATGAAGAACCAGAGGAGATAAACCGCCATATTCTTTCTCTTTACTCTTTTTCAGTCACATATAAGTACTCCCTGATGAGCACTCTCTCATTCAGCTGATAAACATGCTCGTCAGGTTTCTCTGTTTCATCAGTAAGTTTCGCTGTTCCCGGCGGGCATGCCGCAACGAACTTCCTGGCCTCTTCATGGTCACACAGGTCATAGAGAAGATCTTTGTTACGGTGATGCCTGAAGAAATCGGTCATCATCGTGCCAAAGGGACAGATGGTGACGCATGACTTGCATGAGACACACAGGTTCGTGTGGCGCATGATCACGCCGTCGCTGTCTTTCTCCAGGGCATCGGCGGGGCAGACTGCGATGCACGGGGCTTCTTCGCACCTGCGGCAGGTGAACCTGAAGGTGGCCAGTTCACGTATGGTCTTGAGGCCGTTGGTGTTTGATGAGCTGTAGCAGAGAGCCTCAGGCAATTCCAGTGATGGGTTCTGCACCATCGCTGCCCTCAGTTTAATCATATCTAAAAGCACCTTCATAAGATAACCTGTTTAAAGGTTCAGCTGGTTCATCAGCTGGAATCTTGTGTCACTGAGTCGCTGAGATATCGTCTGGGCAATCTTTGACATGGTCTTGAAGCCGAAATCGCAGTCTCTCTCTATTTCGGCATTAAGCATCTTCGCATTGATGGCGATGACCCTTGCAGGAGTGACGGCCATCACCCAGGCAGTGGATATATAGGGATGGAAGACGGCTGACCAGGAGAACAGCTGGCCTTCCGTGATGGTTCCCAGGTGTATCCTCTTTTCCTTCGGGAGGCTGATTCCCAGGGAAAGCGATCCGGACAGCAATACGAAGACCTCCGAAAGCTCATCGTATTGTTCGAAGATTATCTCCTTAACCTTGAATTCCCTGATGGAGGAGATACCGGCAATAGTTTCGAGCTGCTCGTCTGAGTATTTCTCAAAGAATCTTATCCGTTTCAGATCATCAGTTTCCACCTTCATTACATTGTCCTTTTGGTTATTTCCAGATTTCAGGATTATGCTTTATCTCCCTGTAAGTGAATACAGGGCCGTCCTTGCAGACGAAAAATTCACCCATCATGCAATGTCCGCATTTGCCAAGGCCGCATGACATGTTCTTTTCCATCGAGAGGTATATCTGCTCATCGCGGTAGCCCATCTCCAAAAGCCTTATAGTCCCGAATTTCATCATAATCGGGGGGCCGCAGACCACGGCAACGGAGTTTTCTATCTTCACCTTTATCTGGTCGAGCAGTGCGGTTGCGACACCAACCGGTCCGTCCCAGTCGTCATCGGTCACATCCACCGTACGGTATGCTTCAAACTTGTCAATACTGTTAAGCCTGCTGAACAGCGGTTTGTAAATGCAGTCGGCCGGGGTCTTCGAACCATAGCAGAGTATCACCTTCTCAAGGTCATCCTTCATGTGCTCAAGCGCGAAGAGCAGCGACCTTATGGGAGCCAGACCACAGCCTCCTCCGAGGATAAGCACCTCTTTTCCTTTGAACTCACTCACCGGGTAACCTCGTCCGTAGGGACCCCTGATACCCATGACAGCACCCGGTTTGAGCTCATGCATGATCCCGGTGACGTATCCTGTCTTCATGACTGTGACCTCCAGCCTGTCAGTTACCAGAGGTGATGACGATGGTGTAAATGGAGCTTCACCCACTCCGTCAACAGCCAGCTCAATGAACTGGCCCGTTTTAAAGACGAATTTCTCATCCGGTATCAGCACGAACGTCCTGATCAGGGGAGACTCTTCAATCACCTCCCCGAGGGTTGCCCGCAAGGGCTTATATATATTAACGGTATCGCTG
Organism: Bacteroidales bacterium UBA4788; assembly: GCA_002402965.1. Taxonomy (GTDB): domain Bacteria; phylum Bacteroidota; class Bacteroidia; order Bacteroidales; family VadinHA17; genus SR-FBR-E99. The sequence goes on from DHGW01000056.1 coordinate 129,264, forward strand.
GCCATAAGAATCATCATGTGAGTTCCATGAACAGTTCATTTTTGTTGATTTTGCCAATGCATGCCTCTATACACCTGCCGCAGCCCGTGCATGCAAGTGAATTGAATTTCTGAGGCCTCCAAACATACTTGCACATGTACCTGTTGCGGAAGCGATGCGGCAGTTCAAAGAGAGCGTCCTCTCCTCCGGCCACTCTTTCAAATCCGGGGTACTGGCAGGCATCCATCTGCTTTACCTTCTTAAAATCGGGCTTGTCAATGAGGAGGAAGCAGCTGCAGGTGGGGCATATTGTTGTGCAGGCGCCGCAGGAGACACATTTTGAGGCGTATTTGACCCAGATATGGTCACCTGCTCTCCGGATGATCTCACCGGTAGCCTGGTAATCAGGAAGGCCCCTGTTCAATTCAGCCAGTAAAGCTTCTGTTTTCTCGTGCCTCTGATCGGCGAAGAGGAGACTTTCAGGGTCATTAACCCCGGCAGCAGACGATAACTGCCTGGCCAGTTCCTCCCCTTTGTCTGAAATGACCTTCAGAAAGATATAATCACCTTCTGACAGCAGGGCCATATCCGCACCTTCCATGGTATATGGCTTAACGCCATAGGAGGTGCAGTGACAGTGATTATTTACCGAGAAGCAATCTGAGGATACCAGGATGGTGCTCTTCCTGCGATTCCTGTAGAAGGGATCGGTGAAAGCCTCATCAAGATATATCTCGTCAAGCAACCCGAGGGCCTCCACATCACAGTTGGGCGCCCCGATTATGATCCTTGGCCTGCCGTTATTCATGGCCGAAGTCACATTCTCCCTGACAGGGAGAAAGAAATTCTTGAGAGGAGTGGCGGGCTTGGGAGTGTTGTAAGCAATATTTTCAGCCTGACTCAGCCTGAACGGCTCATAATCAAGGCTAAATTCATCTTTCACCGGGACAAAAATGTCATGTGAGGTGAGTAGTTTTTCCAGTGAACGATGCCAATCTTCTTTCTTAATACTTATGTAGTACATTTTATGTGAGAAGATTCACATAATAAAGTTAAATGTGCAATTAACACAAGTCAAATTTATTTTATCCCTTACTGGATCATGTCCCTGGATTGTTTTAATAACATATTCATAATCAATATGATTATTTTTATTTGTGCTATATGAAAAAGTTGGTTTAACTTGCATTGGAGATTTGTGAAACGGGTTGTTAATGTGAAACAAATCACAAAACATAATATTCGGAACAGCCTGAGGAGGATTTTTCTTTATCACGGGCTGCTGGTCAGGCTGAACTCTATGGGAGTCACCAGGGTATTTTCCTACACCCTGGCCGAGGGGACCGGGGTCACTCCGGAACAGGTGAGAAAGGATTTTTCTGAGTATAGAATAAAGGGGAACAGACGCGGAGGCTATATCACCGGATCACTTCTGAGTGAGATGGAGGCTCTCTTCAACCGCGACTGGATGAGCAATGTGATACTGGTGGGTATGGGCAATCTGGGACAGGCTCTCTCGAAATACGGGCAGTTTATTCAGCGAGGCATCAACATTGTAGCCACATTCGATGTAGATCCATACAAGCAGAAGGTCAGGGCTGACAGCTGTGTCTACCCGCCCGGGCGGCTCCAGGAGATCATTGACAGGTTCAGGGTCAAGGTGGCCATTATTGCCGTTCCCGACATCTCAGCCCAGGACGTGTGCAATGAACTTGTGAGCATGGGCATCCGGGGCATAGTTAATTTCTCGCCAGTGTTGCTTAAAGTTCCCGTTTACGTGGTTGTGAACAATGTGAACCTGAGTGATGAGATAGAAAGTGTAATCCTGTCTGTTTACCGCATGAAGGAAGAACAGTCGCTATTCCTGTAGCCTTAGTGGAAGCCGGGTATGATATACTGATAAGTGGACTTGTGCAGGGTGTGGGATTCCGCCCCTTCATCTTCAGGCTTGCCTCCGTATACTCTCTGAAGGGAGAGGTGGTAAACAGGACCGGCGGCGTAACGGTGACTGTTCAGTGTGACGAGGAGACAGTGGGGCATTTTATTGCTGATATACAAGCCCTTGCCCCTCCGGCTGCTAATATCAAATCTGTGGAGGTCAGAACAACAAAGACAAGGAGTTACTGTGACTTCACCATCACTCCCAGCCGGGATTACGAAGAGAGCATAACGGAAGTCAGTCCTGACATCGCCGTATGTGATGAGTGTCTTGCTGACCTTGTTTCCGACCCGGAGCGTATTGATTATCCGTTCATAAACTGTACAAACTGTGGTCCCCGTTTCACAATCATAAAGGCTCTGCCGTATGACAGGGCTGCCACAACCATGGCTCCCTTCGTGATGTGTTCCAGGTGTGAGGCGGAGTACCATGAGATGTCTGACCGGCGGTTTCATGCCCAGCCTGTGGCCTGTAACAGTTGCGGGCCGACGTATACTCTCAGGGCTGGTGATCAGGCGGTCACAGGCATTTCCGGCATTTTACGTTCCATCGCTGAACGTCTGGCAGGAGGTGGCAGTGTCGCCATAAAATCGACAGGCGGGTATAACCTCATGTGCGATGCACTCAATGAAGAGGCTGTTCTGGCCCTCAGGCAGAGAAAGCAGCGCGATACCAGGCCCTTTGCTGTTATGTTCAGGGATATTGATGCACT
>DHGW01000056.1:131971-169634 GCA_002402965.1 Bacteroidales bacterium UBA4788
ATGCCCCTGCACCACCTGCTTTTCAGGGTCATAAGCACCCCTGCAGTGGTACTTACAAGCGGAAATCTGAGTGAGGAACCAATAATAACCGATGACCTGCAGGCCGAAAGGGACCTCATGCCTGTCACAGGCTGCGTTGTAAGTTACAACAGGGAGATAAATAACCGGGTTGATGACTCTGTTGTCAGGGTGATCGGAGGGAATGTGAGCCTGATCCGAAGGGCAAGGGGTTTTGCCCCGCAGCCCGTTGAGCTGAAAACAGTTGCTGAAGGGATTTTTGCAGCCGGCGCGGAACAGAAGAACAGCCTCTGCATCGGCAAAGGCTCCCAGGCCTTCATGAGCCAGTATATCGGGGACATAAAAAATGTTGCCACATTTGATTTTTATCGTGAGACATTCAGGCTTTTTTCATCACTCTTCAGGTTTACTCCTTCATCAGTCGTTTGCGATATGCATCCCGATTACCTGTCGGGAAAATTTGCTGAGGAGCTGGCTGAGGCAGGCCGTCTGCCGCTGATGAAGGTACAGCATCACCATGCCCACGCGGTATCGGTGATGGCTGAGCACGGCCTGGCAGGAAAGGTCATCGCGGTGATAATGGATGGGACGGGTTACGGCACTGACGGCAATATATGGGGAAGCGAGTTCATGACAGCTACTGCCCGGGATTTTGAGAGATACACTCACTTCGATTATTTTATGATGCCGGGAGGCGATGTTGCCGTTGATGAGCCCTGGAGGATGGCCCTCTCCTGTATCTACAGTTACTTTGGCAACGGCTATGACTTCAGTTCGGAAAAACTTTTCCGGACAATCGACGGGAAAAAACTGGCTGTTGTAAGGGAGATGCTTGTTCACGGCATCAATGCGCCGCTGACATGCGGAGCCGGGCGTATTTTTGATGCAGTGTCGGCATTGCTTATGCTATGCACCAGGGCCTCCTTCGATTCCGAAGCCCCCATGAGGCTCGAATCAGCCATAAGCATCACAACCGATGATTATTACCCGTTCACCATCGGCGATACGGTCTGCCTGAGGGATACTTTTCAGGAGATAATCAGGGACACCCACAGATCAGATATTCCACAGATTGCAGCGAAGTTTCACAATACAATGGCACAGATAATAGTTGCCGTATGCATTAAGATAAGGAAGGAGACGGGACTGAAAGAGGTTGTCCTGTCGGGAGGGGTTTTCCAGAACAGGTATCTGCTTGAGAAATCTTTGTATCTTTTATCCATGAACAAATTCACGGTTTACACCAATCATCTTGTTCCGGCAAACGACGGTGGCATCTCGCTCGGACAGCTGCTGACAGCGGCGGAAAGGAGAGGTGTATGTGTCTGAGTCTTCCTGCAAGGGTAATTGCCATTGAGGGTGACATGGCGGAGGTCTCCGTGGGAGGAGCCGTCTTCAAGGCAGGACTGCAGATGGTTGATGACGTTACGGTGGGCGATTATGTTTTGCTTCATGCCGGCTTTGCCATCGAGAAGCTGAAGGAGGAGGATGCGCTCGAGACGCTCCGGCTGCTCCAGGAGATGGATGATGCAATCAGCAAATGACCCGGAAATGAAATACGTCGACGAATTCAGGAACAGGAGGCATATTGCCGTGCTGGCAGAACTGATTGCGAAGGAAGCCACGCGTGATTACACCTTCATGGAGGTCTGCGGGGGTCATACGGCCGCCATACACCGGTTTGGCATCCCATCACTGCTGCCCCCGCATGTAAGGCTCATCTCCGGACCTGGCTGTCCGGTCTGCGTCACATCGGCCAGGCATATTGACGCTCTGACAGCCCTTGCCTCAGGTGAGGACATGACCGTTGCCCTCTTCGGTGACCTGATGAGGGTGCCGGGCACTCTTATGACCCCGGCAGAGGCAAGGGCAGAGGGAGCTGATGTCAGGTTGGTGTTGTCGGCACATGAAGCGCTGGAACTGGCTCGTTTAAACCCGGAAAGGAAGGTGGTTTTTTCAGCAATAGGATTTGAAACCACCGCTCCCGGAACAGCGGTGACCGTGATGCAGGCTTACAGTGAAGGGATTGACAATTTTTTTGTGCTGAACGCTCACAAGGTTATGCCTCCGGCAATGGAGGTTATATTAAGGGAGGGCACGCAGATCGACGGTTTCATTTGTCCGGGTCATGTGGCTGTCATTACAGGCTCAGCGGCATTTGAATTCATTCCCCGAAAATACGGGCTGGCATGCGTTGTCACAGGGTTTGAACCTACGGACATATTGTCAGCCGTAATGATGCTCATCAGGCAGGTGAACAGAAGCAGGCCCTCAGTGGAGATCCAGTACAGGAGAGCAGTTTCAGTTGCCGGCAACATAAAGGCGCAGGGTTATATGAATGAAGTTTTTGAGCCTGCTGATGTTGAGTGGCGGGGCCTGGGCGTCATCCCATTGAGCGGACTAAGGCTGCGTGATACCTACCGGCATTTTGATGCCGCGGTTTTCCCCGTTTACCTGCCTGAGTCTGCGCGACCAAACGGATGCATCTGCGGAGATATTCTCAGAGGTGTGAGCAGGCCGCCCGATTGTGAGCTCTTTGCATCTCTCTGCACACCCGACCATCCGGAAGGGGCATGTATGGTGTCAGATGAAGGATCATGCAATACATGGTACAAATACCACAGTCATGAGTGAAAAGATCACACTGAGCCACGGCAGTGGCGGCAGGCAGGCCCAGGCACTCATACGTGACCACTTTGCAGCACGGTTTGGTATGACAGGTCCCATGACTGACTCTGCCCTGCTCGCGGTTCCGTCATCCCGGATAGCCTTCACTACCGATTCATACGTAATTGATCCTCTCTTTTTTCCGGGTGGCAACATAGGGAAGCTGGCGGTATGCGGCACGGTCAATGACCTTGCAGTTTCCGGGGCCGTGCCAATGTACCTGTCAGCCGCATTCATCATCGAAGAGGGATTTGAAATTGATCAGCTTGCCCTGATTGTATCCTCTATGGCTGATGAGGCAGAGGCCGCAGGCGTAAGGATTGTCACCGGCGATACCAAGGTGGTGGAGAGGGGCAAGTGCGACAGGATTTTCATAAACACGGCGGGCGTAGGAGTACTCAGTGAAGAACTGATGCATATCAGCAGCGGTTCCTCTGTCAGGGAGGGCGACAGGCTCATAATAAATGGTCCGCCCGGTGATCACGCCGTAACAATACTCGCATCACGAAGAAACCTCTCTTTTGACACACCGATGAGATCTGACTGTGCCTCACTGAACCATCTGATAAGAAAGGTGGTTGAACGGCCATCTGCCGTGCATTTCATGAGAGACCTGACCAGGGGAGGCCTTGCGGCCGTCCTGAACGAGCTTGCCGGAATGACCAGGTGCGGCATTACCGTTGATGAATCGTCCGTTCCCGTGGAGGAAGCCGTCAGGGGATTGTGTGAGATACTCGGGTTTGATCCGCTTACTCTTGCAAGTGAGGGGAGAGTGCTGATAGTCGCCGCTGCTGACGAGGCGGATGCGATTGTTGAGAGGATGCATACAGATCATCAGGGCCGGGGTACTGCGATCATTGGCGTGATTACCGCCGGAGGAGATGGCAGGGTTATACTGAAGAGTACAACAGGTGGCAGCCGGTTCCTGGAAATGCCTTCGGGACAGCTGCTGCCAAGGATTTGCTGAGGAGATTGCCATGCACGAGCTGAGAATAGCATCAGACCTGGCTTCAATGGTTGCAGGTTATGCCTCTGAAGCAGGACTGACAAAGGTTGACAGGATTAATGTCAGCTTCGGGCAGTTTATACAGATCGTTCCTGATCTGTTTGTTGCAGCCTTCAGTGAGGCAGCAAGGGATACGGTGGCATCAGGTGCTGAACTGGATATAGAGATCATCCCGGCAGAATTGAGGTGCCTCGGCTGCGGATCCGAATACAAGCCAACCGGGGATCTTTGCGCCTGCAGCATATGTGGTTCAGAGGAGATTGCCCTTATACACGGTAAAGAGTTGTTCGTAAAAAGTATGGAAGGAGAATAATCATGGAAATAAGAATTATGAAAAACATCCTGGACAGGAACCAGAACAAGGCTGAGGAGGTTCGCAGCCTGTTAAAGGCCAGGAAGGTAATGATGATCAATATTATCAGTTCACCGGGTGCCGGAAAAACCACATTGCTTGAACGGACCTGCGAAGCGATGTCACTAGAGGTGAGCATTGGCGTGATTGAGGGGGATGTCACCACCGACCGCGATGCGCAGCGGCTGAAGAAATATAATATCCCGATTGTTGCAATCAACACTGAAGGGGGATGTCACCTTGATTCGCACAGTATCTCAAAAGCCATTGAACACATTGATCTTGATGCCATTGACCTGCTTTTTGTCGAGAACGTGGGCAACCTTATATGTCCTTCTCAGTTTGACCTGGGAGAGACTTTCAAACTGGCGGTAGTCAGCACGACGGAAGGCGATGACAAACCTGCCAAATATCCCATGCTCTTCAGTGAAGCAAGGGCTGTCATCCTGAATAAAACAGACCTGATCCCCTATACGAACTTCAGCATGGAATCGTTCATGGCTGACATTGCCGCCATCAATCCCCGCATCACTGTCATCAAAACCTCTGCAATCAGGGGAGAGGGTCTGGAGGAGTGGTTCGGATGGCTCAGGATGCAGCTTGAGGTGTTCTCTGCCGGTTGATTCTGACGATCTGTCAACGTTACCGATTACTTTAATTCAGGCCTTAAATTATCATAAACATGATTTAAGTAAGGTTTTTGAATGGGTATTGTTATTAATTTCACAGCCGAAAAGTCAAGCCGAAGTTTAATTTTAAACAAACAAATACTTAAAAACCAATAGAAATGTATCACACTGGTAACATGGTGAAGGAGCTGGCGGAGAAACACGGCCGCAAGAGAGAGAGCCTGATGCCTATCCTTCAGGATATTGTTAAGAAATACAACTACCTTACTGATGAGGCGATGGTGGAAGTTGCCACTGAGCTCGATATCTCTGCAGCAGAGGTTTACGGGACGGCATCATTTTATACCTTTCTTGACACACAGGAGCGGGGCAAGAATGTAATCAGGGTCTGCAAGACCATTACCTGCTCGATGAAGGGGAAGAATGACATTATTAGCACACTTGAAGATATCCTGAAGATTAAAGTTGGTGAGACCACTCCCGACAAGATGTTCACGTTGCTTGAGACCAACTGTATAGGATGGTGTCACAAGGCTCCCGCGATACTGATCAATGACATGCCGTATACTGATCTGACGCCGGAGACAGTTATTGATGTGGTTAAAGGTTACATGCGCTAAAGAGAGGGAGGCACTGAAATGGAAAACAAAGGACTCACAAAGGTTGACCTTATATTCGAAAGTATTGATATCATGAAGGTTATGAAAAAAGCCTTCGAGATGACCAGTGACGAGATTATACAACAGATTCTGGAATCAGGTCTTAAAGGGCGTGGAGGGGCTGGTTTTCCGACCGGTCTGAAGTGGAAATACACCGCCGCCGAGAAGGATCCTGAAAAATATATTGTATGTAATGCAGACGAGGGCGAACCGGGTACTTTCAAAGACCGGGAGATACTTGACAAGGTTGCCTCCAAGGTTTATGCAGGGATGACGATTGCAGGGAAGGCCATGGGCGCCAGGAAAGGATTTATCTACCTCCGCGGCGAATACAGGTTCCTGCTTCCACAACTTTTTGCAGAGCTTCATAAATTTCACAAGCTGATCAATGAGATAGGTTACGATTTCAGTATTGAATACCGTATGGGAAGCGGTGCCTACATCTGCGGTGAAGAGAGTGCACTGTTTGAGTCGATAGAAGGCTTCCGCGGTGAGCCACGTAACAAACCTCCCTATCCGACTGTGAGCGGGCTGTTTTCAAAGCCGACATCCATCAACAATGTTGAGACCCTCGTCACTTCCGTGATGATAATTGAGAAGGGGGCAAACGAGTATTTCAAGCTGGGGACCAAGGACTCACGCGGTTCCAAAGTGTTCTCAATATCAGGAGATACACCCATCCCGGGAATTTTCGAACTGGAACTTGGGATGACCGTGCAGGAGTTCGTAAATGAGTTCGGTGACGGTGACACGAAGGCGGTACAGGTGGGAGGAGCCTCTGGTTTCTGTGTTCCGCGCAAGAAGTTTAAAGATACGATAATTGGTTTTGAGGGGGTGCCAACAGGTGGTTCCATGAAGCTTTTCAACAGTTCGCGCTCAATGTACAACGTGCTGCACAATTACCTGGACTTCTTCGCTGAAGAATCATGCGGTCAATGCACGCCATGCCGCGTGGGATGCCAGCAACTGCTGAAGGGTGTAGAGAAGGTAAAGAAGGGCGAATCCAAGTCGACTTATCTGAACGAACTGGTCAAACTGGCTGATACGATGAAGGTGGCCTCGAAATGCGGCCTCGGCCAGTCAGTGGGAAATGCCTTCAAATCAATAGTCGAGAATTTCAGGGAAGAGATAATTTATTAATACAAGCACAGAACAAAATGGTAACTCTTAAGATAAATGAACAGGAAGTAAAGGTAGCGGAAGGAACCACAGTCCTTGATGCCGCCAAAAAACTGGGTGTAATCATTCCCACTCTCTGCAATCACCCTGATCTCTGCGTGGCAGGCAACTGCCGCGTGTGCGTGGTAGAGCAAACGGGAGCCCGCACCCTTGTAGCTGCATGTGCCATGCCCGTTTCTGAAGGTATGGACATTCATACCAACTCTTTGAAAGTAAGAAATGCCCGCAAGCATATTGTGGAGCTTCTTCTGTCAGAGCACAGGGCTGACTGCACCAAATGCTACAAGAACCAGAAATGTGAGCTGCAGACACTGGCAAACGAATACTCCTTCGGTGAGCATATCTTCCTTGACCTGGTTGAAGATCATTCCTATACCATTGACAGGTCGTCGCCGGCCTTCATCAAGGATGACAGCAAGTGCATCAGGTGCCAGCGTTGTGTGCGTACCTGCGCCCAGCTTCAGCATGTGTCAGCCATCGCTGTGGCAAACAAGGGATCACATATGAAGATTTCTTCGTTCCACGACCGGCCGATGAGCCACGTGGTCTGCACCAACTGCGGCCAGTGCGTTAACCGCTGCCCGACGGGAGCGCTGACAGAGAAAACATATATTGATCAGGTTTGGGATGCCATCTACGATACGGACAGGCATGTGGTTGTGCAGACAGCACCGGCCGTGAGGGTGGCTCTTGGTGAAGACCTCGGCTATGATCCGGGTGAAAGGGTCACTGGTAAGATGGTCACTGCCCTGCGTCAGCTCGGGTTTGATTCAGTGCTTGACACCGACTTCACAGCTGACCTTACCATCATCGAGGAGGGGACGGAACTGCTCACCAGACTGAAGAAGGTACTTGTGGAGAATGATCACAGCATGGCCCTGCCGATGTTCACCTCCTGCTCACCGGGATGGATAAAGTTCATAGAGCACAAATACCCGAAGATGCTCCCGAACCTGTCCACCTGCAAATCACCCCAGCAGATGTTCGGTGCGCTGGCGAAGACATTCTACGCGCAGAAGCGCAAGATCGATCCTGCAAAAGTGGTTTCGGTATCAATAATGCCCTGCACGGCGAAGAAGTATGAGGCAGACCGGCCGGAGATGAGGTCGAGCGGGTACAAGGACATCGACTTTGTGCTTACAACCCGCGAACTGGCAGTGATGATAAAGCAGGCAGGTATTGATTTCCGCTCGCTGGAACCGAGCCATTATGATTCTATTATGGGGACATCAACCGGTGCCGGAGTTATCTTCGGTGCCACCGGAGGTGTCATGGAAGCTGCACTGCGTACGGCCTATGAGATAGTGACAGGGAGGCCTGTGCCCTTCAAGAACCTGAATATCATGCCTGTGAGAGGCATGGATGGTGTCAAGGAGGCCACTATCAAGATCGAAGGAACAACAGAAGAATGGAGATTCCTTGAGGGTGCCGAACTGAAGGTCGCAATCGCCCACGGGCTGGTCAATGCCAACAAGGTGGCAAAGGCTGTAAGCACGGGCAAGGCGGATTATCACTTTATAGAGATCATGGCCTGCCCGGGAGGGTGTCTCGGAGGAGGCGGCCAGCCTATCCCCACCAACGCTGCCGTCAGACAGAAGCGAATGGAGGCAATCTATTCCGAAGACATGCACATGGATCTCAGGAAATCTCATGAGAACCCGGAAATCGTTGCCATTTATGAGGAGTTCCTCGGGAAACCCAACGGGCACAAGTCGCATGAGCTTCTGCACACACATTACATAGCAAGAGAGTCATACTAATTTGATTTCCTGACAGGATTTGCGCAGAGACGTTGCACCCAACGTCTCTGCCTGTTTTACAGGGCTGGCATAGGATTTCCTGTTTTTTAGCAGCAATTCATTGCAGCGTTTAAGAATTTTACCACCTTTAAGCTTTCGAAAAACTTCGCACTTTAATTAAGACTTCAAAAGATGAGCGGATTTGATTTTTCCAAAAGGGACTCCTTTGGCAGCAGGCTGGGAGTTATTGCAGCAGCGGCAGGTTCGGCAGTGGGTTTGGGCAATATCTGGAGATTCCCCTATATCCTTGGAGAGAACGGTGGCGGTGCATTCCTGATCATTTATCTTATAATCGTCTTTGCTATCGGTATCCCGGTGATGATGTCGGAGTTCGTGATCGGAAGAAGGACCCAGCGAAACCCTGTCGGTGCCTTCAGGATGCTCTCAGCGCGCCGGCCATGGTATCTCGTTGGTATGATGGGCATTGTTGCTGCATTCATGATACTGGCCTTTTATACTGCCGTTGCCGGATGGACCCTCGAGTATATTTATCAGATTCTGATCGGAGGCATCAAAGGGAAGTCATCAGGCGAACTGGCGGTTATGTTTGATGCCTTCCGCAGCGGCTCGCTCAGGCCCGCACTGTGGTTCACGATCTTCCTCCTGGCGACCGCAGGGATTGTGCTTGGAGGGGTACGCAAGGGCATTGAAAAGTCAACCAAGGTAATGATGCCCCTTCTTTTCATCCTGCTCATTGTAATGTGCATCAAGTCACTCACCCTTCCCGGCGCAGGCAAAGGTGTGGAATTCCTTTTCAGACCTGATTTTTCCAAGATTACCGGAACTACCGTACTGATGGCATTGGGACAGGCATTTTTTTCACTCAGCATAGGTATGGGCACCTTAATAACCTATGGCTCCTATATCCCGAAAGATAACAAGCTGGCAAGAACGGCTGTACAGGTCTCCATGATCGACCTGTTGGTGGCAGTTCTTGCAGGGATAGCAATTTTCCCGGCTGTGTTCGCATTTGGAATATCCCCCGCTTCGGGTGAGGCGCTTACCTTCATTGTCCTGCCGGGCATCTTTCAGCAGATGACCGGGGGAATGATATTTGCATTCATGTTTTTCTTTCTACTCGCCATTGCCGCACTGACCTCCACAATTTCGGTTCTGGAGGTAATTGTTGCATACTTCTCCGAACAGCTGAATCTGAGCAGGCGCACTGCCATAATCATTGCGACGGCTTCGATGTTCATCCTTGGCATTGCAGCCTCCCTTTCTTGGGGTATGATGAGGGATGTAAAACTCTTTAACCTGAATATTTTTGACCTCTTTAATTACACCACGGCGAACATACTGTTGCCTCTGGGTGGTCTGCTCATTGTCGCATTCCTCGGATGGTTCTTCCCCGGACAATCTGTCAGGGATGAGCTCTCCAACGAAGGAACCCTGCCAGTGAGATATTATTCCCTGTACCGTTTCGTCATAAGGTTCATCGCCCCTGTGGCCATTGCACTTGTGTTCCTGAACGGACTCGGATTGATTAAGTTCTAAATATCAGTTACATCGATATGCACGGCCTGAACGATTTTCTTGTAAAGCTTGACGGATACCTGGGCGGTCATCCCTGGTTCATGGTGCTACTTATCGGTACCGGGCTCTTCTTCACAATCTACCTTGGCTTTCCACAGATCAGGTATTTTCGCCATGCCATAAGAATAACCAGCGGCAAATATGATCACTCCCATGATGTTGGTGACACTTCTCATTTCCAGTCGCTTGCCACTGCCCTCTCCGGCACTGTTGGGACCGGCAACATAGCAGGTGTGGCACTTGCCATACACCTTGGCGGACCTGCTGCCCTCTTCTGGATGCTGGTGACAGCTGCAATCGGGATGTGCACCAAGATGGTGGAGGTTTCTATCTCGCATAAATACAGGGATATCCTCCCTGATGGTTCCGTCTCCGGAGGTCCGATGTATTATATGAAGAAAAGGCTGAACATCACGACCAAAAGCGGGAAGATACTCAAGACCGGTGCCATTCTGGGAGCATTCTTTGCCGGCGCCACCATTCTCAGCTCTTTCGGCACAGGCAGTCTGCCGCAGATAAACAGCATCTCCAACTCGGTGTTTTCAACCTTCGGGATAAAACATATCATAACGGGCGCCATCCTGGCGGTTCTCCTTGGAATGGTCATAATCGGAGGCATAAAGAGGATTGCAAAAGTAACCTCTGTGCTTGTTCCTTTTATGGCAATCCTTTACCTCATCGGATCGCTCCTGGTTATCTTCTCTCATCCCGGTAATATTATCCCCTCGTTTTTATCAATATTTGCCGATGCTTTCACTGGTTCAGCTGCTGCCGGCGGCTTCCTGGGTGCCACCTTCGCCTTCGCCATGAACAGGGGGGTAAACAGAGGCCTCTTCTCAAATGAGTCAGGGCAGGGATCCGCGCCGATTGCACATTCAGCCGCACGCGCCCCGGAGCCTGTCTCCGAGGGTATGGTAGCACTGCTCGAACCATTTATTGACACCATCTGCATCTGCACCCTGACCGGGCTTGTCGTGCTTGCTTCGGGTGCCTGGAACACCAAGACTGACAATCAGTTCCAGACCACTGACATGCAGATACTGTCTGGCATCTATGATGACGGAAACGGCGCTGATGTGGAAAAACTCAGCAGCCACCTCAGGGGAGACCAGTTCCTGGATCTATATAACGGTAAGCTGAAGGTGGAAAACGGTGTGATAACCACGACTGGGATTTCGGTTATCCATGCAAGATCCCTGGCCAGCAATATCAGGTTCATGTCAGGTAAAGAACCTTATTCGGGAGAGCTGGAGGTGATTGCCGGAAAGCTGCCGAATATGGCATCCATGACTGTGAGAGGTGAGTCGCTCATCCACAGCGCCCCATTGACTACCTTCGCCTTCAGCAGGAGCGTTCTCAAAGGCTTCGGGCCATACATTGTGACATTCTCACTGCTGCTGTTTGCATTCTCCACGGCTATCTCCTGGTCATATTACGGCGACAGGGCTGTGACATACCTCTTCGGACCGAAATACGTAATATACTACAGGCTGGTGTTTGTGGTTGCCTTCTTCATCGCATCATTCACTGACACCACAATAATCTGGTCACTGTCATACGTTGCCATTGTGCTGATGGCAGTGCCTAACCTCATCGGCATCCTGATCCTCAGGAAAGAGGTGAAACAAAATGTGAAGGAATACTGGCAAGCCTTCGGGAAGATGTACCCGGATGAAAAGATCTCCGGGAAGATGCTGAAGAGATTCCGCGACTAACAAAGAAGCCGCGGGGTTGTCACCGTCAATCGGAGACTCTGACATACCATCTCCGGATTGGGGTTACCCGGCCGTGAGTATGGATTGTTAAGACGGACGCCTGTTCACTCCCTGTCCGGCACCGGGGGATAGAGATCCTCGACTTTCACGGCAGTATTGTTTTCAACGGTGACCTCTATTGCCACCTCATCTCCCCGGTTCCTGAAATAGAGCAGAAAGGCCAGGATCGGAGCCACTGGTGTTATCAGGGCACTTGTGAGAGCGCTTAATCCAATATACACCGGGTTCCGATGCATTTCCAGAATGGCAGAAGCCTCCTCCGGGTTTGCCAGCGAACGGATGAAGGAGCCGGTGAAGGGCAGCATAACGATGGCACCCAGCAGCATTGCAACTACAATCAGTAGCAGGATTACTACTATCACCCACCCCATGTTGGGCCAGAGGTTTTTGTGCATCAGCCTGAAGGAGCGTGAAACAACCTCAAATGGGTTGCGGGTCTCAATTAGGGTAACCGGCATGGCAAAAAATATTACAGTGGCCATGTAAAACATTACGAACAGCCCTGGAAGGACGAGCAGAACAAGGCCAACTGAAACGAGAACAACTGTCAGCAGACCAAGCAGGATGACTGCAGCAAAGTATGGTATAAGCGCCACAAGCGTTCTCTTCAGCACAGAAGAGATGAACCCCGGCTCTCCCGCCGGCTTCTCAAGCACCCAGACATGGATTAAAACACCGAAGACCAGGGCTACGACCATCGTGAGAGCATACGGACCTGCCATAGACCTCATCATCTTAAGGAGTTCATCTGGATCAGTGGATACTGTCTGGAGGGATGCAAGATCAATTCCTGACATGAAAATGTTGGTAATCAGGGCGCTGACCAGGGAAATGAGATAGAGTCCGATGAAGTATTTCTTATAGAAGGACCATAGTTTGTTGAATGCTCCGTCGAGGTCAACAGCCCCGGCAAGAGGATGGTTCTGATAGTTGCTCATTGCAGCGGTTTGATTTAGAGATTAGAGAAAATTCCACGTAAAACTATAAAAAAATCAATTCAGTATCTCAAGCATTTCCTTCACGTCAAGATCGCCCAGGGGGTTATTGGCTTCGACAAAAGTCCCCGCCAGCCGTGATTTCCTCTCCTGGAGCCGCTGAATCTTCTCCTCGATTGTGTTGCCTGAGATATACCTGTGAACGAACACTCTCTTTTCCTGACCTATTCTGTGCGCCCTGCTCAGCGCCTGTATCTCCGATGCCGGATTCCACCACGGGTCAAGGATAAAGACGTAGTCGGCCTCTGTCAGGTTCAGTCCCACACCGCCGGCCTTAAGTGAGATAAGGAAGACCTTAATGCTCTCATCATTTCTGAAGTTGCCTATTACCTTGCCGCGGTCCCTGGTAGAGCCGGTAAGCATTGTGTATCCGATCTCCTTCCGCTCCAGCCATCCGGGGAAGAGTTCGAGGTGTTTCACGAACGATGAGAAGACAAGGATCCTGTGACCTTCGGAGACCACGCTCTCGATATTATGAGTCACGGTGTCAAACTTGCCGGATCCTCCTGAATAATCCTCGTCTGTCATGACGGGATGGTTAGCCAGCTGCCTGAGCCTCATCAGTCCCTGTAGCACTATGATTGCGGATTTTTCGATGCCGACAGACTCAATGTTTTCAAGGATGGTGTTTCTTACGGCTGACTTCTCGCGCTCGTATATCGCTGCCTGCTCATCAGACATGTCGCAGTGAATCACCTGCTCCGTCACGGGAGGCAGTTCACTGACAACCATCTCCTTGGTGCGTCTCATGATAAAAGGCTGTATTATCTTCCTGAGCCTGTTCTCCTTTTCCTCTTCGTTATTCTTTTCAATGGGACGCGCGAATTCCCTCCTGAAGAAGGCGAGGGAGCCGAGCAGGCCGGGGTTGACGAAGTTGAGCTGTGTCCAGAGGTCGGTGAGAGAGTTCTCTACAGGCGTGCCGGTGAGAACAAGCCTGTGGTCGGCCCTCAGGCGCATTACTGCCCGGTAGAGGTGCGAGGAGGGATTTTTTATGTGCTGGCTCTCATCAAGGACAACATAAAAGAAGTTCACCTGCGTAAATATCTCAATGTCCTGCCTCACGGTGTGGTAGCTTGAAATGATAATGTCATAGCCGGTGAATTGTGATGCCGATTTGTGCCTCGCGGAGCCATAGTGGATCAGGGTTTTCATGGAGGGACAGAAGCGCTTTATCTCGTTATGCCAGTTATGACAGAGCGAGGCGGGCACTATTATAAGCGATGTGGCGGGAGGTGCAGCTTTGTCAAAGAGGGTCAGCTGTCTGCCCGGTGCCGCTTCTCCGTCGACTGACTGCATATGTGAGGAGCCTCTGCGTGACAGCATCTGCTCCCTGTTCCACAGAAGCAGGGCGAGGGTCTGAAGTGTCTTGCCCAGACCCATATCGTCTGCGAGACATCCGCCGAGGTTGTTCGACTGCAGGAAATGAAGCCAGCTCATTCCTTCCTGCTGGTAGGGACGGAGTGCCGCACGGAGTTCCCTTGGCGGTGGCAGCAGTCTGAGCTGGTCAGGCATGACCAGTTTTTCCAGCCTGGCACAGGTATCACACTCATCACCTGAGACTACCTCGCTCAGGATCCCGAAGTGCTGCTTATGCAGAAGCAGGTTTTCGCCATTTTCCTTTCCCATCTCGAAGAGACCGCTGTAACGGGCGAACCACTCATCCGGGAGGAGTGCAACCGTACTATCAGGCAGGACATACTCACGCCTGCCTTCCAGTATATTACGACGGAACCTGGTGAAGGGTATGGTAAACTGTCCGATCCTCACGACAACCTTCAGGTCAAACCAGTCATTGATCACCAGGTGACTCATTTTTATCTCCAGAGGTTCAAGGGAATAGGGCCGTTCAAGGCTTCCGGTGCGGACGATGAGTCCTGCATTTTCCAGTTTCTTCCGGTTGATTGAGACAGCTTCTATCAGGTCATAGAGAGCGTCTTCATCATCCTCCCGTGATCCGGGAGCGAAGAAGTTAATGCCGTCTTCGGTGAAGAGGCCTGCCTCATCAAGGGCCTTCAGGCAGCTCTTCTCCCAGACGGGGTCACGTTCTTTCTTCAGAAAGCTGAAATCGCCGTTTTCATTTCTGAATGCCGTGAAGTGCGTCACATCATCAGGATAGTAGATGTCCCGGTTGTCATAGCGGAACTTGAGGATGGCTGCCGGCATGCCTGTGACTATACGCTCAACCGTAAGTAATGCTTTCTTCTCTGCATCAGCTTTTTTGAGTGTGAATCCCGTCCCGGTAATCCTGTGATTGCTGGCAACCTGCAGCACAAAGGTGGAGAAATACTTTTCCACGGTGGCTTCGGGGATAATGATCTTATCGCGTGTCAGGAATGGTTTGATCTTGGTGCCCTCGATCTCCGCAATGAAATGTATACTGTGCCCGGCCCTGATGATACAGGGTTTATTGGAGAGTATCTCCACCTGGACGCCCCGCAACCGGACAGGGCGCCCGGCGGATTCAATCATCAGGCTATAGCTGGTGGACTCCCGGGTACGGTCGAACCTGAATACCGGCTTTGCCTCAACGGGCTCTATCAACAGCCTGTCCTCCGGGTGTAACGAAGTTATCTTCGTCTTCTGAAGAAACACTGGTACCCCCTCATTCAGGGCGATCTTCAGACATTGGCAGATCCTCGATTCTATATAGGGCTTGACGAGCTCCTCAAAATTCCGGTCAGTGACATTTTCAATAAACTCCTTGACGGTGCGGTGCTTCGAGAAGAGCTTATATAGATTGCGGTCAGAGTATTCATTCACCAGCCTGACTGCTTCCCTCTCCTCGGTATCAAGTCCCGCCAGGGTGGTACTGTTTGGGAAAGGGGAGAGGGCTTCTCCAAATGAGTAGTAGTCGCGGCCAGGCATCTTCTCCAGCATGCATGGCATACATACGGAGCCCCACGTCCGGTGCTGTGTCAGAATAAGTGCAAAGAGTCTTTCTCGCTCCTTGGGGAAGGGGGCCTGCATAGTCGCATTAAATGAACCTGCAATTTTGAAATTCCCCGTGTAAAATCAAAGCGCCTGAGGCAAATAATTATTCATTAAAGGATTATTTATATCTTTCCATGCTTGAATAAAACCGGAGAATAAGATGAAAAGGGCACTTATAATCAGTTTCTTGTTGTATATCACTCTTCTGGCGGCATCACAGGAGACACCGCTAAATTCAGGCTGGAAGGCAAAAAGAGTATCCGGGGTGAGTATTGACGGCTACCGGCTGACAGCTGAGGAGCCAGATCTTACAGGATGGGTGAATGCCACCGTTCCCGGTACCATACTCACGACTCTGGTTAACAACGGCCTGATGCCCGACCCGTGGTATGGAATGAACAACCAGGAGATACCTGATGTCTATGAAGCTGGTCGCGATTATTACACTTACTGGTATTTCACCCGGTTCTCATCCGAAAGCCTGGATTCCACACGTCAGATCTGGCTTAATTTCAGAGGTATAAATTACCGGGCAGAGATTTATCTTAACGGAAAACTGATCAGTGACGGTGTGCATGAGGGTATGTTCCTCCGTCAGAAATACAACGTCACGTCCATTCTTAACAGCAAGGGCCACAACAGGCTTGCGGTAAAGGTCGAGCCTCCGCTGAACCCCGGCAATCCCAACGGTGGCCAGGGAGGCGACGGCACCATCGGTCGTGATGTAACCATGCAGTTCACGGCAGGATGGGACTGGATAGCGCCTGTCAGGGACAGGAATACAGGGATCTGGGATGCAGTCACAATTGAGGTAACCGGTGACATAGATATAAAGAACTGTTTTGCCCGGACCAGAGTGCCCGGTGAACGTCTGCCAGGAGAACTGCAGGATCCTGCATTCGTAACCTTCTCCGCCGAGCTGGTTAATCCCACCGACAGGCTTGTGGAGGGTCAGATTGCCGTGGCATACATGGGAGCAACGGACAAGAAGAAGCTGAAGATAGCACCTCACAGCACCCTCACCTTTGAATTTTCAGAGACGAAGCAGACTGATCCCAGGATCTGGTGGCCCAACGGTGTGGGACAGCCCTCGATTTACCCGGCGGTGATTACATTCCATGACAAAAAGGGTAACACCCTCGACAGGGAGGACCTGTCCTTCGGTTTCCGTGAGACGGGAAGCTACTTTGATGATTCAACCGGTGCCCGGATCTTCACCATAAACGGGCAGAAACTCTTCATCAGGGGGGCCAACTGGATCGCTTCCGACGGTATGCTTCGGCTTAGCCAGGAGAGATATGAGGCTGAGGTAAAGATGCATGCCGAGATGAACATGAACATGATAAGGGTCTGGGGCGGATCAATCACCGAGAGGCCGGAGTTCTATGAGGCATGCGACAGGAACGGGATACTGGTGTGGCAGGATCTGTGGATTACAGGCGACTGCAACGGCAGGTGGCTTGATACGGTGAGAAAGGCTGACAGCCAGGAGGTGAGGAGGCAGTATCCGGATGATGATTCGCTGTTCCTGCGGTCCATGGAGGACCAGGTGAAGATGCTCCGGAACCATCCTTCGCTGTATATCATTTGTGGCGGCAATGAGTTTCCGCCGCCGCGGGAAATGGACACACTGATACGGGCAAAGCTGGAGAATATTGACGGAACGAGGATATACCTGAGCGAATCAACCTCGCCGGACCTGCTTCGCAATACACTCGGAGGCACAGCCGACGGACCCTATAATATTAGGGAGCCGCTCTGGTTCTTCAGTGAGAAATGGCATCCCTTCAATCCCGAGATCGGGTCAGTAGGCTTGCCGAACCTGGAAGGATTGAAGAAGATGATGGATGAGAAGGACCTGGTGATTCCTGTTGGCAAAGAGGTGAACGAGGTATGGAAATACCATAAATATATGGGTTATGGAGGGATGATTGAAAAGCTGGGTGAGCCCCGTGACCTTGATGATTTCGTAAGGAAAGCCCAGTTGCTGAATTACGAGCAGTACCGTTCACTGGTTGAGGGGTATACCTCGCACATGTGGGACTGGTACACCGGGTTTCTCGTCTGGAAGAGCCAGAATCCATGGCCGGCGCTCAAGGGCCAGTTCTACGACTGGTACCTGGATCAGAATGCTGGATTTTACGGGTTCAGACACGGGGCTGCATCTGTGCACCTGATGTTCAATCCGGCTGACTCGTCAGTATATGTGATTAACTCCACACCCAGGGAGCGCAAGGGTCTGAGACTGGAAGCCAGGCTGACCGACGAGTACGGGAAGGAGATTTGGAAACAGGCCCGGGAGACGGCCGTTGAAGGCAACAGCATCACACGGTTGTGGGATGTAGATTTGCATAGTGTGCCGGCTGCTGTTCACTTCCTGAATCTGCGTATCACCTATGTCTCTACCGGATTGCCCATGGATGATAATACATACTGGTTCCCGTGGAACGGAGAGAGGGAGAATCTGACCGGGTTGCCCGAGGCAAGGATAGTGGGTCAGATGATGAAGAGCAATAATGGCAAATACAGTGTGGATCTTGCAAACAGCGGCAGTGTTGCTGCCTTTTTCGTCCGGATGAAGGTATTGCGTGCCTCTGATGGCGAGATGGTGACTCCTGTCTATATTGACGATAATTACATTGTATTGCTGCCAGGAGAGAAGAAGAGCATCCAGCTGGATGTAACAGGGCTGAAAGATGATGACCGTAACACCCCGTTGTTATTGCATCTTGAAGGATTCAACCTCCAGCCGGTAATTGTAAGGCTTTAAAAGTCGAAAGTCTGAAGGTCTGACCGGATTTGGCGGCAGTCATGCAGTCTTGCAGTCAGGCGGTTTTGCAGTCCTGCAGTCTTGCGGTCAGGCAGTCCTGTAGTCTTGCAGTCAGGCGGTCTTGCAGTCTTACGGTCCCGGATTGCCGACTGAGGACTATCCGACTCTGCTTATTTCTTCCAGTCTGGAATGATCGAAGATGATGATACTCTTTTCTGACAGTTTGATCAGTCCGTCTTTCTCAAAGTTCTTCAGAACCTTAACTGCCCCCTCAGTGGATATGCCGGCAAAGTCGGCCAGCTCACGCCTCGATAGATGCCTGAAGAGATCTTCCCCTCCGAAGTTCTCCGGCGCAAGGCTGAGCAAAACCGTTGCCATGCGCCCGTTGGTCTGCTGATGCAATACATTATCGAGGGAGGTATAGAGTCTTGAATTGTGCTCGCAGAAGCGCCCGATAATGCTGAATGCAAAAGCCCCGTTCCGTTTCACCAGTGCTGCAATAGCTTCCTTCTCAATAAGGAAGCCGGTGGTCTCCGTAACCGCCACCACCGAGTAACTGAAGGTATTGCGCTTGAAGACTGCGGACAGCCCTACCATCTCACCGGGACTTATGATCCGGAGATTGTAGTCGCGACCGTTGCTGCACTCGATATACTGCCTTGAGAATCCGCTGATGGTGAAGATAACGTATGATGCGAATGCGCCCTGCTTGGCCAGGTTCTCCCCGCGGCGGAACACCACCTGTACCCGGCTCTCGCGAACCAGCTCTGTCTCCTCCGGGGTAAGTGCAGAGAAACAGGGCAGGGTGATGTCGCAGACAAATTCCTTGTCAGTATGGCTGATTGTCTTCATTCCTTCTAAGTGACAGGCAAATTTAAGAATTAACGGGTATTATTTTAAATATCTGTCATCTATATAAAAATCAGTGGCTTGTCAGAACCGGTCTGACGCGTGACAACTTTTTTATTGTCGCATTTCAACCGCAGATATGATGTGCAGGGCGACTCCCCGGGTCCGGGCTGCGGTTAAAGGTTATACTTTTGTGACAAATTAGATGAACCAATGAAACATAAGATAGAATCAGCCTGGAAAGGCAAAATGAAATTTGATACTGAGGTAAACGGGCACCACTTTTTTATTGATCAGGCAGGCGAGAACGGCGACAACAGCGGCCCGCGCCCGAAACCCCTTATGCTGGCTGCATTGGCAGGATGCACCGGGATGGATGTTATCTCTATCCTCAAAAAAATGAAGCAGGAAGTGGAGCATTTCAATGTGGTTGTGGAAGGTGATACGGAGGATGAGCATCCCAACGCCTTTGTGAAGATGCATATCATTTATGAGTTCAGGGGGAAGGACCTCGAAATGGAGAAGATAGAGAAGGCGATCAGTCTCTCGATGGAGCGTTACTGCGGAGTGTCCGCGGTATACAGGAAGGCGGGAATAGAGATGACGCACGAGGTCAGGATAGTCTGAATGTCTGAGAGTCTGAGGGTCTGAGGGTCTGAGGGTCTGAAGGTTCCCATAGTCTTGCAGTCCTGCGGTCAGGAGTAAGTAAACAAAAAAAAAGAAAATATGCTTTACACGAATTTGAATCATGTTGAGTCTGCTGCGCAGCTCGAAAAAATTATCAATGAGAATGAGAATGTAATGGTTTGCTGCGGGCGGATGGGTCCCATGTGCATCCCGGTATACGGTATCATGGAAGATCTTCAGCCGGTATACACCCACGTTAAGTTCTTCGATATGGAATTTGACAACCCCGAAGCCCAGGTCATCAGGAATACGCCAATGACACGCGGATTCATGGGTCTGCCCTACACCGTATATTACAAGAACGGTAAGATGGTTAAGGCAACATCGAGTATCCAGACAATGCTGCAGGTGAAGGCAATTCTCGACAGCGAGTTCGGTCAGTCCAAAGCATAGTGATGGAGAGCAGCAATCATTACGATGTCATAATTTTAGGTGGTGGCCCGGCCGGGCTGACTGCAGCGATTTATCTCTCGCGCGCCAGGCTGAGGACACTGCTCCTCACCGAGGGCACCCCCGGGGGACAGATGACGCTGACTCATGAGATTGCCAACTACCCGGGTATCGAGAAGATCAATGGTTATATGCTCGGATCGGTTATGAAGAAGCAGGCCACTGCATTTGGAGCAGTAGTAAAGGGCAACACCGAGATCAGCACCTTCGCCCTAGAGGGCAACGTGAAAAGCGTCACTACAGCCGACGGGCAGAATTACACCGCAGGCTCTGTGATCCTGGCCACCGGAGGCAGGTCGCGCACACTGGGTGTGTCCGGTGAGGAGACCTTCAAAGGAAGGGGGATTTCCTATTGTGCAACCTGTGACGGCGACTTCTTCACTGGAAAAGAGATAGTAGTCGTGGGAGGAGGCAACTCGGCCCTCGAGGAGGCTGTCTCACTGACGAAATATGCCACCAGGGTGACCATCGTGCATCAGTTTGACCACTTTCAGGCATTTCAGTATGCTGTGGATGAAGCGAAGGCCAACCCTAAAATAAGCTTCGTAATGTCATCGACAATCGCTTCGTTCTACGGAGAAGAGAAACTGGAAGGAGTGAGGATAAAGAACCTCGTCACAGGAGAAGAGAGCGATTTCAGGACTGACGGCGTATTCATCTTTATCGGTTACGTGCCGAATACCGAGTGGCTGAAGGGACACCTGAAGATGAATGAGAGAGGTGAAATCATCGCCGGAGCCGACATGTCCACTAATATTGAAGGAGTTTTCTCAGCGGGTGATGCCAATGCCAAACGATTCAGGCAGGTCACAACTGCTGTGGCCGACGGTACAATTGCCGCACTGGCTGCCGCCGATTACCTGCATTCACAGAAAAGAAAATAAGGAGATATGAAATTTGCATGAGCAGGGACTCATAGAAGGGAATGATTATAAACTTCATGCAAGTTGCATTCGACCAAATCAATAAATAATTATTAAACGAATGAAAATGAAAGGATTGATAATTGCGCTTCTGGTCATTACCGTGGTGGTAGTACTCTTTATGAGGTCGTACAACAAGATGAAGAATACACCGGCAGTTGAAAACAGTGAGCTGATAGAGCATCTTACTGCACAGAACTTCGCCCACAAGACGAAGAGCGGCGTGGTACTGGTAGACTTCTGGGCCGACTGGTGCATGCCATGCAAGATGATGGCTCCCATACTCAATGAGGTGGCTGAGGCAACTAACGGCACTGCAACCATCTACAAGCTTAATGTGGATGAGCAGCAGCAGGTGGCTGCCCAGTACGGTATCAGGAGCATCCCGACGATGATACTATTCAAGGACGGCAAGGAGGTTGAGAGAATAGTAGGGGTGAAGCCGAAGGATTCAGTCATCGCGAGCATTAAAAAGGCTCAGTAAGGCTTTCGGCTGCTGCTGACCGGCCACAGACAGCTGAGAGGATTCCGCCGGAAACAATTCTTAAGATCTTGTGTTAATTGGTTTGCAGGGCTTTGACGGGGATTACCTGTCTAAGCCCTCTCTTGCTTTATCATAGTCAGGAGCCTCGAGCAGCTCATTGAAATCAGCCGAGGGCCTGAGCCGGCCGAAGGAGTCGAAGTATGCCGCTTTTGTCATTGAATCCCAATGGATTGCGCCGTTATAATACTGGATGTTCTGAATTATCCCCAGTGATGCAAGAAGGATAAAGGCAGCGAAGGTCAGGCTCTGCAACCACCTTTTTGAAGCAGCCCTGGCAGAGGTTAGTCCTGCGGTCAGCAGCGAGGCGGCTGCCACTGCCATCAGAGTGTAGCTGTCGATGAATGCCCGCTGACCGAATCCTCCTCCGTACCACCAGCACCACCAGGAAAAGATGATATAGATGTTCAGCGGAACAAAAAGCGTTACCGGCAGGGCATGGGGCGAGCGACGAATCCATAGAGCAATTATTCCCGCAAAGGCGAAGATCATTAGCGGTGTATAGAGGAACAATCCCTTGTGCCAGCTGAAGAGTCCCTTTATTATGGCCGGGTCAGCGAAGAAGAATCGTTCATCGGTGCCGTACGAGAAATAAAGCCACTGGCCGGTTATCTCCTTCCAGTAGATCATCTGCGGAACCCATACAACCGCTGCCGCCAGGGCGATCAGTAAAAGATGCCTGTATCCCGTAACCAGTTCTCTCAGTCTGCGGCGCAGGGATTCTGAAGATGTGACTCCGTAAAGAAGGAAGAAGAGTACGATAATGATATTTGTTGGTCTGATAAGAGATATAAACCCTAACAGCAAGCCCAACCTTAATGACTGCCAGAACTTTTTCCCTGGTCCCTGCACCCTGTGCCCTTCGCCCTTCTCCGTGCGCTCCTCACCCTGCACCCTGTGCCATTTCATTGAGTACCACACGAAAGCATTGATCAGGGCAAATGAGTAGACGTGTGACATTGTTCCCTGGTAGAGAGTGTACCAGTAAAGGTTGGTGCCAATGACAAATGCCGCCAGAACCATCGCAGTGACGGTATCTGATGCATTTTCCAGAAGAATTTTTCTCATATAGACCAGTCCCATAGTCAGGAACAGCAATGCTGCCGCCAGAAGGAAGAATTTATAGGGTGGGGAGTAGCCGCCGGTATCTGCTCCGGAGATAGAGGCTGCAGCATGCCCTGCAAGGAAAAAGGGGGTCCAGAGGAGGGCGAGCCCCATACTGGTCTTGATGACGTATTTGCCCTCAGGGCCCCGATCCGGCCAGACGATGAATTTATGCGGGCCTTTATAATTGTCAGCAAAGCTCAGCGTGAGATCGTGATAGATAAATGCCGCAGGCAGGTAAGCGTAATAGGAGATCGCATCGTATTCGATCACCCGCTTCTCATCCTTCCAATGCTTCTCCCTCAACATTGTTACAGTCATGAATGCAATGATGAGGGCTATGGTCAGCATTGAAAGCCACTTTTTGCCTGCAAGGCTGAATTTCACGACCTTTGCGGCTATACTCAGGCCGTCGCCGATGCTGATCTTTTTTCCTTCGCTTTTCCTTCTGGGAGAGTAGCTGACCGGTTCCTCGGCGAATTTTACTGTGCTGTCGCGAAGAGCTTTGAACACCAGTTCTGTCTCGAAGCCGAACCTCTTTTCCCGGAGATCCAGTTTTTCAAACAGCTCTTTTCGGATGAGCTTATAGCCGCATGTCAGATCAGTGATTCTTCTTCCAATTGTCCTTGCGGCGAACCAGGAGAGTAACCTGTTCAGGGTGACTGCTGCGACTGCGTGGCCGGGGTGTCTTGTGCCAGGGCTGAACCGCGTGCCGCTCACGAAATCGAGGTTCCCTGTGTACATTTTCCCGAGAAGAGCAGGAATATCTGATGGGTCAAGCTCGAGATCAGCGTCCTGAACGATGATTGTATCGCCTTTCGCCGCATGCACTCCTGCGGCCACTGCAGCTCCCTTGCCGGTATTGACAGGGAGCCTTATTACCCTGGTGCCGGGGAATCCGCTGCCTGTTTTTTCTGCGACGTCTGCCGAGTCATCAGTAGAGCAGTCGTCGATGATTATAACCTCGAACTGTGTGACAAAATCGGGCATCACGGTGTCACGGAGCTTTTCCATGGTCGTTGTGATGACGCCGGCTTCGTTGTACATCGGGATGATGATGGTCAGGTACAATTTGGTCGTCTACAGGTTTGTGGTTAAAGGTAACACACATATGCGAGAGAGCAATGGGGTCTACAATGCCTTATGGCCTGCGGCCAGTTATTGCGCGTAGCGCATAAAGCATTGTAGAATAAAGGATAAGAAGGAGGCATAGGTCGTAGACCGTTAAGAATTGTAAAAAAAAAGAGACCCATTTGGATCTCTTTCTGCATTTCACTGTGGGTTATGTTTATTTCTTTTCGGCGGGGGTCTGCAGGTTATCGCAGACACCGTCCTTGTCGGCATCAACGAATGCCGGACCCTGACCGTTGTGACGACCAATGCCGGGTGCGGTTCCCTGCCCGCGTCCTGCACCTCTGCCTGCTGCGACGCCCTGTCCGCGGCCCTGGCCGTTCCTGTTACCCTGTGCGAGGCCCTGGCCCTTACCGGGTCCTCGATTGGCCGCAGCCTGGTTTTCGCCTGCAGCGTATGCCCTGCGGCCCGGGCGCGTTCCACTGGTGTAATTGTCACACACTCCGTCCTTGTCAGCATCGACATAAGCGTTTCCTGCTGCACGGCCTTTGCCGGTCTGATCAGGATTCTGCTGTACAGTCTGTGCCGTTGCGATGGCCGTCATAGCTATGAAAGCCGCCACTGTAAAGAATAGTCTTGTTTTCATGAGTAATTGTTTTTAGTTATTGTTTTATTTTAATTGTTTACTGTTTACAATTACTCAGATGTGAATAGTCTGAAAAGGTTTAATCGCAGTGCGAAAAAAAATGAAAGATTGGTTGATTATAATTTGATATTTCTGAGTCTCAGCGCATTCCATACAACCGAAACAGAGCTGAAACTCATGGCAGCTGCCGCGATCATCGGGTTGAGCAGCGGGCCGCCGAAGAGGTGCAGCAGACCCATGGCCACAGGTATACCCAGAATGTTGTAGAAGAATGCCCAGAACAGGTTTTGCTTTATGTTCCGTATAGTGCTGTTGCTGAGTCTAAGGGTACGAACCACATCCTGCAGGTCGTTTTTTATCAGCACTACATCGGCAGCCTCAATGGCCACATCGGTGCCCGACCCGATAGCTATTCCCACGTCGGCTGTTGCCAGGGCAGGGGCATCATTGATGCCGTCGCCCACCATTATGACGCTGTTGCCGTTGTTTCGGATTTTGCGTATCTCCTCGGCCTTGTCGCCTGGCAGTACTCCGGCAATCACGCTACCGATGCCTGCCTGACCGGCTATATGCCTGGCTGTCTGTAAGCTGTCGCCTGTAATCATCATAACTTCGAGGCCCATGGCTTTCAGTTCGCGGACAGCCCCGGCTGATTCCGGCCTGATAGTGTCGGCAACAGCAATAACTCCAAGGCATTTTCCATCGGCAGCCAGGAACATGATTGTCTTCCCCTGTGCAGCAAGCTCTTCAGCGGCAAAGTCAGCTCCGGTGGTCTCCTCTACCTTCCTTTCGTCCATGAGTCTCTTGCTGCCGGCAAGGATATGAGTGCCGTTGACAGAGGCTTCGACTCCGTATCCAGGCAGGGCAGTAAAGCGGTCCGGTCCGGTGACGGGAAGACCTTTGACAATTGCATACTCCGCGACAGCTTTTGCAACAGGGTGTTCAGAGCGGCTTTCGGCCGATGCAGCAACAGAGATCAGCCTGTCTTTGTCTTCCTCCCTGACCGGCCTGATGTCAGTTACTATCGGGATTCCGGTAGTGACCGTGCCAGTCTTGTCGAGGACCACCACCTTCGCTTTGCGGGCGGTTTCCAGCGCCTCACCACTTTTAATCAGTATTCCCTGCTGGGCTCCCCTGCCAGTCCCCACCATCACTGCTACCGGAGTGGCGAGGCCCAGTGCGCAGGGGCAGGCAATGATAAGCACAGAGATGAGCACTGTGAATGCCAGCCGGAAGTCACCTGTACCTATCAGCCATCCTGTAGCAGCCAGCAGTGCCAGCACCATGACTACCGGCACGAAGATGCCGGAGATTTTGTCGGCGAGTCGTGCAATCGGGGCTTTTGATCCCTGGGCCTCTTCCATCAGTTTGACAATCCTTGCCAGGGTGGTGGCGCTGCCGACGCGTGTGGCCCGACAGACTACCGAACCGTTGAGGTTGATGCTTCCACCGGTGACTTCGGACCCCTCGCTCTTTTCAACAGGAGTACTCTCGCCGGTGAGCATCGACTCATCGGCTGAGGTGTTCCCGCTGGTTACTTTCCCGTCGACGGGAAACCGTTCGCCGGGCTTGATGACAACCAGTTCATCCACCTGAACCTTTGAAGCCGGCACTGTCTTTTCCTTGCCATCGCGAAGCACTGTTGCCAGGGGAGGAGCCAGTGAAAGCAGTTTTCGTATTGCGTTTCCGGCTTTTGATTTCGACCTGGCCTCGAGGTAGCGGCCCATTGTAATCAGGGTGATGATGGCAGCAGCTGATTCATAATAGAGGCTATGCACGGAGTGACCGTCGCCGCCGGTGATCCTGACGGTGGCATATATGCTGTACAGGTATGCAGCGGCGGTACCCATGGCTACCAGGGTATCCATACCCGGATTACCTCTGAGCAGTGTCTTTGTCCCGGCGAGGTAGAAACTTCGTCCCGTGATTATAACCGGGGTTGTAAGCAGGAACTGGAGCAGGGCAAATGCCAGGGGACTGTCCTCAGGCGATATGAATGCAGGCAGCCTCGCACCGGCCATGGTGGACATAGTCAGCGCCAGCAGGGGTATTGTAAAGATCAGTGACCAGATGAGTCTTTTGCGCAGACGCTCTGTCTCAGGCTGTGCTGAACGGCGTTCCTTCTCATCATCGATGGCTTTGTAGCCTGCCCTGCTGACGGCATCGAGGACGCTGTTGACCGAGGTCTTGCGCTCATCATATGAAATGGTCAGACGCTCCGTTGCCAGGTTGACGCTGGCGAAGGTGATCCCTTCAACCTTTGCGGCGGCCTTCTCAACGTGTGCTGCACACGATGCGCAGTTCATCCCCTCTATTGCAAACGATTTGTCGGTCATTGCTTCTTACTGTACAAAAGTAAAACAATGCACCGGGAAGAAAGTTTTACTGACCTGAGATTTGCTGAGTTTGATACCATCAACTGATACAATCATCATTGTGCTCTTTGGGTCCGCCGGGGCGGTTTTATCCGGTTTGATTACCTTCCGGTAACAACGAATGTTGCAGTGGCAACCTTCCCGTCACAAGTCAGAGTCAGGAAGTACATTCCTGCAGGTAGTCCGGCAGTGCTAACGGAAGCGAAGCCGTCATCAACAGTTGCTGTTTGCACAAGGCATCCGGCGGTATCATAGACATATGCCACGGTCCCGCTGCACCTGTGTCCGGGGATGCTCACATTCAGCCAGTACTGTGCCGGGTTGGGGTACAGGGTCACAGATATCCTGTTCTCCTCAATTTCCTGAACGGGATTAAGCGTTCCCCATATCTTCTCCGCGAACTGGGGGTCATCAATAAAAGGATTGCGGTTTCCCTGGTATTTGTAAACCTCGTTGTTACGGCTTATCTCCTTTGCGCTCACTACATCAGCAAGGTGCCATGCAAGAAGCATGGGAACTGCCCAGGTTTTAGGCTGGGCTCCTGCAGTCATATCGCTTCCCGGCCACTGGCTGTCCTCGCCGTAGTAGCGTGTTGCAATGTAGAAATAGGTACGGGCGAGATCCCCCTTGTACTCGTCTATCGGCTCAAAAACGTTTCCCGAATAACCCTGCACCGAGCTTGGCCCGACCATGCTTCCGTTGGTGGATGTCCATGTCGCGCCGGCTGTTTCGCCGTAAGGCAGGTTACCTCTCTTGTTGTTCACCCAGCCGTCGGTGGGGTAGATATGGAACAGGTCGGTATACATCGGCAGGGCATCGTTGAACCAGCTTTTTGGAAAGGAGTGCTCCCTGTTGTAGCAGTCGCCCTCTTTCTGGTAAGTGCCACACTGCTCCGTAAAAATCATATATGTATAAGCCGGCGTGCCTCCGGGCTTGTCGGAATAGATATCCCACACCGTCACCCCGTCGGCCTTGATGTCAGTGGTGGAGTAACACTGCCACAGGTCGCTGTATTCCAGCGGGGTGTGTCCATCGATGATGTCATGGAGTGCCTGTTGAAGAGCTTTTCCCGTCAGGCCGGAGGCGCTGTCATAGTAGCCCGCCGGTACCTGCCCGGCCAGACCGGATGACAGACAGAGGAGAAGGACCAGTGTCGGGACAAGCTTCGGCATCTGAGGAATTTGCGATTTGCGATTTACGATTTGCGATTTGCGATTTGCGATTTACGATTTGCGATTTACGATTTGCGATTTGCGATGTATAATTTGCGATTTTTAATTTATATCAGTTACCGGGCACCGGAAGACTGGTAATTTCTGCAATCATTTTTCTGCAACCAGCACATTGTCGACCTCCCAGGTGGTTGTGCGGTTGGTGCCCCCGTCATAAACCCACGCAATCCAAACCTGGCTGCCTTTGTATTCAGAGAGGTCTATTTTTCCCGAACTGACAAACTGACTGTACCCCGAAACGGTTGAGGGAGGCAGACTGAAGCTTTTCTCTGTCCATTCGGAGTTCCAGGGTGTTGAGGAACCGTCATAGCCGGTTGAGACGAACAGTTTAAGTGTAGCGCCGTTGTCATACCCGTCGGCACTCTCGAACTCGAGGTAAGGCTCCGTTGCCATTGTCAGATCAATGACAGGTGCAATCATCCATGTTATCACAGAGGCCTGTCCTGAATAGTATGCTGTGGCCTGTACCCACCTGCGTGAGCTCACCTCGTTGCCGTACCATGTTTTGGTGCCTGCCTGAGGGTAGGTTTTCCATCCGGCAAGGGTGCTGACATCGGCATCTTTTACAAGAGTGGCGAAGTCCTGCGTCAGGTATACCATGCCTGCACTGCCGCATCTGTCGCCGGTCATCCCGTTCTCGGTCTCGTCTCTCAGCAGAAGCTGCCTCCCGTTGAATTCAGAGACAACTCCCGTAATGAAACCGTTGCCGGCCGGCAGGGACTCTGATGAAAAATTGGCGTCGGAGCGTGTATAGACCTCCAGCTCGTCACTGCAGTCTGTAAGAATGTTTTCTCCCGAGTAGGTGCCCGGCTCCGCAAACTGAACGTTCTCTATCCTGACATACCGGGCCTGGTACCCGCCGGACAGGACCTCAGCTATTGTAACAGTCTCAGGCTGAGGCGCGGCAGGGGTAAGGCTTACAACTGTCACCTGGTCGGCGATGCTGATGTCACCGAACTGCAGCAGCCCGTTATATTCGGTGAAAGTGACGCCACGGCACAGTATCTTAACCTCGGAGTCACGCGAGAAAGTGTTGTTACCGGTGACTGTCAGGCAGATTCCTGCGGTGGAGTCCTGGATGTAAGCAACGAATGCAGGGATGTTGCCAAGCTCCGGTGTAATGGTTATGATACCCTGAATGTAGATATTGGTATCAATAGTTGCGATACCCTGTTCATGCATCGCCCGAAGCTGTTCAATCGTGATATAGTCTATATTCGGTTCCGGAGGGGGTACCGGCTCCCTGCTGCAGGATGATACAATAATCAGGGATGCTGCAATGCAAAGCTTCAATATGTGGTTGATCATCATTTTTTTTGTGTTACCTGGCTGCCGAGACAGCGATATTGTCAATTCGGTATGATGTACTTTCGGTATTACTACCCGTGTATTTGAATGCTATGACGGCCGATTTGCCTGCAGTGACAGGCAGGCTGACATTGCCTGAGTTTATGAAGGTATGGTCCGGATCGCTCTTTTGTGCCATCGTTGCCGTAAGTGTAGTCCATGTGGCAGTGGCGATGTTGTTTCCGTTGTAGTCGGTTGAGACAAGCACCTCCATGGGGAAGTTTGTTCCGGTATGTGCCCAGTATGCCTTGGCGGTCTGGAATGTCAGCACCTTCTGACTGGAGATATTTACAGGCCTGGTGATGAGCCATGTGACCATGGATGAGAGATTTGAGTTGTATGCGGTTGACTGGGCGTACCTGTTGCCGCTGAAGAGCTTGGCCAGCCAGATACGGCCACCGGCAGTGGCGATGTTCTGCCATCCGCTGATGTAGATGTCATCATTATCACTGAAGCTCTCAAAGTTCTCGCTGAGAGTTTCAACGGGAGTGCCCAGGGGTTGATCCACCACACCGCAACGCGTTCCGGTCATATTCACTTCGTCGAAATCCCGCACGAGGAACTGGTAGGTTCCGTTGAAAATTGTCACTATTCCGGTGATCGATCCGTTTCCTGCAGGCAGGAGTTCTCCGGCTGCGGCAGAGAATCCGCTGGTACGCACGATGATAGTTTTATCGTTGCAGTCCTGAAGCGTCCTGTTCTCTGTCACCTGGTCTGCCGCGTTGGCCCAGGTTTGACCCAGCATGGCATCGGTGAACTGAACCTCTTCGAGCCGCACCAGCCGTCCGAGATAAGCCGCGCTCCTGGCCTGGGTAATTGTCAATGCAGCAGGGTGGGTCTGGTTTCCGATGGAGAGCTTCAGGCACTGTTTGTCCATATTCATTCCGCCGACGCGTATGGTACCATCCTCCTGATAGTAGGGAACACCGCCAAGCTGCCAGAAATTACCGTAGTCGCCCAGCCAGAGACCCTTTAAGCTTACGATAACAGAGTCTCCGATGTAGAGTCCGCTTGTTGATTCAAACAGCAGTCTGAGTCCGCCGGTAGCATCCTCAATAAAGGCTTCCTTGTAGAAGTTGCCGTCCTCCTTGTCACTGGCAGTGATGATGCCACGTAATGCCCAGTCGTTCACAATCTCCACCGGATGACGCTGTGTGTAATCGGAGATAGCCAGCTGGTCAGCATAGAGTGCACTGACCTGCTGTACGGTGACTATCTCCCCGGGAACAAACTCTTTCTCCGGAGGTGGTGTTTCATTATTGTCGGTGCATGATACTGCCAAAAGCAATCCTGTTACAATGGCGGCAAAACTGAATATATGTCTGATTTTGTTCATGATCTGTTCTTCCTTCATTTTTAGTACCTTATACTGAGATTAATGAAGTAGTTAAAGCCGTTGCTGTAATAGACCCGCGGCTGGAACAGGTCCGGTCTGTCGGGGTCATAGCGGTACTGTTCATAACCACCGTTGACGAAAGTGCGGTTATTGAGGATGTTGCTGAGGTTGGCGCTGAGATTGATATATACATCATCTATCCTCCACGATTTGCCGATGAACAGATCCAGGAGAAATCCCGGTTCGGCCTCTTGCTGGTAATCCCAGTAGGGGTAATAACCGCTGTCATCTTTCGTGCGTGTGACAGGATTGAAATCGAGGTATATGTTGTCATAGTAGCTTCCTGTGATACCTGCCCACCAGAATCTGGAGGAGTTGTATTCGACTCCAAGTGCCAGTGCGGTCTGGGGTGTCCCGCTCTGGCGGAAGTACTGTATCCAGACCTCCTCGTTGCTCAGTACCTGGCTGTTGTTATCCTGGGTGATTGTGATTTTGGGATTGGTGATCCATAGGTACTGTCCCAGCGATGCTACGGCGTTCACTGACAGTTCGGAAGTGATACTGACTTCGGCACCGGCCTCGATGCCATAATTCTCCTTGTCGATGCCTGTCATGGCATAGTTGACCAGGGTCCTCCACTCGTCGTGATAGAAGCTTGTCACCTCAGTCTGGTTCATGAAGCGGGTATAATAGGCTGTCACTCTTCCCTTCACTGCGGGTGAGCGCATCACATAGCTCACATCACCTGAAAAAATGATCTCCTCGCGCAGTTCAGGCGTCAGGGCGTTGCGGGTACGAGGCGAGAGGAAACTGTTCTTAAACAAAGGGGGGTTGGTTGTCACGAGGGTGTTGAAAAGTATCATATGGCGGCCTGTGAATCGATAGTCGCCTCCTGCCTTTACACCCCATGTCGGAAAATCAAGTCTCTCGGATTTCCCGAAAGAATTATCGGGGAAGAGTCCCTTGCGCATCAATCCCTCGCGCCACATGGCCGTATACCTGGCGTGAGCGCTCAGATAGACCTTGTACCTGCTGCCAGTCCAGGTACCTGTACCCCAAAGGGTGGCGCCCCGCTGGAAAGCATAATAGTTGTTCCCGAAAGTTTCGCCCTCGGTGACGGCGTTATCAGGATTGTTCAGGTCGTTCTGAAAGGATTCCGGGTCATTCGGATAATCCCTTTCTGCGAACTGGTCAACATCGAGCCAGTAGTCACCCCCGAGAAGATCGCTGATTACGTTGAAGTTATGTCCGCGGTAGATATCGACGAGGAGTCCTCCCGTCAGATTCAGGCTTGTTGTCATATCCCATGATGCACGGGTGTTGAGCTGGAACTGGGAGAGGTCATTACGCCGGTCCTCAACGATGTACTTCGAGCGGTTGCCGGTAAGGGTATTTCCTTCTACGCCTCCTTCGTTATAAACAGAGTAGATGTTCTTCCTGTTTGCAAAATAAAAGTGGTCCCAGTCGATCTGGCTCACTGCCGGGTCTGATCGCCATGCATCGGTTATACGGTTTATATCCGATTCATCATAATAATAGCTGGGCAGTTTCCTGTAGTAGTCGGGCCTTGGGTCGGGCACGTCATACCAGTTGAGGGCCGTGTAGCCGCTCTTACCAAACCAGTATCCGGCTGTGGTCTGTATGTCAAGCTTTTCTGAAGGCTTCCAGATATGAGCGAGGGTTATCAGCGGCTTATTATTGCTTCTGACGCGTGCGCTGCGTACTTCCCCGGTCTGGTAGCCCCAGTATGGATTGTAAAAGTTGTTTCCGTCGAGGTCATACACCTCCTGCGTCGCTCCGCCACCTACACCTCTTTCGTAAATAGCATTCAGGGCTGTCAGGTTGAGGCTGTGACGACTGTTGATCTTCTTCTCCACCGAGAGGAAAAAAGAGTTGGCGTTATAGAATGTACCCTCCTTGTAGCCGCGGTCGCCCCACCGTCTCGAATAGCTTCCGGTCACGGCCCAGTTATTATTCAGCAGGCCGGTGCCGTATGTCAGCATAGCCCGGTTTGGGTAGGTGCGGTTGGAGCGGGAATAGACGGCGCGGACGCCTGAACGGTATTCCGAGGCCCGGGTGTTGATGCGTGTTGCACCGCCTACAGGTTCAAACAGGAAACCGATGGGTTCGGGGCCGGAACTGACCATGGTGCTGCGCATGACGTCATTAAGTCCGCCCCAGTTGGACCAGTACGGTGCGCCTGATTCTATGTCGTTGACTACGAATCCATTAAGGCTTACATTCTGATAGTTGTTGTCATAGCCCCTGTTCCTGTACATGACCTGGCCGAAGGTGTAGGCTGCCGTGCTCATGAAGATGTCTGCCGAAGCGCTCAGGGTACCCTGTATCGACTGTGTCTCGAAGCCGTCTTCGGAAAAACCCTCCATGATGCTGACGTTGCCGATGTCCATCATGAAGCCTGCCATCTCGGGCAGTGCCACAGCACCGATTTCGAGTGTTGCACCGGCTGTCACCGTGACACTGATGATTGCCTGCTCATAGTCGGCCATGTTGATGAACAGCATCTGTTTGCCTTCATTCATGGAAACAGTGAAAGAGCCGTCATCGGAGGAGAGTCCCAGTTCATTTCCTGAAGCGTCGGTTATTAAGGCTCCCGACAGGGGAGTACCGCTGTTTTTACCGGTTACAGTTCCCTTGACCACACCCTG
The DNA here is from genome assembly GCA_002402965.1 of Bacteroidales bacterium UBA4788. Lineage (GTDB taxonomy): Bacteria > Bacteroidota > Bacteroidia > Bacteroidales > VadinHA17 > SR-FBR-E99. Next base: position 165,518 of record DHGW01000056.1, read on the forward strand.
CTGGGCAGCAATGGTGCCGCAGGAAAGGATAAGGAGTAGAAATAAGAAAATCAGTTTGTTATGTCTCATGGGTTGTATAAAAGAAAGAGACGCAAGATAAGGCTTTTCATAGAGATGACAAAGGGAGAAAGTCGAAAGTCGAAAGTCCAAAGTCCAAAGNNAAAGGCGAAAGTTGAAAGTCCAAAGAGAGCCAGACGGGAGAGAAGGTAAAAATGTTACATTTGGCAGATCAATTATTCAGAAATGAGAGTCAGGATAATCATACTTCTATTACTGTCAGCCGGTTTGTCTGTTGCAGAAGCGCAGCAGCAGGTGAGGGCAGGGCTGATCGCCTTCTACAACCTTGAGAACCTGTTTGACACAATTGATACTCCCGGAGTACTGGATGAGGAGTTCACCCCGGAAGGCCCTAACAAATGGACCGGCAGCAGGTACCTGGAGAAGCTTGACAATATGGCGCTGGTCATCTCGAGGATTGGTGAGGATGATGGCTGGAGCGGAGGTCCGGCTGTGCTTGGTGTTTCGGAGATTGAGAACAGATCAGTACTGGAGGATCTGGCTGCTCATCCTTTGCTGAAGGAGTCGAATTACCAGATTGTGCATTACGATTCGCCTGATTTGCGTGGGGTGGACGTGGCGCTGATGTACCGTCCCCGTTTTTTCTGGGTGACTGCTTCAGCAAGCCCGTCGCTGCCTCTGACCAATGATGAGGGAGAGCCTGTCTACACCCGTGATCAGCTGGTTGTTTCAGGTGTCTTTGACGGAGAACCGATGCATTTCATCGTAGGTCACTGGCCTTCGCGTTCAGGCGGGGAGCTGACCACACGGCCCCGTCGCAATGCCGCTGCTGCACTCTCGCGCCGGCTGGTTGACAGCCTGCTGGCTATTGACAACAGTGCGAAGGTTTTCGTGATGGGTGACCTCAATGACGATCCTGTTGACGAGAGCCTGGTGAAGTACCTGAGGGCATCAGGGAAGCCTGACAGGCTAAAGGATGATGAGATGTTCAACACCATGTTTCCACTCTTCAGGAGGGGTATCGGGTCATTGAACTACCGGGACGGGATGAATCTTTTTGACCAGATAGTGATTACCCCGTCGCTCCTGGGCAGCGATTATTCATCATACCGATTCCGTCATGCCCGGGTATTCAATTCACCTTTCCTGATGCAGAAAGACGGTCAGTACAAGGGCTACCCGCTACGCTCATTCGTCGGGACAGTCTGGCAGGGAGGGTACAGTGACCATTTCCCGGTTTATGTAATTATTGTGCGAAACAGCTCCGGTACAAAGTAACCTCTGAAAAAGCTTTACGGTTTTATCCTTATTCCTACCGGCCGGTGGTCTGACAGGACCTCATTGTAGTCAGGGTAGCACGGGCTGGCTTTGATCACCATAGTCGTGTCTATGTCTGCAAAGAGTTCATCTGTCACCAGGATATGATCTATATGGCTTGGCCAGGCCGGGTATGACCACCATAGCTGGCTGCCTGTGGCGATTATCATATCGGCGAAAGCGTAGCCCTGGGCATCTTCGATGAAGTTCAGGAAGGGATTTTCTGTTGAACTGGCCGATGTGATTTCGTCGTTGTAATCGCCGAGCATCACCACGGCGGCATCAGGTCTCTGTTCATCAAGGTATTCCTTCAGCTGTTGCGAGGCAGAGCGGCGGCGGCTCTCGTTGTCTGAACCCCCGCAGCATTTCAGGTGCAGGTTTATCAGCAGAAGTTCCCTTCTGGTTGCCTTGTGTCTTACCATTATCTCTAAAGGAGGCCTTGGGAATGCCCAGTTGTCATCTTCGAATAGTGTTCGTACGGTGCCGGGAACAAGTTCCGTCTCGCTGTCCCTGATGAGATATGCCAGGTTCCACTCGTCGTTGTTGATGGGATAGAAGACTCCTGACCATCCGGGCATCAGTTTCACCAGGCGGTTAAAGTCGGCTTCGGATGCCACCTCCTGAAGGGCCACGACGTCAGGTTCCATGGCCTTAACCAGTGCTGACAATGTGGTCACGCTTGTGTATCCTGCCTTTGGGAACCCTTCGACATTGAATGTGAGGATGTCTATTGTAGCAGAGGTGCCCGGAGTGACGCAGGCGGCAAAGAGGCTGGTGTCGTCAGGTGACGGCGGATCGGGGATTCTTCGGCAGGAGCCGGTAACAATTGTGGCTGCCAGGATAAGCACGCCCAGGTATTTATGGAAAGGTAGCCGAAACATAATATGCAAAGTTGTCGAAATTTCCTTAACAGACAATGATGAGGAGCGAAATGGTGTTCAGGTTCTGTGGTGCTAATCTGTCCTGGCTGTTTGGTTGCCGTGATTAAAAAACCGCCCCGGACTCCCGGAGCGGTTTTTAATGTAAGGTGAGAGTTAGTGTTGAATTATTCTTTTATGAATTTTTTGATTACGGTGCCATCCGGAGTGTAAAGCCGGATGAAATAGAGTCCGCGGGACAGGTTTGTCAGTGGTATCTCTATTTTGGCATTGCCCTCACACCGTATAGCGGCAACCTTATTCCCGGTGACCTCAAAGATCTCGATCAGAGTAACGCCGTCGATGCCTTCAGCTGTTATTTCATCACCTGCGGGAATGGGATAGAGCCTGAGTTTGCCGATGAGGTTATCCTCTATTCCGGTGGCAACGGTAAATACTATGGTATAGTTTTTAACCGATGACTTGTCGTGTGAGGTCACATCGATTTTAGCAGTGCGTGCAGCGGCATCGCCGGTGAGTGATGCGGCAGGTGTTATGACGACTGCTGCATTGGTTTCGGTGGGTGTTGCAGTGACGGCCGGTACGGCGGTGGTTCCGGCTGGCAGGGAGACATTGTATGTCAGTGTGCCTGCAGCGAATCCTGTTACAGTGGTACCGCTTACTTTAAGGTCACTGAGAGTGGCATCGGATGAGTAGACAACCAGGTCAGCGAAGTTTCGCGGAGCCAGCTGCGCATCTGCGCTGTACACTGTCGCAATGCCTGTCACATCAGCCATATACGGGATGACCTTGTCATTGAGATCCGTTCCGAGGAAGATAGTCCGGAGGATTGTGGCGTCAGTTCCAACGCTGATGCTGTAGTTCTTCTTTTCCTGGAAGACAGCTGTGCCGTTGGCGTCAGTGAATTTCACCCCGACGATTTTCACAAGCTCAGATTCGTAATTCTCCTGGTTAGTGGTGAACTCAGTCACGGTTACTACCTGCGGGGTCAGCGTGTTGCCTGTGGAGGAGGCTGTTCCCGGGTCACGGTAGGGAAGGAACTGCAGCAGTTTGTTGTACTCTGATAGAGTGCCTGTCAGGTTTTTGATTCCATCGCCGACGCTGTATGCAGTTGTGATGGTGCCAGAGGCATCATCGATAAGGATGCCTGCCGAGGCATCCTGAACATATTTCTGGTGTCTCTGTGAGTCATTGATGCCAGATACCACAACTTCACCTGTCACCGTATATAATCTGTCGAAGTTATCCGGCGATACTGCGCGCAGGGCTGTAAGGTCTGCCACTGCAATAACCGGCTTGAACAGGATGCTGTAGGTCTGGGTTGTCGTACCGTCGGCGGCAGTAACCACTACAGTTGTTGTCCGTGCCGCGGCGTTGCCGGTCAGGTCAGTGGCGTTGGTGACCACAGCTGTTGCGGTGGGATCGGTGGTCGTATAAGTCACTGCCGGAGGTGTTGTGACCGATGCCTCCAGGATCATTTCGTAAGAAAGAGTGGCGGCGTCAAAGGATGTTACTGTTGTGCCGTCTACCTTAAGGTCTGACAGTGAGGCGTCGGATCCGGGAAGGAGGTAGCCGGTGATTCGGACATCATCGACTTCCCAGGTGGCGGCACCTGCCGTGGTTGAAGTATAAACAAAGGCGATATATACATTACCGGAATATGCAGAAAGGCTAAATTCGCCTGATTGAATCCATTCATAGTTATCAGCTGACAGGGCAAAATTTGAGGTGATATCCGTCCATGTTGCAGCGGCAATGTCAGTTGCAGTGTAAGTTCCGCTGAAGTTGGATGAGATCTGAACCGTAAAGGTTCCTCCATCAAAATCTTTGGCAGTCAGAAAGCTCAGTATCACTGATTCGGCTGAGGCAACGTTAACAGCCGGTGAAATCAGCCAGTCTTCATT
>DHGW01000024.1 GCA_002402965.1 Bacteroidales bacterium UBA4788
AGCCAGTAGACTCCTGCTCCTGCAAGGTAACCGACAAGGGCGAGCCAGGATATCTTCTTCATGTACCAGATGAAGTCTATTCTCTCGAGGCCCATTGCAGCCACACCTGCAGCGGAACCGATTATTAACATGCTGCCACCCGTTCCTGCGCAATAGGCAAGTAATTCCCAGAAGAGGCCGTCCTGAACGAAGAAGGAGGCGTAGGCAGGATCGGCGGCTATCCGGAGCATGTCGGGAGAGACCACTTCGTACATCCCCATGGCCCCGGCTACGAGCGGGACGTTGTCAACAATAGCGGATATGGCACCTATGGCCAGGTTGATCAGGTATATATCGCCCAGTTTCTCATCCAGGAATCCGGCAAGCAGGCTGAGGTGGCCCGCGCTCTGCAGGGCCGCAACAGCTATAAGTATGCCAAGGAAGAAGAAAATAGTGGGGGTGTCAACTTTTTTGACAATGTTGTAAATGGTAAGCTTCTTGCGGATCTCATCCTCCTTGTTGCGGTGCATAATCTCTGAAGCAAGCCAGAGTACACCAAGGCCGAAGAGCATTCCAATATAAGGAGGAAGGTGCGTCAATGTCTTGAACACCGGAACAAATAGAAGCATTGATACACCCAGGATCAGGATAAATGTCTTTTCAAAAGGCGTGGTAATCTCACTTGCCTGATGTGACACCTCCGGTCTCCTGACATCTCCCTTGACCATGAATGACAGAATTGTTAGAGGTACGATCATGTTGACGAGGCTCGGGAGGAATACCTTTAGTATGATATTAACGGTGGTAATCTGTCCGCCTATCCAGAGCATGATTGTCGTCACGTCACCGATGGGAGACCATGCCCCCCCGGCGTTAGCGGATATAACAATCATACTGGCAAAGATCCAGCGTGTAGGTTTGTCTGATATCAGCTTCCTGAGAAGGGCAATCATTACAATTGTGGTCGTCAGGTTGTCAAGCACTGCTGACATGAAGAAGGTGATGAACCCTATAATCCAGATGAGTTTGACCTTGCTCTTCGTGCCAATCTTGTCTGTTATGACTGTAAAGCCCTGGTGCTGGTCAATCACCTCAACAATTGTCATGGCGCCGAAGAGAAAAAAGAGGATCTCAGCTATGTCAATCAGGTGATGGGCAAGCTCTTCTTTCACAAAGGCGTTGGTGTGTCCTGTCAGCTCAACTGTTTCGCGGAAGGGCGAGGTGGCGAACTGATCGGAAGTCATGGCCGGGGCAACGCTGTTCATTATCTGCTGCCCCATCAGCTTCAGTTCTTCCCATGATGGTGAAAAGCCAAGGGCCAGGATCTGCTCGCTGAAAAGAGCGTAGAGAGCCCAGAGTATCGAACCCAGCAGAAGGGCGCTGGCAGCCTTCTCAACCTTAATAGGATGTTCGAGTGCTATCGCCAGGTATCCCAGCAGAAAAAGCACAACCATTATAATAAACATAGTTCAGGTTTTTTTTGGCAAAAATAGGATTTACCTTCATTAAACAAATGAATATTGCAAATATCAGAGGGAGTATGACATTCCGTGTGCAGGAATTTCAATATTCTTAAAGCCTTTTGTGTCCAGAAATGAACTGTAATGCTGCTGAGTCTCATACTCACCGTGTACCAGGAAAACCTTCTTAAGCTTACCCGGATCCTGACACAGGATGTAATCTGCCATCTCATTGTAATCGCCGTGTCCGGAATAGGATTCGATCCTCTCGATTTCCGCCCTGACCGGGTATTTGGTGCCGTGGATAGAGACCTCCGGTTCTCCCCTAAGTATTCTTGCACCCAGGGTGGCAGGCGCGCAGTAACCAACAGCCAGAATCGTATTGGCCGGATTACTGATGCTGTTGGCCAGGTGATGCTTGATCCGGCCGGCTTCCATCATGCCTGATGATGAGATGATTATCACAGGTCCCTTTATCTCGTTCAGGCTTTTGGAACCCTCAACCGAGGTGTTGTAAAAGAGTGAGTTGAAACCGAAGGGATCCGGATCAGTGAGCATCAGTTGCCTTACAACATCATTGAAGCAATCGGGGTGCAAACGGAAGATATTGGTTGCGTTGACCGAAAGCGGACTGTCGACATAAATATCCACCCTGGGCAGGCGTCCTGCATTGTAGAGGTTGTTCAGCGAGTATACAACTTCCTGAGTCCGGCCAACGCTAAATGCCGGAATTATGAGCTTGCCTTTTTTCTCTACACATGTATGGTGCACCACGCGGAAAAGTTCCTCGTCAGACTCCTCCAGAGATGGATGGAGCCTGTCGCCATAGGTCGATTCGGTTATCAGGTAATCAGCCTGGGGAAATGGTTCCGGACTCTTGAGTATCCTGTTTACAGGCCTTCCTATGTCACCGGTGTAGGCGAGTCGCTTGATGCCATCCTTTTCCTTCAGTTCAAGGGTAACGACGCCGCTGCCGAGCATATGGCCGGTATTGGTGAATCTTACAGTTGTATAATCGTCAATCCGGAACTTCCTGTCATAACCCACGCTGATAAACAGTTTCATTGTTGCGACTGCATCAGCCTGGGTATAGAGAGGCTCTACCGGGGGAAGTCCCTTTTTTGCCCTCTTCTTGTTGAAGGTTATTGTATCATGCTCCTGTATCTTGCCGGAATCGGCAAGCATGATCGAACACAGGTCGCGTGTGGCGTCCGTGCACACAACGGAACCGGAGAACCCGTTCCGGAAGAGGAAGGGGATGAGACCTGAATGATCAATGTGGGCGTGCGACAGGATTATATGGTCAACTGAGGCAGGAGAGAAGGAAAGTGCCCTGTTCTGCTCATCGGTTGCAAGTCCCTTGCCCTGGAACTGACCGCAGTCAAGCAGTATGTTCTTGCCATGTTCTGTTTCAATGAGTACCTTGCTGCCTGTCACCTCCCGTGCAGCCCCGTAAAATGTCAGCTTCATGCTATATGTCAGATTTAATGATGCGCTAATATAACTAAAGTTGCCAAAATCATTCCTGAAATAATAATCAACATTTAATAAACATTATGTCAATTCTCCTTTATTAAATGAAGTCATTAGTATATTTTTGGCGGGCAAATTTATCGCAACCTACACATGAAACTCGACAAGATCTTTTCGTTCCTGGCCCCGAAGGAGGGCAAGTTTTATCCTCTCTTCAAGGATGCCTCCGCCAACCTGATAATAGGAGCGGAGCTGCTGGTTGAGTTCATGAATGAACCCCAGGTGGAAAAGAGAGAAGCTCTGGGTCACAAGATCAAGGAGGCTGAGCTTGTTGGTGACCAGATTGCCAAAAACCTCTACAAGACGTTGAGTAGCACCTTCATCACTCCATTTGACCGTGAGGATATTTTTGAGCTGATCCATGCCACCGATTCGGTTCTGGATCTCATGTACGGTGCCGCCAAGCAGACTCATCTCTACAAGCTGATGGATATCCCGGACGAGTTTCGCGATATGGCGGATACAATAAGGAGGGCATCGATTGAGATCAACACCGCCTTCAATGGACTGCGTGACGTGCTTAACCTGTCAAAGTACAAGGACAACTGCCATAAGATAGGTGAGCTTGAGGAGCATGCCGATGACATCAACCACCGGTATCTCGCCAAACTGTTCCAGGAGGAGAAGGATGCGATTGAACTGATAAAGAAGAAGGATATCCTGGCGGCTCTCGAGAAGGCCGTTGACCGCTGTGACGACGTGGCAGACATCCTCTCTTCGGTGATTATCAAGATTGCATAACATCTCCCAGATGGACTTTTCTATCCTGATCATAATTATAATCCTCGCGTTTGCATTTGATCTGATAAACGGATTTCATGACGCGGCGAACTCAATAGCAACCGTTGTCTCAACCAAGGTACTTACGCCGTTCCAGGCAGTGCTCTGGGCTGCAGCATTCAACTGGCTGGCATACCTTATCTTTGAATTGAATATAGTTGATACGATCGCCAAGATCGTTGACACTTCGGCCATCACGCTGATGGTCATACTGGCAGGTATTCTTGCTGCAATCCTCTGGAATCTTCTTACCTGGTACCTTGGCATCCCTTCAAGTTCATCGCATACCCTTGTGGGCGGCTTTGCGGGGGCGGCCATTGCATGCACCGGCTGGGACGTTGTGCATGCAGGCAAGTTAGCGGTGATTGCTGCATTCATCTTCCTGGCACCGCTGCTGGGCATGTTCATGTCATACCTGCTTTCGATAGCACTGCTATGGATCAGCCGCAAAGGCAATCCGTTCAGGATGGAGAAGAGATTCAAGGGCTTCCAGCTGCTTTCATCGGCACTCTTCAGCCTAGGCCATGGCGGTAATGACGCACAGAAGGTCATGGGCATAATCGCTGCTGCCCTGTTGGTCTATTTCAACGGTGCAAATGAAGTGCCCCACTGGGCCCAGATAGAGATGGTGAACGGGAAGGTCCATGATATACCTCACTGGATAGTGCTGGGGTGTTACTCGGCAATAGCGATGGGAACCCTCATCGGAGGATGGCGCATCGTTAAGACAATGGGCTCGAAGATAACCAAGCTGACGCCTTTTGATGGGGTTGCAGCCGAAGGTGCGGGAGCAATACTTCTTTTCGGGACGGAAGCATTCGGAATCCCCGTGAGTACAACGCACACAATCACCGGTGCAATCATGGGCACAGGACTTGCCAGGAGGGTGACTGCAGTCAGATGGGGCGTAACAATCAATCTGCTCTATGCCTGGATACTTACAATACCCATATCAATGCTTCTGGCGGCAGGACTATACTATCTTCTTTCGGCTATAACGGGAATAAGTTAGACAAAGCCTTTTACAGAGTTATGTTTCTGTGCTCAGGTGCATTCCGGGGAGCAGCTGTATTATGCCGTGAAGTTTCCTTACATCGATTCAAAGCCCCTGACGGATCCCGGGGTGGTTTTGTGGAGGTCGAAGACAATTATTTCGTTCTCTCCCTTTTTTAGCCACGACGCCGGGCAGTAGAGTCGCGTCTGCGGGCCGATCTCCCAGTATCTGCCAAGGTTATGGCCATTAACCCAGACAAGTCCCTTCACGAAATTAGTCATATCTATAAAGGTATCGGCTGTCTCATCCAGCATCATAGTACCCCTGAAGAATACCCCCGGCTTTGACTGTTCAATGCCGGTGGAGGTGAGTGATCCTGCGTATCCGTCGCCCATTGGGAATCCCCGGATATCCCAGTCCATCAGGGTCATGCCGTTGAGTATAACTCTGTCCGTGATTCCCTTGCGGTCAATCATGGCATGGGCAAAATTGATTCTTCCCATTGCTTCGGTAAATATCTCCAGCACCGGGAATTCAGAACCCGTGACCGGCAGGTCTATGGAGTTGATGCCCAGTCGTCTGTCGAGAGTCCCTATATATTTCCCGTCAAGGAAGACGGTTGCGTAATCATGGATGTCAATAACAGTCAGTTTACCGCTTTTGTGGCCTGTAAGCCTGGTGGTGTACATCATGAAGCCGAAATACTGTCCGAATTCTTCAAAAGGTCCGGGCTGTACTGCTATGACCGGTTCCGGCATGTTGTCCCAAATGGAGGTAAACGGAACCAGTTCGGTCTCGGGGAGGCTCATGGCAGGCACTGGTTCTGGTATTGAAGGCAGTTTTGCTTTCTTCGGCAGGTATGACCCGATCAGTTTTCTCAGCGCCATGTATTTATGGGTAGCCCTTCCCTGCTCATCGATGGGTGCGTCATAATCGTAGCTGGTGAGGTCAGGCTCGTAGCCCTTGCCGCCGGAGTTGGCACCGGCAGTGAAGCCGAAATTGGTGCCCCCGTGGATCACGTAGAAGTTGAATGATTTGCGATTGTCCATCAGGAACTTAACCTCACGCAGCAAGGCGGCAGTGTCAGGTCTTGCCCACGCTTCGCCCCAGTGGGTAAGCCATCCCGGATAGGTCTCGCTGGAGAACACAGGGACCCCCGGATTCATCTTACGTGCCAGTTCGAAGTCACTCTCAGAGCTTCCCGAATCGAGTCCCACGGCGCAGCCGGGGAGTGTCCCGGCCTCAAGCATATACTTTGTGGGTCCGTCACCTGTAAAGAAGGGCACGTCGATATCACTTCTCACCCATATCTGCTTAAGCTCCCTCATGTATTCGCGGTCATTGCCGTAGCTGCCGTATTCATTCTCGATCTGTATCATCAGCACCGGCCCTCCGTTGGTGACAAGGTGTGGGCGAAGAACGTCAGACAGCCTTGATATGTATCTTTCAACAGCCTTCATGTAAAGGGGATCCATACACCGGACCTTAATGCCATGGTTTCGAAGCAGGTATGGCGGGAGTCCCCCGAACTCCCACTCAGCGCATACATATGGTCCGGGACGGATGATGACCCACAAACCCTCTTCGGCAGCAGTAGCAATGAACTTCGAAATATCCCTGTTACCGGTCCGGAAGTCGTATATTCCTTCCTCGCTTTCGTGATGGTTCCAGAAGAGGTAGGCGGAGATTGTATTGCACCCCATCGCTTTTGCCATCCTGATCCTGTGACTCCAATACTCTTCCGGCACTCTGCCCGGATGGATTTCACCGCTTATTATCTGAAACGGTTTCCCGTCAAGAAGGAACTCTTCAGTGCCGAGGGCAAAGGTGTGCTTCTCCTGGTGTGATTGCCCCGAAATCGCTGTCGCGAATAGCAAAAATGCCAGTAAGAGGGTAAAACGACATATCCCGTGATTGTCATTCATGACTGTATAATATTAACTTTAAAAATGACGTACCTCTCAGACAACGCTTTTATCCCAGGAGGGAAGGATCTGCTTCTTAAAAGCCTCCTTCTCCCTGGTAAGCGCCTCTATATCCAGGCCAATCGCCTTCTGTGCTCCCGCCTTTGATGATATATCGGGCAGGATCACTTTGTCGATGCCCCTTGAGGTGAGCTCCTTTGCAAGCCCGATCCGGGCTTCAAGGCCTCTCATTATCCCATTGCTGAGAATGGATGCCATTTCAATCGGAGCGTGGAACGAGCCTCCGTGGCTGGCGGCGCAGAAGTCCCATCTCCATTGTGATTGTCTTATCAGAGCCAGGAGGGGTTTCATGGTTGCTTCGTCGGCACCGGCATCCCAGGCTGCTTTGGCTTCATAGTGTGCGGCAACGAGTATCTCCTCGAGGTAGTTCCTGAGGCTGGAAATCTTGTCCTGTCTCTCATAGACGTTGTTCATCAGCTCCTCTTCGCTCTGCCTGTGGCAGACGGCGCAGGTGGAAGAGATCATGTTAAGGGGGCTCTGTACATGATGGCTGGTGTATTTCACGCCGCCCTCGGCGACGAACGGCATGTGGCAGTCGGCGCATGCCACCCCGCGCTGGCCGTGAATGCCCATCTTAAACAGCTCATAATCGGGGTGCTGGGCCTTAAGCATCGGAGCCTTGCTGACGCCATGAGTCCAGTCGGCGAACTCATAACTGTCATAATAGCTTTCGACGGCATCGGCAGTCATCCCCTTGTCCCATGGGAAGGTAAGGTATTTGCCTTCGCCCCTGAAGTAGTATTCCACATGGCACTGTGCGCAGACAAGACTTCTCATCTCCTGGTGTCCGGCATCATTGATGTTTCTGCCCTGTCTTTCGAAGGCCTCCCTGAGTGCGGGACGGGTTATAGTCAGTGTCATGTTCTCCGGATCGTGGCAGTCGGCACACCCTATCGGGTTGGTTATCTCGGGCCCCAATTCCGCCCAGGTGGCTTTGTAGAAGCTCTCTGCACCCATTTTTTCAATCATGCGCGGCACATCGGGACTCTTGCAGGCCCAGCATGTTCCGGGCTGGGGTCCTGAGTCGGGTGTGAGAGGACCGCCGGTTCGGAGGGTGTTCCTGATATCCTCAACAGCCCAGTAGTGTCCCCTGGCCTGGGAATAATCCTTCGAAAATGAATAACCTGCCCACAGCACGACCATCTCCGGATCTGTGGCGAGCACGTTAAGGGGCTTGCTGCCGGCATGCCTGCTGCGGAAAGATGTGTCGGCGGTCATGAGCCACGACTTGTATTCCCTGGGGTAGAATTTGCCCCAAACACTATTGTCAGACTCAAAGGGTTGCAGATCGGTGGGTGGCCGGTAGGCGTATTTCGCCTCGCTGCGTCTTTCAACTACTGATGAGGCGAGCATGCCCAGAAGAAAGACCACCAGAGCTGTGGCGAGGAAGAGCAGCCAGCCTGCCCATGGCCGTTTGGAGATAAATTCCCTGATTGACATAGGTTATATTTTTTAGGTTTGTTACAGGTTGTCATTTAATGTGGGTGTGATGGCGAACTGGGTCGACGAGATGCTGTTTACCCTGTCGTGAGGCGCATTGCGGTGGCAGTCGAGGCAGTGCCTCTCCTTCATGCCCGCCATGGCTTCCAGTGTTCTGCCGGGTCCGTCGCTGAAGAGCGACTCATGGCAGCGGAGGCAGTTTTCCTGAACCACCCGCTTTCCCGGTTCCCTGATGTAGATGGCCTGAGGTTCGTTGCGCAGCGTAAAGATCGTGGAGTGCCGCAAGCCGTCGCTGGCCTTGAAGTAGTATTTCCTTATGAAATTGTCATGAGGCACGTGACAGGCATTGCAGTCAGAAATGCTTCGGTGGGCGCTGTGCGACCATGTGGAGAACTGCGGAGTCATGATATGACAGTTGATGCAGACCCTCGGGTCATCAGAGAGATAAGAGGTGGCATTTGATATCCTCAGAAGGTAAAATGCCAGGCCTGTGAACGCACCGAGAAGGATAATGACAGGCACACGCCACAGTGGTGGTGGTGTGAAGAAACTGATCAGTCTGTTTGGTCTGCTCATTGCAGTTGCCTTTTGCTGGTCCTGAATTATTTACGTCTCCTGGCCGTTCTGACGGCGGTGACTATTACAGGAAATTCACGAAGCAGAGAGCGACAAGGGCTGTTCCGTAGCGCTTGTCGATCGTCAGTGACTCCCTGATGACGGTTGGTTCCCCGAGGTAGTACCTGGCGAAGGTTCGGTCATGCAGGTCGTGAAGAACAGTGTAAAGCCTCTCTTCGAGGGCCTCCATGTCAAAGTAACCGGCCAGTTCACATACAAGTCCTCCGACCTTTTCTTCGCACGTGTCATCCTTGTACATCCAAGCAAAGATTATCCCCGCTGAGACGTGTTCGCCGTAGTAACCATTGGCAACTGCCATTATCGTACAGAGCTCTGAACCGTACGGGGGCATATCTACCTCATCGAGGGTGACCAGCCTGGCGGTGGCGGGCATTACCGAAGAGTAGTTCATTATATTGTATTCGGCTATGCCTGCATCATGCAGTGCCATGTGATAAGAACCGGGATGGATGGCATATTCGCTGCATCCCGAACCCTGGGTTACGAAAAACTCATTGGGAATCCTGTTTTGGGTTACTTTAACCATTTTGCATTTCAGTAGTTAAGGTTTAAGGCCGGCATAAGACCGGGACAGGCAAATATACCTAAAAATAGAAATTCGATGCAATAGCTGAAATAAAATCAGATTCTTGCCGGGGAAAGTATGATTTGAAAAACTCATGCCGGAAGCTTCGGGAAAAAACTTTAAATTGGGGGAAGGAAAAACAGGCTATGAGCAGGAGGTTGTTTTCGGTTATTCCGGGTGTTTTTCTGATGCTCGGAATAATACAGGGCCAGGTCAGGGAGACAGGGACCCCGTTCATCAGAAACTTCACCAAGGGCGATTACAGTGCCAGCACACAGAACTGGGCGGTGGCGCAGGATGCGAAGGGATTCATGTACTTTGCCAACAATGACGGGCTGCTGGTCTATGACGGGGTTCAGTGGCGTCTCTATCCGATGCCGAACCACTCCATGGTAAGGTCAATACATATCAGCCAGGAAGGTGAAATTTACCTGGGCGCTTATAACGACTTCGGGAAGATGGAGCCTGAACCCAGCGGTCGACTTGCATTCCACTCGTTCAGGGAGCTGATTCCTGAGGAGTACAGCAATTTTGATGATGTCTGGAATATCTTCCCGTTCAGGGGAAAGATCATGTTCCAGTCATACTATGCCGCCTGGTTTTACCGGGAGGGCACCCCGATGGCCGTCGTTACGGCACCGTCGAGGTTTCAAAACTCCTACAATGTCAATGGCCACCTGATATTCAACGATGAGGAGAATGGGCTTATGGAATATGACGGCACAAGGCTTGTCAGACTTGAGGGTTGCGAAAGCCTGGCAGGGCAGGATATATGGTCAATACTGCCCTTCGGCTCAGGAGGGGAGATGCTTGTTTGCACGATCGGGAGAGGCCTGTTTATCCATAACAGCCAGGGATTACGGAGATGGAATGTGCCAGTGAGCGATATGCTTAGCCGTGACCAGGTATTCAGTGCCGCTCTGCTGCCTGATGGCCGCTATGTTATTGGCACGATTCTGAACGGGATTATCATCATCGACGGCGAGGGGAACATTATCTATCAGATAAACAAGAAAAATGGTCTGCAAAACAATACTGTACTTGATCTCTTCGCAGACAGGTCCGGAAACCTGTGGCTGGCGCTCGATAACGGCATAGACTATGTAAACGTGAATTCACCGGTCACGTTCATCAGGAGCGCGGATGGCTTCGGGGCAGGATATGCCTCAGTGATACACGAAGGAAAGTTATACCTGGGCACGAACCAGGGCCTTTATGTCAGTGAGTGGCCCCAGAGAGAGAGCAGCAATGACTTCAGGATGATCCCCGGCACTTACGGACAGGTGTGGTATCTGGGAGTGCACCGTGGATCGCTCCTCTGCGGACATGACAAGGGAACCTATGTGATAAAGGGAGAGACCGCCTTTCTCATAAACAGCATCCAGGGAGGCTGGAAGTTTCATGAACTCAGCAAACACCCGGGTTACATGATCGGCGGAACATACAGCGGCATCATTCTCTTCAGATGGGAGCAGGGCGAGTGGCGGTTCGTCAGACAAATTGAAGGTATGAATGAGTCTTTCAGGGTGTTCGAGGAGGATCAGAACGGAGATCTCTGGATGAGCCACGGATTCAAGGGGATCTTCAGGATCAGCCTGACGACTGGCCTCGATTCGGTGGCAGCCGTCAGGTTTTATAATTCGGCTGACGGACTCCCGTCTGACTTTTATCTCAGCATATTCCGAATCAGAGGGAAGCTGGTGGTGGCATCTGAGACTGAGATCTACGAACACTCCCCGGCCGGTGACAGGTTTGTCAGATCAGCCTATTTCAACCAGTTGCTCAGTCCGGAGGTGGCCATTTCATATCTGAAAGAAGACAACGAGGGCAATATATGGTATGTAGCCAAAAACCGCGCCGGCGTATTCAGGCTGCAGGAGGATTACACCTATCAGCACATCAACATTCCGTTCCTTCTTCTATCCGGAAGATTTATACATGGTTTTGAGTCTTTCTATCCCTACTCGCCTGACGGGATGATAATAGGAACGGAGGATGGCTTTGCACATTATTCGTCACGCCTCACATCGCGTGGCTACGGCGAGCTCTCGACCTATATCACCCTGGCGGAGGCCCTTCACCAGGACTCGGTTTTCTATTACGGCAGTACGATGTCACCAGGAGAGGATGCAAGAGGCTACAGGTTCGCCTACAGGAACAACAGCATCAGGTTTACTTTTGCCTCCCCGGTATATGACAGTCCGGGCACAACGGAATACAGCTACATGCTGGAGGATTACGACAATGAATGGTCGCCCTGGAGCAAGGCCTTTTACAAGGAGTACTCAAATCTTCCCGACGGCAGGTTCACCTTCCGGGTCAAGGCAAGGAATCAGCTGGGTATTGAAAGCCTTCCTGATTCCCTTGAGTTTACAATTGACCACCCCTGGTACAAGACGCCCATGGCTTACCTTGGATACCTTGTCGCAGGGTTGTGCCTGGCTCTTCTGCTTGTGAAGTTTATCAGGTGGAGAATAAAGGTATCGAGCAGCAGGGAACGCATCAACAACCAGAGGATTTACGATGCGAAGGAGCAGGAGTATATCAGGCAGGCACTGGAGGCTGAGAAGGAGATAATCAGGATCAGGAATGAGAAGCTTCAGGCCGAGATGATACTGCGCGACAAGGAGCTGGCCAACCAGGCGATGAACCTGGTTCGAAAGAATGAGTTCCTCATCGAGCTGAAGGAGGATATAAACGTGCTGAAGCAAAGCTGCAGTGATGAGGGCACAGGGAGGAGGGCTGTGGAGATCATTGCCAGGATAAACAGGGAGGTTGACAGCAACAAGCAGAGGGAAATATTTGAGAGTGCCTTCGATGAGGTCCATGAAGATTTTCTTGACAGGCTGAAAACCAGGTATCCTAACCTAACGCCTACAGAACTCAGACTTTGTGCTTTTCTGAAGATGAACATACCAACCAAGGAGATCGCACCCCTGCTTAATATCTCGGTTCGTGGAGTGGAAATATGCAGGTACAGGATCAGAAAAAAGATGCGAATCTCCAGGGAGGTCAACCTGACAACTCTGCTTCTTGGCATCTGACCTATACTGTTCTGTAGTACTGTTTTTTTGATCAGATGTATCATCTAAATTTCATAAAAAATACATAAGGTGCACAATAACAGCACTATATTGATTTTGTGGATGATTTATTGTAGTATTTTTGATGTGTGCTTGTAGTATTTTTGATGTAACCTATTGGTGCCGTTGGTTTATAGGTGTTTGTAACTTTATGAACTGTAAAAGGCAATCTCAGCTTTGCCTTCAGAAGTAACCAAAACCAATCTAAACTCTAAACAAAATCTATGAAACAGACAATTCTGACTCTCTTATTCATTGCAAGCTCACTGGTTCTCAGTGCTCAGGGGCTTCAGGTGAAGGGGGTCGTAACGTCAGCGGACGATGGACAGTCTCTTCCAGGTGTGAGTGTTTCCGTTAGGGGAACCACAATCGGAACGATGACTGGCATGGACGGGAACTACACTCTGAACAATGTGCCCGTTGGTTCTTCCCTGGTCTTTTCCTTTGTGGGAATGAAGACGCAGGAGGTGGTGGTGAATGAGAGCACCACCCTGAATATTGTAATGGCTTCTGATTTGGAGCTCATAGACGAGGTTATCGTAGTAGGCTATGGCACGCAGAAGAAGAGTCTTGTCACCGGGGCAATTGCCAAGGTGGAGGGTGATGATCTGCGAAAGTCGGCTGACATGCGTGTTACCCAGTCACTTCAGGGCAAGACAGCCGGTGTGGTCATTACCTCCAATTCCGGTCAGCCCGGATCTCAGGTCTCAGTTCGTATCAGGGGAACAGGTACCAACGGTGATGCCGAACCTCTTTACATTATTGACGGATTGCCCATGAGCGGAGCCGGTACTGACTTTCTGAATGCAGCAGATATCGAATCGATTGAGGTCCTGAAGGATGCTGCCTCTGCTGCCATTTACGGAGCACGCGGTGCCAACGGTGTCGTCCTTATAACTACCAAGACAGGTCGCACTGATACAAAACTGACAGTGAGCTATGACGGTTATTACGGTTTTCAGAATCCATGGAAAAAAATTCCTCTTTTGAATGCATCTGAATATGTCATGCTTATCAATGAGGCAGCCATCAATGCTCAGCAAAGCCCTGTCTTTACACCTGATGAAATAGAAGGGTTTACGGCTGACACCGACTGGCAGGACGAAATGTTCAGCTACAATGCCCCCAAGCAGAATCATTCTCTATCCTTCACAGGCGGAAGTGACAAGCTGGAATACTCCTCTTCCTTCAGTTATTTCGGGCAGGATGGTATAGTGGCAAAAGAGAAGTCGCACTTCGACAGGTTCACCTACAGGATCAATGCTGCCGGAAAATTCGGATTCTTCAAGCTGGGCACCAACCTGAATCTTGCCAACATAACCAACAGGGGCATTGATCCCAACAGCCACTTCGGCTTAAGCCTCGATCAGGCTCTTAACATGCCGCCTATTATTCCGGTAAAGTTCTCTGACGGAACCTGGGCAACTCCTGAATCTTATGGAATTGGTCTTCAGGAGATATCTAACCCTGTTGCCTTGCTCAGCTACAACAACTCAAAATGGCGGACAAACAAGTTCATCGGGGGAGTCTATGGAGAGGTTGATTTCGGAACTTTCAGCAATGCGTTGCAGGGTCTTACATTCAGGTCATCACTCGGGGGTGAATACGCCATGGTGATGAATGACAGCTATACTCCCGAGTATTACCTTGACGCCATGCATTTCACTACGGCTGACAGGGCATCAAAGAGCATGCAGCTCTATACAAGGTGGAATTTTGAGAATATCCTTACCTACAGCCGCAGGATCGATAAGCACAATTTCACCCTTATGGCCGGAACGACTGCCTTCAAGGATATGTACGAAAACCTTTCGGCCTCAAAGGCGGATCTGATCTTTGATGATTTTGAGCATTCATATATTGATAATGCCACTGATCCGGAGTCCGTCAATGCCGGAGGCGGGTACTCTGAACACACTGTCGCTTCACTCTTTGGCCGTTTGAACTATGACCTGATGGACAGGTACATGCTGACGGCAACGATCAGAAGGGATGGCTCGTCAAGATTCGGAGACGAGAATAAATACGGTATCTTCCCATCGGCCTCTGTTGGCTGGGTGATCTCAAGGGAGCCTTTCATGAGTAATCTCAATGACATCTTCAATGTTCTCAAGCTGAGGGCAAGCTGGGGTCAGAACGGAAGTGAAAACATTGGTGATTTCGGTTACACTTCAGTCATCGGGAATGCCAATATCTATTACTTCGGGGACAGCAAGACCCAGTACAACGGTACACAGCCAACCAGGATCGCCAACCCGTCACTTAAATGGGAAACATCCGAGCAGACCAACATCGGTCTGGACCTGGCTACCCTTCGCAACAGCCTGATCCTGACTCTTGATTATTATATCAAGACTACAAAAGACTGGCTCGTCGTTGCCCCTGTTCCCGCAATTGTCGGTAACTCGGCTCCCTATATCAACGGCGGGAGCGTAAAGAACTCAGGTATCGAAGCTGAGATTGCCTACCGCAAGCAGCTTGGAAAACTTTATCTGAATGCTTCCGTGAACGGAGCATTTAACCGTAATGAGGTGCTTGATATCCGGAATACCGAGAAACGACTTCAGGGCGGTGACGGAGGCTTTGGCCAGAGCGATATTCTGTTCGCCCAGATCGGAACGCCAATGGGTGTTTTCCATGGCCTTAAAACAGATGGGATATTCCAGAACCAGGGCGAGATAGACGCTTATGTCAATTCGAACGGTGGACTGATACAGCCCAATGCCAAACCGGGAGACATTAAGTTCATTGATTCAGATGGTAATGGTTCCATTGACGGAGACGCTGACCGGGTCATGATCGGGTCTCCTTATCCTGACTTCACGGGCGGTTTTAATCTGTCAGCCGATTTCATGGGCTTCGACTTCAATATGTTTCTCTACGCGGCACTGGGTCAGGAAATCTATGATGCAACTAGAAGATGGGATATGAACCAGGCCAACTACAGGGCTGACTGGCTAAATCGCTGGACCGGTGAAGGCACATCGAACGTTTATCCCAGGGTCACGAATGTAGACGCTAATATGAATATGCAGACTGTAAGTGACTTTTATCTGCATGACGGAAGTTTCGTCAGACTGCGTAATATCTCCTTAGGTTACTCACTGCCTGAGACAGCTACTGATTTTCTGAAAATCAGCAGGTTTAGAATCTATGTCGCTGCTGAAAACCTGGTGACTTTAACAGGTTACCTGGGTTATGATCCGGAAATAGGCGGAGGAGTATTCAGCAATGGCATTGACCATGGGATCTATCCCCAGCCGAGAACACTGCTTACCGGCATAAACATTACATTCTGAAACGCCAAATAAACGAAAAATGAAAAAATCAATTATATACGTTGCACTGTTTTTGGCGCTCATGATCACCGGGACTTCCTGCTCGAAGGAGTTTCTGGAACTTGAACCAAAAACCGGCCAGACTGAGGCCAACTACTATAAAACTGAGGAGGACGCATTTCTCGCGATGACTGCCGTGTATGACGCATATGCTTTGCAGAACTGGCAATTCATCCCCTTAATGGCCGATATCTGGTCTGACGATGCCTTCTGTGGTGCTGCAAACATAAATGACATGTCTCAGTGGCATGAAATGGAAATGTTCAGGATGACCCCTGAGAACAATACTTCAGCAGATCTATGGAATCGCTGTTATTCAGGCATATACAGGGCAAACCTCTATCTGCAGAAACAGGAGGATATCACCTGGGTAACCGAAGGGCTTAAGGACAGGTTCGAGGGAGAAGTTAAATTCCTTCGCGCTTACCTTTACTGGGATCTTGTCCGTCACTACGGGTGGGTGCCAATGCTGACCGAGGTTCTGCCGAATGTTGAGGACTACAAGAGTGTGACCCAGAGTTCTCCCGCCGAAATCTTTACCTTGATAGCAGGTGATCTTGCTTATGCAGTGTCTGTACTGCCGGAGGACTTAACCCCAAGCGAGTCCGGCCGCATTTCGAAGGGAGCAGCCCAGGCTCTCATAGCCCGTATCTATCTGTATCACACAGGCATGAGCGCAAATAGCGGGTTGGGCCTTACAGCTGAACAGTGGGGAGACGGTACTACCGCATTCAACAAGACCTATGTACGTAACGGACTTGAAGAGATAATCACGGAACAAAGGTATCAGTTGCTGCCCGATTACGCAGATGTCTTTGACTGGGAAAACCAGAACAATGCGGAGTCTGTCCTTGAGATGCAGTATTCAGAAAAGGCCAAATCAGGTGACTGGGGAGGCTGGAACATCAACGGCAATTTCGCAAGTCTGTGGCTTGGGCCCAGAAACCCGGTAGGTGACGAAAATGCATTTCCCGGATGGTCACTTGCAGTACCTACATGGGACTTAGCCGATGAGTTTGAACCGGGTGACCCAAGAAAATATGTTACCATATATGATGCCGATGCCAATCTTACAAGTTATACGAAGGGTTTCATGAACACAGGCATGTTCAACAAGAAATACATGGCATCATCCAAGTATATATTCCAGGGCGGTGATCCGCAGCACAACTTCCCACGTAATTTCATGGATATCAGGTATGCAGATGTCCTTCTCATGGCCGCTGAACTCTGGCTGAATGATGATCCGGCAAAAGCCTTGAATTATTTTAACCAGGTGAGGACCAGGGCTCTCGGAGCCGCAGCCGCAAAGACAGCGATAACGCTGGATGACATCTATCATGAGAGACGGGTTGAATTCGGTGGAGAAGGACTCAGAAAATGGGACCTGCTGAGGAGGGGCAATGACTACGCCGCTGCTGCAATTAACGGTAGCTTCTACTACCCGGCAGGAGTTCCAAACACTGAAGAATTTGTGGTCAGGACATTTGACCCGGATTCATGGGGAATGTTCCCGATACCTGCAGGAGAGATAAGAAACATGAATGCCGGTGTCCTGAAACAGATGGTACCCGCTTATCTATAGACTGATCATCTTCAAATATCAGATAACTTATGAAAATAAATTTAAATATAACCAGAATGACAGGCACACTTGCAATTATACTTGCAATGGTTGCCTGTGAGCCGCAGTTGGCTGACAAACCTGATATAGGAAATCCGCCTACAGCTGACCAACTGAGTTTTTCAATCACACCGGGAAGTGATGAATTCAACTTTGTAATAACCAACACCTCTTCGGTCGTCGGCATCCCTTCATGGGAATTCGGTAATGGAACCAAGGGTACAGGGCAGTCCAACATTACCAGATACCCGATGCCTGGTGATTACACCGTAAAGATGACCCTTGTAACAAGGGGCGGTGTGGCAACTATCACCAAAACGTTGACTCAGACAGAGACAGACTTCTCGATCTTTACTGATCCCGTATATGTAAACCTTACCGGTGGTGTTGCCGATGCAGATGGGAAGACATGGATGGTTGATGCAGAGTCCAAAGGTCATTTTGGAGTTGGTGATGTCACCCTCGCAACAGGAATAGGTCTTGACTGGTGGTCAGCCAATCCTAATGACAAGTCCGGTACAGGGGCCTATGATGACGAGCTGACATTTATCCTGACAGATTTTGTTGTAAAGTATGACAACAAAGGTGTCAGCTACGTCAAGGGTTATACCAAGGACGATCCTGCACTGGCAACAGTGTATCTCAACCCGAGACAGAACAAGGACGACTGGGATGTAGACTATACCACACCCGTTACAGGCAACTGGACCATCGTAGAGCAGGGAGGAGCCAAATACATCGTGATCAACAGTGCAACTCCCATTTTCCCGGGTCTCGATGTAGGAGCAAAGAACCACACATACAAGATCCTCCAGATAAATGAGAACCTTCTGGAGCTTACCTGTGAGAGTTCATACGAAAACTGGACCAAGTGGCACTTCTTACTGATCCCCAAAGGCTATGTCAGGCCCTCGATTACATACACTGTAAATGCAACCGAGGGGGTTGACAATGATGTCGCATGTTCTGTTACAGAGTACACCATCCCCGATGGCCAGAGCGTAACAAATATTACCTGGAACTTCGGCGACAACAGCCCGGAGGTAACGGCAGGGAAAGATGTAGTTGTTCACCATACCTACATGCGGCACGGTGCCTTTACTGTGACTGCCAAACTGAACACAAGCCTTGGAACACTGACCGGTACCAGGGTGGTCACTCTGCTGAATGACAACTCTGCATATGTCCCTTACCTGCTTGATATGATGATCGTTTACAACGACTTCAGTGAGGTGCAGGTCTACCCCGTAGTGGGACAGGATTGCGGAGTGACAATAGAGGATAATCCAATGAAAGAGGTTCCCAACAGGTCTTCAAAGGTTGCTTTCTATACTAAGACCGCTAATCAGTGGGCAAATGCCTACATGCAGCTTGGCTCCGGATTCAGGTTCGATCTCAGGCAGCAGCATACATTCAGTATCCTCGTATATGGTAAAGCCGGAGACAAGGTCCTGCTTAAGCTCGAGAACACGGATAAGGGCGGCGATGCATGGCAGACTGGAACCGAGCTTACCTATACCATTCAGCAGACCAACAAGTGGGAGCTTGCTACCTATGATTTCAGCGGCGCTGATGTGCAGCCCGGTGCAGAGGGTTGGAAATGGTGGCCGGATCCTGTATCCTACGATGTTGTGGCGGATAATTATTACAATCATGAGTTCTACAACATAATTAGGATAATGCTCAATCCGGGCGTCGGAACTGAGACGCACTCCTTCTACTTTGATGACCTGTCAGGCCCTCACGTTGAAGGCATTCATAAATAGAAGTTATAGCTGATTATTGTCTGCCCTGTCAAAGGGCAGGCAATAATCTTATTATTCTATATTTCAATAAATTATACGGTTGCAGATATGAATTTCAGAAAAATATCGCTGGTACTCTACGTTGTAATCATGCCTCTTATTGCAGGGTCATGCAGCAAGGGTGCCGCAGGGGGTGATGAAGCTACGGCGAGGGCCGAAAAAATGCTTGCTGAGATGACCCTGGATGAAAAAATAGGGCAGATGTCACAGCTTGACCTGGGATACTTTATGGATCAGGAGCAGCTTAAACAGGCTGTCAGGGATGGCCGCTGCGGCTCACTGCTCAACTTTCTGGGCACGGAGAAGGTGAACGAGCTCCAGCGTATAGCCGTGGAGGAGAGCAGGCTCGGAATACCCCTTATCATCGGCCGGGATGTGATTCACGGTTACCGCACCGTCTTCCCGATTCCCCTGGGTATGGCAGCCTCATGGAACCCCGGGGCCGTACAGCAGGCATTTCGGATCTCAGCCATCGAGGCATCTTCACAGGGTATAAGATGGACCTTTGCCCCGATGATAGACATCACCTGGGATCCACGCTGGGGCAGGATTGCAGAGGGGTGCGGAGAGGATCCCTTCCTTGCATCGACACTGGCCGCAGCAATGGTCAGGGGTGCGCAGGGCGACAGCCTCAATGACCCGACTTCCATCGCGGCATGCGCAAAGCATTACGTCGGATACGGATTCGCCGAGGCAGGACGCGATTATAACACTACCTATATATCCGAGCCGATGCTGAGGGACGTGGTGCTCAAACCTTTCCATGCGGCAAAAGAGGCAGGCGCACAGACATTCATGTCCGCATTCAATGACCTTAACGGCATCCCCACTTCAGGGAACGAGTTTACAATCAGAAAGATCCTGAGGGAAGAGTGGGGATTTGACGGTTTTGTTGTCAGCGACTGGGGATCGGTCACAGAAATGATCAACCACGGTTATGCTGAAGATGAGAAGGACGCAGCAGCAAAGGCAATAAAAGCCGGCGTGGAGATGGAGATGGCGACCACAACGTACTTTGACAACATCAAAGCCCTGCTGGATGAAAAGAAGATTACAATGGAGCAGATTGACGATGCAGTCGGGAATATCCTTAAGGTAAAATACAGGCTCGGTCTCTTCGATAATCCCTATACCGATCCTGAAGCTGAGAAAAAGATCCTGGACCCGGCATTCCTGGAGCATGCGCGGACCGTGGCACGGCAGAGCGCCGTCCTGTTGAGGAATGAGAACAGGACACTGCCGCTTTCAGCTGATAAGGTCACCTCTGTGGCTGTAATTGGCCCTTTGGCTGATGCACCCCGTGACCAGCTCGGCACATGGTGCTTCGACGGCAGGGAGGAGAACTCCGTGACACCGCTCAAGGCAATCAGAGATCTTTTGGGAGAGAAGCGTGTCAACTATGTGAAGGCGCTTGACTACAGCCGCGACAAAAACAAGGCTGGCTTTGCTGCGGCGATTGCTGCTGCACGCAGGTCCGATGCAATCCTCTTCTTCGGCGGTGAGGAGTGGATTCTCTCCGGCGAAGGTCAGTCGAGGGGAGAAATAAATATCCCCGGAGCTCAGACCGAACTGCTTGAGCAGCTTGCAGCGACAGGCAAGCCTCTCATCCTGGTGATCATGGCCGGAAGGCCCCTCGCCATAAGCAGGGAGCTTGAACTCTCCGACGCAGTCTTATATGCGTGGCACCCGGGAACAATGGCAGGCCCGGCTATCGCTGACCTGCTCTTCGGCAAGGAGTCGCCGTCGGGAAAACTACCGGTGACCTTCGTAAAGGGTGAAGGTCAGATTCCCTTCTATTACTACAGGAAGAACACGGGGAGACCGGCAAACGATGATGCATGGACACCCTTTGACAGCATCCCTGTGGTTAATCCGCAGGGCTCACTGGGGTACAAATCATTCCATCTCGACTATGGCTATACCCCGTTGCTGCCATTCGGTTACGGGTTGAGTTACACCACCTTTGACTACGCTGACATCGCCCTGTCTTCTTCTGAAATGGCCATGGACGGATCACTGACTGTAAAGGCAAAAGTCACAAACAGCGGAGCTTATGACGCGGATGAGATAGTTCAGTTCTATGTCCGTGACAGGGTGGGAAGCCTTACCCGTCCTATCAAGGAACTCAAGGGCTACAAGCGCCTGAGGATCAACAGGGGCGAGACGGCAGAGGTGGAGTTCACCGTCACGGCTGAAGACCTGGCTTTCTTCAACGGAAAGGAGACTGTCACGGAACCCGGTAATTTCGATGTATGGATTGGCCCGAACTCGGACGAGGGACTCCACAGCGAATTTATTCTGAAATAGTGAATCATAAACAAAAGATAATGATACAATTGGGAGCGATCATCCTGGCTCTGACGCTGCTGGCTCCGGGATGCAACAACAACGAGACCCCCCCCGAATACCCTGACAACCCGAATTCAGGTGACAAGGTACTGGCGTGGAGCGATGAATTTGATATCAACGGGTTACCTGATTCGAAGAAGTGGAGTTATGACACTGAAGGCAATGCTACCGGTTGGGGCAACAATGAGTTGCAGTACTATACTGCCTCCAGGCTGAAAAACGCCGAGGTAAAGGATGGCTACCTCCATATCACCGCCCATAAGGAGGATTACGAGGGTTTCAGCTATACTTCGGCCAGGCTTGTCACAAGACAGAAGGGAGACTGGCTCTACGGCCGGGTTGAGGTGAAAGCAAAACTTCCTGACGGCAGGGGTATGTGGCCGGCCATATGGATGCTGCCAACCGACTGGCAATACGGCGGATGGCCCGCAAGCGGTGAGATTGACATCATGGAAAGTGTCGGCTATGATCCTTACAAGATCGTTGGCACCGTGCATACCGAAGCATACAATCACTCCATCGGAACCCAGAAAGGCGCCACCACAACGGTTCAGACATGTTACAGTGATTTTCACGTGTATGCATTGGAGTGGGAGCCGGCGGAAATCCGGATTTACGTGGATGAATTGCTCTATTTCACGTTCAGGAATGAAGGAACCGGTTACAAAACCTGGCCTTTTGACAAGCGGTTCCACCTTCTTCTGAACGTGGCGGTCGGAGGTAACTGGGGAGGCGCTCAGGGAGTAGACGATGCGATCTTCCCGCGAACCATGGTGGTTGATTATGTAAGGGTTTACCAGAAAAAATAATTTGTATGCCTCATCTACTGGCTGCCTTGTTAGCTCTGTTGCTTGTAGCCTGCAACAGGCCATCCGAAAACGGTAACGGCACTGGTGATGGCAGCGGAATTTTTGCAGAATCCTGGATTACCGCACCTCACCAGGGCATCCTGTTTGAGAAGCAGGAGACAAAGACGGAGTTTGGCACCGTTGTCAACGCCGACCCGACGATCGTGGTCGATACTTCTGAGCATTACCAGGTGATCGAAGGCTTCGGGAACTGCCTGACAGGCGGCAGTGCCATACTCCTTAACAAGATGACGCCTGCAGCACGGGCGGCACTGCTTCAGGAACTCTTCAGTCCTGAAGGAAACGGAATCGGCATAAGTTACCTCAGGGTGAGCATTGGCGCCTCTGACCTGAGTGACAGGGTATTTACCTACTCTGATCTGGCCCCGGGAGAGACTGACCCGCTGATGGAGAAGTTCAGCCTGGAGCCGGAGAAGGAGGATCTGATTCCTGTCCTGAAGGAGATTCTGGCAATCGATCCCTCGCTGAAGATAATGGGCTCACCCTGGACAGCGCCACTGTGGATGAAGACCAACAATGCATCAGTTGGTGGAAGTCTGAAAAGGGAGTGGTTTGACGCCTATGCACTTTACTTCGTCAGGTACATTCAGGCCATGAAGGCTGAAGGCATAACAATTGACGCCATCACCGTCCAGAATGAGCCACTTCACGGTGGTAACAACCCCAGCATGGTGATGACTGCAGCAGACCAGGCTCTCTTCATCAGGCAGAGCCTGGGGCCGGCCTTTACAGCAGCTGGTATCACAACGAAGATCATAATCTACGATCACAATGCTGACCGCACCGATTATCCACTGGAGGTACTGGATGATGCCGGGGCAAGGAACTATATTGACGGTTCCGCCTTTCATCTGTATGGAGGGTCCATAAATAACCTCACAGCAGTTCATGATGCCTGGCCAAAAAAAAATCTCTACTTTACCGAGCAGTGGGTAGGCGGACCGGGTGACCTGGCCGGCGATCTCAAATGGCACATCGAGAACCTGATAATTGGCGCTACACGGAATTGGTGCTGTAATGTCCTGGAGTGGAATCTGGCATCAGACGCGACCTATGACCCTCATACAGTTGGGGGATGTGACAGGTGTCTCGGCACCGTGACAATCGACGGGAACACTGTAAAGCGGAATCCTGCCTGGTATATTCTTGCTCATGCCTCGAAATTCGTACGGCCCGGATCAGTGCGCGTGTCATCAACGATGCAGGGCAATTTTCCAAACGTTGCCTTTGTGACCCCGGAAGGGAAGAAGGTACTTATTGTACTCAATACTACGGATACAAAAAGGAATTTCAATGTCAGGTTCAGAGGGTTCATCATGCCTTTAAGCCTCAACGGAGGTGCCGTTGGCACCTGGATCTGGTAAATTTCAATTTTTTACAATCATTCGCGGGATACTTCCTTCTGAAGTGAAGATCCTGATAATGTAGGCTCCCGGAGTCAGGGTGCTCATTTCAACGACTGTCTCAGGGCCATCGCCCTGTTGAGTAAGAATTATCGTGCCGTGCATATCATAGAGGCATATGCTGCTGATGTCCGTCCCGGCGCGGACAGTAAGCATATCACTTACAGGGTTTGGATAGATGCTGATACTGACATCCTCGGCAGGGTCTTTCACTGAGGTGATCACCTGGTTCGATGTCTCCCAGCTCTCCGGCAGGCTGTTGTCCAGCGCCAGGTCCCTTAGCTGAAGGTAAGAACCGTTGCCGTCTGCATCCGGCCACGGAATCCGGTCAGCATACTCAACCATGTCAATCACATTTCCGAAAGCATCGGCCAGCAGGAGCATCTCTCCGCTGTTTGAGAGGTGCCTGGTGAACTGGCCAAAGGGAGAGAATCCATACTTCGCCTGAAACACTGTAGCATTTGCCGTAATTATCACACATAGTCCCGGGCCCAATGTTGAATTTGCCGGAAACTGATACACAAGTCCGGTGCCAGTGAAGAATATGCCGCTGAGGTTAACAGTTGTGGTTCCGGTGTTGCGTATCTCGAGGAACTCCAGGTCATCGCTGTCAGGAAACTCAGTAGAGCTCATGGGATGATAGTTTATCTTCGTGATTGCAAGCTGAGGAACCGTGATGTTGCTGCATGCACTGTAGCTTCCGATATTGGCTGTGATCCATGTTGCGCGTTCCTGCATGAACGATTTGATGGCTGCAATCCTGGCGGCATGGTTCGCAATCTTGCCCCATCGCTGGCAGTCGCGTGCCACGGCCTCGGATATCAGTTCTACAGTCTCGTCAATAAAGGCCTCCCTGACTGCCCTGTTCAGAGGCATCTCCGGCCCCAGCAGCTCATTCCACCGCTTTGAGAGATAGCACCTGAAGGTACTGTTGTGAAAGAGATCCCGCCAGAAACGTGATCCGTTGTTAGAGTAATAGTCATCGAAATACCAGAGATAGGTCTTGCTCCGGTCCATATTCCACTGGAACAGGTCATTGCCGAATGACAGATCGAGGTCCCAGACCGGCCCGGCACGAATCTTCCCGTTCCTGTCCTTGTGAAAATATGTACTGTACTGATAGGCATCAGGATTGGAGGCAAACTCATTAACAATCATGAAGTCGATGAAGGAGGGGATGTCAATCAGGGTCGGATAGCCGTTGACTACTGAAACGTCATTGTTCCGGGCTGATGATTCAAGCCTGAAAAACTCCCCGCTGATGTAGGAAGTCTGTGTGGAGGTGGCATCTTCAGGTTTGGGCAGTTCATGGATATATTCGACGACTGAGTTCTGAAATGAATACATCTTCCATGCAGGCTCATCACCCCCGGTCAACTTGTCTGCCTTGGAGATATATCCTCCCGTGAGCGAAGGCAGACTGTTGTCGTCCTTGCCGATTTTTATGACGTCAATCCTGTTATCATCCGCCTTGAGCTTCTCCTGGAGCATATAAAGCCCCATATAGACATTATTGACAAGCACCTCGCAATAGACCGCACGGGAGGCGTAGTTACCCATCTTTCCCGACAGGCTGTGGCTGAAATAATCGCGGATGAAGGCGGTGTCAAAGACCATCCCCCCCAGGATCCAGTCGTTCTCCTCAGGCATGCCAAGGAGGCTTACATTGTTGTTTGACACGTCATCAGCCAGGCGTGTCGTGAAACCGTAGTTTTTTTTGGGTGACTCCTGCGAGGATGATCCTCTCAGTTCGATTCCAATGCGTCCGTTGTAGTTGAGGTAGAGAGGGTTATTCTGATCGGAGACATAATTTCGCTGCCCCGGTCCCCGGTCGATGATCTTCATTGTTGCCTTGACCTTGGGTTCGTCCTTGATGGCAAGGCTTCCATCCGTGTTGATTATGACAATTGGAAGGTTGCTGTCTGTAAGATTCTGTCCGGCCATCGGCGCGGCCAGAAGGAATAAGAAAATTACCCGGATAGTCAGAAGTCTCATCGTACAGCACTAATAACTACTCAAAAATAGCAATATTGTGTTAAATGCCTACGGGAGTGACAGCTGACAATAAAAGGCGCCTGTGCCGGGTGCAGATGTCACGGCAGCGGGTATCTTTGCAGAGATACTTTTAATAGGAATCATTTAACCGGATGGGAAACAGGATCAGGGTTAAGGCACCTGCAACGGTCTCCAACCTCAACTGCGGATTTGATGTTATCGGGCTTGCCCTGGAGGAGCCCTTTGATACTGTTGAGCTTGAGCTGACAGGTACGGGCCGGGTTGAGATTGAGGATATAAGGGGTTGTGACACCCTGAGCCGGGACCCTGAAAAGAATGTTGTGGGTAAGGTGCTGGAAGCAATCTCTGCAAGGGCAGGCCGGCAGACAGGATTCAGGGTTGTTCTGGAGAAGGGCATCAGACCGGGAAGCGGTATAGGGTCAAGCGGTGCCAGTGCTGCTGCTGCTGCCTTCGCCGCCGGCCAACTGTTGGGAAACATTTTCACCAGAGAGGAACTGGTAAGATTTGCCATGGAGGGCGAGCTCCTTGCCTCGGGAGCGGCGCATGCCGACAATGTTGCACCTGCAATCTACGGCGGTATTGTCCTGGTACGCAGCTATGAACCGCTTGATATTGTAGAGCTTAATATTCCCTCAGAGCTCTGGTGTGTGGTAATTCACCCGGAGACTGAGATAAAGACGTCAATGGCCAGGGGATTGCTTGACAGCCATATACCTCTCCAGGTCGCAGTGAGACAATGGGGTAACCTGGCTGGTCTCGTGGCGGGGCTTTACAGGGATGATTATGATCTTATTGGCCGCTCTCTCGTCGATTTTGTGGCCGAACCCAAACGCGCCGTACTCATCAGGGGATTCAGAGAACTGAAGGAATCAGCAATGAAGCACGGAGCCCTTGGAGCCGGCATTTCCGGCTCAGGACCTTCGGTATTTGCGCTGTGCAGAGGCATGGATGCAGCCGGAGCAGTACTTAAGGCGATGTCGGAGACAATTCAAGCCACGGAAGTTGCCTTCGACGCATATATGTCGCCGGTCAGCCGTAAGGGTGCCCAGGTCTGTTGAAAGGAAAGATTCTGATCATGCAATACTATAATCTGAAAGATCCGCGTATAAGAACCGGCTTCAGGGGTGCGATGGAGAGAGGCATCCCGGCTGACATGGGCCTATTTATGCCTGAACGGATCCCTCTGATGGATGCCGGATTCTTCAGGCGGCTGCCTCAGATGACACTGGCAGAGATTGGCACCGAGGCAGGTGCTCTTTATACCGGTGAGGACATACCTGCGGAGGCACTGCGGCAGATATGCATAGAGGCATTTGATTTCCCGGTCATCATCCGGCAGGTGGATGAGCGCAAGGCAGCACTGGAACTGTTCCATGGTCCTACGGCAGCCTTCAAGGATTTCGGAGCGAGGTTCATGGCCGGCTGCTTCAGGTATTTCTCCTCGAGGTATGACAAAAGAAGAGTGGTGCTGGTGGCCACCTCCGGCGACACGGGAGGAGCAATAGCTTCCAGCTTCCTGGGGGTCGACGGGGTGGATGTCATCATCCTCTACCCTTCTGAAAGGGTAAGCAGGCTGCAGGAAAACCAGCTCACCACACTCGGCAGGAATATTACCGCCATTGAAGTGGAGGGCACCTTTGACGACTGTCAGGCGATGGTAAAGCACGCCCTGGCCGGTGGTTCGGCTGGCGACCGTGTCAGGCTCACTTCGGCCAATTCAATAAACATCGCACGGCTGATCCCGCAGGAATTTTATTACTATTATGCCATCGGGCAAACCGGTGACGGAAAGGTTCTCTCCGTTCCTGGAGGCAACTTCGGAAACATAACAGCAGCTGCCATGGCATGGAGGTCAGGCCTTGGGATATCCCACCTCATTGCAGCCACCAACATCAACAGGGCGGTGCCATATTACCTGGAGACAGGTCGCTTCACTCCGGCTTCCAGCATTGCCACAATAGCCAATGCGATGGATGTAGGCAATCCGGGCAACTTCGACAGGTTCAGGAGAGTTTTTGATGACGATCATGAGACAATTGTACGGTCGGTTTCGGGTTTCTGGTTTGATGATGACAGGATAAGAGAACAGATAAGGGAGGAATACTGCAGGACGGGTTATGTGCTCGATCCTCATGGCGCCATCGCAAGCCTCGGGCTTGATGCATATCTGGATAGCCATCCCGGTTCAACGGGCATCTTCGTGGCAACTGCCCATCCGGCAAAATTCAACGATATTGTGGAGCCACTGATCGGCAGGAAACTTGAAATGCCTGACAGTCTGAAGGGTTTCCTCGGCGGGAGAAAGCAATCAGTGAAGATGAAGGCCGGTTATAGCAATCTTGCCGGGTATCTGAATGACAGGTATATGTATGGGTGATGAACAGATGGCAGAACATTCAGACATAAGTGACAGGAACTGTGAGTTTCAGGTTTTTGTTAAACCGGTTGGCGCCGGGTGTAATCTCAGGTGCAGCTATTGCTACTACCTGGACAAGGAACATCTCAGGGAGGCATCGCCGGGACTCCGGATGAGCGACGAGGTCCTTACGGAATACATCAGGCAGCATATTCATGCATCTGGCGGACAGGAGTCGTTTTTCTCGTGGCATGGAGGAGAGCCCATGATGGCAGGGCCTGGCTTCTACCGGAGGGTTATGGAGATTCAAAAGAGACTGGCCCCGGAAGGTTGCACCATCCTTAACGGGATGCAGACCAATGCCACTCTTATCGATGAAGAATGGGGCAGGTTCCTGAGTAAGGAGGGTTTTTATGTCGGTGTAAGCCTTGACGGGCCGGAGCGATTTCACAACAGTAACAGAAAGAGGGCTGACGGCAGCAGAACTTTTACAGAGGTGATGCGGGGGCTTGACATCCTTCGCTCATACGGTGTTCCGCACGAGATACTGTGCGTGGTCAACAGCGAAAATATGCATGCACCTCTTGAGGTTTACAGGTTTTTTAAAAGCCTGGGTGTTCCCTTCATTACTTTCCTCCCGCTTGTGGAGCGACAGGGAAACAACGCTGCCGGGGTGACGGCACGCAGCGTCCGGCCTGCTGACTTCGGAAGATTCCTTTCAGCCATTTTCGACGAATGGATTGAAAATGACATTGGAAAGATTAAGGTTCAGGTCTTTGAGGAGGCACTCCGTACTGCCTTCGGGCAGGAGCACACCATCTGCATTTTCAAACCCGTCTGCGGTGCCGTACCGGTGGTGGAGATGAACGGTGATTTCTACTCCTGTGATCATTTCGTGGATGAGGAGCACCGTATTGGTAATATCATGGAGTCAACACTGGAAATGCTCCTTGATCATCCGCGTCAGATGGCCTTCGGCGAAGCCAAGAAAGCAACGCTGCCCCGCTATTGCATGGAATGCGGGGTGCTTGAGATGTGCAACGGGGAATGTCCTAAAAACAGGTTTGTAAGTACGCCTGACGGCGAACCTGGTCTGAATTACCTCTGTGAGGGGTACAGGCAGTTCTTCAACCACTGCCGCCCCTTCGTCAGCGAAGTTGCGAGGGTGTGGAAAGGCGGCTTTTAGCAGGCCTTGTCAGAATCAGAACCGGTTATACCCGGAAAGCGATGATCAGCTACCCAGTTTCTCCCTGAAGAAGTTTGTTGTCCTTTCCCAGGCCAGGTCTGCAGCCTCTTTGTTGTAACGTTCGCCCGTATCATTGTTGAACGCGTGCTGCGTACCCTCGTATATGAAAATCTGGTACTCTATTCCGGCCTGTTTGAGAGCCTCCTCGAAGGCAGGTATTCCGGCGTTGATGCGTTCATCGTCGCTGGCGTAGTGAGCCATCATCTTAGCCTTGATCTTAGGGACCTCTTCGGATGAGGGTGTTGACCCGTAGTAGGGAACTGCCGCATCGAGGTCCGGTGAGTTTACGGCCACCTGGTTGGTCATGGCGCCGCCCCAGCAGAAGCCTGTGCAGCCCACTTTCCCGGTTGAGCGCGGATGGGTTTCAAGGTATTTTACTGCTGCGACGAAGTTTTTTATTGTCTCCTCGCGGTCAAGCTGGCCTATCATCTCGCGGCCCTTGTCCTGGTCTTCGGGAGTGCCACCCAGGGGAGAGAGGGCATCCGGGGCCAGTGCTACGAATCCCTCCTGTGCCATGCGGTTGTTCACATCACGGATATGGGGCACGAGTCCCCTGTTCTCATGGATTACGATCACTCCCGGGTACTTTTTCTTTCCTTCCGGGATGGAGATCCAGGCGCGCATGTCTCCTGAAGCGCCAGGGTAGGTTACGTATTCGCCGATAACCTTCAGGACCTCCTTGCCGGCAGCCCTGGCTGAGGCGCCGCTGCAACCCGGCAGTATCACGACGGCGGCAGCGGTGCCACCGGTGACCAGTGCCAGTTTCTTCATAAACTCTCGCCGGCTTACATTGCCGTTGCGGTACTCCTCGTACAGTTCGTTTGCTTTCCTCTTCATCGGTTTGCTGCTTTATTTGGGGTTATCTGTCTCTGTGGTTCAGGATTTGCGTGTCTCCTCCTTGATCCTCTGGATATGTCCGCGCCCGAGTCCTTTCACTTCACAGCCGAGCTGGAAGTAACGGCGGATCCTGTCATCCGTGAGGATGCCGAAGCAGTCAATTATTGCTGCCGGCTGACCGATTGTCTTCACAACCTTGTCCGGGTCAAGATCGAGGTAAGCGGAATGTGGGACAGCCAGGATGACAGCCTCGGCGCCCTTGAGTGCCTTATTGAGGTTTTGTTCGATCCTTATCTCCTTGAGTTTATCCTGGTTGCGGAAGAACTGGGCCTTGCTCTGTCCTTCAGCCGGGTAGGTATCCTGCTGCTCGAACTCCCACCAATGCTCCACATAGGGATCATGAACGCGTATTTCTGCACCCATCTCAGTGAGTTTGCGTATGACTATTTCTGAGCCGCTGTAACGGGTGTCGCCCACGTCCTCGCGGTATGCGGCACCCAGCACAAGCACGTCGGCAGCCGCAATGGGCTTGCCCATGTTGCGCAGCGCATCGCGGGTCAGCTGCCCTACGTGCAGTCCGCGGGTATCATTTATATCGATAGCCATCGGGGTTATCCTGAAGATGTCGTCCTCGAAGCCAAGGATATGCTTATATGCCCAGACGCCCAGCCCGCCGTCCTTTGGCAGGCAGTATCCGCCGATCCCGGGTCCGGGGAAGATCATGTTGCTGTGTGTCGGCCTCATCTTTATCGCCTTGATAACCTTTACCAGGTCGACTCCGTTTCGCTCTGCGAAGAGGCTCCACTCATCGAGGAAGGCGAGTATTGTGGCGCGGTAGCTGTTCTCAACGATCTTGGCCGTCTCCGACTCGATGGGCCGGTCCATGACGGTGAGAGGGAATTTCTCCGTATTGAGCACCTCGGTGAGGAACTTCACCACGCGCTTTTTGGCCTCCTCGTTGATGCCGCTGCAGACCCTCCAGAAATCGCGTATGCTGGCAACATAATTACGACCTGGCATGACCCTCTCATAGCTGTGAGCCAGCAGCGGATCACTTTTGATGCCACGCTTGGTGAATGCTTTTTTCATTATGGGATAGGCCACCTGCTCGGTGGTGCCCGGTGCCACGGTGGTCTCAATGAGTACAAGAGCTTCGGCCGGGATATGTTCTGCAATGACTGCCAGTGAGGCCTCCAGGGCTGCCATATCGGTCTGCCCGTTGCGCACGTTGCCAAGCTCCTCTTTGATGTAGTCGCACTGAACATCAACCACCACCACATCAGCCAGCTTTAGAACGTCATATGTATAAGTTGCCATGAGCGTCTTCTTCTCCTTCACGCAGCGGGCTATCATCGGATCAACCTCAGGATCTTCCGCCTTCACAGGCGACACACCCTTGTTCAGCATGGGGATCTTCCAGAAGCTGCGTGCACTTGGCCTCTGCATGCCGATGACGAACTTGGAGGGTTTGCCTTTCTTGTCGACGGTGTCAGCAACGATGGCAGCCATCACCGCTCCCACGAAGCCCACGCCCATGACCACCACTATCTCACGGCCTTTGGCGCGCTCCTGCTTAACCCGCTTCTTAATGGTTTCAAATTCGTTTTTATAATCTTCCGGTTTCGGAAGGGGAAATTTCTCGCCACTCGGGCTGACAGAATACTTTTCGCTCATATGTTTTTCTTTAAGATGATTTAATCGGATGAATAAAATTAGTAAAAAGAATCGTGATGTATATCCTGCATTCTAGTATATGAAACGTTAAACGCGCTACCTAACTTTGTTTCTGTAAAATTAGAATAGGGATGCAATAGTAAGAAGAAAGTCACGGTTGATTAATAGTTTTAAGGTACAAACAAAAAAACTTACAACCATGACTTTCGAAGAACGTGAGCAAATTACGAAGAAAAATTCAGATGACCTGCTTTCGCAGTTGATAGATTATCAGGGAGAGAACCTGATAAGTGAGATATTA
>DHGW01000065.1:0-2102 GCA_002402965.1 Bacteroidales bacterium UBA4788
GCCCGTAGGGCATCAAGCATTGTAGGACAGGAATTCCAACATTCCCCCCGCCTGTCAGATATCATCAAGGGAAAGTGATCTGTATTCAACCTCGTAATCCGCAAACCTGCTAACAAGATTTCGGGCACTTTCCATCAAAAGTGCGGGTCTGAAGCTCTCCTTTCTCATCTTTACCTCAGCCAGGAGAATTTTCCTGTGGATTTCATCTATTGCAACGATATCTATTTCATTGCGGTTCCCCCGCTCCCAATAACTGCCCACAGATGTGTAATCACCGCTCAAAGACAATTTCTCCCTGAAATACTTTTCCAGATAAATTCCACTCCAGGTACTGAAATCGCGTTTGACAATCTCTTTAACGTAACTGAAATTTCCGATCTCCAGTGCCCCACGGTACTTGTATACGAACCTGAACCAAAAAGCCAGGAAATTATCATTCATAGCATATCTCTGTATTCTACCCCCGGGTTTGGATAGGACCGGCTTTACACTTTTAACAAGCATGTATTCCTTTTCCAGTTTATCGAGATGCCCTCCTGTATCCTTCTGCATAATTGATTCTATCTCCGGTCTTGATGTTTTTGACGAAGAAATTAGTGACAGAATTGAAAAATATGTGCCATAATCCCTTCCGAATTCTTCTATCAGTACATTCTTTCCTTCATCAATGAGAAGCGAATTCTCCCTGAATATTTCATCAACCATCCCTGAGAGGGTATGTTTCTCTTTATCAAAAAAGAGTTCGACATATCTTGCTGCACCTCCGGTAATCGTGTAAAATGTCAGAATGTCATTGTTCCTGATTCTTGGGAATTGACCGTTCAGTAAATTCTTAACCACATCAACCCTGAACGGCCGAAGATAAATTCGTTCGTTGGCGCGACCAAACAACGGCTCTTTTTCATCCTCAAAAATCCTCTTCATCATTGAATAGACCGAACCACACAGAATGAGGTTCATTCTGGCCTTTGACTTATGCAAATCCCAGAGTTTTTGAATTTCTCCAAAAACTGATCTGTTTACATTTAAAAATTCCTGAAACTCGTCGATAACCAGCGTAAAGGGCTTGCTCTCTGATAATACCAGAAGGTACTCAAACAATCGGGCAAAACTGTT
The DNA here is from genome assembly GCA_002402965.1 of Bacteroidales bacterium UBA4788. Lineage (GTDB taxonomy): Bacteria > Bacteroidota > Bacteroidia > Bacteroidales > VadinHA17 > SR-FBR-E99. The sequence continues at coordinate 1,117 of DHGW01000065.1, forward strand.
AAACTCCCCCAGTATGCTGATCCTGAGTGATCGATTGATTTCCTCGATGAAATCCCGGCATAACAATATCTCGCTTTTTCTGACAACGAACAGGTAAAGAAAGGGGCGATCCTCAAACGCCTTGATAGTCAAAGTTGTTTTTCCAATCCTCCGGCGGCCGGTTATGACAGTCATCATCGCTGCTTTTTCAGATCTTATTCTGATTTCTTCGAGCATTTTAAGCTCATTTTCCCGATCAATGAATTCCATGCTTATACCTTTTAATACTTTGCAAAGTTAATAATTTTATAGCAACAATGGTTACTGTAACCACCGTTACTATAAAATTGAGATAACATTTCATATCTTTGCCCGGAACCAACATCTGATAATATGTTTTCAGGAATAGTAGAGGAAGCGGCACCGGTGGTGCGGATAGAACAGGACAGGGACAATATTCATATAACGATGCGATGCTCATTCACCCACGAGCTGAAGATCGACCAGAGTGTGTCGCACAATGGCGTATGCCTTACGGTGGTGAAGAAGGAGGGCGATACATACACCGTCACCGCCATCCGCGAGACTCTCGAAAAGACCAATCTCGGGCTGCTGAAACCGGGCGACAAGGTCAACCTGGAGCGCAGCACCCGCCTCGACGGACGCCTCGACGGACATATGGTGCAGGGACACGTCGACCTGACCGCAGTGTGCACCTCGGTTCGCGAAGCTGAAGGTTCATGGTATTATACATTTGAATACGAACCTACGTCGCCTGAGCATATCACAGTTGAGAAGGGCTCGGCCAGCGTGAACGGAGTGAGCCTGACAGTTGTCAACTCAAAGGACAAATCCTTCGAGGTTGCCATCATTCCCTTCACCTGGGAGGTCACAAACTTCCACCAGATAAAGGTCGGTACCGTTGTCAATATCGAGTTTGACATCCTCGGTAAGTATATTGCGAAGATCGTCAGGCAGATACTTGGCAAGAATGCAAAGTAGGTAGA
>DHGW01000065.1:2171-8439 GCA_002402965.1 Bacteroidales bacterium UBA4788
TAGGTCGTAGACCTTTAAGAATTGTAACGACAATATCTCCCCTTCACCCCCCAGCCCTCCGCTTCGGGAATTTCCTTCGGATGTCCCGGCAAGGAAATATTACAAACATCTTGCTTATATTTCTGTTTTGCACTATATTTATTGCATAATAGAAATATAATCGTTATGAATTTTATAGAATTCAGGACACGATTGTTTCCACTGGTCTGCTTTAACGTAAACCAGGTCTATGCATGGCAGCCTGATTTCAACAGGAACAATCTTGTACGCTGGACAAGCCAGGGATTAATCATCAGGCTGAGGCAGGGGTATTACACTTTCCCCGAATATCTGAGCCTGCCTGATTATCCCTATTATTTTGCAAATCGCATCTACCTGCCCTCTTATGTCAGCCTCCACACAGCGCTTGCTTCTTATGGAATCATCCCTGAAGGAGTTACCCAAATCACCAGTGTTACCTCTTTGAAAACTGCCTCATTTGTTAATCCATCCGGTACATTCGTCTACAGATCCGTCAGGGAGGATTTCATGTTCGGGTACATCGCAAGACCAATGGGCGATGGACGTACATTATTATTTGCCACTCCTGAAAAAGCAATTATAGATTTGCTTTATCTCTACCCCTTCTATAAAAGTGTCAGGGAGATGACGGAGCTACGGTTCGATGATTATTTTATAAGTGAAGAGCTGAACAGGGACCTGCTTCTTGAATACTCCTCCCGGATTAAGAGCCAGGCATTGGACAAAAGAATCAAACTGCTTTTAAGTTGCTATGCATTATGATACGAATTGATGATCTGAGAAATTTCTATCCCCCTCTGGTGCGAGATAATCCGATGCACAATAGGTACATCCTGAAGGAATATATACAACTTCTGGTCCTTGATTACCTGTCGGCTACGCAATGGATAAAGAAACTATCGCTTATCGGGGGAACGTGCCTGCGACTGTTAAAAGGTATTCACAGGTTCTCCGAGGATCTCGATTTCGACTGTAAGGATTTGTCTTCGGAGGAGTTTTTGATGATGACTGATGACATCATTACTCTACTGCGTCGTAATGGATTCAGAGTGGAATCCAGAGATAAAGAGAACTCAAGGCTGAAGGCCTTTCGAAGGAACATCCATTTCCCGGAGCTGTTGTTTGATCTCGGGCTGACAGGGCACCGAGAGGAGCGTTTCCTGATAAAGGTCGAGGCTCAGGATCAGAAGTTCGAATACACACCAGTTTTGGCAAACATCAGGCTTAATGGATTCTTCTTTCCCTTCCCGGTTCCTCCTGATTCCATACTGTGTTCAATGAAGATTTCTGCCATGCTTGACCGACAAAAGGGTCGGGACTTTTACGACATAATGTTCCTGCTTGGGCAGACCACTCCGGACTATTCATGTCTAGCTTCAAAGCACCAGATATCCGGACTTGATGATCTTAAAAAGGCAGTAGGGAGAGTTCTGGAGACAGTCGATCTGAAAAAGAAGAGCAGAGATTTCGAACATCTCCTGTATAACATGGCCAACAGCACTCGAATATTGGGTATTCCTGAATTTTTTAAAGAGCTTTGACAATTGATATCTTTGCCTGACTGAAAAGACTATGAATCACAGAAAGATAATTGTTGCCATAACCGGAGCCAGCGGGGCGATATATGCCGTGAAGCTGCTGGAGAGGTTGCGTGGACTGCCGGCTGCGGGTACCGTGCAGGGCGGGCTCATCAGCGGGCCGGCCGGGCAGAATCCCGGGCAGAATCCCGGGCAGAATCCCGGGCAGAGCATCCACCTGCAGGGGCAGGCGGGGCGGTCGCACCAGGTGCCGGAGCGGCCCGCCGAGGTTGCCGTCATCCTCACCGGCAATGCGGAGGAGATCATGCTTTACGAGACCGGCGCCGGCTATACACCCTCAGGCACCGAGAAGTTGTGGAACAACAAGGACTTCAACGCCCCATTTGCCTCCGGATCGTCATCATATGACACCATGATCGTATGCCCCGCCTCAATGGGCATGTTGGGACGCATCGCACACGGCGTCTCTGATGACCTCATCACCCGTGCTGCAGATGTAATACTGAAAGAACGGCGCCGGCTGATACTGGTTCCCCGCGAGACTCCCTACAGCCTCATCCATATAAACAACATGAAGCTGCTCACTGAGGCCGGCGCCGTAATCTGCCCGGCAACACCGTCGTTCTACAGCAGGCCGGAAACAATTGATGAGCTGGTGATGACCGTCATCGACAGGGTGCTGACACTGGCAGAATTTTCGATTGACACATTCCGTTGGAATGAAGAGGGTTCCGCAAAAGGATAGAGCAGATTAATCATACCTGCAGTCATAACAAACAAGAATCCGCAAAAGGCAAGCATTAATTATTCAGACATCCCCGTGGCACAACAGGAACTTCACAAAAGAATAAAGTCGCTCTTCCGGCGCCACCATCTGCTGAGCATCGCAACTGTCAGCGATCAGGGGCTCTGGTGTGCATCCTGTTTCTATGCCTGGGATGAAGAGAATAATTCGTTCGTAATTACCACCGATCCGGACACAAGGCATGGTGCGGAGTTCCGCGCCAACCCACAGATTGCCGGTACAATCGCCCTCGAGACGATGCGCGTCGGCCGCATTCGCGGCGCCCAGTTCACAGGCACCGTCACCGAACCTGCCGGTGAAGACCTGCAGCGCGCACGCCACATCTACCTCAAGCGCTTCCCGTACGCCGCACTGATAGAACTTCATCTATGGACCATCTCACTCAACTATATTAAGCTGACAGATAACCGACTGGGATTCGGGAAAAAGCTTATCTGGCAAGAAAACAGTTAATCAATATAAAAAACCAAACATCCATAGAGGGATCCTGTTACCGGTCCCATATTCTATTCCATCTGCCGCAACAAAGCTATTCCTGGTTCCTTTAATCTGTTCAAATCCTTTTGATTTGCCGCCTGTTTCAAAAACAAATCGTTCGTCAACCAGAAAATCACCCTCCTCAGCGTACTCAACAACGTGATCTTCATTTATCTGGTTTACAAAAAAAGTATCCCGGAGGTTTCCGTTGTTTACTCCGACAGGGGCCAGGGCATACATAAGGTTGGTGTTTTCAAGATATATCTTGTCAGGCTTTTGTAACCTGGTTATTCCTTTAGCATTCTTGTAAAGGTTCTTTTCCAGGTGTGCCTCTTCCAGGTACCCAAGATAAGAAATGATAGTATTGCGGGTCAGGCCTGACCTCTCGCTCAGCTTTACAATATTCGGAATGAATGGTGCCGATTCGGCAAGGATCTTTAGCAGAAGCTTCAGCTTTGGGACATTTTCTGTTTCGACATTCCGAAGAAGAGGTAATTCCGTTTCCAGAATCAGATTTATTATCTCTTCCAACCTGTGAAAATACAACTCAGGAACCTCAAGAAAGAAAGGATAATAGCCCGATTTAAGATAGGCACTGAAATACTTCAGAGGCTTGACCTTCTTCAATATCTCCTGTGCATGATCCAGGTGACTCACAAGAATATCCTCAAGCCTGACGACCGTAAGGTCCAGGCCGAGGGAGAGATTCAGATACTCTCTGAATGAGAGTCCCCGCATGCTATAAACAACAGCCCGGCGACTAAGATCAACCTTCGATTTCCTAATTTCCAGAAGCGATGAACCTGTAAAAACTATCTTCAACCCCGGATAATCATCATAAATATTTTTCAATTCCTGAGACCACCCGCGATATTTATGCACTTCGTCCAGAAAGAGGAAATGACCACCCTGTTTTACAAATCTGTCTGTCAGTTCAGTAAGCCTGTTCTCCGAAAACCAGATATTGTCAAGGCTTGCATACAGAGAAGAGCCATCACGGGGGAAGTTCTTCTTCATGTACTGCAATAGCAGCGTCGTTTTACCTACACCCCGTGCACCTCTTATACCAATCATGCGGGCCTTCCAGTTTATTGTACCGGCATAGCTCCTTACAAAATCCAGCGAGATGTTGTCAAGCAATCTGTAGTATCTTTCAAATAGCTGATCCATTGTTGCTCTTTATATAAAGCAAATATAATCATTAATTGCTTTATCCATTAAGCATTATGTAAATAATTTTGCTTTTTATAAAAAGCATAAAATGAAATGGGGGCATAAGGCCTGGTGTCGAAAGGTCTGATGCTTCGCTCCGTCCTGCAAGACAATTCTTTTAGTAACTTTGACCTCCCATGATCGACCACTCCACCATAGAACGAATCTTCGACGCCGCGCAGATAACCGAGGTGGTGCAGGAGTTCGTTTCGCTCAAGCGAAGAGGGGTCAACATGCTGGGTCTCTGTCCGTTCCATAACGAGAAGACGCCTTCCTTCACCGTCTCGCCAGCCAAGGGCATCTTCAAATGCTTCGGCTGCGGCAAGGGCGGCAACGCCGTCAACTTCATCATGGAACACGAACACCTCTCATACCCTGAGGCGCTCCGCTGGCTGGCAAAAAAATACCACATTGAGATAGAGGAGAAGGAGGTCACACCGGAAGAGCTGGCCAAACAGAACGAGCGCGAGAGCATGCTCGTGGTCACCCAGTACGCTGCCCGCCAGTTCGCCGAAAACCTCTTCCACAGCCACGAGGGAATGACCCTCGGCCTATCCTACTTCCGCGAACGCGGCTTCGGCGACGCCATCCTCCGCAAATTCGAGGTGGGCTACTGCAACGAGCGTCGCGACGATTTCACCAAAAAGGCCATCGCATCCGGGTACAAGTCAGAGTACCTGGTGATGAGCGGCCTGACAATAGACCGGGAGGGCTATCTCTTCGACCGTTTCGCAGGGCGAATCATGTTCCCCATCCACTCGCTCTCCGGGCAGGTGCTGGGCTTCGGCGGCCGCATCATCAAGACCGATCCGAAGGCAGCCAAGTACGTCAACACGCCCGAGACCGAGATTTACCACAAGAGCCGCATCGTCTACGGCATCTTCCAGGCACGCCAGGCCATCATCAGGGAGGACCGCTGCTACCTGGTGGAAGGTTACACTGATGTCCTCTCGATGCACGAGTCGGGCGTGGAGAACGTGGTTGCATCGTCAGGCACCGCGCTGACACAGGAACAGATACGCCTCATAAAGCGCTTCACCCCAAACATCACCATGCTCTATGACGGCGACCCGGCAGGCATCAAAGCCTCCATCCGCGGTACAGACATGGTCCTCGAGGAGGGAATGAACGTCCGCATCGTCATGCTGCCCGACGGCGAGGACCCCGATTCGTACTCCAAAAAAACATCCGACGAGGAGTTCAGGCGTTACCTGAAGGATAACGAGACCGACTTCATAAGGTTCAAAACCAGGCTCTTGCTTGATGAGGCGCAGAGCGATCCCGTCAGACGGGCCAACCTGGTTCGCGAGGTGGTTCGCTCCATAGCCGTCATCCCCGACCAGATCACCCGCACGGTATATATAAAGGAGTGCAGCATGCAGCTCGGCATGCCCGAGGAGGTGGTGCTCGACGAAGTGATGAAGCTGCGAAAGCAGCAGAGCTTCCGCGATCGCAACGCGTGGCCGGGCCAGGATGCCGCCACGGGCAGCCTGCAGTATATGCCCGCCACAGCAACCGCAACAACGTCGCAGCGGCAGCGCAAAAAAGAAGAGACATCATTCTGGTCCGAGCGGGAGATCCTCCGCCTGCTGATACGCTACGGCGCCGAGGTACTCACACGTGAGACAGACAAGGAGACCGGCACCGAGACAATCACCACCGTGGCAGATTACATCATCTCCGAGATCAATGAAGACGGGCTGAAATTTGAAAACGAGTTCCTGGCGGCGATGTTCGACGAGATAACCTTCAGCGTCGGACAGGGCCTCATCGCCGGCGACAGACACTTCGTGCACCACGCCAACCCTGCCATCAGCGCCCTGGTGGTGGACATGCTGACGGAGCAGTACACCCTGAGTCGTATCTGGGGCAAGCACGGCGCATACGTCGAGACCGAGGAGATGAAGCTTAATGAGATCGTCCCGGATACGGTCCTGAAGTTCAAGAGCGATAAGATCAAGATGTTACAGAAGGAGATACGCAGAGCGATGGCGGAGGCCGGCGAAGATGACGAAAAGGTATCCGCCCTGCAGGAGCAATACAAGGCGATGACCTCGCTGCAGAAAAAAATCTCGACGGGCCTCGGAGGGAGGATTGTTTTATGACGTATTCTACAATTCTTGATGCTCTACGAGCAACCATTGTGATGTAGTCATCTGTCTACAATGCTTCATGGGCTACGCCCAACCTGTTCGCCGCAGGCGATAAAGCATTG
>DHGW01000065.1:8551-15241 GCA_002402965.1 Bacteroidales bacterium UBA4788
TTCGCCGCAGGCGATAAAGCATTGTAGAAGGAGGCATAATAACATCCTCTACCCCGTAGGGGTTGAAGAATTGTAACCCATCATATGCCGACTTTTTCTTAACTTGGTGCAAATTTCCGCAAACAATGAAATATATCTTTACTGCTGCCATTACATTCTGCGCCGTGATGCTCATCACCGCCTCATGTAACAGGCCAGAAAAGGTCACGAAAGCACCTGCCCCGGTCTTTTCAACATTCCATCAGGATTCCCCTGAGGACACATCCGGGAAAAGGGAGATCTACTATGGCCTGATGACGCCGGTAGAGGTGTGCAATATCTTCGAGCGACTCGGCATATCTTTCAATGACACAATCATCCTCCCCGCCGAGAACCGCGACCTGTACATGAGCAGCTACAAGGCCGCGATGAACCTCGGCGTCTATGGGGTAGATATGGGCTATATCAAGCTCTTCGGCATCAACAGGCAGACAATGAGCTACTTCAACACAATAAAAACTCTCAGCAACCGGCTCAACATGCCTGACACATTCATCTCAGACGCCATACGGAGCCTCGATGCCGGGATGAGCCATCCCGACTCAGTGACACGCCTGATGAACGACGCATACGCGAAGATCGACGAGCACCTGCGCCAGGAGGGCAGCGAGGGAACCCTCGGGCTGATGCTTATGGGAGGATGGATAGAGGCGATGTACCTCGCAACACAGCTGGCTTATGACCCCGCGAACCCTGACCCGCAGGTGGTAGGCAAGATCGCAGAGCAGAAATACTCGCTCCTCTCGCTGCTCAGCTTCATGAAAAACTACTACGGTGACCCGATGGTTGTCTTTTACACCAAGAAACTGAAGTATCTCAATCGCTGGTTTGATACGTTCGAGATTTATTATCAGCCGGGGGATGTCAATGTTGACACTCTCAGGCAGGTCATCACCACCAGGGGTACGGAGATGAACGTCACAGTGGGGACGCTGAATGAGATACGCGATTACGTGGCGAAGCTCAGGGCCGAGATCACCGCAGTCTGAAGGTAACTAAAACACTTATATCATGAACCGTCCTCTTCTCCAGGTCGCGGCTGTTGCTGCCGTCGTTATCATTCTTGCCGTAGCTGTCATCTCCTGCGGACAGGCTAAGAAGGAGCCCGGCGCCAGCGCCGCCTCCCCCGCCGTCACCGTCATCGACAGGGGCTTCAGCAGGTACATCTCCGCTTACACCTCGGGGATAGTGCCAGCCACCGGCACGCTCCAGGTGGTCTTCACCCACGAGTTCGCGGCCACCGTTGACCGCACGCGCACACAGGGTCTCTTCTCCTTCACCCCCGCGCTGAAGGGTGAGACGGAGTGGGCCGACAGCCTCACCCTGGTATTCAAACCCTCGCAGCCGCTGGCGCCGGGCACAGCCTACCAGGGCACACTAGACCTCAGCAAGCTCGCAGACGTGGAGGAACGATTCCGGCTGTTCCCCGTAATCTTCAGCACCATAGAGAAGAACTTCACAGTCAACCTCAACCCGGTGACTGTTGACCTGCCCGACGGCAACACCTACTCCCTCTCCGGTACCGTCGTCACGGCCGACTTCACCGACAATGCCGAGGTGGAGAAGTACCTCACCGCCCGCGTCGGCAAGAGCGACGAGACCATCGTATGGGACCACTCCGGCAACAATGTCCACGCCTTTTCAATTGAGAAGATACGCAGAGCGAAGGAGGAGAGTGAACTGACGGTGCAGTGGAACGGCAATCCTCACGGGATAAAGACGAAGGGCGATATAAAAGTCACTATCCCCGCCGAAGGAGTCTTCTCTGTCACCGACTTTAAGGTAAGCGCCGGCGAAAGCAAGAGCATCGAGATCTTCTTCTCCGACCTGCTCGATGCCACCGGCGAACTGGAAGGGATGGTCACCACGGTTCCGTCGCACCCGCTCACTGTCAGCTCCGAGGGGAACAGGCTGCTTGTAATCCCCGGCGAAAACATCGTTGGAGAGGTAGAGGTGACCGTTGACGGCGCACTGCGAAACACCCGCGGCCAGCGCCTGGAAAACGCTGTTAAGCGCAGCATCAACTTCACCCCGGTGCAGCCCGGGATCAAATCGGCCGGCCGGGGCGTCATCATGCCGTCATCGGGAAACCTCATATTCCCCTTCATGGCCGCCAACCTCAGCGCCGTCGACCTCACAATCATCAAGATCTTCGAGAACAACCTGCCATACTTCCTCCAGCAGAACAGCATGGGCGAGGCCTACAACTCCAGCGGCAGCGTCAGGCAGTTCGGCCGGCCCGTTTACCGCGGCCGCATCGACCTGACAGCCGGAGCCGGCTTCGACCCGAACAGGTATAACCTGTTTACAATCGATCTGGCCAATTACATCGAACCGGAACCGGGAATACTTTACAGGATCGAGCTCGGGATGCGCCCGTCGTATTCGCTCTATCCCTGCAAGGACGAACGCAAACCCTCAAAATACGAGGAGATGCTTGAGCTGGCCGACCAGGACCGCAGGTGGGAAGGTTCGGAAGATTACTACTCTTTCTCCGAGGAGGGTCTCTTTTACGAGTACGGTTACAACTGGCAGGAGTACGAAAACCCCTGCAGCGATGCATTTTACAGTCCTGAAAAAAAGCTGGTAAGCAATATCCTCGCCTCGGACCTGGGGATAATTGCGAAGAGTGGCGAGGACAACAACCTCAGGGTCTTTATCCGCGATATCCGTACCGCCGACCCCGTTGAAACTGCCACCGTTGAGGTCTATGATTACCAGAACCAGCTCATAGGCACCGCTACCACTGACAAGGCAGGAGCCGCCGCCGTGCCATGCCCCAGGAAACCGTTCCTGGTGATAGCCCGAAAGGACAAGAACCGCAACTATCTCTCTTTGCTCGACGGCAATGCGCTGTCAATGAGCTCCTTCGATGTCTCAGGCGAAGCGCCGCAGGATGGCATCAGGGCCTTCCTCTTCACAGAGCGCGATGTGCGCAGGCCGGGTGACTCGATATACGTCGGGGTGATCGTCCGTGACCTTGGCAAAGGATTGCCGGCCGGCCACCCGGTGCACTTCGAGCTTTACAATAATAAAGGCCAGCGCATCGACGAACAGGTTGCAAACCTCAATGACAAGGGGTTCCTGGCATTTACAGCCGTAACCTCCGATGACGCAGAGACGGGCAACTACCGCGCACAGGTTCGCATCGGCGCAGCCACCTTCACGAAAATCCTCAAGGTGGAGACCGTCAAGCCGAACAGGCTGAAGATAAAACTCGACTTTCCGGGAGAAGTTGCCGGGGGCGAGAGCAAAACCATTCGCGGCAGCATGAAGGTAACGTGGCTGAACGGCACCGTGGCGCGCGACATGAAGTCGACCGTGGAACTGCTCCTCAAGCCCGTAAAGACGAAGTTCGACAGGTACGGGCAGTACAACTTCGATGACCCGGCCACACAGTTCTGGTTTGAGACCCAGACCGTCTTTGACGGCAGCATCAACAGTTCCGGCGAGGCCACAGTCACCTTCACACCCGACGATGAGCTGCAGGCTCCCGGGATGCTCAACGCGATATTCACTACAAGGGTGTTTGAGAAGGGCGGCGATGCCAGCATCACTCAGACGGTGGTGCCATATGCTACCTACCCGGCTTTCGTGGGGATGAACATCCCCGCCCTTGGCGCCACAGGACGCATACTCTATACCGACAGGCCAAACGAGATCAGGGTGGTCACACTCGACAAGAACGGCAAGCCAATGCGCAGCGAGGTGGAAATCAATGTCTGGAAGCTCGACTACCGCTGGTGGTGGGAGTCAGATGACGAGTACCTGGGGTCATATATCTCACGCGGACGTAACAGCAACGTTTTCTCCGAAACTGTTACAACTGCCGGCGGCGAAGGGAAGGCCTCGTTCAGCGTAGGCAAGGAAGAGTGGGGCCGTTACCTGGTCAGGGCGACACTGCCCTCGGGGCACTCCACGGGAATGATAGTGCTTGTTGACTGGCCCTGGGATTACGGCATGAAGCCCGGCGGCAACGACGGCGCCAGTCTGCTGCAGCTCAATACCGACAAGGAAAAATACAGTGTGGGTGATGAGATAAGCCTCACCTTCCCGTCGCCGGAGAACGGTCGCGCCATCGTAACGATAGAGACAAGCACCTCGCTGATTGATGTCACCGAGGTGAAGACCCAGGCGGGTAACACAGAGGTGAAGGTTAAGGCCACCTCCGCGATGGCTCCCAACGCCTATCTCTATGTCACCCTCCTTCAGCCGCACTCGCAGACCGTCAATGACGCGCCGGTGAGACTTTACGGTGTCATCCCGGTGATGGTGGAGGACCCTGCAACCAGGCTTGAGCCGGTCATCAGCATGCCGGATAAGATCCGTTCGCAGCAGGAGGTTGAGATCAGGGTGGAAGAGAAGAACAGGCAGGAGATGACATATACTCTCGCTGTGGTTGATGAGGGTCTGCTCGACCTGACGGGATTCCGTACGCCCGATCCGTGGAAGTGGTTCTTCGTCAAGCATGCACTTGGGGTAAAGACGTGGGATCTCTATGACATCGTCTTCGGCGCCTTTGGTGGTAAGCTGGGTCGCGCATTCGCGATAGGAGGCAGCGAGGCTGCCATCGATCAGAGCAAGAACAGGGCACGCCGGTTCGAGCCGGTGGTCAGGTTCATCGGGCCATTCACCCTCGCCCCTGGCAAGACAGGATCACACAGGATCAGGCTGCCGCAGTACACCGGCTCCGTCAGGGTGATGGTGACGGCGTCAGGCAAGGGTAACAGCTTCGGCTCGGCCGAAAAGACCGTGACCGTTTCCGATCCGCTGATGATACTGGCCACAGCGCCGAGGGTTCTCTCGCCGGGCGACAAGGTGGCGCTGCCGGTGACTGTGTTCGCGCAGGAGAATGGTATTTCCGATGTAAGCGTGTCGGCCTCATCAAATGATATGCTCAGCTTCACCGAGGCTACCGGTTCAGTGAAGTTCAGCGAGCCGGGCGACAAGGATCTGGAGCTTATGTTTAATACCGCAGGGCGACCAGGCACAGCAGCCATCACTGTCATTGCCGAGGGGAGCGGCGAGAAGGCTTCATATTCTCTTAACATCCCGGTGCGCTCGCCCAATCCTCCCGACAGGAGGGCTGAGACGAAGGTTGTGCCTGCAGGACAGAAGTATGAAAAGAGCTTCGCACCGTTCGGCCTGGAGGGTACCTCGTCGGTCACAGTCGAGGTATTCTCACTGCCGTCAGTAAACCTGGGTCGCAGGCTCGGATATCTGACATCGTTCCCGCACGGGTGCACAGAGCAGATCACCTCTGCGGCATTCCCTCAAGTATACCTGCCGGAGCTTCTGGGCTCGGGACTTGCTGATCCGGGTATGATACGCAACAATGTGCAGGAGGGGCTTCGTGCCATCGCCTCCAGGCAGATCGCTTCGGGAGCGCTGACGCTCTGGCCCGGCGGACCGTATCCCGACGACTGGGTGACATCGTACGCGGGTCACTTCGCGCTGGAAGCGCAGAAAGCCGGATATACACTGCCGTCTGGTTTCCTGAACAAATGGACTTCGTACCAGAGAAAACAGGCCTCGGCATGGAGGTACCAGGAGCAATACCGTTATACCGCCAACGATCAGGCTTACAGGCTGTTCACGCTGGCGCTTGCCGGCTCACCGGACAAGGGCGCGATGAACCGTATGCGCGAGATAACCACCCTGCCGTCGATGGCCCGCTGGTTCCTGGCAGCTGCATATGCAACCACGGGACGCACGGAGGTGGCTCAGACGCTTATCGACGTGCGTAACCTGAAGACCGAGGAGGATTATGTGCATCATTATTATGGCAGCAGTCTCAGGGATCAGTCAATTATACTTTACACGCTGACCCGGCTGGGTAACAACGCCGAGGCGCTGGAACTGCTGAAACTTGTGGCCGCCGAGCTGAGCCGCGACACGTGGTACAGCACGCAAACGACGGCATGGGGACTATTTGCATACATGAATTACGCGAAGACCGTGAAGGACGACGGCAGCAAGCCGATGAAGGCGACGCTGGATGTCAATGGCAGCAAGGAAAAGATCACTGCCGACGGCGGGGCGATACTGAAGACCTTCACCCCGGCTGCCAGCAACAGGCTGATGGTGGAGAACGAGAGCGACAGGCCGCTGTTTGTGACATTCACCGAGGAGGGTGTGCCTTCAACTGCCGACATGACAGTGAAGGAGAACAACCTCACTATGAAGGTTGCATACCTGGATATGGAGCAGAAGCCGGTGGATGTTGCTTCCCTGCAGCAGGGGACCAGTTTCCTGATGGCGGTGGATGTCACCAATACAACATTCAGGCTGGTGAACAATCTCGCGCTGACGCAGATGGTGCCATCGGGATGGGAGATACAGAACACACGGTTGTTTGAGGCCGGGCTGCAGATGAAGGAGGCCGCATATGAGTACCGTGATTTCCGTGACGACAGGGTGTATACATATTTCAGCCTGCGTGCGGGTGAGACAAAGCGGTTCTTCATCATACTGACGGCATCGTACCGTGGCACCTACAGCATGCCGGCGGTTGTCTGCGAGGCGCTGTATGATGGTGGTATTTCCGCCCGCCGGCCCGGGTTTGAGGTAGTGGTGAAGCAATAATACCGCGTTACGGTTACAGCATTGTAGGTGAATGACAAAAAATAAAAACTACCGCGTAGCGGTTAC
>DHGW01000089.1 GCA_002402965.1 Bacteroidales bacterium UBA4788
GGCAATAGTGGGGGTTGGCCGTAGGCCATCAAGAATTGTAGAATGGATGTCATAAACCGGATTTTCCCCGTAGGGGATAAAGAATTGTAGAATGAGCATATTATTTAACATAGATTCCGTCACCGCCGGGTACGAGGAAAAGATAGTCCTCCGTGATGTCACCATGGCTGTTGAGGAGAACGACTTCATCGGCATCATCGGGCCCAACGGAGGTGGCAAGACCACCCTCCTGAAGGTGATCCTCGGACTGCTGAAGCCGCTCTCGGGCAGGATCGATTTCACTCCAGGCAGCCTGAAGCTGAACCAGATCGGGTACATGCCCCAGGTGGCCCAGGGTGACACCCTTTTCCCGGTGACGGTGGAGGATGTGGTCCTTTCGGGGATGATGCATGACAAGGGCGCAACCGGTCGCATGGGACGCAGCGAGAAACGACGTGCCGCGGAGGTTATTGATGAACTCGGGCTTACGCCGCTGTCTCACCAGGCACTCAACGAGCTTTCCGGCGGTCAGCTGCAGCGTGTTTACCTCGCAAGGGCAGTATCAGGGTCACCGCGGCTCCTGCTGCTGGATGAACCGGCTACCTTCGTCGATGCCTCATTCGAGGCCGACTTTTATGAAAGGCTTAAAGCGCTGAACAGCCGTATGACAATCATGATGGTCTCACACGATGTAGGGACCATCTCTGCCTGGGTAAAGTCGTTTGTCTGCGTCAACAGTACAGTCTTCTACCACCCGCACAGCAAGATCACGGATGAAGACCTGCGATTGTACGGATGTCCGATACAACTGGTCACCCACGGTGATGTGCCGCATGTTGTACTCCACAAACACGACTGATGGAAAACCTCTTTGAATACACATTCATTATCAGGTCGCTGCTCGGGGCACTTTTTGCAAGCATCACGGCCGGACTGGCAGGCACATACATCGTTTCAAAGAGACTGGTATTTCTCAGCGGTGGCGTCACTCATGCCTCTTTTGGCGGGATAGGCCTTGGTTACTATCTTGGCATCAACCCGGTGGTGGGGGCAGCTGTCTTCGGGCTGGGATCTGCCCTGGGGATGGAATATATGTCGTCAAAGGGCAAGATGCGTGAGGACAGCGCCATCGGGATACTCTGGGCGCTGGGTATGGCAGTGGGGATAATCTTCATTTACCTGACCCCGGGATACGCACCCAATCTGATGAGCTATCTCTTCGGAAGCATCCTGACCGTTACTGACGGGGACCTTATAGCTCTCGGGATAATCTCGGTTGTGCTGATAATCTATACGGCGCTTTTCTACAGGACCCTGCTCTATATCTCGTTTGATGAGAACTATGCGCGTACCTTCACCAGGCATGTCGATCTCTTCAGGTACATCTCGGTGGGACTCACAGGACTGGTAATAGTACTGAACATCAGGATGGCGGGCGTAATCATGATCATAGCGCTGCTCACAATCCCGGCGAACATAGTAATGCTCTTTACGCGAAGGTACCTTAAAATTATAGTGTTCTCCACGTTGGTCAGCTTTGCGGGCATCAGTGCAGGGTTTGCCATCTCCTGGTTCACCAATCTGCCCACCGGCGCAACAATTGTGGCCGTGCTGGTGTTGTTCTGGCTGGTTGCCCGTGCCATCCGCAGCATGAAAAAGAGCAGCAATATTGAGAAACTCAGGAAGAATAACATATGAACGAATTTGATCTTTTGATAATAGGGAGTGGTCCCGGAGGATATGTGGCAGCCGTAAGGGCAGCACAACTAGGGATGAAAGTTGCAGTTGTCGAGAAGGCAGAGACTGGCGGTATCTGTCTCAACTGGGGCTGTATCCCCACCAAGGCGCTGCTGAAGAGCGCACAGGTACTGGATTATGCTCGTCATGCTGCCGACTACGGCATTAATGCCGGAGAGGCGCCGGCGCCGGACTTCGGGGCGGTGATAGCCCGCAGCCGGGGAGTGGCCGATGCGATGAGCAAGGGAGTACAGTATCTGTTCAAGAAATACAGTATACCGGTTATCAGCGGCTTCGGCCGGCTGAAGGGCGCCGGCGCCGTAGAGGTGGAGGCAGCCGACGGGTCAAAGGAGACATACGGTGCAAAGCATATTATCATTGCAACAGGAGCCAGGTCAAGAGAGCTGCCGAACCTCCGGCAGGACGGCAAAAAGATTATAGGCTATCGCGAAGCAATGACACTGCCGGCCCTGCCCTCCTCAATGGTGGTGGTGGGTTCAGGTGCCATCGGAAGCGAGTTTGCCGGTTTCTACAGGTCGATGGGCACCGAGGTGACGCTGGTGGAGTTCATGCCGCGCATACTGCCCATAGAGGATGAGGAGGTCTCACGTACCCTGGAACGCTCATTCAAAAAGGCGAAGATGAAGATCATGGTCAACTCAACCGTTGAAAAGGTCGATACCTCCCGTGAGAAGTGCATAGTAACTGTAAAAACCCCGAAGGGCGAGGAGACCGTTGAGGCGGATGTGGTTCTCTCTGCAGTGGGAATTACTCCCAACATAGAAAATATTGGCCTGGAGGAGGCCGGGGTTAAAACAGACAGGGGCAAAATAGTGGTGGATGAGTTCTACCGCACCTCGGTAAGCGGTGTCTATGCCATCGGCGACGTAGTGCCGGGTCCCGCGCTTGCCCATGTAGCCTCGGCCGAGGCCATTGCCTGTGTAGAGAAGATCGCCGGTCACAGCCCGGCCCCGATCGATTACACCAACATCCCCGGCTGCACTTATACCACCCCGGAGGTGGCATCGTGCGGCATGACTGAGGAGGCTGCAAAAGCAGCAGGGATAGAGACAAAGACGGGCAAGTTCATGTTCATGGCATCAGGCAAGGCCAGCGCTGCCGGAGCCCGCGATGGATTCGTCAAGCTTGTATTCAACGCCGCCGACAACAAGTTAATAGGCGGTCACCTGATAGGCATGAACGTCACCGAGATGATCTCGTCATTAGTGGTTGCGAGAAAGATGGGGGCCACGGCTCATGACCTTATGACCAGTATCCATCCTCACCCCACGATGTCGGAGGGAATCATGGAGGCGGCGGCGGCCGCAATGGGAGAGGCTATCCACGGATAGGAAGGCATCATGGAGTAGGCGGCAGCAGCGCCCGGAGTTGCTAATCACGGATAATTATTAAGTGTAAATACTACTTTTAACGCAACCTTTCAGCCCTTTTTAACATCAATCTATTGATAGGGTCAGATTTTATTTCTTACCTTTATAACTCGACTAATAACCGGGTTTGGCTAAAGATAAGGATATAATTGACGGCTGTTTATCCGGCAGCAGGCGCGACCAGGAGTTGCTCTACCGCAGGTTCTCCCCTAAGCTCTATGCCGTCTGCCTGCAGTATGCGGGCAATACGGAAGAGGCAAGGGATGTCCTGCAGGAGGGCTTCATCAAGATATTTGAAAACCTGTCGCACTTCAGCCACGAGGGTTCTTTTGAAGGATGGATGAGGAGGATCATCGTCAACACCGCTCTTGAGAGGTACCGCAACAGGTATTTCCTGAGCCGGGTGGATGACATTGATGAGGTGACGGAGCCGGAAGCCGAGCCTGATAACAATGACTTTGCGGGTCTTGAGGCTTTTGATCTGCTGAACATGATCATGGAGCTGCCGCCAAAGTACAGGATGGTCTTTAACCTCTACGCAATAGAAGGATATTCCCATAAGGAGATAGGTGAAATGCTTGGTGTCTCGGAAGGTACCAGCAAATCCAATCTCTCCAGGGCGAGGGAGATTCTTCAGAAGAAGGTGATGATACTTACGGGTGTCACAAGAAGAATGGTAAATGTTTGAAAGGGAGCCAAATATTGACATTGTATTCCGCAACGGCCTGAAAAACCTTGAGGTGCTGCCGCCTGCTGACATTTGGGATAATATCCCGCCAATGCCGGTCAGCCATGCACGGCTGAGGGTTATCTCAGGCATCGCCGCGGGAGTTGCCGCCCTGGTCTCCCTGACCTTTCTGGCTACCTGGTATGTCCGTAACAACAACGCCCCGTTGCTTCTCTCGGAGGTCACAGTTCCGGGTGACGGGCTGCAGGGTGTGAAGCTTGATATCATGGGGGCCACTCCTGTCTCCAGGACTGAAGAAGCAAGGATTGTCAGATTCACGACCCATGCAGCACCGGTAGTTCCTGTCATTGAGACGGCTCCGGAAATGCCTGCAGATGAACCCGCAGGGCTCATCGCGTCAGCTGATATACCGCCTCAAAGGAATATGACGTTTGAACCGGGAACAGTATTCCCGGACGAAATAACTGTGATAAACGCTGGTCGCTTTGCGGGAGCAGACGAGAGCCTCATGGCCACCATGACCGAGGTGAAAACAGGACCGGTTGAACAGCGTTTCCTGGTAGGAGCGTCGATGTCACCTTCAATGGGCTTCTCCCGTTCAGGCCAGAATTCCAGGCTCTCCGAGCTCATCAACAGTGAAAAATCGAGACCCGCTTACTCTACCGGGGTGTCAGTGGGCTACAGGATATCCGACCGCCTGACGATCCAGTCGGGAATCGGGCTGGCATCTATCGGGCAGACAATTAACGATGTAAACGTCTATGCAGGCCTCTCTGGCTTCTATGCCGTCAAGAGCAGCTATCTCTACAGTGTTGAAACCGCCTCAGGGGTAATTCTGGCCGGGAACACCGATCTCTACCTCACTGACAGCAAGGACAGGGTATCCACACTGATACAGGGCAATATGGCGGACCCCTCCAAGTACAAATTGACTCAGGTCGGCTCGGATATCCAGCAGGTCTTCCGTTACCTCGAGCTCCCGGTGATGCTCAGATATAAGCTGATCGACCGGAAAGTCGGGCTGAATCTTTCAGGCGGAGTATCCTACGGATTACTTGTTGACAATTCGGCATACACAGGAGAGGGCACGGACCAGGTCCGGGTAGGACACACTGAGGGGGTCAGCATGCATAATCTCAGCAGCCAGCTGGGACTCGGAATGGAGTACAATATCTCAAAGAAATTAACCTTCAATCTCGAGCCTCTTGTAAGGTACTATGTCACCCCGCTGAGCGACATTTCGGGCTCTCTTTACAAACCCTACTCACTGGGGTTCTGGTCGGGCTTCTCCTTTAAATTCTGACACCCCTGATTCTCCCTCTTTATTTGCTTCCCCGTTAGCAATATTTTAGCTAGTTTTGCAGTTTCAAATTGAGATTGCCATAACATGAAAATAACTACAGGGAAAGCAGCATTTGCCATAATGTTTTTACTCAGCGCCGGATTCGTCTTTACCCTTCTTGTATCAGCGAATAATCAGCAGCAGGAAATGCCTGAATACGAGGAGAGTCTGCCTTTGGCTGCATCCTGGGCAATTCCCGAAAGCGTTTCCTTCGCCGGAGAGGCGATGCCGCTGCAGAATTTCGACACCCGCGAGAGTCTCGACAGGGAGCTGAACGCCACTGCCTACAGGCATGGTTCAACCCTGCTGACCATAAAGCGTTCCGGTCGTTATTTCCCTGAGATAGAGAAGATTCTGAAGGAGTACGGAATTCCTGATGATTTCAAATACCTTGCCTGCGCCGAGAGTGATCTGGGCAATGTCATCTCGCCAGCGGGCGCCAGCGGATTCTGGCAGATCATGGAGGGGACAGGAACGGAGTATGGAATGACAATAAACCGGGAGGTGGATGAGCGCTATAACCTGGAGAAGTCGACCCGCTTTGCGTGCAGTTACTTCCGCAAGGCATACGAGAAGTACGGCAGCTGGACCATGGCGGCAGCATCGTACAACAACGGCTTCAGCGGACTGAATGAACAGGTTGATATACAGAGGGAAACAAACTATTACAACCTGCTTCTCAACGAGGAGACTGCCAGGTACCTCTTCCGCATCGTGGCGCTGAAGCTGGTTATGTCAGAGCCGGCCAGATACGGTTTCAATATCAGACCCGAAGAGATGTACAGGCCGGTCCCTTACCTGGATGTAAAGGTTGACACCGCTGTCACCAGTTTTGAACAGTTCGCCAGGCAATTCAACACCAACTACAAGATCCTGAAATACCTCAATCCCTGGCTTCGCAGGCCATTCCTTACAAACAGTGAGGGACGTGAATATGTCATCAGGGTTCCTGAGAAGGACGCGAGGATAAAAGCCGGCTTATAGTCGCCTCTTATGTCGGATCAGAGGGATGAGATCAGAGTCTACGGTGCGAGGGTTCATAACCTTCGCAATATCAGCCTTACGCTGCCGCGAAACCGGCTTGTTGTTGTCACCGGGCTGAGTGGCAGCGGGAAGTCGTCCCTGGCATTTGACACTATCTATGCCGAAGGGCAGCGACGCTATATGGAGACGCTGTCAGCCTACGCCCGCCAGTTCCTTGGAGGGATGGAGAGGCCTGACGTTGACCGCATTACCGGTCTGAGTCCTGTCATCTCAATAGAACAGAAGACCACAAACAAGAACCCCCGCTCAACGGTCGGTACAATCACCGAGATATATGACTTCCTGCGTCTGCTCTATGCGCGCGCTGCCGATGCTTACTCCTATGAGTCAGGTGAAAAGATGGTCAGGTACACCGACGACCAGATACTCGAGCTTGTCTCGGAGCGGTATGACAGACGGAAGGTGTATATCCTTGCGCCGCTGATCAAAGGCAGAAAGGGTCATTACAAGGAGCTCTTCGAGCAGCTCAGAAGGAAGGGGTTTCTCTACGCCCGGATAAATGACGAGATCAGGGAGATCACTCCCGGACTGAAGCTCGACAGGTACAAGGTTCATTTCATCGAGCTGGTGATAGACAAGTTCCAGGTGGGACAGGTGACGGAAAAGAGGCTTCATGATGCGGTGCTGCTGGCCCTTGACCAGGGCGACGGCATAATGACGCTGCTTGATACGGAGGAGAATGCCGTCCGCTACTTCAGCCGCCACCTGATGTGCCCGGTGACCGGTATATCCTATAACGAGCCTGCCCCTCACACCTTCTCATTTAACTCGCCGCAGGGCGCATGCCCTAAGTGCAACGGACTTGGGGAGATCTCGGAGGTGGATATAAAACGGATGATGCCCGATCCCGCGCTGAGTATCCGCAAGGGAGGCATAGAGCCACTGGGCAAGTATCGTAACATCTGGATCTTCTGGATGATTGAGGCCCTCGGTGAGAAGTACAGCTTTACAGTTGATACTCCCGTAGGTGAAATCGCGGAGGAGGCGCTTAACAAGATCTTCTTTGGCTCTGACGAGGTTCTGAAACTGTTAAATACACCGCTTGGGGTTACATCCAACTACTTGATGACCTTCGAGGGTGTGGTTAACTATATTGGTAACCAGGAGGCTGTCGGCGCCCGTAACACAAGCGCCAAAGGTCGTGAGCAGTATATCCAGTACCATGTATGCCCGGAGTGCAACGGGGCGAGGCTTAAGAAAGAATCGCTCTGGTTCCGCATCGGCGGTAAGAATATCGGTGAACTGGCCGCGATGGACCTGACGGAACTGAGGGATTACCTTGAGAACGTCACGGATGATATGTCGGAGAGGCAGAAGAAGATAGCTTCAGAGATACTTAAGGAAATACGGTCACGCCTCGGGTTCCTGCTCGATGTGGGGCTGGACTATCTCTCGCTGAACCGCGGTGCCAGGACACTTTCAGGAGGGGAGAGCCAGCGCATCAGGCTGGCCACACAGATAGGATCGAAGCTGGTCAACGTGCTCTATATCCTTGACGAACCGAGCATCGGGCTGCACCAGCGCGATAACCGCAGGCTGATAGAGGCGCTGCGCAGTCTCCGCGATGCCGGTAACTCGGTGATAGTGGTGGAGCACGACAGGGACATGATCCTCAGCGCCGATCATATAATTGATATCGGGCCGGGAGCCGGCGTTCACGGCGGGCTGATCGTCGCCGAAGGCACCCCGGAAGAGATACTTAAGGCTGACACCCTGACGGCGGCATACCTGAACGGGGCAAAAACGATTGAGGTCCCGCAGCAGCGGAGGGAGGGAAGCGGTAAATTCCTCTCCATAAAAGGCGCTTCAGGCAATAACCTGAAGGGTGTCACCATGCGCGTTCCCCTGGGCACATTCATCTGCATAACCGGCGTCTCAGGCAGCGGCAAGTCGTCGCTTATTAACCAGACCCTCCACCCGGCACTGGCAAAGAAGCTGCACGGCGCGGGCAGGTCGCCCCTGCCGTATGAGTCCATCGAGGGCCTGGAGAACATCGACAAGGTGATTGAGGTTGACCAGGCGCCAATAGGCCGGACACCAAGATCCAATCCGGCAACATATACCGGAGTCTTCACTGAGATCCGCAACCTCTTCGCGATGACGCCAGACGCAAAAGTCAGGGGATTCGGGCCGGGCCGCTTCTCGTTCAATATCAAGGGTGGCAGGTGCGAGGGATGCGAAGGAGCAGGGGTGAAGACAATAGAGATGAATTTCCTGCCGGATGTATATGTGATGTGCCCCGACTGCGGAGGGAAGCGTTACAACAGGGAGACGCTCGATGTGAAATTCAAGGGCAGGTCAATCAATGACGTCCTCGAGATGACAATTAATGATGCCGTGGAGTTCTTCAAAGGCATCCCTTCTATCTGGCATAAGATTAAAACCCTGCAGGATGTAGGCCTCGGTTATGTCAGGCTGGGACAGCCATCAACCACACTCTCCGGGGGTGAGTCGCAGCGCGTCAAGCTGGCCACGGAGCTCTCGAGACGCGACACTGGGCGTACGCTGTACATCCTTGACGAGCCGACCACCGGGCTTCATTTTGATGACGTCAGGGTGCTGCTCGATGTGCTTGACCGCCTGGTTGAACGGGGCAACACTGTTATGGTCATTGAACACAATATGGATGTGATCAAGGTGGCGGACTATATCGTTGACCTGGGCAGGGAAGGTGGCCGCGGGGGCGGTGAGATAATGTTCTCGGGTACGCCTGAAGAGATAATCAGGCTGAAGGATAATTATACGGGGCAGTTCCTTTCGCCTGTGCTGGAACATCAGAAAAGATTATATTTAACGCATAAATAACGACTTATGGACGAAGCAAAGGAGAAGGACCTGATCAAGGATGCCTTTGAACCAAGGACCTGGAACGAGATACATACAATGGACTCCTGGAGGGTCTTCAAGATAATCGCAGAACTGGTTGAAGGATTTGAAAAGCTTTCCAGGATAGGCCCGAGTGTGGCAGTATTCGGCTCTGCCAGGACGCATTTCAACAACAAATATTATAAGATGGCTGAGGACATCGCCTACCGGCTGGTGCAGAAGGGTTACGGTGTGATCACCGGTGGCGGTCCGGGCATCATGGAGGCTGCCAACAAAGGAGCGAAGAGGGGCAACGGCAAGTCTATAGGTATCAACATAGACCTGCCGTTTGAGCAGAAGGCCAACCCGTTTATTGATCGGGACAAACTGATCACCTTTGACTATTTCTTCGTCCGCAAGGTGATGTTCATGAAGTACGCGCAGGGTTTCATCGTGTTGCCGGGCGGTTTCGGTACCTTCGATGAGCTTTTCGAGGCCATCACACTGATACAGACCAAGAAGATCGGGCGTTTCCCTATCGTGCTTGTAGGCGAAAAGTACTGGTCGGGGCTGTTCGACTGGGTCACCGGGGTGATGCTGAACGAGGAGCACAATATCTCAGCCGAGGATCTGAATATCTTCAGGATCGTGGATGATGCTGAGGATGCTGTTTCTTACATTGAACAGTTCTACTCGAGGTATCTCCTGAGCCCGAACTTCTGATTACCGGTTGCGCTCCTTAACGTGGTGATCCATTTCGCGCTCATGGTCGCGCTTCTTTATGTCATCGCGCTTGTCGTACTGCTTCTTTCCCTTTGCCAGCGCTATCTCAGCCTTTGCCAGCCCTCGCTGGTTGATGAATACCTTCGTGACGATGATAGTCAGTCCCGTCTCATTCACCTTCCTTTCCCACTTACGGAGTTCCTTTCGCGTCAGCAGAAGCTTCCTTTCGCCCAGCGGGTCGTGGTTGTTAAGATTTCCCCAGTAGTACTCCGAGATATGCATCCCCGTGACAAAGAGTTCGCCGTTGCGGAAAGCGCAGAATGAATCTGTCAGTGTGGCTTTCCCGGCACGGATCGACTTGATCTCCGTGCCGGTGAGCTTGATGCCGGCAATGAGCTTCTCGAGGAACTCATAGTCGTGTGACGCCCTCCGGTTCCTGATGACGATATTGCTGTTGTCGGTTCTCATCAGGGATGTCAGGCAAAGATTGAAAAATATAATGCTTCAGCCAGCCTGGAGAGTATGACCTGCAGCAGGAGGAAGATTATGAGCATTGCGACTACCGAAAGAATGATCATCGGCAGCTTCTTGTTGTCAGGCGGGTTTACCATCACCTCCGTCCCGATCCAGAAGATATAGAGTCCATAGAGTCCCAGAACGTTGATGAAGAGCAATGATTCGAAGAGGCGGCTGACGGTGAGCGACAGGAAGATTGGAACCATTGAGTAAGCAACCAGCTTGAATGCCACCAGGAAATCGTTGCCTCGTTTGAATATGTTTATTATCTCCCTCACGGCGAATGCCGAAGCATATACGCCGAAGTAGAGGAAGAGAAAGGTGTTGACGGCTGCCAGCACCGAATACATCGGTTTCAGGGTGGTGTTGATGAAGAACATCGAGCCCAGGAATGCGCTTATTGAGACCAGTATGATCAGTGGCAGAAAGAAGCTGTCCCTCACGAACCTCATCGGCCGTTCCTCGCGGTGAACCACTTCCCAGGCTTTGCCGGGATTGATTATGAAGTACTTTGTGCGATGATAAAGAAACCTGAAGTCCATGACCTCTTTTCATTTAAGAACGGCAAAATTAAGCAAAATTGCATTACCGTGAACCCTTATTGGCTATCTTTAATTTCTGATGGACAAGCCGATGCATGATATCGTAGTGATCACCGGTCCTACGGCTACGGGCAAGACACGGCTGGCGGCCCTGGTGGCAGACCGGCTGGGAGGGGAGGTGATCAGTGCCGACTCACGGCAGGTCTACAGGGGGATGGATATCGGCACGGGGAAGGATCTTTCAGACTATATCGTGGACGGACGGGAGGTGCCTGTTCACCTTGTGGATATAGTGGACGCCGGGTACAGGTACAGTGTGTTTGAGTACCAGCGCGATTTCCTGAAGGTTTTTGATGATATGTCCGTGCGGGGTGTGTTCCCGGTTGTCTGCGGCGGCTCGGGGATGTATGTCGACAGCATCGTGAGCGGGTACCGGCTGGTACAGGTGCCGGTGAATGCCCAGTTGAGGGCAATGCTGGCGGGGCGGTCACTTGAGGAGCTGACGTCTATACTCTCGCAGTATAAGAGTCTGCATAACAAGACTGATGTAGACACGGCAAAGAGAGCGGTCAGGGCGATAGAGATAGCCGACTGGTATGCTCATCACCCTGTGGATGAGACGCCCTTCCCTGTCAGGAATCCGCTGGTGACAGCTGTTTTCTTTGACCGGGAGACCCGCCGGCAGCGGATCAGCTCACGGTTGATGGCGAGGCTTGATTGCGGCATGATTGAGGAGGTGCAGCGGTTACTGGCTTCAGGGGTGCATCCTGATGACCTTCTTTATTACGGGCTGGAGTATAAGTACATCACACTTTACCTGTTGAACAGGATGGGCTATGATGAGATGGTTCAGAAGCTGGAAGTTGAAATTCACCGTTTTGCCAAGCGTCAGATGACCTGGTTCCGCAGCATGGAGCGTCGCGGCATTGCCATAAACTGGATAGACGGCCATCTTCCTGATGATGAAAAGATAGAAGCAATTATCAGTCTGATCAGGCAATAGGAAGTAGGCAACAGGCAATAGTGGAGATCAGTTGCATTTTATGCAGCCCTGCATCACTGGATATTACATAGATGAAATTCCCCGTAGGGGATCAAGCATTGTAGGGGAACAGTCTGACAGGGATGTTGCTCGTAGAGCATTCAGCGTTGTATTGTCATAATTCCACAAAGTATTAAATATCAGACTTTTATTCCCATTTTCTTCATCAGCAGCGAGGCGTTGAAGCTTGAGCATATGCCCGGCGTAAGCCGGTAGTCGAAGAAGAGCTCCTCGTCGTTTACTTTTACATCAAAATGGTAGTTCTCAATTGATTGCGGAAGCTCCTGCTCCAGCCCCGCAAGCCGCAGATCATGCGTTGCAACCATAGCCACGGCGCCGTAACCGGTAAGCTGTTTAATCAGTGCCACTGATCCTGTATACCTGTCGTCAGAGTTTGTGCCCCGGAGGATCTCATCGAGCAGCAGGAATACCTTCGGGTCAGATTCAGCCCCGGAGATGATTGCCCTTAGTCGCCGCAGCTCAGCATAGAATGAGGATATGTTCTCTTCGAGCGAGTCCGATACGCGCATGCTGGAGTGGAGCCTGACCAGCGAGACCGTGAACGCTGAGGCACAGACAGGCGCCCCGGTAAAGGCCAGCACGGCATTAACACCGCAGGTACGCAGGAAGGTGCTCTTGCCCGACATGTTTGATCCGGTCACAATGATGGCTTTCCCGGCTCCCTCAGCAGTGAAATCGTTGCTGATACGCCTGCCGGCGGGAATAAGGGGATGTCCCATCTTCTGAGCACTGAAGACAAAATAGTCTTCAGTCACTTTCGGAAAAACCCATTCAGGGTTGTTGAAAGCCATATTGCCAAGTGAGGCCAGCACCTCGAACTCCGCCATCGAGGCAAACCAGCCGGGTATCCGATAGGCGTGTCCTCGTTTCCACCTCTCCAGGGCGAGGCAGAAATGGATATCGGTAAAAAACAGCAGGTTGAGTGGAATGGATACAAGCACGTTGAGCCTCGAGTCGAGCCTCCCGACAAGCTTTGAAAGCTGCCTGATACGGTCAGATGCCGCGATCTCATTCCTGAAGGCCGACTGTAGCTTTTGCAGCAGGGGAGAGGTGAAGTGGCCGCCCTCAATCAGTCTGATGATGGTGGAGTATGCCTTCAGCAGGTCTGACGACCGGCTCACCTGTTCCTGCAGTTTTGAGATCCTCCTGTACCGTGTGAAATAGAAGATGAAGTTCACTCCTAACACAGGGGCGAGTATCCCTGCCGGCAGTCCTGCTATTACGGCTATGACCGCTGCGAGCGCAAAAAGGCTGAGGCTTCCCGTGATCATTTTTTCACGACCGGTTTTCCGGAAGAGGTCATCACTCCGGAGCCATTGCATCAGCGGAGCAGGGTCATTGCCGGCGCCGGCATTCAGGTATCCGAGGGTCATCAGCTCCTGCCGCCAGTCTGTCAGAGGCTGCAGTTCTGCGACAGTCTCCTGGCGAAGCAAAATCTCTTCGAGTGCCGCAGGATGTTTCAGGTACCCTGCCAGCCGGTCAGAGGCCGGCCTGCTGGTGGTACGGCAGATGTACTGAAACAGTGATGCTTTCCCGAAGATGTCAAGGTCATATGAATAGGGGTGGTCTCTCTCAGCATATTCTTCACCGGTTTTAAAGCCGGAGAAGTCGCCATCGAGGCATTTCAATTCCAGCCTGTTTATTTCTGCCAGGCGGAGGTCTCTTTTCCTGCTCTTCTCAGTGTTTTCGTATTTTATAACCAGCCAGGCGAACAGGACGAGCGCTGCTGTCAGGGTGACCACGGCTGCAATGACCGAGAGTGATAACAGTACAGCAAAGAGCACTAGTCCTCCTGCAAAAGCGGCCAGCCGGGCCATCGACAGCCTTTCAGCCAGCTTCCGGAGCCGGTCGGCAGAGGCGCTGAACTCCTCTTCCCTTGATTTATATACCTCACGTGGTGACATCGTATCCAAATAAAGGTTTAAAGCTAATCAAACTGAGCTGAAATTGAAAAGCAGTCAATTTTTGCATGTCCCATCCGCATATTTCGACCTGTTTTGCACGTCTCACCAACAAAATTGGACTTCAATTTCTCATTGCTTTAATTACCTTTATAACCACAAAACCATATTCATATCGGACCTTTCGACCTTCAGACCCTCAGACATGTTTAACATCGACACCACCCTCTTCGAACTCCTCGGTTACCGGATGAGCCTCCTTGAGATGCTTGCAGTCATCACCGGGCTGGCAGCCGTCTGGTATGCAGCCAGGGCAAACATCATCACATGGATCTTTGCGCTCGTCAACGCCGTGCTCTTCTTCATGCTTTATTACCAGGTCAATCTCTATTCGGCTATGGTGCTGCAGCTATTTTTCTTCTGCAATGCAATCTATG
>DHGW01000080.1 GCA_002402965.1 Bacteroidales bacterium UBA4788
CCGTGGTATGAGAACGGAATTGTTGCAGGACTTGTGGAACTGTCAATGGAAATTCCGGTAAACATGGA
This sequence comes from Bacteroidales bacterium UBA4788, assembly GCA_002402965.1. GTDB lineage: Bacteria > Bacteroidota > Bacteroidia > Bacteroidales > VadinHA17 > SR-FBR-E99. The sequence goes on from DHGW01000080.1 coordinate 69, forward strand.
TCACTTCGTCCGTGGCTGAAAATTGTTAACCGTATCAAAACGGAAAGACTGATCAGACAACCTGAATAAGAGTGACAGTGAATAGTTAAAAGAAGAAATTTCTATCTTTAGTACCGGTGCGTTCCGTTGTGCGGAAAGGCAGGTGATAAATTGAGACTCATGAAACTCATTGTAATAGAAGGACTTGACGGCGCAGGCAAATCAACCCAGATATCCCTGCTTAAGGAGTGGTTTGCAGAAAGGAACCTGCAGTGCAGGTATATCCATTTTCCTCGCACTGATGCCCCTTACTTCGGGGAACTGATTGCCCGGTTCCTCCGGGGCGAGTTCGGTGATCTCGACAGTGTGGACCCCTATCTTGTAGCAATGCTGTATGCCGGAGACAGGAAGGATGCCGCAACAATGATAGAAACATGGCTAGAAGAGAAATACTTCGTGATACTTGATCGTTATACTTATTCCAATATTGCATACCAGTGCGCCAAGTTGCGCACGGAGGCTGAGGTGAAGAGACTCAGGGAATGGATATTAAGACTCGAGTTCGAACATTTCAATATCCCGAAACCGGATATCAATATCTTTCTTGACGTCCCCTTCAGGTTCACCGAAGAGAAACTGAAAAACAAAAGGTTGGGAGAGGACAGGACATATCTTATGGGCAGCAGTGATATACATGAGAGCAGCCTCGAATTTCAGAAGCGGGTCCGCGCTATCTATGCAGCCGTGGCAGCCGATGATGAAAGCCTCCAGGTTATCAGTTGCCGTGATGAGGATGACACTATGCCCGCTCCGGATGAAATTTTCAAAATGATACTGGATAAACTTAAGGAAAGGGGGATACTCAGATGAAGCACCTTACACAGATCGCGAGGATAATAACCGGGCTGATATTTGTTTTCTCCGGCTTCGTAAAAGGTATTGATCCGATGGGCACAGCCTTCAAGCTGGGAGATTACTTTATGGCTTTCAGGCTCGGTTTTCTTGATGACCTGGCGCTCCCCATCTCTCTCCTGCTCTGTCTCGTTGAGTTTGTCACCGGCATGATGCTCCTGACAGGTGCGCTCGTAAGGCCGGCATCCTGGATGGCTGCACTCTTCATGGCCCTCTTCACCCCACTGACACTCATCCTGGCACTCTGGAACCCAGTGTCCGACTGCGGCTGCTTCGGAGATGCCATCATTCTTACAAACTGGCAGACATTCTTCAAAAATGTAATCATTACCCTCCTGGTGGTCTTCGTCTTCATCAGAAAAGATGATGAGAAAGGTGTAATGTCGCCAAAGGCCGGGTTGAACTTCACCATAGGATACGTCTTCCTGTTCCTGATTTTTATGAGGATGAACCTCGCCTATCTGCCGGTAATGGATTTCAGACCCTACAAGGTCGGAACAAACATCGCCGATGCAATGACTGTTCCACCGGATGCCGAACCGGACAAGTATGACATCAGGTTCATTTATGAGAAGGATGGTATTCAGAAGGAGTTCACAATGAATGACTATCCTGCTGATGACACCGCCTGGAAATTTGTAGACCAGAAATCCGTACTGCTGTCAAAGGGTTATCTGCCACCCATCCACGACTTCACTCTCAGAAGCAGCGAGGGGATTGACATGACTGACCATATCACCCGGTATCAGGGCGACGTGGTGCTGATGGTGGCACGAAGGCTCGATAAGTCAGACAGGGACGGCCTTATGAAGGGTTATAACCTCGGGATGGAATTGCAGAAACAGGGGAAGGAGTTTTATATCATCACAGCTACAATCCCCGAAGAGGCAGGCTTGCTTGTAGCAGGATTCAATGCCTTATTTGCGGATGAGACCACACTGAAGACAGTCATCAGGTCNNGATCCCGGCTTCCTGGTACTTCATAACGGGACTATTGCAGCCAAATGGTCATATCACAATCTGCCTGATCCGGATGAATTCAGCGGAGACCTTAACGCCCTGGCACTTAAAACACAGGAGGCATCAGGCAACAGGCTGATTGCAATCAGTGCCCTGCTCTCGGTACTGCTGGCTGTGGCCCTCGCACTCCCCTTCAGAACAAGGACAGGAATAAATGAAAATACTAAACAACAACTCTAACATAACTAATACTATGAGAAAGAAAATAGTTGCAGGCAACTGGAAAATGAACCTGGAATTGAATGAGGGAGTTGCCCTTGCCACAGAAATAAACAAGTTCTTTAACGCCAATCCTCTGAATGAAAAGGAAGTAGTACTTTGCACCCCGTTCATTCACCTGAGCATGGTCAGCCGGCTGCTTGACGCTCCCGGCCTCACAGCAGGAGCTCAGAACTGCAATGACCATAAATCCGGAGCCTTCACCGGTGAGGTGTCAGCAGCAATGATAAAAAGCACAGGCGCAGGCAGTGTCATCATCGGACATTCGGAAAGACGCACCTGCTACGGTGAAACGGATGAACTGCTGGCAGCAAAGACCAACGAGGCACTCAGGAACGGACTCAGGGTCATCTTCTGCTGCGGTGAAGTTCTGGCCGAACGAGAATCCGGCATTCACTTTGAGGTAGTGAAGCGTCAGCTGGAGCAGGGGCTGTTCGTGCTTCCTGCGGAGGAATTCAGAAAATGCATTATTGCTTATGAGCCTGTCTGGGCAATAGGCACCGGAGTTA
>DHGW01000067.1:0-4463 GCA_002402965.1 Bacteroidales bacterium UBA4788
ATTTTAGAAATGCAGCATCTCAAAATTAAGACGGTTTTTTAATAATGTCAAGCGTTTTGAAGAAATAATTTAATACCCTCTCCCATACCCGGCCAGTAAAGAGCTTGCACATCGCCCGGACAATATCATGCAAAACGTCATTAATCAGAGTTAAACCCAACAGTCAGGCAAATAAACTTGACTTGAGTTGTCAAAAGACTTAAATTTATAATGCGTAACCCGGGACTAATCCAAACATAATTGCCTATGAAAAAGATTGCCATTCTCAGCGCTATGCTCCTGCTCATCCTCAGCGGATGCAAACAGGAGCCGGTTAACCCTGTTATAGGTGCATGGAACCTTATCTATGCCAAACAGGTGGAAAATGATTCAACCATCGCCATATTCCCGGCTGACTACCAGGGAAGCCAGGTCAAAATGTGGTGCAATAACTACTGGATGTTCGTGGGAGAATATTCCCAGGACACCATAAAGACAGATAGCTATGGCGGCGGATCATATACGCTGGAAGGTATTGTCTACAAGGAGACAATTAAATACCACATCACCAAAGATAACGTCGGTAAAACATTGAGGATGCGGATTGTTGTTGCCAATGATACCCTGATACAGGTGTGGCCTGCCGACGAGACAGGCGAGGTGGATAAAAGCAATTACTACAGCGAGAAATATGTGAGGGTGAAATAGGGGTTGGGGAGTCACCAATGTGTTTACTATGCTGAATGGTCTACGACCAAATATTCTCTTGTTTGTGCCTGACCTACAATGTTTTATGCTCTACGAGCAACCACTTTATGGTTGTCATCTGTTCTAAAATTCCTGAAGGTCTGTGACCTACAGGGTATGATTGGTGTTCCTTGCTACAATTCTTTAACCGATACGCGGTATTACGACGGCTGATTACTTAGAGAGCAGATTGACAAGCTTCTCATGCAGGCGGGCGGACCAGGCTTCAACCTCCGACTGGCTGCGGTGCTCCCCTTCGCGCAGCAAACCCAGCAACAGACTCAGCTTGAACCGCGACCGTTCACCGGGCTGCGACGTCTCCTTCCTTTCCTGCTCACCACTGAAAAAACCCTCACTGACAGTGTGAACCATACCCCGCACATGCGCCGTGTACTGCATGATAACCATATGCGACTCGGCACCCTTATCCGTGGCAAGCGAAGGAATGACAGTGAAAATCGCAAAAATCTTTTTGTTCAGTGCCGCCTGGTTGTGCCGGACAAACTCCATTGCCTCCGGCGCCCATCGGCCACCCTGCACCAGACAACCGGCCACCACGGCGGAATAGCCTTTCACCGCGGATACCCCGCTCATCGGACTGAGAGTCACCTCAGCACCAAGCCCTGTCATAACCCTGGCAACACGCCCGGCAACCCCGGCTGCCAGCCCGGCCGTCCCTGCATAGGTGACAAGAATCTTCATCGCTCAGGCATCAGGTTTAGTTCTTCAAATGTAATAAAAAGAGTACAATCTAAACCCTACCAGAGTCATCCCTGAATTCGCCGTTAAGGGTTTTCTTACTACTTTTGTAAAAAGTGCATTATGGCAATCCCGAGTTTCTTCAAACAGAACAAACCTCGCGGCTTCAACTACAAACCCCGGTACTATGACCCGGTGAAGGAGGAGATGGAACAGCGACGCAAGGCATGGGCCACGGAAAGCAACGTCCGGGAAGCAGAGAGCGGGGCACCCGGGTCAGTGCACAAGGAACAGGGTATTGATCACTCCTCCGCTGAAGCTGCCAGGGGCACAGCCAGTCAACCCTACCGCTCGAAGATCATGCGGGGAGACATGAAAAACTTCTTCAACCGCAAACAGGAAAGAGTACAGAAACAGACGACAATAAGACTTATCGTCATCATACTCATTATCGTGCTTGTCGTCTATCTTTACCTCCGTTTTTAACCGCCACGATGACTGACATTATCAAGCTCCTGCCCGACTCCGTCGCTAACCAGATAGCTGCCGGCGAGGTCATCCAGCGCCCGGCCTCAGTGGTCAAGGAGCTGACGGAGAATGCCGTTGACGCAGACGCGACGGAGATAAGCGTAGTTATCCGCGATGCCGGCCGCACCCTGGTTCAGGTTATCGACAACGGTACAGGCATGAGCGAGACCGACGCCCGGCTGGCCTTCGAGAGACATGCCACCTCCAAAATATCAACAGCCGACGACCTCTTTACAATCATCACTAAAGGATTCCGCGGCGAAGCCCTTGCATCAATCGCCGCAGTCTCTATGACCGAACTGCGCACCCGCCGCGAGGAAGACGAAGCCGGCACACTGGTGGAGATAAACAACTCGAGGGTGACGAGACAGGAGCCCTGCTCCTGCGCCGCCGGATCGGTATTCAGCGTCAGAAGCCTCTTCTACAATGTCCCGGCCCGCCGCAAGTTCCTCAAATCGGACACCACCGAATTCAGGCATATAATCACCGAGTTCCAGCGCGTGGCGCTGGCCCACCCCCTGATAAGATTCAACCTGACACACAACAACCAGGAGATATACCGTCTGCCATCGGGCAACCACCGCCAGCGCATCGTGGGACTCTTCGGAAAACACTATAACCAGAACCTGGTGACGGTGGAGACATCCACCACTATAGTCTCTGTCAGCGGCTTCGCCGGAAAACCCGAGAACGCACGTCGCTCTGCGGGGGAACAGTTCTTCTTCGTCAACAACAGATTCATCAGACACCCCTACCTCCACCGGGCAGTGATGGAGGCATACCAGGGGCTGCTGCCACCGGACACTGTCCCGGCATACTTTATCTATATGACCGCCGATCCCGCCTCTATTGACGTCAATATTCACCCCACCAAGACAGAGATAAAGTTCGAGGATGAGAGGTCTGTATGGCAGATCATGCTGGCCTCCGTACGCGAGGCGCTGGGCCGGTTCAACGTGGTTCCGTCGCTGGATTTCGGGCCTGAGGGAGCCGTGGACATACCGGTCATCACGGGCAACACCCCTCCCCCGATGCCACCTCGTATTGATGTAGATCATACCTTCAATCCCTTCGATGGCACCGAATACAATCGGCCGGAGACGAAATGGAAGTGGGATGCGGAGCACAACCCACCCCGCGACTGGGAGTCGCTCTTCACCATCACCGCCCGCAGCAGTGAGCAGGGCAGTGCAACCCAGGCCGGCGGAGCGAAAGGTGATGGCCAGCCACAGGACGAAACCGGCAGCGGAATGCAGGCGCATGGCGACAGCAGCGCCACCAGCCAACGCCGCTTCTTCCAGGTAAAGAACCGATATATCATGTGCCCTGTCATCTCGGGAATAATGATGATTGACCAGCGCAGGGCACACGAGAGGGTGCTCTACGAGAGGTACCTCGCCTCACTGGGCGACGGGCCGCGCCCCGCACAGGTGTCGCTCTTCCCAGTGGAGACCGAGCTCAATCCCGGCGAGATGGCCGTCCTGGACGAGATAGCCGACCAGCTCAGGATGCTCGGCTTCGGGATAAAAAAAGGAAAGGGCAACAACGTAACAATCACCGGCCACCCTGCCGACACCCGCAATGCCAACCCCCTGACGATGCTCGAGACAATCATCTCGGAATACAGGCATACCCTGGGCGACCCGTCCATCGGGGCCCGCGAACGCGTGGCACTATCAATGGCAAGGGCATCAGCCATCCAGTACGGCACGCCGCTGACGCATACGGAGATGGAAGAACTGTTCGATATGCTCTTCGCCTGCTCCATGCCAAACTACTCTCCCACAGGCAAAACGGTGATGAATATCATCACTCTCGAAGAGCTTGACCGGAGATTCACTTGATTTTCGGTCAGAATGGCTAAATTTGCGCTCTGAAACACGAGAGAAAACAGAGATGAACAGAATATTATCAGGCACACCACCGGTGGTGAGGAACCTCATCATCATCAACGTGGTCATGCTTCTCCTCACCGAACTTCTCAGGATCACCGCAGGCGTCAACCTGAACGGTATCCTTGGACTTTACTTCCCGAAATCAGAGTTCTTCCGGTCATGGCAGATAGTGACACACATGTTCATGCACGGCGGGTTTGTACACCTGCTGTTCAACATGTTCGCACTATGGATGTTCGGAAGAATCCTTGAACAGGTGTGGGGACCGAAGCGGTTCCTGATATACTACCTGATCACCGGACTGGGCGCAGCATTCTTCTTCGAGCTGGTACAGTGGATCCAGTACAACAAGGTGATGGCGGTCATCACTCCTGAAGAGCTGCAGTACGTATATGACCTGGGCAGCAATGCCGTCAGCCAGCAAAGTAACTTCACTGACGCACAGATGGCAATGCTTAACTCAATACTGCATGTCCCCGTGGTGGGGGCATCGGGAGCCGTCTACGGCGTTCTGCTGGCATTCGGGATGCTCTTCCCCAACACACAGCTGATGTTCATCTTCCCTCCCGTACCTGTCAAAGCCAAGTATGTGGTCATAGGATATGCAGCCATCGA
>DHGW01000067.1:4471-11037 GCA_002402965.1 Bacteroidales bacterium UBA4788
TTTGGGTACATCCTTATCAGGTACTGGCGCAAGACCACTAAAACCTTCTATTGATGAGTATCTGGGACGAGATAAAGGGATCATTCAGACACGGCACGGTCCTGACGCGGCTGATGTATGTCAACGGCGCCGTCTTCCTGCTGATAAAGATCATCGAAGTCATCGGGGTTCTTTCCGCCAGCCCCGTGCTGGCAACCACGGTTATATCGAACCTGGCCGTCCCCGCCTCCGTCGGTGCCCTGGCTTTCAAGCCATGGACCCCCATCACTTACATGTTCACCCACCAGGGGTTTATCCACCTGCTCTTTAACCTGCTATGGCTCTGGTGGTTCGGGAAGATATTCCTGGCATACCTTGACCAGCGCAAGCTGCTTTCTCTTTACATCCTCGGCGGCCTGGCCGGAGCATTACTCTATATTGCAGTCTTCAATATCTTCCCGGCTTTTGCAGGCACCGTGAATGTCTCGATAGCCCTGGGTGCCTCAGCATCGGTGATGGCCCTCGTAATCGGTACGGCAGTTTATCTCCCTGAGCTCGAACTGCATCTGCTCTTCATCGGGAGGGTGAAGCTGAAGTACCTGGCGCTGGCCACCTTCTTCATGACATCCGTCTTCGATTTCTCAGTGAACACAGGCGGCAAGGTAGCACATATCGGCGGGGCCCTGATGGGTCTGGCATACGGTTACGGGCTCAGGAACGGAAAGGATATCGGGGTATGGTTAAACATGATTATCGACTTCTTTGTTAATCTCTTCAAGCCGGGTAAGAAGATGAAGGTGACCTACAAGAAGGCCGGGGCCGCCTTTGATGCTACAAAGGTTAAGGATGATCATGAATACAACGCAATAAAGGCTGAAAGGCAAAAGACATTAGATCATATACTCGATAAGATCTCAAAAGGAGGTTATGACAGTCTCACAAAGGAAGAAAAAGCAATCCTCTTCAGCGAGAGTCAGAAAAAATAACAGCGGGATAAAGCGCTTTACGCGAAATATTCTGCTGGCATTCAATATCTTTCTGATCCTGCTCCTGGTACTGGCATACCTGTCCATTTACATCAACCCGGCCACCACAGCCTTTCCCGCGCTCTTCGGGCTGGCTTATCCCTACATCGCTGCCGCGAACGTAGCGATGGTCATCCTGTGGATCCTCTTCAGAAAGTGGTACGCACTTTTATCATTGCTGGCGCTGGCTGCAGGCTTCGGTTATATTCACAACTTCATCAGGTTCACCAACCAGGGCAAGGAGGAGCACCATGATCTGAAGCTGATGAGCTACAACATCCGGCTCTTCAATATTTACGAGGCCAGCGAGAAGAACACACACTCCAAGATGCTTCAGCTTCTCAGAAAGGAGGATCCGGGTATCCTCTGTCTGCAGGAGTATTTTGTAAAGGGTGATCCGGCCGCCGGTGAGAGGAAACTGAAAGAGGGTCTCGGGGGAAGGAGGAACACTCACTTCAAGCTAATCAAGAGCGGCAGCGCCAGCAGGTACGGGATAGCCACCATAACCCGTTACCCCATCATATACAGGGGCGATGTGGTTCACCCCGGGTCATCTTCTATGACCATCTTCACTGACATCGTGGTTGACACAGATACATTCAGGGTTTACAACAACCATTTACAGTCGTTCCGTCTGCGGCGGGTGGAGGGGAACCTCCTCAACGAGATCGCCGGTGAGGACAGAGGGAGCTCCATGAATAAAATCTCAGGAATATACCGAAGCCTGATGGAGGGTTTTGCCAGCAGGGCACTCCAGGTTGACCGCGTCAGGAGGCACATGGAGTCATCACCTTACCCTGTGATCGTGGCGGGCGATTTTAATGACACTCCTGTCTCCTACACCTACCGGAGGATGCGCCGCGGACTGAAGGATGCCTTTGTGGAAGCCGGTTACGGGGCAGGATTCACCTACAGGGGCAAATACCCTCCCAACAGGATTGATTTTATCCTTTACGGCGACGAGATTGAATGTACTGATTTCGATATCGTCAAGGTAAGATATTCAGATCATTACCCGGTGATAGCCTATTTCAGGCGTGCTGACCGAAAGGCAGCTTCGACAGGTCAGCATTCCCTCCGGAAACAATAATTTCCACGCGCTTGCCGCTGAACAGCTCCCTGTTGGCCAGCACCGCAGCCAGCGGGACGGCTGATGAGGGCTCAACAACAATCTTCATCCTTGTCCACATGAGGGTCATCGCCTCTATTATCTGGTCTTCGGTAACTGTGAGTATGTCATCCACATTCTGTTTAATGACGGTGAAGGTTCTTTCGCAGAGCGAAGTGAGGAGTCCGTCGGCGATTGTGCGGGGTGGCAGTGCGGGCTGGATTGATCCTGTGCGGAGTGATCTGGCCGCGTCATCGGCCAGCAGCGGCTCGGCCCCGTATATTTTTGCAGCTGGTGCGAGGTGTTTAGTGGCTATGGCCGAGCCGCTGAGGAGGCCGCCGCCGCCCACCGGTGCGAGGACCGCGTCAGGCTCCGGCATATCCGCCAGCATCTCCATCGCGGCCGTCCCCTGACCGGCGATGATATAAAAGTTATCATAAGGGTGGATCATCGTCGCGCCGGTCCGGGCTATCACCTCCGCGGCGGCGGCCTCACGCGCCGCCAGCGTGGGCTCACAGAAGGTTATCTCCGCACCGTAACCCGCCACCGCCCTCTTCTTTACCTCGGGCGCCGAGGATGGCATCACAATATATGCCTTCACCCCGCGTGAAACCGCAGCATGAGCCAGGGCGGCGGCGTGATTGCCCGACGAGTGCGTCACCACGCCGGCGGCGCGCTGGCCTTCTGACAGATTCAGGACAGCATTGGTAGCCCCCCTGAACTTGAAGGCACCCACCTTCTGAAAGTTCTCACACTTGAAGAAGAGCCTCGCACCGCTGATGGCATCAAGCTGCTTCGAGGTGAGCATCGGCGTGCGGTGCACTTCCCCTGCTATCAGCCGCATGGCTGACTCAATATCACTGAATTCCGGAATGAATTTCATATTCGTTTTTGCTTAAAAGTCCAATAATGCAATGTTTGAATTTCAGCCACGCAGAGACGATTCCGGTTACCGCACTGACTGATAATCAGTTCACTGCCCTGAAAAGATCATTGAAGATCATTTCCTGCCCGGTCCCTTGTGATAATCATAATAGACCGTGAATCCCTCCGAGACCCACAGCATATTGGTATAATTCTCCCTGTCATAGTCAAACGGCCCGAGGGCTATCGGCCTGATGGTCTTAATATTGTACAAATGAAAGAATTCATGTGCAATGAACTCCATCCATTCCCGCAATCTCTGCAAGATGCATTGTAAGGTCTTCCAGTTCAGGAAGAAACCGGTATTGTTTTGAAGGCGGCTTTAGTATGTACCCACCCCACAGACCCATAATGGTAAATAGTTGTGGTTCATCCTTCTTTGCCAGCTTATCGAGGTGAAGTGACAGTTTTGGCTGTGTTCCTGTCACAGAGGTCTGAGACTTAATTACTTCCTCGGCCAGATTCAACATCTGATCTTCATTATAAGGGAATTCAGGAGGGAGGACAGTCCCAAATATTTTCACGGAGCAGCTGCCGTGAAATTCAGGTCCTTCTTCTTTCAGAGGCTGGTAACAAAATAAACATCGTCTCATTGCCTTAGCTTAAGATTTATCTTCCTCAATACTTACAGCCCCGATACAATCCCTGCAACATGCAAGCAGCAGGCCCATTCTGTCACGGGCATTTAATTTCCAGTTCTTTTCAGCTATATCCAATAACCAGCCTTCAGGGATCAGCCCATCAAAGAAAGGAAACAGGATCTTGCTTTCATACGGTTTAGCCTGAACAGGCAACGTGAGACTTACAGGTTCCGGAGCTGATCCGATCAGATAGTTGGCATCATATATAAACGTATAACCATCTGTGGTCTCAGTTAAAAACCCGGCCAGTTCATAGCGCATGTATACTTTTGCTTTTCTCATTCATTAATAAGTTTTTCACGGTTTATTGGCTGTGGCCCAAGTTCCTGTCCAAATAGTCTTAATACCTGGTTTACCTTGTCCATCCTGAGTGTGGTTTTTCCCTGCTCAAGATCACGAACAAAGCGAAGACCTACTCCTGCTTTTTCTGCTAACTGGTATTGCGTCAGCTTCAGTTTCTTCCTTTTCTCTTTTAAAAACTCCGATAATGACAATGTAGATTTTATCATATTTTATACCTTACCGGGTATAAAGATAATAAAATAATTGAACAATATACCCCTTCGGGTACAAAGAAATAGCGCTGCCTCACCATGCCACCAGACAGACTGACTGCGCACTAAATTGAGAAGAGAGGTATATGCTAAAAAAAAGAGCCCCGAAAGGCTCTCTTTTATTCTTTAATAAATAAACTTTTAACCCATTATGCTCCAGGTCACGGTCAGACCGGCCATAACCACCGAAACCATTGACATGAGCTTGATAAGGATGTTAAGCGAGGGACCTGATGTGTCCTTGAACGGGTCACCAACGGTGTCACCAACAACGCCGGCTTTATGAGCCTGGCTGCCCTTGCCGCCGTAGTTGCCCTTCTCAATGAATTTCTTTGCATTATCCCATGCGCCGCCCGAGTTGTTGAGCATGCTGGCCAGGGTGAACCCGGTGGTCATCCCTCCCATCAGAAGACCTACAACACCCGGAACACCCAGGGTGAGGCCTATTACCAGCGGAACAGCTATTGCCAGCAGTGAGGGAAGCATCATCTCGCGCTGTGCGCCTTTCGTTGATATTGCAACACACCTGGCATAGTCAGGCTTGCCTGTCCCCTCCATGATACCGGGTATTTCACGGAACTGGCGCCTTACCTCGTCAACCATGCTTCCTGCAGCGCGACCCACAGCTTTCATTGACATCGAGCTGAAGAGGAACGCCATCATGGCTCCGATAAAGATACCGCCGATAAGCAGCGGATTGAACAGCGACAGGTCATATGCTCCCACGAAGTCCTTTATATGAGCGGTACTGACGTTAATGGCTGTCATTCCCTCAGGTATGACCGAAGGCGCAGTGCTCTTGTAGAAGAGCACATCACCAATCTGCTTGTATCCCTCAACCGTATCATCTGCAAGGCGTCCGAGCCAGAGCTTGACCTCCTCCATGTAAGCCGCCACCAGGGCCATGGCTGTCAGTGCCGCTGAACCGATAGCAAATCCTTTGCCTGTGGCTGCGGTGGTGTTGCCCAGCATGTCAAGGGCGTCAGTACGCTCACGTACCTCCTTGGGAAGATGTGCCATCTCGGCATTACCGCCTGCGTTGTCAGCTATCGGGCCGAAGGCGTCAGTAGCCAGGGTGATACCCAGGGTGGAGAGCATCCCCACCGCTGCAAACCCAATACCGTACACACCCCATGAAAAGTCCTGAAATCCGCCTGCAAATCCGTATGCCGCAATTATTGCAATGGAGATGGTAAGGACGGGAATCCAGGTCGACTGCATGCCGACGGCAATACCTTCGATGATTGTGGTTGCCGGACCCTGCTGTGTCTGTTTAGCAATGCCTTTGGTAGGCTTGTACTCATCAGAAGTAAAGTATTCTGTTGACTGGCCGATTATCACACCTGCAAGAAGACCGGCGACCACGGCACCGAAGACACCCCAGGTGATCCACCCGGTAAATGCCATAACTGCAATAGCCACCAGTATAAGTGCTGAGCTGCCGCCCGTGCCGAGCAGAAGTGCATTGAGCAGGTTCTTCTGCGTGGCCTGTTCCTTTGTCCGTACCATGTAGACACCGGCAATTGACAGGAGTATTCCGATGGCAGCTACTATCATAGGTGATATCACGGCCTTGATCTGATCACCGGCTGCCACGATTGGCAGTGCTGCTCCGAGAGCTGCCGTTGCCAGGATAGATCCCGCATATGATTCGTAAAGGTCAGCGCCCATACCGGCCACGTCGCCTACATTGTCACCAACGTTGTCAGCAATGGTTGCAGGGTTACGCGGATCATCCTCAGGGATGCCTGCCTCGATCTTGCCAACCAGGTCAGCGCCAACGTCTGCAGCCTTGGTGAAGATGCCGCCGCCAACGCGGGCAAAGAGAGCCTGTGTAGAAGCACCCATCCCGAATGTAAGCATGGTAGCAGTGATCTCGATCATCTTCTGGTGGTCAGTGGTGCCGGGGTGAACGAAAGTCAGACCCGCCCATTTCCATCCTTCAAGCATATTTTCAGGGCTGAAGACCAGGTTATTCAGGACAAGAAACCAGATTACAATGTCAAGCAGTCCGAAACCGACTACAATCAGTCCCATCACTGCACCGCTGCGGAAGGCAATCTTAAGTCCTTTGTTGAGTGATTCGGAAGCCCCCTGGGCTGTCCTCGACGATGCGTTGGTTGCTGTTCTCATTCCCAGGTAACCACAGAGTCCGGAGAAGAATCCGCCCGTAAGGAATGCCAGCGGAACAAAGGGGTTCTGAACACCCATGTAAGCAAGGATAAAAAGGAGAACTACAAGAACAAGGAAGACCTTGAACACAACACTGTACTGGCGCTTGATGTAGGCCATAGCGCCTTCTTTGACATAACCGGCTATCTCCTGCATCCGGTCG
>DHGW01000067.1:11094-33282 GCA_002402965.1 Bacteroidales bacterium UBA4788
ATTTGAGGTACAAAACTAATTAGATTTTTAACATTACCTAACTGAACCCGGCAGTTATCACTTTTTGTTTTTCACATATTTATCCATCCATCTGAGGTACTCCCAGTGCATGTGAAGGAGCGACTCGCGGGCAGAGTATCCGTGGGCCTCATGCGGTAGCAGCACCAGCCTGGTAATTGCCCCTGCACCCTTGAGTGCTGCATAGTATCTCTCGCTCTGAATCGGGAAGGTACCCTGGTTGTTGTCAGCCATGCCGTGTATCAGCAGCATGGGGTCCTTTACCCTGGTGGCATGCGTGAACGGTGACAATTCAAGGTATAGCTCCGGGGCCTCCCAAAAACTGCGGTTTTCATTCTGGAATCCGAACGGGGTGAGTGAACGATTATAGGCGCCACTGCGGGCAATGCCTGCAGCAAAGAGCCTCGAATGAGAAAGAAGGTGGGCAGTCATGAAGGCGCCGTATGAATGGCCGCTGGCAGCCACACGCTTCGGATCGGTCACGCCCATCTCAACAGCTTTGTTTATAGCTGCCTCTGCATCGGCCACGAGTTGCTCAACAAAGGTGTCATTGGGCTCCTGACCGCCGACACCTACTATGGGGAAGCTGGCATCGTTAAGCACGGCATACCCCTGTGTGACATAAACAAGTACTGAAGAGGGGCTGATTCGCGTGAAGGTATAGGGTGATCCGCTCACCTGTCCTGCCATGGAGGGATCATTGAACTCACGTGGATAGGCCCACAGTATCGTCGGTAGCGAACCGTCCCTGGTCTTGTCATATCCTGCCGGGAGGTAAAGGGTGAAGGAGAGGTCAACCCCATCCTTGCGCTTGTAGGTGACAAGCTCCTTATGCACCCCCGAGAGCTGCGGATAGGGATTCTCGAATTTCGTGACCTGCTTCAGAGTACCCTTTTTGAGATCACGGATGAAGTAGTTGGGCACCTCGGTTACAGACTGCCGCACGGTGAGAAGGAGCCCGCGCGCAGGATCGATAAACTCGTTAACCGTCTCATAATATGGAGCTTCCGATCGCCACAACCGTGTGGCCTTGCCCGTCCTGAGGTCATACTTGTCCACGAAAGGCCTGTCACCCCCCGGTGAGGCACCCTGTCCTGAAAGGTACAGGCTCCTGCCCTTGTCTGCGGTGAGCAGCACCGACCGGCCCCACTCATTTGACACGGTGATGGGGAATCCGGGGTTGTTGTACCTGTCATCGGAGTTCAGCTCCGATATTTTTTTCAGCGTAGCCTGCGGGTTTGCCGGGCTGAATGCGGAGGTTGTCCTGACGCGCGACTTTGAAAGTCCTTCCATCAGTATCGCGAGATTGTCATTGCCCCATATAATGCCCTGGAAGCGTTTACCTGTGGCGATGAACGGCAGCGGGTCACCTGCAAACGGGGCATCAAGCAGGAACACCCGGTCATGGTACTGCATCTCCGCGGCGTGATATTTACCCTCATCAAGAGCCTCAACCCACGTCAGCGATGCCGGCTTGTCACTGCGCCAGCTGTAGTTTCTGGGGCCCGGGTTAACAACATCATACCCCCTGGGCAGGTTCTCCTGGAGTGGTTTAACAAGCATTGTCCGTATGGTTTTGCCAGAAAGGTCCCAGATCTCGGTACGCGATGGGAAATAATAGTAAGGTACCACATAGGAAAAGGGTTTTTCAGTCAGTGTTACAAGCAGCCATTTCCCGTCGGGTGAGGGCGACATATCGCTGATCATTCCTCTGCTGCCAATTGCAGAAGTCATCTGGCCATCCCATCTTACAAGTTCCGATGTGGCAAAAAATTCAAAAATCGTTTCATCGTCAACTGACGTGAGCAGGTCCTGGAAGGTAGGTGACTCTCCCTGTATGCCTTCGCTCTCCTGGATGGAGGGTCCTGCGGGTACCATTGAGGCCGCCGGGGCCGTACCCCTGTCGCGCAGCGTACGGAGGTAAATAATGGAGCCGTCAGGCAGCCATGTCATCGTCCTCCGGAAGATGCCGTTAAGTCCTTCATCGATCTTCCGGGCAGTCATCGGCTCCACATCGGCAACCCACAGTTCTATAGTGCTCTCCGTGGTGTTGGTGAAGGCGAAGCGTTTGCTGTCATGTGACCATGACACGCCTCCCAGCCTGGGATCTTCCGGGAGGCCTTTCAGATCTCCCAGGCTTGTTCCGTCAATCTTCTGTGCCGAAATCCTGTTAACACCCTGCACCCGGCTGGGGCCGTTTGTTGAAGGATCAAAACGTATGCCCGCCAGCCTCATCTCGGGCTGTGACAGGTCGGCTATGGAAGGAAGTCCGGGACGGTACAGAAGCAGCATCGTCTGATTGTCGGGACTGAGCTGCACTGACGGTGTCTGAGGGGCATCGACCAGTGAAACAATCGCTTCCGGGGGAAGCTGATAACCGTTGTTGTTTTGAGCGCCGGCCAGCATGCATGACCCGGCAAGAACGAAAGTGATCAGGATTTTGCGCATCATAGAAGTTCTTTTTGATGAAGCTCAAATTTAATCTTTGCGGTTTAAGAAGAGAAAACATTTAAGAGCTATTATTGTTTTTTAACTTTCGGCACAAATAGCTAAAAACCCTTTGAAAGAAACCATGAAAAGTGAATTCGGAACCGATCTGGCAAATGCCCTGAAAATCCTCCGCACCGGGGGTATCATCCTTTACCCGACGGATACTGTCTGGGGTCTGGGCTGTGACGCTACGAACGTGCAGGCCATCCGCCGGATATACCAGTTAAAGCAGAGGGCTGAAAACAAGAGCCTGATAATCCTCGTCAATTCTGTTCCGATGCTGACAAGATACGTCGACAATCCACCTGAGGTTGCCCTGCAGTTAGCGGAGCTTTCGGAGAAGCCTCTGACAATAGTTTACGACAAGGGACGGAGCCTGGCGGAGGGTGTGGCCTCAGTCGACGGGTCAGTGGGAGTGAGGGTATGCAACGACCCCTTCTGCGATGAGCTCATAACGGGACTCAGGAAGCCTCTGGTCTCCACCTCGGCCAATATCAGCGGAAGCAGTGCACCGGCTATCTTTGATGAGATAAGCGAAGAGATGAAGGCTGCAGTCGATTATGTATGCCTGTGGAGACAGGATGACCGAAGCAGGGCCACTCCCTCTTCGGTCATCAAAGTATCCGGAAACGGTACTGTGAAGATTATCCGCGGATGATTACCTCATCCGCACCTCGCCTGAAACGGCGAAGGAGACCTTGCTGAATCCTGACAACTCCCTCTTTTCGGTGTAGGCTGTCTGCGCCAGTGAAACCTGGACAACAATTATCATAGTGAATGCTAAGGCAAGAATTTTTTTCATGACTGCTCCGTATTAAATTCAAGTATTACAATGAAAAGACGGAAGGAATTCTACTTTGCTGCACAGGGGATAAAAAAAAGGCCCGGGAATCAGTCGTTCAGCCGTAACAGTCCCCCCGGGAGAGCCATCCTGATCTTTTTGTGCTTCCTGTCGAGGGAGACGACCAGGTCCGGGTGAAGCGGGATGAGGACCTCCTCTCCATGTATTACTGCCACGGCCATTAGCTGACCGGGGTTGCGGAGCACTTCCGTGATGGTTCCCGAGAGGCCGCTGAGCGTGTCAGACAGCGTGAACCCCGCCAGCGCCGCCAGTTCGTCCGCGGACTCCTCCGTGCCTTCAGTACGCACCACGCAGCCACGCAGGTGGGCCACGGACTCTGCTGTGAGGTAATCGTCAAATGATATGATCAGCGTGTCCGGCGAGGGCGAGTATGCCTCGCGGGTAAAAAAGGGAACCGGTATCCCGTCTTTTACGACGAATACCGGTTCACCCTGTTGCGGTTCCCCCCTGATGCCGCTCTCACTTCTCACCACCACGGCTCCTTCAAAGCCGTACGTTTTGGTTATTCTGCCTATCGTTTTCACTTTCCGGCGGCAGGGGAATAAAAGACCCTACTCGGTCTTTTCTGTCTCTTCTGCAGTTTCTTCACTGGCTTCAGCTGCAGGAGCCTCAGTCTCTGCCTGGGTTGCAGACTCTTCAGTGGCTGCTTCAACAGCTTCAGTTGCTTCGGCAACAGCCTCTTCAGGAGTCTCGGCTGCTAATGCGGCTTTTGCTGCTGCTTCTGCCTCAGCAGCGAGAGCTGCAAGCTTTTTCGCATATTCGGCTGCCCTTGATTCCTTGATCGCTTTTTCAGCTTCAAGTCTCCTCTTGCGGGCATCCTCGCCCAGCTTCTCAAGACCTGATTTCTTCATTTCGATCTTCTCTTCCTTGCCCTTCAGCCATTCGTTAAAACGACGGTCGGCTTCAGCCTCGTCAAAAGCGCCCTTAGACACACCTTCGAGGAGGTGCTTCTTCATCATCACACCCTTGTACTTAAGGATTGCCCTGCATGTTTCCGTAGGTTGCGCGCCGTTCTGCAGCCATCCCAGTGCCTTCTCGAAATTGATGTCGATTGTTGCCGGGTCAGTGAGCGGGTTATAAACCCCGATCTTCTCAATGAATCTGCCATCACGTGGCGACCTGCTATCTGCTACCACCACGTGGTAGTAGGCCTGCTTCTTGCGGCCCTTCCTAGCTAATCTGATTTTTACTGACATTTAAAGAATTCGTTAATTGTTACTTGTTTTTTATGAGGGTGCAAATATAAGAGTTAATTTCCAACCAACCACCCCACTGGCACATTAAAATAAACCAAGTATCAGTTTTTGATTATACTCTTTGAGTACTGTTTTCCCTTTGCATCCGTCACTGTCACAACATATAGGCCCGGTGGCAAATCCGAGGCGGGAACGGTCACCCTCCCTGAGTCCGCGGTTAAGCCGGCCACTTCAGCACCCCGGAGGTTTGTGACCCTGATCCGGACCCTGCCCGGAGAAAAGGTTATGATGAGGTTTTCTTTTACAGGAACGGGGTATATTGAAATTGAGTCCTCCGTCTCAACCCTCTCGACGGATAAAGATGCTGTCAGGAGGAGCAAACTGCTGGCTCTGATCTGATTGCCATGGACATCCTTAACTATGAAGGTGACAGTGTCAACAGGTCCGTCGTCCCTGACAAAGGATCGTGCTGCTCTTAGTGAATCTCCGTCAAGATAGTAGTCAGGAATCCAATCAGTTCCCGTTAAGGTCGAATCGCATTCAAGCGTGATTTCATAATTATTATCCGTCGCTTCATCCACAACACTGAACTGGGCAACTGCTTTACCGGCAGGCTGGCTGAGAAGCACAAGGGTATCAGACAGTTCCACTCCGGTGGGATAATAGTATGGTTTTACGCCTACAATGGCCGTGTGGCCTTTAGTAAAGTCAGAGCCTCCCGGTTTGAGGTTGTCTATGGTGAAGTAGCCGTCATTTGACCCGCTCCATCCCCAGTTAAGGTGGTAATAGTTGCTCTTGTGTACACCGTCAATATTAAAGGCATGTCCTGTTGAGCCAACCTCGGGAAACCCTGAATAAATAACCGGGCTACCGGCAGCCAGGCTGCTGTCAAGCATGTTCTTCCATTTCTCTGTAGTGAAGTTTTCACGTTTGTAGAAAGTCATTCTTTGCGAATAGAAGAAGTATTGCTTCAGGGCTGTTGCCGCAGCTGCTGATGTCCGGGTACCGGAACCGTCAGGACTGAAGTCCATGTTCACCGCAACGGCACAGTGATAGAGCAGAAGTGTATTGTTGTCATCCGGAATGACTTCGCTCATCTCATCCCACTTGTAGGTTGCCTTGCTGAAGTCCTGAGATATTGTCCCGTAAACCGGATGATAGTATTGCGATATACCCGTACCGCTGACTGGTGTTTCGAAGACGCTCATTGCCTGTGCCATGCTTACTGCAACACACCCGACATAGACATGACCGCCGGGTCCTGCTGCATCTTCAGGGCAGAATCTGTTCCAGGTACTTCCCTGGTTCCATTTTACTGTTATCAGAGGTGAAACGGTTGCCTCTGCGGTGGCAAACTCAGCCGATTTAAGGTAATAATATCCCGTATCCCATCTTGAATCTTGCGCGCCGCTCTTTTCCATGGATTTGCTCTCCAGCTGCCTGGTATAGCCTGACAGGAACACGAACCGGTTATCATTACTGTCCGCTGCAGGCATAACAAAATTGCCGGTCAGTGAAAAGGCCAGGACAGGCTGAGCGGACCAGTCACGTGACATGAGCAGCCAGCCTTCCGGGGAGAGTTCCACATGGCATATTGATGAGGCCTCACCAATAACCAACGGGTATATGCCGGACACTACGCGCTTGTCTTCTCCCAGATACCCCCTGATAAAGGCATCAGCAACCTTGACAATATGGCTCTCAGGAACTACCTGTGAATTCAGGAAGGGAAGGCGTGTAAATATCACAAACAATATGATGATCCCTCTAAATCTCATTTCCCTTAATTAGCCCGTAAAGATATCAAATATCCAAGAGACAAAAAAGATGCGCCCTCTTCAGGACGCATCTCTTCATTGGTATCAGATTACTGTTATTATTTGGTCCATGTTGTATTGAACATATCCCATACAACATAATCAGTTGTGCTGTACCTGAGTACCGGAGCTATTTTGTCGATCCGAATGGTTCCGTCAGCCTCAATGGTTCCGGTCAGCTTGATGCCGGAGTTTGCGCCGAGGATACCGTCAGATGGATCTGCCCAATTTCCTCCTACCAGGGCGAAAAGCAAATCGGTACCGTAATAGATCTCTCCCCAGTAAGGATCAGCATAGCCATAGATCTGGCCAAGATCCTGAGGTGTTTCAATCTCGATGGTCATAGCAGTGGTATTGAATGTAGCTATGGCAGGCTTTGTTCCGTCTGAGATGCCAAGTAATGCAAGCTTCGTGACATCGCCGGCGACCGGTGAAGTGACAACAGTCCATTCTTCATCCCAGTTACCCGGATCACCGTAGCTGGCTGCAGCGACAGTATATGTCCCAATCCAGTTCTTCAGCGGATGCTCGTCGTCGACAAGAGTCACAAGGATTGACTTCTGGACAGCCAGCGGATAGTCCTTGCTGTTGCCCGTAATTGTCACCTTGAACTGTTTGTTGCCGGCAAAGACACTGTTGTCAATGGGATTTACAGTTACTGTTGCTACGCCAACCGGTACGTTGACGCTCTTTGAAGAGAGGGTGAAGTCTGTTCCTTCGACGGCAGGTTTTGAAATGCCATCAACCGAGACCGCCAGGGTCACATCGGTAGCTTCAGTTCCGGAAACACCGCCCAGATAAATATTGAAAGATCCGCTGGCGTTTTCATTTACTGAAAGTGAAGCTGAACTCATTCCAACAACGATGACTGAATCATCATATATTATTGGATATGTATCATCGCAAGAAGTCACAAGTAGTAAGGCAACTGCGAGTATGAGTAAGTTGGTGATTATCTTTTTCATCATTTTCGAGTTTTATGTTAGTAACCCGGGTTCTGTTCGCAGTTGACGTTGGCATCAGTCTCTGCCTGTGGTATTGGCATAGCCCACTTGTAGTTAACCAGTGCGGTGCCGCCGGCTGTGAATGGAATATCCTTGTTAGACAGCCCGGTGTAGTCAGTTCTGGTGAGAGAGCGCTGTGTGCGGGCTAGGTCGAACAACTCATTGCCTTCAAAGCAAAGTTCTCTTCTTCTCTCAGCGTAGATGTCATTCAGGGTGACAGCAGGTGCAGCTGCCAGGCCACGGTGAGTGCGGATTGCATTGTAATCTGCCAGTGCTGTGACACCTGACACAGAAGCTCCCTGAAGGATAGCCTCGGCGCGGATCAGGTACATCTCGGCCAGTCTCAGCACGGGGAAGTTAAACTCCCTGTGTGGTGTCCTGCCCATACGTCCCGGATATTTCAGGCTCCAGAATTCACCCGGATAAGTAGCAGGCTCCTGGAACAGGTCAGCACGCACATCTCCTTCTTCATAGAGGTTCAGGACGTCAAGTGATGCTGCGCAGTCACCGTAACCACCCGGATCCATCATATAGGATATTGCATCCCACCAGGGATGAGAGGAGTTGCCTTCAGAACCGTCAACCTGGAAGATTATTTCAGCTCCCGGTCCGCCGCTTCCCCAGTAACCGTCATTATCCCATGTGGTGTATTCATCGGCAGTGAAAAGTTCAAGCCCGGCTGTTCCGATGACAGTGGTTGCATAGGTTGCAGCAGCCTGCCAGTCCTCCATGTAGAGGCTGACTTTTGCCAGCAGTGCCTGAGCGGCCACTTTTGTTGCAAATGCAGCATCGTCACCTCTCGGATTTGTAACAGGCAGCAGCGGAAGGGCATCTTCAAGGTCAGTAATGACCCTGTCATATGTTTCGCCTACTGTATTGCGGGCCGGATAACCGTTCTCGGTAACCAGCACCACGGGTACTCCCATATTGGACTCGCCTGCAGAATAGGGCTGGCAGTACATGCGGGCCAGGTCAAAGTATGCAAGTCCTCTCATGAACAGGCATTCGCCCATAAGCAGGTCCAGGTCAGCCTGTTCAACACCTGCCTCGGTGAATCCGCCGTTGATAACTTTCATTACGTTGTTGGCCTTTGCAATGGTAGTATAAGCTGTGGCCCACAATCCCGAGGTTGAAGCCGGGGTATTGTTCCAGAGATATTCATCGGTATATCTTCCTGATATAACAGAACCTCTCTTGGCATTTCCACCCTTCATATCGGCAGTGATAGGGAACTGTGATCCATACCAGCCGTAGGCGCATAACTGGGAATAGACTCCGCCGGTAGCATTGTCCAGTCCTTTGTAGGTGGAGAGTGTCATCTCATTCGACTGCGATAACCGTGGTTCCTTGACAAGGAAATCCTCACAAGCAGTAAATAAGACTGCAAAGGATAATAATATTAAGTATTTTGTTTTCATAGCATCATCGATTTACTTGTTAGAATGATACCTCAATGCCGCCCATGATCTTCTTGGTCTGCGGATATATTCCGAATCCGCAACCGTCAACTCCTCTTTCAGGATCCCAGAAGTCCACTTTATGGAAGGTGTAAAGGTTCACTGCACTCGCATAGACTCTCAGGTTCTGCATCTTCATCTTTGTCACCACTGCCTTGGGAAGGCTGTAGGAAAGGGTGATGTTCTTAAGCCTGAGATATGAGCCGTCATATAACCATCTCGTGCTTCTGTAGCCGGCCGAGCTGGTTGAGTTGTTGGCTATAGGTTTCGGGTTCCTGGCAATTTGACCGGGAGTAGTCCAGTAATCAAGCTGGGTGTTGGCTCCGGTGTTAGGCCAGCTGTAACCGTCTGAGTTGGCGTAGCGGTTTTCCTCAATAGAGACGAGGTTGCCCCACTTGTACTCGAGGTTCACGTCAAGTGACACTCCGTAGGCAGTGAGCCTGGTGTTGATACCGCCGTTCAGTTTGGGTTCGGGGGAACCGACAATGCTTCTCTTCGCTGCAGCGTAATTGTTGGTGAGTTCACCGGTTTCGCTGACCCACATGGCATCTCCGTTTGCAGGATTGACGCCGGCATACTCATAAAGATAGAAGCTGTAGAGATGTTCTCCTACCTTGTGCACAAGACGGTTGTTACCGGGAATGAACTGCTCATCCTTGCCGAGGTCAAGAATTGTACTGTTGTTGTGTGCGATGTTGAATCCGGCGCTCCATTCAAGTTTGCTGGTTGAGACGAGAGTTGCGTCAATCATGAATTCAATACCTTCATTCTTGATTGATCCGATGTTGGTGGTGATGGAACTGAACCCCGACGTCCGTGAGAGAGGATATGCAAGAAGCATATCGAGCGTCTTACGGGAATAGACATCGAATGAACCGGTAATACGGTCAAAAATTGCAAAGTCAAGACCTGCGTTGTATTCCGTATTGTTTTCCCATCCCAGTTCAGGGTTGGCCGGCTGTGTTGGTACCATAACGGAGTTGCCGTTGTACTGGCCTGCACCATATAACCCGTACTGATCATAGTTGCCGATGTTAAAGTTACCGCTCAGACCGTAGCTGCCACGCAGCTTCAGCATGTTGATAAAGTTAACATTATCCATGAAATTCTCATTGTGAATGTTCCATGATGCGCCAACTGACCAGAAGGTTCCCCACCTGTTCTCTGATCCGAAACGTGAAGATCCGTCTGTCCTGAGGCTTGCCTGCAAGTAATACTTGCTCCCGAAGTTATAGTTGGCAACACCGAAGAATGACATGATCGTGTATGCCGTTTCAAAATAGTCGGCATCATCGTCATCTGAAGTGGCCGTATTCGGGAACGGTATATTCGGGTCAACATTCGGAGAGGTAATGTAGTACTCATTATAATCATATTTCGATGCTTCCTGTCCTCCTACAACCGAGACGGCATGGTCACCGAACTCCTTGTTGAAATTAAGTGTGTTGGAGGTGGTAAGCAGGAGATATTTTGTCCTTGAAGTCTGCAGGTAACCGAGTGTTTCTCCGTAGTTTGCTTCCGGGCTCCAGTACCTCACACCTTCGCCGTCAGTCAATTCAATACTGTTGGTGGACTTGGCAGTCAACCCCTTTACTATGTTGTACTCAAGGTAGCCGTTGGTGTTAAGCCTGTACTGCTTTTCCCACTGCGGATCATACTCTGCTGTTGCACGGGGGTTTGCGTTGGCATTCTCCGGGATTACCAGGTTGTATGTTCCGTCCTCATTCCTCATAGGAGTAAAGGGCTTGATCATCATCATAGCAAACAGAGGGTTCACATAGTACATTGACTGCATGGGAACGTCATTTGCAACTGAATAGGCGCCGTTGAAACGGACACCGAGCTTGAGTTTCTTGTTAAGCTGATGGTCAATGTTCGAACGGACGGAATATTTTGTGAAATCAGAGCCGTAGACTATCCCTTCATGCTTGTCATAGAGAGCAGAGAAGAAATGCTGGGTCTTATCGCTCCCACCTTCAGCGCTCAGTTCTGCCGAATAGATGCTTCCCTGACGAGTCAGTTCCTTGAACCAGTCAGTTACCGGACCGTCAAGAAGCGACATCGGGTAATAGTACTTCGCATTTGTGGGATCATCAGGATTACCTCCTGCATTCGTGACAGCCGTTCTCTGGAAGGTAAGGTAATCTTCTGCTGAAAGTGGGCCGTAATCGTTATCATTAGCCAGTTGTTCAATACCGTATGATGCACGGAAGTTGATCTTGGCAGCGCCGGACTTACCCGACTTGGTAGTTATAAGTATGACTCCGTTTGCAGCCCTTGAACCATAGATGCTGGAGGCAGCGGCATCCTTAAGGATGGTCATTGATTCCACGTCATTGGGGTTCAGTGATGCCAGCGCGTTACCTGTATTGGTAAAGAAACTCTGGTCTCCTGACATCACGGGAATACCATCAATAACATAAAGAGGTTCAGTACCGGCATTGATGGAGCTGATACCACGGATACGAATCTGGGTTGAAGCACCCGGCTGACCTGAAGCGGCCGTTACCTGGACGCCTGCGACCTTACCGCTGAGCATCTTCTCAATACTTGTTTCCGGGATGTTCTGTATCTCGGAGCTCTTTACCTCACCTACTGATCCGGTGCTTGCCTCACGTTTCTGGACGCCGTAGGCAACAACAATAACCTCTTCGAGGTTCAGTAGGTCTGGCTGCATGACAACATCAATCTTATTGCCTGCTCCCACAGTTGCCTCCTGCGATTTCTGGCCTGTAAACCTGAAAACGAGGACCTGCCCCTGTGATGCCTGAATTGAGTAGTTACCGTCAATGTCGGTTACTACTCCCAATGTGGTTCCTTTTACCTGAACGGTCACCCCGGGTATACCAAGGCCGTCATCAGAACTGGTAACCGTTCCGGTGACTAGCTTCTGCTGTGCAGCAGAAGTTAACAGGAATCCACAAAGCACGAAAAATACCAAAAGTAATCTTTTCATAACTTCTAGATTAGGTTAGTAATATGAATCAGTGTATTGCATTATACACGCCGCTAAAATACAAAAAAATATCATTACACCCTGTTAAAAATATATAATGAACCATGCGTCTTTTTCTTTACTTTTGTCATCGTCAGGGTTCAAACCAGGTAAATTCGTCATCTCTTCATGTCATTATTTACTCATTTACACGTACATACACAATATTCAATTCTTGACGGCGCATCAGCTGTCAAGTCACTTGTCCGCAGGGCGAAAGACCTGGGGATGGAAGCACTGGCCATCACTGACCATGGAAACATGTTTGGCGTTAAGGAGTTCCATGACGCAGCAACTGCCGCCGGGATCAAACCAATCATAGGCTGCGAGATATACGTAGCCCGGACGAGTCTGGAGGACAAGACATCCGTCGAAGATCGCTCCGGTGACCACCTGATACTGCTCGCAAAAAACAAAACAGGATACCATAACCTGGTCAAGCTGGTCTCCCAGGCATGGATCAGGGGATTTTACTACAAGCCAAGGATCGACAAACATCTGCTGCGCGCACACAGCGAAGGACTGATCGCCTCCTCGGCATGCATCGCCGGTGAAGCGGCACAGGAGATCCTCTCAGGCAACCTGCGGACAGCCGAGGAGGCAATCCTTTCATATAAGGAGATCTTCGGAGACGACTATTACCTCGAGGTGCAGCGCCACGAGACCAGTGACCCTACATCCGACGTTACCGTCTTCCCGATGCAACAGAGGGTGATTGCCGCTTACCGCGAACTGGCAGCAAAGCATGGCATAAAGATCATCGCCTCCAATGACGTGCATTTCATCATGCAGGACGAGGCCGAGGCTCATGACAGGTTAATCTGCCTTAACACCGGGAAAGACATCGATGATCCCAAAAGGCTTCGCTATACCAAACAGGAGTACCTGAAGAGCGGCGAGGAGATGCTTGCCGTCTTTGCCGACATGCCCGAGGCTGTGAGCAACACACTCGAGATTACCGGCAAGGTGGAATATTACCAGCTCAACAGTGAACCCATCATGCCGGAGTTCTCAATACCTCCTGAATTTTCCGACAAGGATGAGTACCTGAGGCACCTGACGATAAAGGGAGCCGCTGAACGGTGGGAAACAATCTCGCCTGAACTTCAGGCGCGAATAGACTTCGAACTGTCAGTCATTAAAAATATGGGCTTCCCGGGTTACTTCCTGATAGTGCAGGATTTCCTCAGGGCGGCACGCGAAATGGGCGTGTGGGTCGGCCCCGGAAGAGGCTCTGCCGCGGGCAGCGTGGTGGCATATGCGCTCCGGATAACCGATATTGACCCGATAAAGTACAACCTGCTGTTTGAGAGGTTCCTGAACCCCGACCGTATCTCCATGCCTGACATAGATATCGACTTCGATGAGGACGGGCGTGATAAGGTGCTTCGGTACGTTGTGGAGAAGTACGGTCATAACCGTGTGGCGCACATCATCACCTTCGGCACCATGGCCGCAAAAATGGCCATCAGGGATGTGGCAAGGGTCCAGAAACTGCCTCTCCCCGAAGCCATCAGGCTGACCAAACTGGTACCCGACAGGCCTGGCACAACCCTGGCTTCGGCATACGAGGAGGTGCCCGAACTCCTGAAAGAGAAGGAGTCAAAAGAGCCATTGGTGGCCCAGACACTCAAGTTCGCCGAGGTGCTCGAGGGAAGCATCAGGCAGACAGGGGTGCACGCCTGCGGCATCATCATCGGAAAAGATGACCTGTGCGAACATATACCCATCTGCACCGCAAAGGATACCGACCTCTACGTGACCCAGTACGAGGGCAACCACGTTGAGTCGGTCGGACTGCTTAAGATGGACTTTCTGGGGCTGAAGACACTCTCCATCATGAAGGACGCCGTTGAGAACATCAGGAAATCAAAAGGCGTCACAATAGATCTTCAGACACTGGACCTGGAGGACAAACGCACCTATGAGCTCTTCAGCAACGGTGAGACCACCGGCGTGTTCCAGTTTGAATCGGTTGGTATGAAACGGTACCTCCGCGAGCTGAAGCCCAACCAGTTCGGCGACCTCATAGCCATGAACGCCCTTTACCGTCCGGGGCCAATGGATTATATCCCCCAGTTCATCAGGCGCAAACACGGGAAAGACAAGATCTCCTACGAGGTGCCGGCCATGGAGAAGTTCCTGAAGGAGACTTACGGCATCACGGTTTACCAGGAACAGGTGATGCTTCTCTCGCAGGAACTCGGGGGATTCTCAAAAGGCCAGGCCGACTCGCTGCGCAAGGCGATGGGCAAGAAGAAGCGTGACATCATGGACAAGATGAAGGAGGAGTTCATCGAAGGTTGCCGCAGAAATGGCTATGACCGGAACACCATAAACAAGATATGGTCTGACTGGGAATCATTTGCTGAATACGCCTTCAATAAATCTCACTCGACCTGTTACGCCCTCATTGCCTACCAGACGGGATATCTCAAGGCTAACTACCCGGCGGAGTTCATGGCAGCAGTGCTGAGCCGCAACATCAGCGACATAAAGAAGATCACCGTGATGATGGAGGAGACCCGGCGCATGGGCATCGAGGTACTGGGTCCCGACGTGAATGAGAGTCTCCTTCAGTTCACCGTCAACCGCAGCGGAAATATCCGGTTCGGCCTCGGAGCCATAAAGGGAGTGGGTGAAAATGCCGTGCTGCACCTCATCGAGGAGCGTGAAAAAAACGGACCGTATAAGGATATATGGGACCTCGCCGAAAGGGCGAACCTCAACACCGTAAACAAGAAGATGCTGGAGGCTATGGTCGTCTCCGGAGCACTTGACGGATTGCCCGGGATGACCCGTGCACAATATTTTTCAGCTGACGGCAAGGGATCGAGCTTCCTCGAGAGCCTCATCCGCTACGGCACCAGTGTGAAAAACATAAAAAACAGCAGCCAGCAGTCGCTCTTCGGCGACACCGGAGGATTCGAACTGGTGCGCCCTGAGCCGGCGCCGTGCACCGACTGGTCCAAGCTGGAGAGGCTCAACAGGGAGAAACAGGTGATTGGCATTTATCTGTCGTCTCACCCGCTTGATGACTTCAAACTGGAGATGAATACCTTCTGTAACGCCACCCTGGCCGACCTGCAGAATCTGAGCGAGTTTGCCAACCGCGAGGTATGCGTGGCGGGTATCGTCACCGACACCCGGAGCGGAGTGACCAAAAACGGCAAACCCTTCGGGGGATTCACACTCCAGGATTATTCCGATTCATTCTCCTTCCTGCTGTTCGATAAGGATTACGTTGCCTTCAGTAACTATTTCAGAAATGATTACCAGCTGCTCGTCAAAGGCAGGGTGCAGGGAAGACATTTCAACCCCGAGGAGCTGGAGTTCAAGATAAAGGAGATCCACCTCCTGTCAGCCGTCAGGGAAGATCTGATTAATTCGATAACCATTAAACTCAAGGCTGAGCTTGTAAACCCGGAGTTCATAAAGAACCTGAAAACAATCATCACCGAGAACCCCGGGAACAAATCGCTTAAATTCCTGTTGATAGACCATGACAACAGGATAACCATCCCGCTCTTCTCACGCAGCATCAAGGCAGGCATTACCGATGAGCTGATTGGATGGCTGGAGGATAATCCTGAACTTGATTTTAAGGTAAATTAGGTTCACCGGCTCTGAAAAGTCAGTTGATTTTAGTAAGTTTGAATAAGATAAGTTATACAATTCAGAAAACATATAAAACTATGGCACAACAAGTTAACGACAGCAATTTTGATGAGGTTGTATTGAAGTCTGACAAACCCGTAATTGTGGATTTCTGGGCTGAATGGTGCGGGCCCTGCAGGATGATCGCCCCGTACATTGAGCAGATCGCAGAGGCATATAAGGACAAGGCGCTTGTCGTTAAGTGTGATGTCGACAGCTCACCGGATGTGGCCCGCAGGTTCAGCATAAGGAATATCCCCACGGTCCTCTATTTCAAGAACGGCGAGGTGGTTGACAAGCAGGTGGGCGCAGCTGCCCGCTCAGCTTTCGAAGCCAAGCTCACTCCACTATTCTGATCACCGGATGAAGGTTTGTGTTTTTGCAGCTTCCAGCAGTGGCATTGATGATGCGTACAAGAAGGCTGCGGAAGAGTTGGGCGATGCTTTTGCCCGTGATGGAGTGCATGCCATATTCGGTGGCGGCGGTATTGGCCTGATGGGAATATTCGCCGATGCGCTCATGGCGCGGGGTGGTTCCGTCACGGGAGTCATACCCGGATTCATGATGAGTGAGGGCTGGGGCCATGACGGGGTGAAAGATATGATTGTCACTACCGATATGTCAGAGAGGAAGAAGACCATTTTTGCCATGTCAGATGCTGCTGTGGCGCTGCCCGGAGGGGTGGGCACGCTGGAGGAGCTGACTGAGGTGATCACCCTCAAGCAGCTGGGTCAGTTCAACAAGCCCATAATTATTATTAATGTCAACGGTTTCTATGACCACCTGATAGAGTTCTTTGACCATATGGTCAGAGGACACTTCATGAGACTTGAGCACAAGGACATATGGCAGATAGTAACCTCGGCTGACGAGGTGGTGCCGGCAATCCTCAACTACACCGGCTGGCATGCCGATCCGAAGGTTATAGCAAGGATATAAACTGTTTTTGCCGGGATTGCCGGGCGGTATATCAGTGCCGGGTTATGGTATCCGTGTACCGATGAACAGGATGTCATCCACCTGGGGGATGCCGCCCATCCATTCCCTGATGGTTTTCTGGAGCCGGCGTTTCTGTTCGTCAACGGGAAGGTTGTATATCTCAGCTATTAGCGCCCTGATATTTATGGTCTTGAACTTCTTTTCATGCTCTCCGCCAAACTGGTCAGCAAGGCCGTCAGTGAAGATATAGAGCATGTCGCCCGGCTTCACATCCACCCTTTTATTGGTGAAACTCTTCCTTGCCTGCCCGTCGATCATTCCTATCGGGAAGCGGTCGGCCTTATAGATGGTCACCTTGCCGTCACGGACATGGTATAGCGGCTGAAACGCACCGGCATATTCAACGGTATGCTCCAGGATATCATAGGAGAGAAGCGAAATATCCATGCCGTCACGTACCGCTTTTTCGCTTCGCTGAAGGAGGGCATGGACCACCTCGATGTTCAGATGGTCAAGTATATCCGAAGGCCTGGTTATACCGCTCTCCCTGACGATCTTGTTGAGGGAGTTGTGACCGATGATTGACATGAAGGCTCCGGGAACGCCATGACCCGTACAGTCGACTGCCGCAATATACTGCCTGAAGCCGCTGTCATGCATCCAGTAGAAGTCGCCGCTGACAATATCCTTCGGCATGAACAGCACGAAGGTTTCATTGAAGTAGTTTTCCGGAGGCATCATCGCTGCCTGTATCCTCTCGGCATACCTTATGCTGGCAGTGGTGTCCCTGTTCTTCTCCTCGAGCTCCAGGCTCTTGCTGACCACCTCGGCAGTTCTCTCTTCGACCTTTGCCTCAAGATGTTCCTTCTCCTTTCGCAGGTTTCTCTCGCGGAGTGTAATGAAGAGATAAATCCCGCTGGCGAGGAGGGTCACACACAGGAACAGGAACCACGAAGTGGCGTAGACGGGCCCCCTGATGGAGAAGGAGAGCTTCGCGGGCACCTCGTTCCAGTAGCCGTAGTTGTTTGAGGCCCGGACCATGAAGGTGTACTTGCCGGGACTGAGAGATGAGTAGGAAGCCCTGCTCTGATCGGTTGTGATCCACTCCTTGTCGGCTCCCTCAAGCATGAACTGGTACCTCACCGCACCGGGATTAACCAGGCAGATGCTCAGGAAATCAAAGATGATCCTGTTCTGGGTATACATCAGACGTATCCCGTCATGCATCGGGAAGACCTCATAATTTACAAGTGTCCTCCATATGTGTGTGGCAGGCTCCGTGACCACCGGAGGGAGCCTGGACGGGGTGAGCCTGATAGCCCCGTTGGAGGTCCCGAACCACAGGTCGCCAATGTCATCTGCAAAAGAGGCATTGGGCCTGGTCTCTATTCCCGTGAAGCCGTTCTTCTCATTGAATGACGATATCCTTCCGGTGTTACTGTCGTACCTGTTCAACCCAAGGTTGGTGCCGATGAACAGGTTTCCGGATCGGTCAGGCTGGAGCAGGTTAACGGAATTCATCAGCAAACCGTCAGACTCTGACAGCTTCTTGATTACCGCTTCGTTCTTCAACCCGTAAAGCCCGTCAATTGTGCCCACCCAGATAATTCCGTCAGGTGTCTCGGTGATGGCGGTGGGATGCACATCCGTCCTGAAAGTGACGGAAGTGAATGTGTTGCTCCCCGGAATATGCTTCGTGAGGCCGTTGCGCTCTTCGGTGCCTATCCACAGGCAGCCTCTGCTGTCGCAGAAGAGCGATGTAATGTTATTACCCGTCAGCCCGTTGATCTGCGTAAAGGTCTGGCTCTCCTTGAGCCGCACATCCCACATGATCAGAGCGCGGTCAGTACCTATCCAGAGATTGCCATTCTGGTCAGTGGTAATGGCGCCGATCCTCAGTGAACGGAGGCTGGCATTCAGATCGAGATCATAACGGTAAGTCTTCTCGTCAAGGTCATACCTGTAGACCTCATCACCCGAGGTGGCTATCCAGACATTACCCTTTTCGTCAGGCCTGATGATGTTTATCTGGATGCCCTCCAGGGCAGGTGGAAAACCGCTCAGCTTGATACGGTCCTCCTCCTTCAGGGCGGGATTGTAAAGCGAAAGACCCTTGCTGGTTCCGAACCAGTATTTGCCGTCGGGATCCTGTGCAAGGGTGAAGACATCATTTGAGGGAAGGAACTGCGGGGCTATGAGAGAAGTGAAATGATCACCCTTGTAGATAAAGAGACCCGCATCACGGTCAGCAATCAGGATATTCTTTTCCTTGTCCTCTATCATGCATAGTATGTGCTGTGCTGTGAGTCCGTTTGTATTGTTAAAGACGAGTGTCCCCTCCGGGGAGAAGACCGTTATCCCTCCCCTGCTCTCCCAGTCTTCCATGGAGGCTACCCAAATATTGCCACGGTAATCCTCCAGTATCCAGGTGACGAAATTGCCCCACAGGCCGTTGCGCGTATCGTAAAAGCCCATCTCACCCGTCTCTGCGTCCTGGCGGTAGAGACCTCCGTTGAAGGTCCCGAACCACATGTTGCCCCGGGAGTCCTCGAATATGGTGGTTGTCAGGAAGTACCGGGTGAGGCCTTCCGGATTGAACGGAACGAACCTGTCACTTGCGTGATCATACTTCTTGATCCCCATATCTGTGATACAGAAGAGGTTGCCCCGACGGTCCGCATAAAAACCAAAAGCATCATTACTGAGGCCCTGGCGCCCCATGTACTGTTGCCCCGTCATAAGGCTCACCCCGTGGACAGGCATGTCAAGCCGCAGTGCACCGCCCAGGGAGGTGGAGACCCACAGTGATCCCTCATATTCGATAATGCCCGTCACATCGCCCGTAAGGTTTGTAACCGGTCTGACAGGGTCATTGATCCTTGCGGAGTCGACCCCTATAAACATCGAAGGAGAGAATGAGATCTTCCTGATGACATTGTCCTCGATGACCGACATGCCGCCGCCAATATGCCCAAGCCAGAGCCTTCCCCTGCTGTCCTCACAGATACTCTTCACTCCTCCTGGGGAGAGACTGTCGGATGTCGAAAAGTTCTCAAAACGGAGGCCGTCAAAACGGGTTACGCCGCTGCCGGTACCAAGCCAGATGAAGTCGTTGGCGTCCTGGATGACGGTATAGACCTTGGAGGCGCTGAGCCCTTCCTTCGCACCGTACTGTTCAAAATAGTAGTTCTGCCCGGTAAGCTGACGGGGGAGGGTAATAAGTATGAGAAGCAGCGAGGCTGTGATGACAGATGAAAATATGCCGGAATTGCTGCTTCGTCCGTACATCAGGTTATTTCTTTACA
This sequence comes from Bacteroidales bacterium UBA4788, assembly GCA_002402965.1. Classification (GTDB taxonomy): domain Bacteria; phylum Bacteroidota; class Bacteroidia; order Bacteroidales; family VadinHA17; genus SR-FBR-E99. Next base: position 30,835 of record DHGW01000067.1, read on the forward strand.
AAGAAGAAGGTTCCGTCTTCATCCTTTAACCCCGTGATCTTTCCGAATTTAGGCTTTTGCTGGTTGTTTTGCGAGACTGCTTTTGTCACCTTCAGCACTATCTCCTCAATGGCAATGCAGGTATTGGGATTGCTCCGGAGGGTGTTGGCGAACGTACGGGTGAACTGCGAATCGTCAACAGCAAGTTCGTAACCGGCTGATGAAAAGATCTGGCTCGACTTGAACTGGGTGGCCCGCCAGTCGGCGCAGTTGCGTGGTTTAATATCCGATCTCATGGCCTGGTAAAAACTCGGGCCTGATTCACATGCGTCAGTTATCACCAGAACATGTGTAAGATAGTTCATATAGGTATCCATCGAAGCCTTCAGGGCGCTCATGCTGAAATAGGTGAACTCCTCATCGCGGCGGGCATCGATGGGTATCCAGTAGCCCACGTCATTGATGAACTTGCCGTGCCCGGCGAACCAGATGACAAGTGATTTAATATTCTTGGCCCTGACCTCGTCACGCAGGTCAATCGAGAAGAATTTCTCCATCTGCAGCTTTGTCTGGTTGCGGAGACGCTTCACCGGCAGCACCTGGTAATTTTCCTCCAGCACTCCCGAAATGAGGCTGGCATCCTTGGGCGGGCCCTGCAGGGCCGCAAAATTCTGGTAATCACTGTTCTCTATGAAGACCACCAGCGTGTTACCCATGGGATTCGAAGCAGAAATGATAGTGCCGTTACGGTTCAGGGCATAATCCTTTATCGTCCTGTTGCCGTACTTGTCCTCCACCAGGATGGTAACCTTGTCATTATTCCTCACGTCAATGCCCCTGGCAATAAACGAGGGATTAAGGTTGTCCTGCGAAAACTGGGCGCTGATGTTTTCAATTTTCACAGACCTGATGAGATTCTGGTCCAGCACCCTGCCTTCAATGTCAATTGAAGATGAAACACTATCAATGACAAGCACATCCACACCCATGAGGTAGGGAGCAAGTATCTCAATCTCCGGGGGATCGACCTCTGTTCGCCTGATACGGTAGGTCAGCACCTTCTCGTTGTTATATACATCCCGTGCAATGATCCGGAGTGTCTCGTCAGAGGGGATCTCCACCTCCGCGGCAAAGGGTATGGTTCCCTTTCCCTCAAATTTGACAGGGATGCTGTTTATGGAAAACTCCGCCAGCAGGCTCTTGTCGCTCACCTTGCCAGTCACCATCAGAGTCTTTCTGTCATAACCCAGCTCAATGTTGCCACCCTCGACAATGTCAGGCGACTCGATGTAGATCTCGGGACTGTTGAACTCACGGTTGATGGCGAAAAGCCTGTCATTTGCCTCACCGAGCAGTTTCTTTGCCTGTGAGCCTGTTTCATTCATGGCAACAACCCTGGTGTAATCATCAGCTGCCTTTTCGAAGTCATGCATCTCTTCGTATGACCTGGCACGCATGAGGTATACCTCCGGACTGTACTGGTCGATGGCTAACGCTTTTGTAAAGTCAGCCGCAGCTGCTATATGCTGATTGAATTTCTGGTAGTATGTACCGCGAGTTATGTAATGCCCCTGACCTGCGGGTTCAAGGAGAATAGCCGTTGACAGGTCATTGATCGCCGAGGGATAGTCGAGCTTCGCCTCATAGACCATGGCACGGGTCAGGTATGCTTCTACATTCTTTGTCTCCTGCTGAATGACCATATTGCACTGTCCCAGCGCGCTGTTGACGTCGCTCTGGCGGACAAGAACCCTTGCCAGCTCGAGGCGGGCGCTGGCAAATGACTTGTCCTTTGTCACAGCCTTCTCAAGCTGTCTCCTGGCGGTGTTGTCATCACCCTTCTTCTGGTAGATTATCCCCTGGTGGTAATAGTTGACCGCATCGTCCCGCATCTGGAGGGCGGTGTCGGATGCACCGAGGGCCCTGTCCCATTGCTCCAATCCGATCAGTGATACAACCTTTTCGGTATAGAGCTTCCCGTTTCTGAACTCCGCCCTGATGGCTTTCTGAAGGTGGGTTACTGCCTCAAAGTAGAATTTACTTCTTTCCTCCGGCGTAGCCTTCTCCGCACTGCCAAGCATGTTGCACATGCGCCCCAGGTTGTAAAGAATACCGGTATCATCTGGCATGAAACTGTTCGCCCGTTTGTAGTCGTCATAGGCCAGCCCGAAGTTGCCCGTCATCTCATATGCCCTGGCTCTCCTGACGTACCCGTCAGCAGAGGAGGGATCATCATCAATTGCCTTTGAGAACTGGTCAATGGCATCTTCAAGCATGCCGCTCCTGACGAAATCCTCTCCTGCCTTTATGTATTTGCGGGCCGACTGGCCGGCAAGGCTGAAACAGGCGATAATAAGCAGCATAACAAGAACTGTGAATCCTCGCTTCATGACATTAGGTCCTTTTCCTGATAGGGTCTCAAAAATACGAATAATTGTTTATTAACAACTAAAAGCAGTTATTAACATT
>DHGW01000067.1:33371-60021 GCA_002402965.1 Bacteroidales bacterium UBA4788
GCTCCTGATGATGAAAGCTCCGCCTTCGACAAAGAGGGATTGCACTCCCGCTGAATGAAGGGTTGTCAGAACCTCTCCGACAAAGCGGTCACTGTATGACAGCTTAATGATCCTCACACCCGGGATGTCTGCCTTTTCATTGCAGGTAAAGAGAAGGGTTTCAACTGATCCGTCAAAGACAGAAGAACGGGGATCCATTTCGCCGCTGCGGCTGACGATGACTCTCATGGGGTTCTTCCCGCTCCAGTAACGGACTGTCAGGGAGGGATTATCTGTCCTCACGGTGCCACCTCCGGCCATGATGGCATCTTCGGCGGAGCGCCAGCGGTGGACGAGCACCCGCTCGGCCATGCCGGTTATCCAGTTCGGCTCTGCGGTGTCACCCGGCTGTCTGTGCAGGTCAATGAATCCGTCGGCGCTGCGTGCCCACTTCAGAATCACATAAGGCCTCTTCTTCTCATGCCAGGTAAAGAATCGCCTGTTGAGCCTGCGGCACTCCTCCTCCTCCACGCCGGTGATCACTTCCACCCCTGCCTCCCTGAGGCGGCTGATACCCTTTCCTGCTACAAGGGGGTTGGGATCGACGGTGCCGACCACCACCCTTCGTATGCCGCTTCTGATTATCAGGTCAGCACAGGGAGGCGTTCTCCCGTGATGCGAGCAGGGCTCGAGGCTGACATAGATGGTTGAATCCGGCAGAAGGCTGCGCTCCTTCACAGCGTCAATGGCGTGGACCTCGGCATGTGGTGTGCCTGCTTTGAGGTGGTAGCCCTCGCCGATTATAATTCCGTCATGCACCACCACCGCGCCAACCATGGGGTTGGGAGAAGTGTTTCCCTCCGCCATGCCGGCGAGCCGGATGGCGCGTCTCATCCATGTCAGGTCCTCAGGTGTGGTCATGAACTCAATTTCCTATCTTTGAATCATGGCCGTAAAGTTACAAACAGTAAGCGAAATAAGCCGCCATATCTCCGGAATGCTTCTGGAGGGCTGGCCTGCTGAGGAGGCCGGGGCGCTGGCTGCTGCCATCATCCTGGAATACACGGGGATGGGCAGAGCGGCCCAGCTTGCCTTCGGGGAACGGATACCGGAGGCGGCCGCGGCGGAGAGGATCCTTGAAGCCGCCGCCCGGGCCGCGGCTGGCGAGCCGCTGCAGTATATATTCGGATATACTGAGTTCTGCGGGCACAGGCTTGAGGTGGGCCCGGGCGTCCTGATCCCCAGGCCGGAGACAGAGGAGATGTGCCTGAGAATCATACGTGAGAACAGCGGCTTCAAGGGCACCGTAACCGACCTTTGCACCGGGTCAGGATGCATCGCCATAGCCTTGTCACTGGCATTCCCCGGCGCAAAGGTGACAGCCACGGACCTCTCCGCCGCGGCCCTGAAAATGGCACACGGCAATATCACCCGCACAGGTGCCTCTGTGACGCTGAAGGAGAGTGACCTTCTCAGCGCGGGACACAGTGACATACCGGGCAGCAACATCATTGCAAGCAATCCTCCCTATGTCACAATGCGCGAAAAGGAGACCATGCAACGCAACGTACTTGAGCATGAGCCCCACGAAGCACTGTTCGTCCCGGATGATGATCCGCTGCTCTTCTACCGTGCCATAGCAGAAGTTGCGGAGCACCGCCTGCTCCCCGGAGGAGTGCTGTGGATGGAGGTGAATGAGAACCTCGCTGCCCGGACAGCCGGACTTCTCACCCCGGCTCTTTACAGGAAGGTCCGGATCATACGTGATATAAGGGGAAAAGAGAGATTCATAAAAGCTGAAAGATATGGCTGAAGACAAAGAGAGGGAAGAACTCCTGCAGAGGGCAATGAGAGCCTGCTCGGGGAGAGAGTACTGCATAAGTGACATAAGCGCGATGCTTATGCGCTGGGGCGCAACAGACGAGGAGACACGCGGGTGGATCATCGACAGGCTGATAAAGGAGAAGTTCATCGATGAGAACAGGTACAGCAGAGCTTTTGTTATAGATCATTTCAGGCAGGATCACTGGGGACGTGTCAAGATCAGCATGGCCCTGAAACAGAAGAGGGTTGATCCGGCTGCCATCGCATCGGGACTCGAATCCATCGGCGAGGATGAGTACCTTGAGAAGCTGAGGAAGATACTTGGTGACCAGCAAAGGAAGATCAAGGCAAAGAACAGGCTTGACCTGAAGGGGAAACTGCTGAGGTACGCCCTTGGCAAGGGCTTTGAGAGCAACCTGGTCTATGATGCGATAAGCGCGATTGTAAGCGAGTGAGGTCCTGCAGGGTGCAGGCTCGGAAGAGGCTGGCACAGAGGTCAGATCAGGAAGAGGCTGCTTCCGGGGTAAACCACCGGGGAGGATTCCGGCCGGGTCTGGCTCAGAATAAGCTGAACCATGTCATCCTCAGGAACGGCCAGAATGCAGTGAGGGCCATCACGGCAGAGACTACTGCATCAGTGACTGCTATCTGCCTCAGGTGATTTGCAGGCTTGAGCGCCACGGCTGCGAGGGCAAAACGCATGACCAGCTGCAGTGCGAAGAAGATGAAGACCCTCATCGAGTGACTGTTCCACTCCATCGCCTCAGCTATCCTGCCCCGCACTATCAGTGAGAAGGCATGCGACAGCCCGCATGAGGGGCATGGCTCACCTGTCAGCTTTTCATGAACGCACGGCACCGGATACCGCTCTTCATCAGGGGAATAAAAAAGGGAGTAACCCATAATCAACAGGATTACTCCGGCAAGTATTATATTCAGAAGAAAATAGGGTTGTCCGGCGGAGCCCGTTCTGAAACGGGACCTGCCGGTTTTACCTGGCATCACCACTCTCCCTGTGTGGTATCCTTTTCGGTCCCCTCATTCAGGCTGTCAACCTTCCCCTCGAGCTCCTCAAGCCTGTCCTGAAGGTCACCCTTCCTGGCTGAGGCTTTGATCTCCACGGTTTCATCATCCTTGTCGATCCTGATAGTCACGTTATTGTCTCCGAATTCCTTCTCGAGATCATCGGTCACATCCCTGATAACCTTTTCGATATCAGTTGACCAGTCGCCTGACTTGTTGGCGATCTTGCCAATGACAAAGATCTGTGACACGGATATCATGAGGGCAATGATGCCGACCACAAGACCTCCGACGAGCATACCCTGGTTGTTGTTAGGCCTGGAGAGACCCACGATGGCCAGAACGATGGCAATCACTGCCGGGATTATTGCAATCAGGCCGAGGCAGGGTATAACAGCTATCAGAAACGCTATAATGGCTGTCACGAGGGCACCTACACCCACACCTGACTGTTTGCTGGTTTTTTCTTCTTCCATGGGTTCAAGTATTAATTGTTCATCATTTTCCTGTCAGGATATTTCTTGTATCCTGTTCTAAAGACGTCACAGGAACCTCAATGATGCGTCCCTTTTCGATATTATTTTTATAAAATATGAAGGTAGGGACTCTCTCAATGGCCAGCCCGGCGTATTCTTCGAGGGGTGCGATTTTGTTTATATCGACACCGATGAGCCTTATCTTCTCCCTCGGGAATCCCCACAGATCAGTGATCTTCAGGAACCGTGGCACCTCTCTCCTGCTGTCGGGGCACCAGGTGCCAAGGACTATTGTAATGGTCAGATCATCAGTCTCATGGCCCATCAGTTCGGCAATGAATGCCTGGTCCGGATGGTAGTCACGGTACCCGCTCAAATACCATTCCGAGTGCGGCTGGTTGAGGAACATCGCCGGGTTGATATCGCCCAGCAGCCAGGTTGTGGCATCGCGGAAGTCCCACACATGGGTGGCGGCTTCGTCCGCTTCATCCGGTTTTCCTGCAAGAGCGGCGTTACCGTAGGGAGCTACCTCCGGAAGGGTGTCGGCCGGTGAGGGCTCATCAGGGACTGCAGCGGGTGCAGGCTCTGACGGCACGGTCCGGGTTTTACGGGCGTTGCCGCAGCCGGCCATGAGAGCCATTGCGGCGATTGCTGTGATGATAAGGACTGTTCTCATACTGTCTGCAACAGCAAAGATAATATCTGTTTTGCCGTTTTCGACACTGACGTACCGGGACCGAAGATGGCAGCCACACCTGCGTCATAGAGGAACTGGTAGTCCTGCGGCGGGATAACCCCGCCGGCAATGACAAGAATATCCTCCCGTCCGAGCTTTTTGAGTTCACTTATTACCTGAGGGATAAGCGTCTTGTGTCCTGCTGCGAGGCTTGACACGCCCAGCAGGTGCACATCATTCTCCACAGCCTGTCTTGCGGCCTCGGCGGGTGTCTGAAAGAGCGGCCCGATATCAACGTCGAAACCGATATCGGCATATCCTGTGGAAATCACCTTGGCGCCGCGGTCATGTCCGTCCTGGCCCATCTTGGCTATCATGATGCGGGGCTGGCGTCCTGCCCTCGTGGCGAACTCGGCAGCCATCGCCTTCGCCTCTTCAAAATCGGAATCTGATTTGTATTCCGATGAGTATACTCCGGATATTGTCCTTATCACTGCTTTATATCTTCCTGCTACTTTTTCACATGCAAATGATATCTCCCCGAGGGTTGCCCTTCCGGAAGCGGCCTCCACGGCCAGCTCAAGCAGATTGCCTTCGCCAGTCTTAGCGGCATGAGTGATGGCGTCAAGCGCCTTGCGGCACGCCACCTCATCACGGTTGGCCTTCAGCTGTGCCAGCCTCCTGAGCTGTGCATCGCGTACCGCCGTGTTATCCACCTCAAGTGTCTCGAGGGGATCTTCCTTCTCAAGCCTGTATTTATTCAGACCCACGATGGTCTGAGCACGCGAGTCGATCCTGGCCTGCGCCCTTGCGGCAGCCTCCTCGATCCTCATCTTGGGAATCCCCGACTCGATAGCCTTTGCCATCCCGCCCAGGCTCTCCACCTCCTCTATCAGCTCCCATGCCTTGTGGGCTATCTCATGGGTGAGAGTCTCCACGTAGTATGATCCTGCCCATGGGTCAACCGACCGGCATATACTCGTCTCCTCCTGAAGGAATATCTGAGTATTGCGGGCTATCCTCGCAGAGAAGTCGGTAGGCAGAGCGATGGCTTCGTCAAGGGCGTTGGTGTGCAGACTCTGTGTGTGGCCCAGAGCGGCCGCCATGGCTTCGATGCAGGTGCGTCCCACGTTGTTGAAGGGATCCTGCTCGGTGAGGCTCCATCCCGAAGTCTGTGTATGGGTACGGAGTGCAAGCGATTTGGGATTCCGGGGGTTAAACCCGCTGACGATCTTTGCCCAGAGCATTCTTGCCGCCCTCATCTTGGCAACCTCCATGAAAAAGTTCAGACCACTGGCCCAGAAGAAGGAGAGGCGGGGCGCAAAGTCATCTATATTCAGACCGGTATTCACTCCGGTGCGCAGGTACTCCAGCCCGTCGGCGAGGGTGTAGGCAAGCTCTATGTCGGCTGTGGCACCGGCTTCCTGCATATGGTAACCCGAGATGGAGATACTGTTGAACCTGGGCATCTTTTCCGAGGTGTACCGGAAGATGTCGGCAATTATGCGCATCGAGAATGACGGCGGATAGATGTAGGTGTTGCGTACCATGAACTCCTTCAGGATGTCATTCTGGATTGTGCCCTGCAGTTCGCTCAGCTTCGCACCCTGCTCCAGCCCGGCAACAATGAAGAATGCCATCACCGGCAGTACGGCGCCGTTCATGGTCATTGAGACCGACATCTGGTTAAGCGGTATCTGGTCAAACAGTATCTTCATGTCCAGGACGGAGTCGACTGCCACGCCGGCTTTACCCACATCACCCATCACGCGCTCATGATCCGAGTCATAACCGCGGTGCGTTGCCAGGTCGAAGGCAACAGACAGTCCTTTCTGTCCTGCAGCGAGATTCCTGCGGTAGAAGGCATTTGACTCCTCTGCCGTAGAGAACCCTGCGTACTGCCTGACGGTCCATGGCTTCATGGTGTACATAGCGGAATATGGTCCTCTCAGGAAAGGAGGAATGCCGGCAGCATACCCGAGGTGCTCCATACCCCTGAGATCTTCCCGGGAGTAGACGCCCTTGAGCTTAATCCGCTCCGGAGTCTCCCACAACGGGCTTATCCCGTTCTCCTTCTCCCACTGTTTTATTTTTCTTGAAGGTGCTGTAACCTTCAGAGGGTCAATCTGCGCAAATTTCGGTCTCTTGCTCATCTCCGGTCAGTTTATTCCCAGTATCCTGTTGAATGATTGCAGTGTCTCAAGCACATTTGATTTTATGCTTATGAAGTGTTCCATTCCTTCGGCCTTAAGTTCGTCCATGCACGGCGGGTTTCCCGCCACAACAACCACTGCCCTTCCGGCGGTGATGCTGAAGGCTTCCTTCGCCACCACGGCATACTCCTCGTCGGAGCTGCAGAGGACGATAATGTCTGCCTTTGCTTCCACTGCGGCATTGATGCCGTCGGCTACGCTTTCAAAACCGTTGTTGTCCTGCACCTCGTAACCGGCTACCGCGAAGAAGTTGGATGAGAACTGTGCCCTGGCCCTGCGCATTGACAGATCGCCGATTGTAAGCATGAATGCAAGAGGCCTGCGGCCGTATCTCTCCGTAGCAAGTCTCAGCTTCTCGAACTCATCGGCACCGCGGGCGGGGATGATCGGTTTTACCTCCTGGTCAGACGAGGGCTTGTATTCTGTAAAGAGTCTGTCAGGGTCATGCCGCGGCGCACTGCTCTCCCTGAAGTCGGGGTACTGGTTGGTACCCAGCAGTATCTCCTTCCTCTTTGCCATATCCGCCTTGCGTGCCGCAGCTGTTTCGGATATGCGGTCCTGGATAATGCCTTTTCGCAGCGCAGCAAGAAACCCTCCCTCATTTTCAATCTCAAGGAAGAGCTTCCAGGCTTCCCCTGCTATCATTGACGTCAGCTCCTCAATGTAATACGAGCCTGCACCCGGGTCAGCCACCTTGTCCAGATGAGACTCCTCCGCCAGCAGCAGTTGCTGGTTGCGTGCTATCCTCCAAGAGAACTCGTCAGCATTGCGGAAAACAGCATCAAAGGGTTCGACGGTGATCGACTCTGCACCTCCAAGCACAGCCGACATGGCTTCAGTCTGCGTGCGAAGCATGTTTACATACGGGTCATACAGCGTTTTGTTCCACCTGCCGGTGATTGAGTGAATATGCATCAGGGCAGACTCCTCCCTTGATGTGCCATACTCCCTTGCAATCGCTGCCCAGAGCATCCTGGCTGCTCGCAGTTTCGCGATCTCGGGGAAGAAGTCGGGGCCGATACCGAAGGTGAATCTCATTGCACCGGCGGCGGCATCTGCACTTATGCCCCTCTCCGTCAGTGCGGCCATGTACTCGCTGCCTAGCGCAAGTGTATATGCCAGTTCGGCCACGGGGCCCACGCCGGCATTGCTGAAGAGTGTTCCCGATGGCTCCAGGCATCTGATGCCTGGCTCATTGGCTGACTCCCTGACCAGGTCAGCCAGGTAATCGAGCCCCTCGTCAACAGATACACAGAGTTTGCCGTTGGCAGCCAGCCTGCCCAGCGGATCGGCTGACAATGTAATCCTGACCTGCTTCATATCCGCTTTGCCCGCCTTAAGCCATGCCTCCAGGGCAGCGAGAAGCTCCTTCGCCTTTCCTGCCACTGAAAAGTTAAGCTCGACACTCTCAGGGTGAATGCCATCAAGCAATATGGATATGTTTTCTGTTGTGACCGACTCCGGGTCGGCGATGACAAACCCTGGAGAGGTGATCCCTCTCATCAATATGTCAAGCACTTTGGCGTTTGCAGCCTTATAGTCGGTGACGGTGATGTCCTGCCTCACCAGCCAGTTGTTGCCGGAGACCTGAACTCCCCTGACATAGGGGAAGTCGCCCGGCAGAAGATTGCTGTGAGTCAGGCTGTCGAGATCCTCCTGTCTGTAGAAAGGCTTTACGGCCAGGCCGTCACGGGTTCTCCAGACCAGTCTCTTACTGAAATCGGCGCCCTTCAGATCAGCATTGATCTTCTCCATCCATTCCTCAGTGGAGACAGGCGGGAATTGTTCAAATAACCTTTTGCTTTTATCCATCAGGGTCATTGTTGCTGTGGGTTGTAAATAAATGCTTTATAAGCCGGTAAAACCATGCTTTTTATCATGACCGGATTACGCCTTTCCCCCGAATTCCATCAGGTATGCCTTGATGAATTCGTCGATCATCCCGTCGAGGACTGCCTGGGCATTACCCGCCTCGTAGCCGGTGCGAAGATCCTTGACCAGCTTGTAGGGGTGAAGCGTGTAGGAGCGTATCTGTGATCCCCACTCTATCTTCTTCTTCGCTCCCTCGATCTTATCTATCTCTTCCTGTCTCTTTCGCAGTTCCATCTCGTAGAGGTGCGACCGGAGCAGGCGGAGGGCGTTCTCCTTGTTCTGTCCCTGGGAGCGTGATTCCTGGTTCTCAATGACGAGGCCGGTAGGCGCATGGCGCAGCCTTACCGCGGTCTCCACCTTGTTGACGTTCTGTCCCCCTGCGCCTGATGAGCGGAATGTCTCCCATGTGATATCGGCAGGATTGATCTCAACTACTATGTCATCATCCACCAGTGGTGCGACGAAGACCGAGGCGAAGGTGGTCTGGCGTTTGCCCTGGGCGTTGAATGGTGATATGCGGACCAGCCGGTGCACGCCGTTTTCGCTCTTGAGATAGCCGTAGGCGTTTTCGCCCTCGAACTCGAGGGTGACGGTCTTGATGCCGGCCTCATCGCCTGGCTGGTAGTAAGCCTCGGTAATCTTGTAGCCGTTCTTCTCGCCCCACATGAGGTACATCCTCATGAGCATCTGGGCCCAGTCATTGCTCTCCGTGCCTCCGGCGCCGGCGTTGATCTTCAGGACAGCCCCGAGGTGATCCTCCTCGCGCCTTAGCATGTTGCGCAACTCGAGCTTCTCCACTGCTGCCAGTGACTTATCATACTGCGCCTCCAGCTCTTCGTCGGAGGCTTCACCCTCTTTATTGAAATCGAAGAGGACTATCAGGTCCTCCACTGCAGTATCGACCTGGGCGAAGGCTGTTGTCCAGCTCTTGACGGAGGCGATCTCCCTCATGAGTTCCTCCGCCTTTTTTGGGTCATTCCAGAATCCGTCGGAGTGGGTAATCTCTTCCTTTTCCTTAATAAGTTTTAGTCTCTGGTCAACGTCAAAGATACCTCCTTAACGCATCCCGGCGTTCAACGAGGTCCTTTATCTGGTCATTGTTTATCATGTTCTGTAAAGTTTAGCGCAAATATACTAAATGGCAGGAAATAGGCATTAGGCAATAGGCAATANNTAGGCAATAGTGCCGGATTCATTTAGCTCGTAGAGCTTAAAGCATTGTAGATGAATGGATTCCCAAACCTTTGGCCGTAGGCCATAAAGCATTGTAAGAGACCCGGATATTTTTCTAGTAAACCCTGAATCCGGAGAAATAACCCTGCTCGATCCCTGTTGGGTAATTAGTTGTATTCCGGATCAATACCGTGATAGTATTAGACGGTGCCAGCCTCATGGTAATGCTGCCCATTGATATTCCTGAACTTGCAGAATTAATGATTACCTCCTCGCGGTCATCAACAATTTTCAGGATTACCTGTATGCCGCTAGGGATATCCGTGGCTACATTAAAGGTGTATATCCCCTCGGAAGGAGGCCTGAATTCACCGGTTGATGTATTGTAATTACCTCCGACATTGTAGTTGGATTCGGTGCTGGCATCATCAAAGACTACCTTTACCTCTGTATGGGCAGGTAATGTGACTGTTGCACCTTCGCTAAGACTTGCCCTGAACGCCACCATCGTTTCAAGCGTAACTCCCTGACCTCCCGTAATGTTAAGCCGTCTTGTGGAAGAGTTGTACTCAAGATCCTGTAACTCATTCACCGGATCAGTATCAATTGTAACAGACTCATCCACCCCTGAGATCGAGAGCTTGTTGCCCACAACCGTCAATTCCTGCAGAAGAGTTTTCCCGGCATAGAGTGCGTACGGCACTGACATGAAGGAGATGGTACCCATTCTTTTCCATCCGTTGCCAAGGTCAATATCGACCTGAAGAGAATGGTTTCCGGTTGACCAGTCAATCCCCGCAAAAGTGCCCCTGAGAGCCTCTCCGTTACCGATAATGAGGGAAAAGACCCCGTACTGCGATGTTGTTGTATGGTGCAGCTCTTCATAGACAGTCTCCGTCCCGGCAAGTATGGCGAACTTCACGTCAACAGGTTTATTTTTAATCTCACCGCCGGCATCGCGGGCCACAGCCTGATAATGTATTCCCGGCGGGACGGTTCCTGACTCCTGTCCCATGACAAACCCTTCTCCTGCAATGGAAAAGAGTACAGCCAGTATAAAACAGTTGAGAAATCTTTGCATTTTCATCGATTTACATCTTTAGAATCTTCGCTTCATCAACTTCGCCATCAGACCTGACCACCCTGACCAGGTAAAGACCTTTATACCAGGTCTGCATATCTATCAGTCTCTTATAATAGTAACCGCCGTTTGAATATGTGCTCCAACCATCCTCAGACAGGTCAAGCACTTCGTTGTAGATTATGGCACCCGCAATATTTGATACAGTAATTTTATAGGACCATGGAAGTGCGACTCCGGCAAAGATTTCCATTGTCAATAGACCATCTTTATCCCCTTCCACTGATACCGGGTTCGGATAAAACCTGACACCACTGTCATCAGACGGATCCGGCTTAATGACGATACCTGGCTGCTGGAATCCCTGTGTCAGACTGATCTCCTCCGATGTAATAAGCTGAACCATTGCCTCCCCTACGGTATGCTGGTAGAAGATGGCGATATTGGTGTTATAGTGTACGGCAGCTCCCGAGACAATTACCTTGTGCGACAGTTCCTGCGAAAAAGTCAGAGAGCAGGCAAGAGTGATTATTATACTTGTAAACAACCCCTTCATATCACAAACCCGAGTATAATTCAACCCAAAAATAACACTTTTTATGCAGAACCGGGCCTTTCCGTCAACAGTTTGAGGCTTTTGAGAGGTTCGGTGAACCTGAAGACGAGGGCGAGAAGGAGTCCTGCAGCCATCTGTATTGCCGCTGCTGCCATCCAGGAAAGTCCTGTCCGCCGCAGGAGCCATCCGGCAAGTAAGGTAAGAACAAGCATGAGGATATATGCTAAAATCCTCCCTGTGCCTGTGAATCCGGCTATCATCCTTCCCGCACCATTAATCCCGGTCACGGCCCGTTCCGAGCCGGCAGACCCGGGCATTGTCCTCCCGACAGACAACATGCATGCTGCTGCCACAAGAGCCTGTGTTGACAGGGCAGTTATTGCCGCGCCGGCAGGGCCAAGATCCGGGATGAGTATCCTGTTAAGTACTATATTAGTGAACATACCCGATAAAGTTATTGCTCCCAGCAGCTTCAGCTTACCTGCAGCGGTAAGCATGGTGCTGAAGATGAATACTGCCCCCACGGGCACCAGTGTCAGCATCAGCAGTCTGAAAGCGTCTGTTGCTGTCTCCGCCGGTGACGCATACAGAAGATCAAGCATCTCTCCCGGGAAGGTGGCGAGGGTCACTGCCGCTATACCCAGCGGGGCAAGCAACATACGCCCCGCCATGGCCGCCAGGGGCATGATATTCCTGCCCGATGCCAGTCCCCTGGTCATGATGGGCAGAAGCAATCCGCCAAACATCATGGGTATCATGGCCAGTGCATCGAAGAGACGGAACGCCTGCGCATAGTTACCGGCCTCCGTGGCCCCCTGAGGCAGCAGCCGTTCAATCATCACAGAATCAATCCTCCAGTACAGAGTCATGGAGAACACCACTGCTGCATAGGGCAGTCCAGTTACAATGATGCCTTTCAGCACACTGGCATCAGGCTTCACTCCCGAAACCCCGCCTCTTCGCACAACAATTATGAAAGCGGTGCACATAACCGTAAAGTATGCTGCCGTCTGAGCCCATATGAACCACTCTATCCTGAACTCACCGCCTGCGATCCCTCCCCACAGAAGCACTGAGCAGATGATGACCATCACGAGCCGGTCAGCCACAGACAGTAGACTGTCGAGGTACAGGTACTGCATGCCGCTTATGTTTGAACGCAGCCAGAGGATCATGGAGGCCATCACCTGGTTGAGCATCAGCACAAGCAGCATTGACAGCTGATGCTTTTCGTAGCCAAGGGCGAAGGCCACGGTGAGGGTAACAAGGAAATAAGCAACTGTTAAAAGCAGCCTCAGGAGCAATACGTTGCCAAAATAAAGCCTCACTCTTGACGGGTCTGCTGATACGGCCCTGTTATTGAATCCCGATAGTCCCATATCGAGAAGAAGGGTAAAGAGCACGGAGAAGCTGAAGAGGGAAAAATAATTGCCATAAGTGGTCTCGCCGACCACGTTCTGAACGGTCCGGTCGATTCCCAGCACCCAGAATGCCTTGACCAGGATGCTCACCGTCAGGAGGAACAGGATATTGATAAGAAACTTTCGCCTCAAGTCAGTCTGTCGTCGATTAAAGAATGGATGCCAAATTATAAATTAATTGCCACATTTGTAATCAAGAAGAGGCTGCGGAAGATGATCATTGCAATAAATGCGCGCACACTCAGGTCAGTGCCCCGTGACGGCATCGGGTGGTTCACCCTCGAGGTGATAAGGGGAATGGTTAAAAACCATCCGGGGCACCGGTTTGTGCTTATCGGTGACAGAAAGCATGACACTCTGCCCCTGCAGGGAGCAAACGTCGGGTATGTAACAATACCTCTGCGTACCGCTCATCCTCTTCTATGGCATGTATGGCATGAGTATCTCCTTCCGCCGGTGTTAAAGAGAATCAGGGCTGATGTTTTCCTGGCACCTGACGGCATGATGCCTCTGCGCACTGATGTACCATGCATCCCTGTCATCCACGATCTGAACCACGAGCACCGCCCGGGTGACATTCCCCGGGGCGAATGCAGGTATTACCGCCGGCGGTTCCCGCTCTTTGCAGAAAAAGGAGCGCGGGTGGCAACCGTCTCGCACTTCTCAGCCGGTGACATAGCAGTCACATATGGAATAAGCAGTGACAGGATAGATGTTGTGCCCAATGGTGTTGCGGAGATATACTCACCCCCCCTGCCCGGTGAGGCTGAGGAGACGCGGAGGCAGTATGCCGGCGGCAGGCCTTACTTTCTCTTTGTGAGCAACTTCTCGCCTCGCAAGAATGTTGAGGCGGTGATCAGGGCGTTTGAGATCTTCAGGCATAACGGCGGAGGTGATCATGTTCTTCTTCTCGCAGGGCGAAGGCTTTATCTGACGCGTGAGATGGACAGGCAGCTTGACGCATCACCTTACGGTAAGGATATTCTCTTCACCGGACCGGTTACGCGCGATGTGCTGCGCCGGCTTTACGGCGCTGCCGAGGCGCTTACTTTCGTGCCGTGGCTGGAGGGGTTCGGCATACCCGTGGTGGAGGCGCAGCGGTGCGGTGCGCCGTGCATCCTGTCCGACAGCTCATCACTCCCCGAGGTGAGCGGCGGCGCGGCGCTCTGCGTCAGCCCCGCTGACGCAGGTGCCATAGCGGACGCTATGGCACGCCTCGTCACCGACGGCGCGCTGCGCCGCCGCCTCTCATCCGAAGGCCAGGCTAACTCCCTCAGGTATACATGGGAAAATGCCGCAGAGGAGATGTGGAAATCAATCATGAAGGCAACAGGAGGCGACAAGTAATGCTTAAACCTTTCTTCAAAGACGGTATCCGTGAAGCCGGATGCGACGAGGCAGGCCGCGGATGCCTGGCCGGACCCGTATACGCTGCCGCAGTCATCCTCCCTAAGAGATACCGCAACAGTGAGTTGAACGACTCAAAGAAACTGACCGCAAAACAGCGCGAACGGCTGCGCACAGAGATACTCTCGGCGGCAACGGCATGGAGCATCGCCTCCTGCTCAAATACAGAGATAGACAGCATGAACATTCTCCGTGCCTCGATAACCGCCATGCACAGGGCTATAGACGGATTGGCAGTCAAACCCCTCCTCCTGCTTATAGACGGAAACAGGTTCTACATGTACGGAGACATCCCCCATCAGACTATAATCCGGGGCGATGCCACCTACCTCTCCATCGCGGCAGCATCAGTGCTTGCAAAAACGGAACGTGACCGACATATGGAGGAACTCGATGCCCTCTGCCCCTGCTACGGCTGGAGACAAAACAAAGGCTATCCCACCCCTGAGCACCGCAGGGCCATAGCCGCACATGGTACCAGCCCGTATCACCGCCTCACATTCAACCTTACAGATCTGCAGAGGGAACTCCCTTTCTTATAAAATGTTAAAATCACTTTCCTGATTGGGGATTTTGATATCTTTGGTTCCTGACTTAAATCAACAACTACTTAAATCATGAGAAAACTACCAGCAATTATTGTTATCCTTGTAACCTTCTCAGCCTCACAGGTAAGGGCTGATGAAGGCATGTGGCTGTTGCCGCTCATTGAAAAGCTCAACATCGGCACCATGACCGAGATGGGGCTCAAACTGACCGCTGAAGACATCTACAGCATCAACCAGGCAAGCCTGAAAGACGCCATCGTCATCTTCGGCGGCGGCTGCACGGGCGAGATCGTTTCCCCCCAGGGCCTGCTGCTTACAAATCATCATTGCGGTTACGGCCAGATACAGAGCCACAGCACCGTTGAACACGACTACCTGAACAACGGCTTCTGGGCCATGTCAAAGGAAGAGGAGCTTCCCAACCCCGGCCTAAGCGTCACTTTCCTCATCCGTATTGAGGACGTCACCGGAAGAGTCCTGGGCAAGACCACCCCTGACATGACCGAAGCGGCACGCCGCGATGCCATCATGGCTGAAAGCACCGCCATCACCGATGAGGCTAAAAAGGGAAACAACTACAGCGCCCGCGTGCAATCATTCTACAGCGGAAACCAGTATTTCCTCCTCATTTATGAAAGCTATAGCGATGTAAGACTGGTAGGCACGCCCCCCAACTCAATCGGAAAATTCGGACATGATACCGACAACTGGGAATGGCCGCGCCATACCGGCGACTTCAGCGTGTTCAGGGTCTACATGAGCCCCGACGGCAAACCGGCTCAGTACTCAAAGGAAAATGTACCCCTCAAACCAAAACACTACCTGCCCGTATCAATAAAGAACCTGCAGAAGAACGATTTTGCCATGGTGATGGGTTATCCCGGCGGCACCACAAGGTACATGACCTCCTACGAGGCTGATGAAGCCATGAAGATCACCAACGCCAACAGGATCAAGATCCGCGGCGAACGCCTGGCGATATGGATGAAGGACATGAAGGCCGACCCGAAGGTGAACATCCAGTACGCCTCCAAATACTCAGGAATATCCAACTACTGGAAATTCTCCATCGGCCAGAACGAAGGACTGACCCGTCTCCGCACTGCGGAAAAGAAAGCCGCATTCGAAGCTGACTTCATGAAGTGGGTCAACGCTGACCCGGCCCGCGTCGCCAAATACGGCAACGCTCTCTCACTCATAGAGAACGCCGTTAAGGGAAGGGCAGAGAAGTACAACGTTTCACAGTATATCAGAGAAGCACTCTCAATGGAACTGATAAACTTCGCCGGCCAGATGACAATGCTTGAAGAGGCCCTTGCAAGTAAGGACAAGGAGAGAATCGACGGCATCACAGGCAGGATGAAAAGATTTACTGAAAATTTCTACGGCAATTATAACTATCCCACCGACCAGAAGACAACAAAAGCGATGATGAAGCTCTACAGGGCGGACATCGACCCGAAGTACTGGCCATCGTTTTACAAGCTGATCGACACGAAGTTCAAAGGTAATACTGACGCCTTTGTGGATAACATCTTCGCGAAGTCGATCTTCGTCTCCAGGGAGAAACTGGCCGCTTTTCTCGAGGCTCCCAGCCTGAAGGTTCTTCAGAAGGATCCGGCTTATATCGTTGCCAAATCAATCAATGAACTGGGGGCATCTGTTCAGAAGGATCTTCAGGGTTTTAATGCTGATCTCTCAAAGGGACAGCGTCTCTACCTGGCAGGTGCGATGGAATATCAGCCGGACAAAACGCAGTACCCCGATGCCAACTCCACCATGAGGCTCACCTACGGCAAAGTGCTCGATTACTATCCGTATGATGCAGTTCATTATAACTGGTATACAACCCTTGACGGTGTTGTTCAGAAATACAAGCCAGGTGATTATGAATTCGACCTGCCCCAGAGACTGATCGACCTGAACAGCCGTAAGGAGTATGGACGTTACGCAGCCACCGGGGGTCACCTCCCTGTCTGTTTTACTACGGACAATGACATCACCGGCGGTAACTCCGGCAGTCCGGTCATCAATGGCAACGGCGAACTCATCGGCCTGGCCTTTGACGGTAACTGGGAGGCTATGACCGGCAACATTGCGTTTGAGCCTGACCTGCAGAGGTGCATTTGCGTTGACATACGCTATGTGCTGTGGGTGATGGATATCTATTCAGGTGCAGGTTACCTGCTCAACGAAATGGATATCAGGAATTAATCATTGGCAAGCAGACATTAGTGAAAGGGTTGCCGTATAAGGCAGCCCTTTTTTTTATAATTTTGCAAAAATCTTTCAATGCATCTTAATTTCCTTGACATAATAGCCTGTTTCATGGTCCTTTTTGCCATCATTGATATCCCCGGTTCAATCCCGATCATCCTGGACATCAAGGCAAAGAGCGGCAACATTCATCCCTGGAAGGCCACACTGGTCTCACTTGCGATATTCCTCGCCTTCCTGGTCTTCGGAGAGAAACTTCTCGGCATCTTCAGCATCGACGTGGGCTCCTTCGCCATAGCAGGCTCCTTTATCATCTTCCTCATCGGGATGGAGATGGTCCTGGGAGCGGAATTCTTCAAGCATGACTCTCCGGGCGGAGGAACCATCGTTCCAATTGCCTTCCCGCTCATCGCAGGAGCCGGCTCCATAACAACAATCCTTTCACTGAGAGCTGAATATGCAACCGCAAATATCCTCATCGCGCTCCTTCTCAACATGGGGATCGTCTATTTTGTGCTCAGGCTAACCACCAGGATAGAAAGGCTTCTGGGGCCGACGGGGCTGCATATCCTGAAGAAGTTCTTCGGCATCATCCTTATTGCTATCGCCATCAGGCTCTTCATCAACAACACCGGCATCGTTCTGCCCAATGACTGATGAGGTGACCATCTATACTGACGGCGCCTGCAGCGGCAACCCGGGGCCCGGAGGCTATGGCGTGGTGCTCATCTCAGGCAGGCACCGCAAGGAACTGTCGGAAGGATTCCGCCTCACCACCAACAACCGGATGGAGCTCCTTGCAGCCATCATGGGCCTGGAAGCCCTGAAGATTGAAAATCTTAAGGTGAACCTCTACACTGACTCGCAGTACCTTGTCAACGCGGTCAACAACGGGTGGCTCTTTAACTGGGAGATGAAACGGTTTGCCAAAAAGAAAAACCAGGATCTCTGGATACGGTTTCTCGAGGTCTATCGCCGTCACCGTGTGAAGCTGGTGTGGGTAAAGGGACATAACAATAACACTGAGAATGAGCGCTGTGACGTCCTCGCGGTAGCTGCCTCAAAGGGTCCTGACCTGAAGGAGGATGAGGGCTATCAGGCAAACGATGAGGCAGAGGAACTCATCTGAAAGGGAAGAAGTAATTTTGACTTTAATAAAAAAAGTGTAATTTTTGCACAAATTGGGGAGTAATGAAAAGTTTCATACACAAAGCCACCGACCTCACGCCGGAAATAACCCTCGTGCCTGAAGAAAACAGGTTCGTCATCGCAGGCAAGTCAGCCCCTGAAGATGTGAGAGGGCTCTATTATCCCGTGATTGAATGGATGGAAGATTTTGCAAACGAACTAAGGAAGGGTCATAACTATACTGACAATAACCCTTTGCGACTGAAGCTTGACCTCGAGTATTTCAACTCATCCTCGGCAAAATTCCTATTTGACATCTTTGCCCAGTTGAGGGACCTGAACAATGAAGGGGTACCCGTTGACGTGGAATGGCATTATGACGAGGAAGATACCGATCTGCGCGAGGCAGGAGAAGACCTCTCGCTGCTCTGTGAACTGCCCTTCCGGTACTGTCCCAAGACAAGATGACCCCACTGAGAGGACCGGCAGAACTGTACAACCTGCTAGACTCGCTGCAGATAACCTACGATTATATTGAGCACCCTCCCGTGCCAACGGTGGAGGAGGCTATGAAATACTGGTCAGGGATCGATTCCGGCCACTGCAAGAACATCTTCTTCCGGAATCACAAGGGCGACAGGCACTACCTGGTGATACTCCATCATGCTTCAAAGCTTAACATCAGGGAACTGGAACAGAAACTCCGCCAGGGGAAGCTCTCCTTCGCCTCAGACAGGAGGCTGATGCAGTACCTCGGCCTTACCCCCGGATCAGTATCACCCTTCGGCCTGATCAATGACCATACCCGCCACGTTCATCTCTTTATTGATAAAACGCTGCTCAATCATGAGCGTCTCTCATTTCATCCCAACACCAACACTGCATCACTGTTTATCCCCCGCGAAGGGTTGTTCAGATTCCTGGCCTATACAGGCAACTCCTGGGAATATTTCTGATTTTGCACGTCCTGGTTCGTGACCCGTTCAGTCAGGCCTTCGCTGTAAAAATCAAATGCATGCAGCAGAATGGTTAATCCGGCGTCTTTATTCCGGACTTCCATATTGACCCAAATACATTCCGCCATGAAAAGAGTTGCTTTGATTGCTGCAGTGCTCATAATATGCACGCTGGCCGGCGCCCAGGATACCATTCCCAAAAGAAGTTTCGGTGCTGCTTACACAACCTCGCCCCCGGTTATTGACGGATCAGTTCAGGACGAAGCCTGGCAGGCCGGGACCTGGCAGGGTGAATTCACCCAGTTCGAACCCAGCAACGGGGCTCCTCCCTCGCAAAAAACAGAATTTATGGTGCTGTTCGATGATAACAATGTCTATGTCGCCATCAAGGCTTATGACACCTGTACAGACAGCATTGTCCGCCGTATCTCACGGAGGGATAACGGTGACGGCGACTTTGTCGGGATAGCATTCGACAGCTACCATGACATGCAAACCGGCTTCGTCTTCTTCGCAAACGTAGCCGGAGTAAAAAATGATTTCATCTGGTCCCGGGACGGCCAGGTGGAGGATGACACCTGGGACCCCATCTGGTTTACCGGATCAGGCATGTACGACTGGGGATGGGCGGCAGAGATGCGGATACCCCTCACACAGCTCAGATTCAGGATCACGGAGGAAGGAGTGTGGGGGATGGAGGTATTCCGCAGTATCTTCCGCAGTCAGGAGATGTCAGTCTGGCAGCACATTGACAGAAACTCTTCAGGGCTGGTTCATAATTTTGGCCGGCTGACAGGTATGACTGGCATCAAGCCAAAGAAACAGGCAGATATCACGCCATTTGTCGTGGGCAGCCTGGAGACCTTCGACAGAGAAGATGGAAATCCGTTCGCTACAGGTACTGCATGGAAATACAACGGCGGAATTGACGCCAAGTTCGGTATCACAAACAACATGACCCTGGATCTTACCGTGAACCCTGATTTCGGGCAGGTGGAAGCTGATCCCTCACAGGTCAATCTCACCGCTTATGAGACTTTCTTTGAAGAGAAAAGACCCTTCTTCATTGAAGGAAACAATATAACCAGCTTCAGAACCGGTCTCGGCGACGGGGACCTTGGATTCGACAACCTGTTCTACTCCAGGAGAATCGGGCGCAGCCCCCATCTCTGGGCTGATACGGAAGACAACGAGTATGCCAGGATGCCCCGTGTTACTCCTATTATCAGCGCCGCTAAACTTACCGGTAAGACACCTGACGGGCTTTCAGTCGGGATTGTGGAAGCCATTACGGCTGAAGGACGGGCAGAGGTGGACTCGCTCGGTGAAAGAACCCTGCAGACGGTAGAGCCCCTTACCAATTATTTCGTTTCCAGGGTAATGAAAGACTTTAACGGGGGTAAGACAATTATCGGCGGAGCGCTCACCAATACGCACCGGTTCTTTGATAACACCGGTATTGACGGACTGGTTCGCAATGCAAACACTGCCGGACTGGACTTCACACACTACTTCGGGGAAGAACGCAAATGGTTCGTATCTGCGACCACTGCCGGAAGCAACCTCACCGGAGACGCAACCGCAATAGAGAAGCTGCAGCGCTCGTCGGTACATTATTTCCAGAGACCCGATGCAGATTATGTGGAAGTTGACCCCGGCCGTACCTCACTCAACGGCTTCGGCGGTAATGTTCAGACAGGGAAAGTAGGAGGACGCTGGAACTTTATGGCATTCGGATACTGGAAATCGCCCGGCCTGGACCTTAACGATGTAGGATACCTGCAGAACGCTGACGCGATTATCACAGGGTTGTGGACTGCATACAGCTTTGATAAGCCGTTCAGCATCTTCAGGCAGATAAGACCCAATTCCAACTTCTGGACCGGATGGGACTTTGGCGGCACCCACCTCTTCACCGGAGGAAACCTCAGCCTTTACGTGCAGTTCAAAAACCTGTGGTGGACAAACTTCGGAGGCAACTATGAGGGCAGCTCCATCTCAAACAACCTCCTCCGCGGAGGACCTTCAATGCTCCATCCATCAAACATAAGCGGCTATTTCAACCTTGGCACGAGCACTTCTAAAAAAGTCTATGCCACTATATGGGCGAACGGAGGCCGGGGTGGGGAGAACTCCTCTGAAAGATATTCGGCAGGCATCAACTTCACGGCCAAACCGGGGCAGTCGTTCACTGCCACTATCTCTCCTTCCTGGTCCGGGAACAGGAATGATATCCAGTTTGTGACCCACACGGATGATGGCGACCGTTACATCCTGGCACGGATAGACCAGCAGGTTGTCAGCATGTCGCTAAGAATGAACTACAATATTACCCCTGATCTGACTATCCAGTACTGGGGGCAGCCTTTCCTGGCAGCGATGGACTACAGCAGGTACAAGGCGGTCACCGTTCCAGGGGCAGAGAGGCTTGATGATCGCTATCACCTGATCACTGAAAGCGAGACGGGCTATGATGAAGTGGATAACAGGTACCTCATCGACGAAAACCTTGACGGCACTGTTGACTACAGCTTTGACAACCCTGACAGCAATTATGACCAGTTTCTCTCAAACCTTGTATTGCGGTGGGAATTCATGCCCGGATCCACACTCTTCCTGGTCTGGTCGCAGACACGCAGCTACGACGACTCAACAGGATCATTCTCACTTGAGCAGAACCTCAACAACCTCTATACCACAAAGAAACCGTACGATGTATACCTCTTGAAATTCACGTACAGGTTCGGTCTGCGGTAAGCACTTCTGATAGAGGCGTTCCGCAGATTGCAGGTCCCGGAGAGCGGGGAGAGTGAAATCCCTCCGCTCTTTTTTTTGCGCTTTGCCGGCAGCAATATACCGGGTTACCGATTTTTCTTAAATTTGTCTTCCCTTACTGTCCCTGATTTCCATTGAGATGAAAAGTGTTCTGATAGTCCTGTTGTCCTGCATGACCCTCCTTCTACCTGCACAGGAGTATGAAAAGAGAGTCTATACTACCACCCGGACGGCAAATCCCCCGGTCATTAACGGTGATCTCGGTGATGCTGTCTGGACAGAAGGCGAATGGGCAGGCGGCTTCTGGCAATACGAACCGGCTGAAGGCGCACCTGTCAGTCAGAAGACGGAGTTCAAACTGCTTTTCGATGACAACAATCTTTATGTGGCCTTTAAATGCCACGATTCAGCACCGGACAGCATAGTAACACGGATGACCCGCCGTGATGATACTGACGGAGATGAGGTCTCCATATTGATCGACTCATATTTTGATCAGCGAACGGCATTCGCATTCACGGTGAGCGCCGCCGGTGTCAAGGGTGACCTTGTCTATACGGAAGACGGAATGAACCAGGATGAATCATTTGATCCCATCTGGTATGCGAAGACCAGCATTCAGGGCTGGGGCTGGACCGCAGAGATGCGGATTCCCCTGACCCAGCTGAGGTTCCCGGAAAAAGATGAACAGGTCTGGGGTCTGGAAGTGCTAAGGCAAATCTACAGGCATGACGAGACTGTAATGTGGCAACCTATTGCACGAAATGCATCGGGACTGGTTCACAACGGAGGTCTTCTGAATGGGCTTAACAACATCCGGCCCCGTACATTGTTTGACCTGACACCCTATGGCGTGGCAAGCTTTGAATCGTACGAGGCTGAGCCCGGCAATCCCTATCTTGACGGCTCGGACATCAGAGGAAAGATGGGCCTCGATGCAAAGATCGGCGTTACAAACAACATGATTCTCAGCCTTTCACTGAATCCTGACTTCGGGCAGGTGGAGGCAGACCCCTCGGAGGTAAACCTGACCGCCTTCGAGACTTATTTCAGCGAGAAGCGCCCATTCTTTGTCGAGGGAAAAAACATCACCAACTATAACCTTGGTATAGGAAGCGGAGATGTGGGGAACGACAATCTTTTCTATTCACGACGGATCGGCAGAAGTCCCAGGCTTAACCACTCAGCCGGGGATGGTGAATATGCATATACTCCCGGCTTTACACCTATAATCGGCTCCGCGAAACTGACAGGCAGATCGTCGGGAGGGCTCTCGGTAGGCATCATTGAAGCGGTAACGGCAAGGGTGAACACCACGATTTATGACCCGGCATCTGACGAAACAATGTTCAGGACAGCCGAACCTCTCACAAATTATACGGTTGGGAGAATCCAGAAGGACTTCAGCGGAGGAAAGACAATTATCGGGGGGATGGTGACAAGCACCATGAGGTCACTGGATACGGAGACTGAAAATTACTTTCACAAGGCTGCCACTACAGGCGGCATTGACTTCACGAGGTATTTCGGCAATATGAACTACATTTTTCAGATACGTTCAGTCCTTAGTAATGTCACAGGGACGGAGCTCATGATAGCCCGTACCCAGAAGTCGGTCATTCATAACTTTGCGCGCCCCGGGGCTGATTATCTTGAGTATGATGACACACGCACATCCCTCAGCGGCTTCGGCGGTAACCTCATGGCCGGTAAGCTTGGCGGCAACTGGCAGTTGCTCTACCTGTCAGCCTGGAAATCGCCCGGCTTCGAGATCAATGACATTGGTTACATGCAGGTTGCCGACCAGTATTTGGGAGTAGGTATAATCAATTATAATATCTACAAGCCATTCAGCATCTTCAACAGCATGAAATTCGGCACCAACCTGATACATATGATGGACTTCGGGGGGAAGACCAACGTGGTGGGGATATCCCAGTCATGGACCGGAAGTTATCGTAATCAGTGGGAAACATTCCTGAGTGCGCAGTTGAACAGTCCGGAGACAGACAACCACTTCCTGCGCGGAGGTCCGGCCATGAAGATGCCCGGTCAGATTTACATCGGGGGGAGCATTGAATCCGACTGGCGGAAGAAACTCTCTGGCGAGACGGGTTTCAGGTATTACAGGACGTTTCAGGATGTACGGACAAGCTACTCACTGAGCTTCGAGCTTGAGTACCGGCCGTTCGGCAGCCTTACCCTCAGCGCTGAGCCGGAATGGAGCAGGACCTCGGACCGCATGCAGTATGTTGCTACCAGGTCTTTAACAAGCGGCGTTTACACACCCAGGTACATCTTTGCAACAATTGATCAGAAAATAGTCAGCCTGTCTCTGAGGGTCGATTACAATATTACCCCTGACCTGACTGTCCAGTACTGGGGGCAGCCATTCTTCGGATCGGGCAAATACAGCGAATTCAAGCGTGTCACCGATCCTGTCGCCGATGAGTTTGAAGACCGGTATGCATTATTTGGTAACGGCGTAATGAGTTATGCAATCATAGACAGGCTCTACAGTATTGACGAGAACCTTGACTCATTTGATGACTACACCTTCTCCGATCCCGACTTCACTGTGAGTGAGTTTCTTCATAACCTGGTTGTGCGCTGGGAGTTTCTGCCCGGCTCAACCGCCTACATTGTATGGTCTCAGACACGTGAATACTCAACTGGTAACGGCCTGTTCGACTTCGGTTCCCAGGCTGAAGGCCTGTTTGGAAATACCAAACCTCATAACGTTTTTCTTGTCAAGTTTTCATACAGATTCGGGCTATGATGAACAATACCTGCAGCTGGCCGTCAGGCGATCCCCTGATGATAAGTTATCATGACAATGAATGGGGAGTGCCGGTTCATGATGACAATAAATGGTTTGAACATATAGTGCTTGACGGTGCCCAGGCCGGCCTCAGCTGGAAAACAATCCTCCACCGGCGCGAAGGATACCGGAAGGCTTTCAGCGGCTTTGATCCTGCTATTGTTGCCTGTTATGACGAAAACAAATACCTGGAGCTGCTAATTGATGACAGCATTATACGTAACAAACTGAAAATCAAATCAGCAATAAACAATGCCAGGGCATTCCTGAAAATCCATGAGGAATTCGGGACATTTGATGCCTGGATCTGGCAGTTCACTGACGGTAAGCCTGTTGTAAATCATTGGAACAGCCTGAGCGAGATTCCGGCACGTACTCCGCTCTCGGACCTTATAAGCAAAGACCTGAAAAAGCGAGGTTTTACCTTCGTCGGATCAACTATCTGCTACGCTTTCATGCAGGCTGCCGGCCTGGTAAATGACCACCTGGTAAGCTGCTTCAGGCACCCTTCAAAAAATATATCCTAGCTCCAGGTTGATAAACCTGCCCGGGCAGACGGCACCCTTGCTGTCATAGAATTTTGTGTCAAGAATGTTCTGCACACCCAGGTCAACCGATACCTTCTCCGCAAACTTCCGTGACAACCTCAGATCTACAGTTACATATGCAGGGTAGCGGTTGCTTCCGATAACCTCGTCAAAGATATTCTGGTCGTTGGCCCACATGGCTCCCTGGTACCGGGCAACGAGGCCCGCATTGACAAACCGGTTGTTCGAGCGTGCAGTCAGTGACACCGTCGATGATGGCACATCAGTGAGGTGATTGCCGGTCAGGTCAATAGGGTCACCGGCATCAAGCGGAGAGTAATCAGAAATTACCGAATAGTTGTAGCTGTATGCAGCACCCAAAGATACTGCCGTTGAGACCGGCCAGCTCAGCTCAGCCTCAACGCCGGTAATCTTAACCAGGGTAATATTCGTTCTGACAAGTATGGGCCTCAGACCGTAACCCATATCGATTGAATCGCCGGTGTTGACATAATAGAGGAAGTCCCTTCCCTGCGAGTACCATGCTGAAACAGATGCCCTTAGTTTTCCGGCTACGGTGAAGTCTACCCCTGCCTCAATGTTGGCCAGGTATTCCGGCGTGGCGTCAGCGTTCGCCAGCTTGAATCCCCCCCTTATGCGTCCTGACCTGCAGAGATCATCAAGCACAGACGGCCGGAATCCTCTTCCCGCAGAAAGATAGAGCCTGGTGCCCGCGGAGGGAGTATAGTTCAGTGCCAGCTTCGGGCTGAGCGCGCCCCAGGTGACATTGTCCATCTCCCGGTTCTCAATATTCCTCATGAAGACAGTTTCAGCCGAGGGAGTATCGATATAAAATGCTCCGTCACGGAACATTGAGAGGTCATATCTCAGTCCTGCAGTAAGGGTCAGCCTGTCAGGCATGATTGTAAAGGCATCCTGGACATAAAGGCCGGCGCTGAGCATCCTGCCACGGTTGTAGACTATATCGGTCGATGTGTAATAGACGTCAGCCGCATCGACGCTTCCTGCCTTCAGGTCAGTGCCTGCCGACAACCTGTGCCGGCCGCCGGTCTTCCAGGTAACTGATGAGAGCAGTCCCGCGTCGAGTCTTTCCGACAGTACATTGTACCAGGTGTAGTCATCCTTCAGGTACTCATTGACCTTCCTGTAATCCTCGTTCAGCCAGAAGAGGCTCACATCCATTGAAAGCCGTTCACGCTGAAGACTATAGCGAGCCCTGAACTGGTAGGTGTCATGGTCAGTGGTGTTGCCGTGAGGCTGCCTTACCAGTTCGCCGGTACCACGCCTGTCATTGTATGCGATAAAGTCGGCCTCCGCAAATTCACCTTTCCTGAAGGTATAGCCTGTCTTGAGGCTGGCGGAGTATTCCTGCATGTCTGATGCCACCACGAACGGGTTGGCAGCCTGGTCAAACTCCGACTGTGTTATGTAGCCGTCGCTCTGCCGGTAGAAGCCGTTGAGCAGGTAGTAGATTCCCTTCTCCTCTCCGGGGTTCAGCTTCTGTCCCAGGCTGATCCTTCCTGTGAGGGTGTTGTAGGTGCCGTAGCCCGCAGTGATCGTCCCCGAGAGTGCTCCTGCAGGTCTGCGGGTGATGACATTGATGGCCCCTCCCAGTGCATTGCTGCCGTACATCGACGAGGCTGGCCCCTTGACCACTTCAATTCGTTCAACCATTGCCGGGTCAAGCAGGTTCCAGTTGACCGACCCTCCGTCAGACTTGTTCACCGGCACTCCATCTATCATCACCAGTACCCTGGCCTGCTCGTTGCCGCTCAGGCCGCGCATTGTGACACTCGATTTGTGGGATAAGATACCGAAGGAGCGGCTAATGCTGATACCTGGCACAGTGGAGAGCATCTCATCAACGGTAGCTGCAGGCCTTGACTTAATTGCTGCCGTACCAATCAGGGTTACCCGTGCAGGAACATCTGCAATGCGGCTTGCTCCGCGGTTGGC
>DHGW01000063.1 GCA_002402965.1 Bacteroidales bacterium UBA4788
AATGCTTAATGCGCTACGCGCAATGATACCCCGTAGGGGTTGAAGCATTGTAGAAAGATGCGGGAACAAAGAAATTGGTCGTAGACCATTCAGCGTTGTAACCTTGCATCCAATACCCCTGTTGCCTGCCATTGACCGGTTAATCATTCTTTCCAATTCCTGTATGCCTGATGTCTGTTCCCCGCAAGGAATAGATTGATGCTTCCGCAATATTCGTGGCATGATCGGCAATACGCTCGATGTTGGAGATCATATCCTTCAGTTCGATATAAGTCAGCAGCATCGACATTGTTCTGTCGTCAATCTCCTCCTTCCTGATGTGACCCAGCAGTAGCTTATGGTTCATCTCATCAACCACTGAATCGTTCTTGATGGTCCATATTGCATAGTCAGGATCATAGTTGGTGAATGAGAGGAGTGATTTCTCGACCATAATGGTTCCGGAGGTTAGCATATTGGATATAAGTGATGAGATTGAGGCATACTCGGGGCTCTTTCTTATACCCTTTATTATCCTGCAGAGGTTCATGATGCGGTCACCGATGCGTTCGATATTAATTGTCATCCGGTAGATGGCCACCAGCCTCCGCACGTCAGATGCCACCGGCTGGTACAGGACGATGGTGCTGGTAAACTGTTCGCCTATCACCACCTCAAGGTTGTCAATCCGGTTCTCGGCAGTCTCAAGTTCGTCTGTGATAGCGCTGAAGGCGTTCTCTTCAGCGGTGTTCATCAGCTTCTCGAGAAGGGTCAGCTGGTGCAGTACGAGGTTGGCCATCTCGTTGAAGCTTGCCTGTATCTCGTTCAGTGCCTGTTCTTTCTTCTCACTCATAATCAGGTGTTTTAGCAAATGTATTAAATTCGTTTCTAATCAACCGAATTTGCCCGTCAGATATGCCTCCGTACGGGAGTCTTTCGGGTTTGTGAAGAGCGTACCTGTTGGACCCGATTCCACCAGTTCTCCAAGGTACATGAACATGGAGTCATCGGAGATCCTGGCAGCCTGTGACATGTTATGGGTTACCAGAACCAGTGTATATTTCTTCTTCAGTTCGCCCAGCAGGTCTTCTATTTTGGAGGTGGCTATCGGGTCAAGCGCTGACGTCGGTTCGTCGAGAAGGAGCACATCGGGATTGAAGGCGATTGCCCTGGCTACGCAGAGACGCTGCTGTTGTCCGCCTGAGAGGAATGTACCCTTCCTGAAGAGCGACTCCTTAACCTCGTCCCACAGCGCCACATTGCGGAGGGCATTCTCAACTATCTCATCCCTCTGGTTCTTTTTCAGTCGTATGTCGTTGAGGCTGAAGCCGGCAACCACGTTCTCGTAGATGGTCATATTCGGGAACGGGTTGGGCCGCTGGAAGACCATGCCCACCCTGCGTCGAAGCTCTATCACTGACATAGAGAAAATACTCTTTCCGTCGAGGAGAATGTCCCCTTTAGTCTGGATGTTTGGATACAGTTCGTGCATCCGGTTCATGCCTCGCAGCAGGGTGCTCTTGCCGCAGCCCGATGGGCCCATTATTGCGGTGATTCTGTTTCGTTTTATGGAGGCGCTCACGTCCTTCACGGCATAGCGTTCCGGCTCATAGGCGATGAACAGGTTCCTGATCTCAAGTACGGAATCGCTTTGCGGGGTAGTATTCATCTGGTTCAGATATATTTATGTTTTGACGCCACGCTGCGGGCCAGGAGGTTCATGGAGAGCACAAAGACCATCAGGAAGAGTGAAGCGCTCCATACCAGGCTGACCATATTGGGGTCATTGTAGAAATCCCATATCAGCAGTGGTACCGCGCTCACCGGCCTGGTGACATCAAAGCTGATGGCCGGGCTGCCAAGGGCGGTGAGCATCAGCGGGGCCGTTTCACCCAATATTCTGGAGAGGGCCAGCAGTACGCCGGTGGCCAGGCCACTGAAGCTGACAGGTATCAGAATCTTGTAAATCATCTTGTGATAGGGGGTCCCGAGCGCAAACGCAGCCTCCCTGATGGAGAGGGGTATCATGCGCATGGTCTCTTCTGTGGAGCGGATGATCAGGGGAAGCATCATGATGGTGAGCGAGACGCTGCCGGCCAAAGCTGAATAGCCCCTGGTGATGTTTTTGACCACCCATATATAGGCAATGATACCGAGTATTATCGATGGCACCCCCTGCAGGATCTCGGTAAGGCTCCTGATGAAGCGGGCGTACCTTTTCGTGCTGTTTTCATAAATGTAGATGCCGGTCATCAGTCCGAGGGGAATGGCGAAGAGCGATGCCAGCAGGACCATCAGAAGCGACCCGGTGAGTCCGTTGGCTATGCCGCCCGGGATGACCTCACCGGCCGATGCAGCCATCATAGCCTGGAAGGTGTCGGGAGCCGGCTGGGTGAAGAAGGCCAGGTTGATCTGGCGGTATCCCTTCACTGCCAGGTTTCCAACTATGAGGAAGATGGGAATGACGGTAATGACAGAGCCGGCGATTACCAGGTATCTGAACCGGCCGTTGGTGCGGTTTCGTTTTTTTATGTTGTCAGTCAGCTCTATATGCATCTCTCTGTCATGCAAAGCGTTTGATGATCAATTTGCCGAGGTAGTTGACCAGCGCCGTGATCAGGAAGAGCAGCAGCCCCACTGCTATCAGCGCACTCATCTTCAGTCCTGATGCCTCTCCAAACTGATTGGCAATGACTGAGGCCATGGTGTTTCCCGGAGCGAAGAGGCCTTTGGGGATTACGTTGGCATTGCCGATGAGCATGGTGACGGCCATCGTCTCGCCGAGGGCCCTTCCCAGTGCCAGGATGAAGCTGGCGATGATGCCTGAGCGGGCTGAGGGAATGACAACACTGAAGATCACCTCGCGGCGGGTGGCGCCGAGGGAGTAGGCGGCTTCCTTCAGCTCGGCGGGAACCATCGAGATGATCTCCGCGCTGAGCGAGGTGGCATAGGGTACAATCATTATCGCCAGCACCAGTGAGGCTGTGAAGACGCCGAAGCCCTGGTCTGAGAGGCCGGTGCTTACCAGGAGCGGGCGCAGGGCATAGAAGCCCCAGAAACCGTAGACAATGGATGGAATCCCGGCCAGCAGGTCAACCAGGCTGCGAAGTATGCCGGAGATGCGCGTGTCCCTGTAATACTCTGCAATGAAGAGGGAGGTGGTAAAGGCCATCGGGATGCAGATGATAAGTGCAAGAATGGATGTGATGACCGTCCCTGCTATGAAAGCCATCGCACCGTATTCCTCACTGCCTGCAGTGGGATTCCACGCAGAGGAGGTGATGAATCGCAGTCCGAACTCCCTGAATGCAGGGATAGATCCTCCGAAAAGAGAGATGACAATCCCGGCACTGAGAAGCAGTATCGTCAGTGACGAGATGAAAAGCAGGGCCTTTGTGATCCTGTCGCCTGACATCGGGTTACTTCAGAACCGGTGCGCCTTCGTATGTTATGCCCTTGAGGAGGGCGGCAGCCTGAAGGGATGCGTTCTGAGGCAGCGCGGCGTAATGCACGCTGGTGGCAATGGCCTGTGCCTCCTCACCGGTAAGCCATTTGACAGTGTTGACTGCTGCTTCGGCTGCTTCGGGACTATGTTTGCCGTACGCCAGTTCCCTGTACATGATAATCCATGTGAAGCTGCTGATGGGATAGGCAGCCGGATTGGGTGAGTTGGTGATCATCACCCTCGTGTCTGCCGGCATCTCCGCTGCCGCGGCAGCGGTGAACGAATCAAGTGTTGGCTCTATGTAGAAACCGGCGCTGTTCATCACCTTCGCCATCGGTATCTTCTGAGAGAAGGCATATTCAAACCCGATGTATCCTATTGATCCTTCACTCTGGCTGATGGTGCCGGCCACGCCGGGATTGCCCTTGGCACCAATTCCTGCAGGCCAGTTGAGGGCCTTGCCGGTGCCGAGCTGAGCGCTCCATACGGGACTAACCTTCGACATGTAATCGCTGAAGATGTATGTGGTGCCGCTGCCGTCAGACCTGTAGACTACTGTTATCTCCATATCGGGAACTACAAGGCCGGGATTGACAGCAAGGATCTTCGGGTCATTCCACATTTTAATGTTTCCAAGGAAGATGCCCTCGAGCAGCTCAGGGGTGAGTTTGAGGTCTGTCACTCCCGGAAGGTTGTAGGCTATCACAACCGCACCGATGCATGTCGGGATGTGTACCACCTCGCCGGGCATCTCAGCCAGCTCAGCGTCAGAGAGGTAGGCGTCAGTAGCTGCGAAGTCGACTATCTGGTCGCGGAGGCTCTTTATTCCTCCGCCGGAGCCGATGCCACCGTAGTTGATCAGCGGTCCGCCCGCCTCATTATACCTTTTAAATGCGAGATTGTAGAAGGGCTGGGGAAATGTTGCCCCGGCGGCAGAGAGAGTAACCTGCTTCTGTTTGCCTGCCGTTGAACCGCCGCCTCCGCATGATGCGGCTGCCAGTGCAACGATTACAGTCAGGATAATGATACTGTTTTTCATTTTTGTATGGTTGTTTGTTAAGTAAATATCAGAATTTAGCTTCAATGTTAAGGCCAATGGTGCTTACGTTGTCATTGTCGCCGGCTGTTGGCAGGTACCCTGTGAAGTTAGGAGTAATCCTTACGTTGCGCACCGGCGAGAAATCTATCCCGGCGAATATGTATGATCCGTCCCTGGTCTGGTTCCATGGGTCTGCTTCTCCTGCCATAGTCACCGATGCGATATTATCATACCGTGCAAAGAGCCTGACCTTTTCCGAGAGCGGTAGCCTGGCAAAAACACTTATTCCCGAATAGTCGCGTCCGTCAGTCATTGAGGCATTGTCCTGCCTGAAGTACTCTGCTCCGGCATTGAACCCGGGACCCATCCATGCCGCAGTGATGCTGGCGGTGCGCTGCATACTGCCCGAGGGACCCATCATGTCATAGAATCCCCTGACAAGAATGTTGTCAGCAGGGGTGAGGGTGAAGCCAGCCGACATTTTGTATGTACCGTTCGCGGTAATATCCTTGAAACCCCTTCCGTTTGTGATGGAGAGATCAAAAACAAGTATTTCACCGGCATAGATCTTCGTTGCTATTCCCAGGTCAGCAGCCTGTATCATGCCCGAGTAGTCAATGGGAGGCTTTGTGACGAAACGGTAACCGAAGATCTTCTCCATCATCGAGATTTGCTCGGAACCGATCAATCCGCCCTGAACCATGAACTTTTTCGTGGAATACTGCAGGTATGCGTTTCGAAGGTAACCGGAATAGATTGTTTTACCGTTGATGACCTCGGTGGTTCCGTCATACATGATGCGGCTTGATATCTCCTTTGAAAAGCTGTAGTCGTAACCGAAGTAGGAGCGTGTCACTTCAAAAGCGGAGTTATTGTCGCCACCGGAAAAGGAGGTGTGGTAATTGGAGAAGAGCAATCCGAAGAACTTGCCTGAGGGCTTGAATTCATCACTCTCCTGTGCTGCGGCGGATAATGTCGACAGCACCAGGATGCTGAGCGCGACAGGTAAAATCTTAATTCTCATTTAATTACTAATTGAAGGTTTGACAATACAAAAATCCTGCACTTTTGTTACATTCAGATTACACAAATGTGACAAAGTTGTTACAAACATAATATACCTCCCGTTAGCCGAAGTTAGTAAAAAGACTGAAAAGCACCCGGTGTAAATCATTAACTTTACGGTATGATAATTGCAAGTTAGGCAAATGAGATGAAACAGCTATCATTGATTATAATATTGGCGGCATTCTTCAGTGCCGCTGCGGGGCAGAGCGTAGAGAGTCCGAATTACGGCCTCAAGTCGCCGCTGACCGCGGAGATTGTACGGGTCGATTTCAATACCGATGCCACGGTTGTGTGGCTTACGGTCATGAGTGATATCAACAATGCATGGTTCTGCATTGACAGGAACACCTTTCTTGTCAGACCTGACGGGATGAAGCTTAAGCTCACCGGTCTGAAGGGACTCCCGTACTGTCCTTCAACCTACAAGTTCAAACGGCCTGGCGAAAAGGCTTCCTTCTCTCTGACTTTTCCTCCGACGGGGTTGCTGCCATGGTTTTCAATTGTTGAAGAGTGTGTGGGCGGGTGCCTCTCTTTCAGGGGTATAGTCACCGATGCTTCGCTAAACAACCGGCTTAACGAAGCCTTTTCTCTCTCCGGGGCGGGGAATACAATGGCTGCCTACCGCATCTACGAAGCGATCATCGCAGAGACTGACAGCCTGAATCTTGGCATAGAGGGATCTGTTTTCACCTCGCTGATCATGCTTGACCGCAGCATGGGGAGGCAGGAGACGGCGAGACAGTGGTACAACAGGATGATGACATCCGATACCCCTGACCTGAAGTTCTATCTTGAGAACCTTAAGAGGCAGGGGGCAGAGTACTGAGGAAAGTGTAATATGTTTCTTACGGCGATTCGAACCCGGTTCACCATGGTAAATGAGAGTGGAACAGCAAAAAAGAGAAGAGCCCTTCGCGGGGCTCTTCTCTTTAAACATAGGCGGTCAGTTCTAGAAATGGAAGTCGAGTCCGATGGCTGCAATCCAGGTGTTCTTGTTGTAGATATCGGTAGCCTGACCGGCGCCGCCGGTATAGGTTTTTGGCCCTTCTTCATAAAGCGTATAGGAACCTCCAAGGTTGATGTCGAGCATATCATTGACCTTTATGCCCAGTCCGCCGCCGAAAGTGTTGGTGTTGAGGCTGTATTTGAGGTCACTCTGGTAGTTTTCGTTCACTCCGGTGACGGTGGTGAGCCAGCCGGCGCTGAGGAAAAGGTTGTCGGAGAGGCCGACCTGGAGACCCAGTGCTGCCTCGATGAAGTTCTTGTCGATCTTGTTCAGTTCAACATCTTCCTGTCCGTCATAGTCAACACCCTTGTCGAAGTAGTAGTTAAAGCTTCCTGAGATGAGTAACCTTTCTGAAGGTTGGACATCAACTCCGAGGGCCAGCATGGCGGGCATGTCAGCTATGGCAACTGAATCCTGTATGAACATTCCTTCAGCATCCTTGCCGTCGTTCACGGTTGTGGTGAGATTCATCTTCGTCTTGAATTCATATTTCAGGCCGATGTTGATGAGGTCACCCACGGGTGCGAAGTTTACGGAGATGATGGGGGTGATGCCGGTGCCTTTCATAACGGCGTCAGCCTCAACTGTCGTTGCATCGTCAATATATGCTGCGGTACCGTTGAGAGTAGCCACATTTTGTGCCGGAAGCCCTGGAGTGGCCGCCACTCTCCTCAGGTAGTCACCGGGTGTCTGAACACCTCCGTGAACCTCGGGAGCAGTGATGGTTACGTCCTGAATGTAGCCTTCGTACTTGTTGTTGGCCATTACATAGCGGCCGCCGACGGCGACTGACAGCATCTCATTGATCTCGTATGAGGCGTTGGCCTGAAGGCCAAAATAGATAGATGAACCCTTAAAGTAAATGTTTGAGTTGTATCCGGTGATGCCGTTAAAGTTGGGATCTGTTCCTGTAACAGAGAAGATATACTGATCCAGCGGGGTCAGCTGGGCTGCCAGCATGGGAACCAGGTTTGCAACCTGCATCTCGAATGAAGGCAGGCCGCTCTCATAGGTTGCGCCGCCGCCGCCGCCAACAGGATTAAAGCCCAGTGAGAGGGCAAGCTTGCCAGTCTTGAAGGCTGCATAAACGCCCGGGTAAACGGGGGCGCTGACCTTGCCTACATACTCTTTAGGACTGCCGTTCAGGTAATCATAAGCTGTCGTTACCTTCTGCGTCTGGCCGAGGGTCTGGTTGTTGAGCGAGAGATGGAATCCGTCAGACAATTTGGTAAGACCTGCCGGGTTGTAGTAGACTGCATCAATGCTGGTTGAGGCATTGCGGCTCTGCAGCCTGGTGTATAGTGCACTCTGGTTGGTGTTTGTGACGAGGCCGCCTGCAAAGAGAGAACCTGTAACAACGAGTGCGGAAACAACTGAAATGATTTTTTTCATGAGCTTCTGTTTTAATTACACATTCTTAGGTTTATTGTGCATTTCATATTTAAGAGTTATCATATTTTAGCCTGTGGTAAAAGTATGATCCGTTTAAATGATGCTTGTTTCAGAACGCTTTAAGCCTGTTTAGGTTTAAAAGCGGCGTAAAAATATGAAAAAAAATGAAATATGCTAATTCAACAAAGACTAAATAGTACGCTTGTACACTCAGAGGCCCTACTTCTCAGGCATTAACCGGTTCTCTTCGTGTTGAATCGCGGATGATCAGATCAGTTTTTATCACAATTGTCTCAGAGGCGATATTCGTATCTCTGTCTTCAATCTGCCTGATTAGCATTCGGGCGGCGGTTTTTCCCATTTCAACGGCCCGGTCGTCGATTGTCGTCAGGGCGGGTTCGATTATAGTGGAGACCGGGTAGTTGCTGAATCCTGCTATTGCTATATCATCAGGGATTTTAAGGTTTGTCTTTTTAATAACCTGGATTGCCCCGATAGCTGTATAATCGTTTGCACAAAAGATGCCGTCAGGAATCTCTGAGAGCTTCAGTAGTTTTTTTGCGCATCTGGCTCCCTCCTCGTAACTGAGGTCATTTGCGCAGCATACCAGGTTAGGATCAAACGTAAGCCCGTTTTTCAGCAGGGCAGCCTTGTACCCCTCCAGCCTGGCAGAGAAGATTGAGGTTGTCTGGCATCCGGCAATATGGGCGATTCGCATGCAGCCTATATTAATAAGGTGTTGTGTCACTCTTGAGGCTGCCTCAAAGTCGTCAATTATCACCTTGCTGGCTTCAAGGTCATTGCTGACCCTGTCATAGAAGACCAGGGGCACTTTCAGGCTGTTGAACCTTGCAAAGTGACTGCAGTCAATTGTTTCAAGGGCAAGACAGGCGATTATTCCGGCCACCATTTGAGTCTGAAGGATCCCGGTTATTGCAACTTCCCGCTCGAATGAGTCCCGGCTCTGGTATATGGTCACGTTGTAACCCATCTTGTATGCCACCTCTTCCACACCACTGATGACGTGAGAGTGGAAGGCGATGTCAATCCTTGGGACAATTACGCCGATCATATTGGTCTTTCGGCGCCGGAGGTTGGATGCCACGGTGTTTGGGAAATAGCCCAGCT
The DNA here is from genome assembly GCA_002402965.1 of Bacteroidales bacterium UBA4788. Lineage (GTDB taxonomy): Bacteria > Bacteroidota > Bacteroidia > Bacteroidales > VadinHA17 > SR-FBR-E99. Next base: position 9,058 of record DHGW01000063.1, read on the forward strand.
GCTTGGCCAGTTTCCAAACTTCGGCGGTAGTCTTTTTTCCGATACTCGGGTGATTATGCAGTGCCCTGGAGATAGTTGACACTGACAGGTCCATCCTCTTCGCCAGATCCTTTATTGTAACTCTTGTACCGGGCATGATATAAAGATAATTAAAAGCAATAAGTGCAAACGTTTGATTCAATGACCAAATTAAACAAAAATCATTTATGATGGACTAATATTTGCAGTAAAACTCAGCAGAAGAGTAAAATATGTATGATATCTTATCACTTGAGTTCCGAGGATGAGGTAGCGGTATCTCTGTCAAATGTTAAAAAAGTTATCAAATCAATAATTATTTACGCAAACGTTTGCTTATTTGTTTTTAATGTCATAAATTTGATCAGTGAGCTTGGTTGTTATTGGCTAATACGTTGTGAATTAATGTTTTATACTTAACATAAATAAAACTGCCCCCGGTTGTGCTTTATGGACCGTACCCGGGAGCAGTGGCTTTCAGGATTTCACTTAAAACCCTAAACTCTCAAAATTATGAAAAAAAGGCTAGTGTACGCGCTCTCCTGCTCGGAAATGAAATGGATGAGAAAGCTGCTGCTGACAGGGTTCATGATCATGATGTCTGCGCTGACCTTAGTGAGCGCTGCAACATCAACATCACTGAACATGCAGCAGAAGAGAGTCACAGGGAGGGTCACCGATGCAACAACTGGTGAGGCCCTTCCCGGTGTGACTGTCGTTATTAAAGGTACTACAACAGGAGTGGCTTCAGACCCAGACGGGTCATACGCTCTTGACGTACCTTCAGTCAGTGCAGTCTTACAGTTTACATCTGTTGGCTATGCTTCCAGGGAGGTCACCGTCGGACAGCGCACTGTAATTGACGTGGCAATGCAAAGCGATGTAACCCTGATTGAAGAGCTGGTAGTTATTGGTTACGGCTTCAAGAAGAAGAGGGACCTGACAGGCTCCATCTCATCGATCAGCGCATCGAACATAGAAGACACCCCTGTCAAGGATGTGCTCTCCGCACTTCAGGGACGGGCACCGGGTGTTGTAGTCACAGCCAACTCCGGTGCACCCGGAGCCGGTATCACCGTAAGGGTGAGAGGCTACTCATCACTAAATTCCGGGAATGACCCTCTTTATGTCGTAGATGGTGTGCCGGTTGAATCAAGCGCCATGACGTCGCTAAACGGCTATGACATGCACGGGCTCAACCCCCTTGCTGACATTAACCCCGGCGATATCGAGTCAATCGAAGTGCTTAAGGATGCTGCCTCAACTGCTATCTACGGCTCCCGCGCCGCCAACGGTGTCGTCCTAATCACAACTAAAAGGGGCAAAGAGGGTAAGGCAAAGGTCTCCCTCAATTATTTCAGTGGAATTAGTGAGATCACCAGGCATCTCGGCGTTCTCAACGCTCAGCAGTGGCGAGAGATTATTATCGATTCCTACGCCAATCTTGACCGGTACAACAATGCCACCACACCCACTGAACCTCACTGGACAGCCATTGACTCACTCAACCCGATGAACAACGGGGATGTCGACTGGCAGAGCGTGATGTACCGTAAAGCATGGCAGCACCAGGTTGACCTCAGCGTGCAGGGCGGCGCAGAAGCTGCCAAATATGCTTTCAGTACATCCTATCTTGATCAGGATGGGATTTTCCTCGCTTCGAACTACAAAAGAATAACCTCAAGGCTGAATACAGACTTTAAAGTCTCCGACAAGGTTACAATCGGACAGAACGTCTCATTTACCAACGGAAAAAACAACAGGATAAATGCCGGCGGTACCGGTAACCTCAGCCTCGTGCAGTCTATACTGGTCAGGCCTCCCATCTACTCCCTGACATACCCTGACGGATCACCGATCTATTATTTCAACGGTAAGAGAAACCCGGTGGGCATGGCTGAGGAGTGCACCCACCTGAATGTTACAAACAGGATCATAGGCAACCAGTACCTTGAATACAATATACTTGAAAACCTTATGTTCAGGACAAGCCTCAGCATTGACTTCATCTCCATGAAGGAGGATGAATTCTACCCCACCACGGTTGACTACCGTGCCGGATACAACTGGGGCGCAGTCAGGGCCCGAACCAATATGTCATGGGCCAATGAGAACTATCTGACCTACAATACCACCATCGGTGAGGCACATGATGTGGCAGCCATGGCCGGATTCAGCATGCAGGACTGGAAGATGGAGACAACAGGTCTTGACGGACTCTATTTCGCAAGTGACAATATCCGTACCCTCAACGGGGCGGGAACCATCTCCAACCAGGCAGTGAACAGAACTGACGAGCATTCAATGATGTCGTTTTTCGGAAGGCTTTCATACAACTACAAGGGAAGGTACCTTGCCGAGGCCAACGTCAGGGCAGACGGCTCATCGAGATTCGGTGCCGACAACCGGTTCGGGTATTTCCCATCGGCATCAGCTGCATGGAGATTCTCCGACGAAGCTTTCGCCGACGGGCTGAATTTTATTACTGACGGAAAGGTGAGAATCAGCGTGGGCCAAACCGGAAACGAGGCCATTCCCAACTATGTGCAGGGCGGGGAGTTTGCTATCGGAACAAATTACCTTACTTTCTCGGGTGCTTCACCTACTGTAATGCCCAACCAGGCTCTGAAATGGGAGGTGACAACCCAGTATAACCTGGGTCTTGACCTTGCTATGTTCAACAACCGTGTAAATTTCGTGGCGGACTTCTACATCAAGAATACATCGGACCTGCTCTTTGCAGTGCCAATTCCCGAGACAACCGGCTTCGGCTACATCACCAGAAACATAGGAGACATATCCAACAAGGGGATGGAATTTGCGCTCAACACGCATAACATCAATCGCGAGTTCCAGTGGTCAAGCAGCTTCAATATCGGCTTTAACCGCAACACAGTCGTCGATCTTCCCGATGAGGTGCTGACTAACGGGTACATCAAGAATGGCGACTATCACATCCTGAAGGAGGGAGAACCTATCGGAACCTTCTACGGATGGAAATTCCTCGGCGTCTATGCGAGTGACGAGGACAACGTGAACCAGGTCAAGTTCGGGTCGACTACAGGCAAACCCTTTATAGGCGGCGATCCTATATGGGATGATTTGAATGATGACAACGTCATCAATGACGATGACAAGCAGGTCATCGGTGATGCACAGCCAATTTTTGCAGGCGGTTTCAGCAACGATTTCTCCTACAAAAATTTCTCATTGAATCTTTTCCTTCAGTTCTGTTACGGCAATGACATCTACAGCCACCTCAACAATATGAGGAACTGGGTATTTGCCTACAACAATGTTTCCACCGATGCCCTGAATAGATGGAGGCAGCAGGGCGACGTGACTGACTATCCTGCACCTGTTCGCAATGACCCGAAGAGAAATGAATATCTCAGGGTGTCAGACAGGTGGATAGAAGACGGCTCCTACATGAGGTTGAAGAATGTCACGTTCTCCTACACAATACCGAAGGCGATAACCAGCAGGGCAGGAATCAGCAGGCTGCGTGCATACGTCACCGGCGAGAACCTTCTGACCTTTACGCACTACACCGGCTATGACCCGGAGGTGAACTCATACAGCGGACTGCAGGTAGGTGTTGACGAAGGTTCTTATCCCCAGAGTCGTACCGTGGTTTTTGGTCTCAATCTGGAATTTTAATAAACAGCGAGTTATGAAATTAAGATATTTACAAACAGCAATAGCGGTTATCCTGCTGATGCAGGTAACTGCCTGTACCGATATCCTTGACAAGGATCCCGTGAGCAGCTTTTCCGCATCAGGGTTCTACAAGACCACTGCGGATGCGCAGGCCGGTGTATACGGTATTTATGATGCCGCACAGTCGGTCTTCAGGCTCAATTTCTGCTACTGGGGCGAAGGCAGGGCTGACAATGTGCAGACAGCACAGACAGGCGAATCCCTGACCCTGCTCTCGAACAACCTCAGCAATACTGCTTCCTCAGCTGACTGGACGGCACTTTACACGATGGTAAGCAGGGCGAACTACGCCATAAGGTATATCCCCAATGTATATGAGGAAGACGATGTCACCGGCATACAGCTGATAGGACAGGCCCGTGCACTGAGGGCTCTGGCTTATTTCTACCTCGTTCGGGTATGGGGCGATGTGCCATTCATCACCGAACCCTATACATCTATGGATCAGGATATATTCATCGGCAAGACCGACAAGGAGATCATCCTCGATCAGGTTGAAGAGGACCTCAAATATGCTGCGGAGAATTGCATCGACAGGTACAACAGCAACAATGACAGGATAATGTTTACCAGGGGAGCTGCCAACGGACTTCTTACTCATGTTTACATGTGGAGACACAAATATCCGGAGGCTGTTGCAACATCTGCGCTAATAATGTCCAACACGCTCTACGGGCTTGTCCCGATTGCTGACTGGGGCAAGATGTTCTCAAACAGCTACTCAAAGGAGAGTATCTTTGAGGTGGGATACAATGACACGGAGACAAACGGGCTAAGAACACTCTATGCCGTCGGTTCATATGCCATCTATACCCCCTCCAATAATTGGAAGGCATCTATTGAGAAAGGAGACAAGAGAGAAGATTTTGTATATGACACAATCCCTGCTGATCCAAAGGCTATCTGGAAATATCTTGGAAGGGGTGTGAGTGATGAGGTGTCAACGCCTGCCAAGCAGAATATCATACTTATCAGACTTGCTGATATCATGCTGCTGAGAGCTGAGGCCCTTAACAAGATTGGCGGCACAGCCAATGAAGCCGAGGCACTCACCCTGCTGAATACAATCAGAACCCGCGCAGGTCTGCCGGAATTTGATACTGAGGATGATGCAATAGCAATGTACGGTGACCTTGAATCAGCCATTCTGCATGAAAGATCCGTGGAGCTCTGCTTCGAGGGGCATCGCTGGTTTGACCTTGTACGTACCGGGAAAGCCATCTCAACAATGGGGCCGATAAACGGGCTGAGCAGTGAAGCCAACCTGGTGTGGCCAATTCACCAGAACTCACTGAACAAGAACCCCAACCTGGTTCAGAACACATTCTACCAATAGAAGCGAGGTGTTAATCATTAAAGATTACTTACATGAAAAACAAAATAATAAACAATAAGAAGATGCAGCTGATAAGAATGCTGCTTGCCCCGGTTGCTCTGGCTGCAATACTCGTCTCGTGCGAGATACAGCCAGATTATGAATACGAATACGGCAACCCGGGAGGTAAGATTAATATGACGGCCTGGGAGTTCATCCAGACAACCGACTCCCTCTCGCTGATGGAAGAGGCGGTAATTGCAACAGGACTTCAGAGCTTCTATTCCGGGACAACCGTCAGAACCTATATCCTGCCCAGAAACAGTGCCTTCAGGGCTTACATGAAGACCAACAGCTTCCCCAATATCTCAGCTATTCCTGTAGCTGCGCTCGAGTCTGTCATCAAGTATCATATTGTTAATGCAAAGGTCATTTTCACTGACCCGGAACTGCTTCCGAGCAATAACCCGATAGCCTACCCGACTGAGGGCGGATCGGTCATGTACCTTTCCCATAACACCAGTTACCAGGGGGTGATAAACCAGGGGACAAAGAAGAACTGGACTATTATTACATCAAATATCGAACCTGCCAACGGAGTAATACATGTTACGGCAGATGTTGTATATCTGTCGATCTGAGGATTGGTTTCAAATTGAAGCAGGTTAGTTTTTAGGTTGAAGATCAGATGGGGATTTCGAAAGGGTGATTGGACAAAAGGGAGGAATCACCCATCTGACTCTTTAAACATCTGCCTGCAGGTTGTGAAGTTTTATTTGGCGTGGCCCGATGTTTAGTGCCGGGCTGTATACTAATGCTTAATCGCGATGAAGATTAACAGATATAAACACCTTAATGTCAATGTCTTTCCTACAAGGGACGAGATGGGCCGGGCTGCAGGAAGGGATGTTGAGGCCCGGGTTGCCGGGCTGTTGAAGATTAAGGATGAGGTGAGGATGGTCTTTGCGGCTGCTCCTTCGCAGAATGAGATGCTTGATTACCTTGCAGAGTCAGAACTGATTGAATGGGGAAGGGTCACCGCTTTTCACATGGATGAGTATATAGGTCTCAACGGTGGAGCGGAACAGCTTTTTTCAAAATATTTGCAGCGAAGGCTCTTTGAACGAGTAAGGATGAAGCAGGTACATCTTATAAACGGCAATGCCGATACCGTTGTTGAAGCCGCACGTTATTCCGCCCTTATCAGCGAAGCCCCGCTTGATGTAATCTGCCTGGGTATCGGTGAGAACGGCCATATCGCGTTCAATGACCCACCGGTGGCGGACTTCAATGATGCGCTCCTTGTCAAGGAGGTCTCACTTGACCGTTCATGTCGCATGCAACAGGTCAACGAGGGTTGTTTTACCACACTCCCGGAGGTGCCTGAAAAGGCGCTGACACTTACAATCCCTGTCATCTTCGAAGCATCACACCTATTCTGTGTGGTGCCAGGAAGCAGCAAGAGAGTGGCCGTATATAACACGATTAACGGCCCTGTTACCCCTGCATGTCCCGCTTCTGTGCTGCAGATGCATCCCGACTGCAGTTTTTATTTCGACAGGGATTCATTCGGAGATCAGTAAAATAATTAAGTTTATCAGATGAGTGGAGGAAGGCGAAGATTCATAAAAAATGTGTTTGCGGGCACTGCCGGTGCTGCACTGGGGGGACTGACCATAAACGCGGCTCCGGCAGATGCCTTCAAATACCTGTTCCTTGGTACGCCTGAGAATGACTTCCCTGTTTTTCCTTTTATGAAGCATGTTCCGCTTTACAACTTCGGCGACTACATTCCGAAAGATCAGGGTGGCAAGTTCATCCAGATGGCTGTTCTCGGAACGGAGGAGGATGAGAAGATAGTAGCGGCCATTAGAGGAGGTGCCCTGACTGAGGTCTACGGTGATCCTCCCGACTGGAAGAAATATGAAAGAAGTGAGCTCGAAAAGAGCGTATGGCTCAACAGGTTCTATTTCCTTCCTTCATTTGCCAGGCTGTACCGTCTGACCGGGGAGAGGGCATACCTTGATGACATGATGCACATAATCAGGCAGTGGATCGCAGACAATCCGCGGCTGCCTGACTCGCACCGCACCACATTCAACTGGCGCGACATGCAGGTGGCGTGGCGCTCGATCCATTACTCCTGGTGTTACTATCTCGGGGAGAAGGGGCTGACGCAGGAGGAAAAGAGACTCATAACGGATACTCTTAAGGACCATGCTGATATCCTCCTGACCGGCTTTGGACAGGCAAAGCTGAATGAGTTCAACCACCAGTCGCACGGTGGGCTGGCAATGCTCTACCTGGGAGTACTCTTTCCTCAACTTGAAGATGCAGCAGAGCTTCGCCGTAAAGCAATGATCATCCTCAATCACCACCTGGCAAGCGCATTTTACAAAGATGGCGGAAACGTTGAGCAGATGTTCGGCTATTATCCGTTCCAGGCACATATTTTCAGGGATGCCTTCCTGCTCTGCACTGCCAACGGTATAGAACCACCTGTGAATTCACTGCCCATGCTGAAAAAGATGGCTCTATACCTGGCGGCCGTGGAAAGGCCTGACGGCACCGTGCCTCAGGTGAATGATTCATATGAGATGCCGGTCAGGGCTATCCTTGACACAATAAATGAGATAACAGGTTTGGCAGCAGTGGCTCCGGCCAAAGGTATAGCCGGTTTTCCTGACACCCAGGTAGCAGTTATGAGGGACGGTGGACCCGCAGGATGGTATGTTCTTGCCAATCCCGCCTCGGTGATCGGAGCCCATGCTCATGCCGGCAGGCTGGGGTTTGAACTGTGGCACGGCGGCTCGCCTTTGTTGATTGACAGCGGATGCTGCAACTACGACGAGCCTGAACTTGTAACATGGTACCGCACAACAAGGGCTCACAATACAGTGATCATAGACGGAGTGACCGAGGCGGCAACCTCTTCATCATTGCTGTGGGTCCCGCGAAGGGAGACCCCCAACAGGATCACCGGGTTGCTCCCCGGTAACGAAATCTCAACGGTAGCAATGGTATCACCGCCTGAAGAGGTAACCAATTCATCCGTCAGCTGGACTAGGAAAATCACCCTCGTAAAAGGACGTTTTGCTGTTGTCAGTGACAGATTCGAGGCCGAAGGAGAACACAGTTATGAGATCCTGATGCATTTCCCGCCGGCGAAGCTGACTGCAGACCCGTCTGGCAGGTTACTGAAGATAAAAACAGACAGGGTGACAGAGATTTTTTCTGCCGATACGGGCGGAGAAGGCAGGTTTGTTACCGGCACAGGCAGGGTGAGCATTGAAGGACGTTCAGTTGACGCACCTGTGGTTTCACTGAATCTTCGCGGAATGGGCAACACGGAGTCGTATCTTCTTATCATCCCCTCTGATAGAGAGGGGGCCGGTGCAACAGTGAAGACCAGAACAAGAAAGGGAGTCACACAGATTACAGTCACCGACGGCTCCGGTGTTAAAACCCGGTTCTCCGTCGCAGCCGGCGCAGTCAGACTTATCTGAACCAGAAATATCCGGAAGAATGAAGACCAGACAGGTAATGAGTAATATCCAGGCTTCGCTCCTTGTGACCATCATCACCTTCCTCCTGCTTGCAGGATGCCGTAACAGAACCACGCAGGAACAGCCGGTTAAGAGCATTCAATTAATGGAGGATAACCAGTTCAAGGTGAGGGGATTCCACGTCGATCTGAGGATACAGGTCATGACAATGAATGCCCTGAAGACCCTGGCCGACGAACTGGCAGCCTTCGGGATGAATACCCTCGTGATGGAGTATGAGGCATCATATCCCTATCAGAATAACGCAACAATCTCAAATGAACTGGCCTACACCCGCGAGGAGGTCAGAGCCTTTGTTGATTACTGCGAGGCCCTCGGCATTGATGTCATTCCCCTGCAGCAGTGCTTCGGACATGCAGAGTATATACTGCGGCATGACAGATACAGCGACCTGAAGGAGGACCGGAAGGATATATCGCAGCTCTGTCCGCTTAAGGAAGAGGGTGACAGTCTTCTGTTTGCCGACCTGTTTGCAGATATGGCCGCGATGCACAGGTCAGACTATATCCACATCGGAGGGGATGAAACATACCTTCTTGGTCACTGTCCGGCATGCTCACTGAAGGCCGTTACCGAGGGCAGGTCGAAACTCTTTGTCGATTACATGAAGATGATGTGCGATATAGTGATAAGCCTGGGCAAGAAACCGGTAATGTGGGCCGATATACTGCTCAAATACCCGGAGGCAGCCTCGGAGATGCCTGAGGAGACAATCTTCATCGATTGGAACTACGGGTGGAAGACAAATTATTTTGGCAATATAGCGGCTCTTCAGGAGCAGGGCCTTGAGTTCTGGGGCTCACCCTCCATAAGAAGCCACCCTGACAACTACTATGTCACCTGCTGGGAGAAGCATTTCAACAACCAGCGCGACTTCATTCCCTACTCCAGGGAGGCAGGTTACACCGGGATAGTTATGACCTCCTGGTCAACCTCAGGCCTTTACGGTTTTACATGGGATGTGAACTACGAGGTAACTGACATGGAGCAGGTAAGGAACACCTGGCCCCTCCCGGGATTCAGGATACTTCTGGCCTCCTATGCCGAAGCGCTAAACAGGTTGGAACCATTGGATCCGCACAGGTTTGTCCTCCGGTACGCCGCAGAGCGATTTGGCCTTTCAGAATCAGGGGGAGAGCTATTCTGGGAGACACTTACAATCCCTCCGGAATTGATTGTGAACGGCAAACCGGCAACATCACCCTCAATAACCGCCATGCGGGAGACGGTGGAGGCAGCCGTGGCAAAGATGAAGAGACTGAAACCGGTTACCAACAGGGATGAGTTTGAACATTTCAGGCTGATGCTGGATATAAGGCTGCACTATCTTAAGTTCAAGGAAGCCGAAGCACGTTTCAATTCAACTGACTTCTCAGCAGAAGACCGGGCCGGCGTAATTTCTGTTCTTGAGACACTGATCGGGGAGACTAAGGAACTTGACAGGCGCTTCGCGAAGCTCAACAGGGGCTATCTGCATGAGACGGAGATAGCGCAGCAGAATATGATCCGAAACCGGAAGCTGATGCTTCTTAACAGGAGGCTGACAGGTAACAGGACACTGTAGCATGAGGTCTCTGATCAGGATAATCATTTTTATGGCGGTGTTTGCTGCCGCCTCGCAGGTTGCGGCGCAGGACGGGCGAACCCTCTTTTTCCCGCGCACAACCGATTATATTGAACACATGCCTTCTGCAGATAAGGTCTGGCTCTTCGTACTGGCCGGGCAGTCAAACATGGCTGGCAGAGGCCTTGTGGAGCCATCGGATACATTACCCCATCCGCGAATCTTTACTATGACACCGGATAAACGATGGGCGCTGGCAAAGGAACCGCTGCAGCTCTACCAGCCGGCACTCACAGGACTCGGGCCCGGGCTGGCGTTTGCCAGGGTATTGTTAAAGGAGCTTGATGAAGATATTTATATCGGGCTGATTCCCTGTGCCGTCGGAGGGAGCTCAACAACAGACTGGCTGAGTGACTCGATCTACAACGGCGTGAGGCTGAAGAGCAATCTTGCCGACAAACTCACCTGGGCAATGGAGTACGGCATCGTTAAGGGCATAATATGGCACCAGGGTGAGTCAGATGCCACTGCCGGAAAACTTCCTGTGTACAGGGAAAACACGGAGATTCTCTTTGAGTATTTCCGCAGTCTGGCAGGAGATCCTGAGCTTCCCATAATTGCCGGCGAGCTTGGCATTTTCCCGGGGGTTGAAAAAAACAGGCTGGAATACCTGAAGATAAATGACATCCTCTCAGCCATTTCGGCTGAAGATCCGAACACGATGCTTGTACACTCCTTCGGCACGATGCCCAGGGATGACAACGTACATTTTGACGGCCCGTCTCAGAGAGCGATGGGCAGGAGATACGCTCTTGCATGGCTCTCACTCGTACGAAGCAGAAACAAATAAAGGAAAGAGATATGCAGCTGATTGACTGGATTGTCCTTATAGTATACTTTGTGTTGCTTATATCGGTAGGCTTCTGGGCTTACAGGAGGGTTAAGAATTCGGCAGACTTTTTCACTGCCGGAGGAAAGCTGCCCTGGTGGCTCTCGGGAGTTTCCCACCACGTCTCCGGATACAGCGGAGCGGTCTTCGTCGCTTATGCCGGCATAGCATACACCCACGGCCTGACAATCTATGTCTGGTGGGCCTGTGCCGTGGCAGCAGCAACGTTTCTGGGGGCACACCTGATTGCACCTCGCTGGGCCAGGCTCAGGATAGCCACCGGCATTCAGTCGCCCACTGAATATCTCCTTACACGGTATAATCTTAATACCCAACAGCTTATAGCATGGTCCGGGGTTATAATCAAAATCTTTGACGTGGGAGCCAAATGGGCGGCGATAGCCATTCTGCTGAATATTTTTGCAGGCACCTCGTTCCTTACCGGGATACTCCTTGCCGGGTCAGTATCACTGATATACAGTACTCTCGGAGGTTTATGGGCCGATGTGGTGAACGATTTTGCCCAGTTCATGGTGCAGCTTGTTGCAGGCATTACAATGTTCGTAATTGTACTGATTAACCTTGGTGACGGTGCTGCCGGCTTCTTCACAATGTGGGAGCGGCTCCCGGAGGGGCACACAGCCCTCTTCAGCGATCCCTACACCTGGCAGTTTCTTGTTGCCATGGTGATAATCGATTTCTTCAGTTACAGCGGCGGTACGTGGCATCTGGCCACCCGTTTCATAGCCTCATCCTCGGGCCAGGTGGCGAAGAAGGCAGCAACGCTCTCGTCGGTACTTTATCTCTTCTGGCCGATAGTTCTTTTCTTTCCGATGTTCGCGGCACCAATATTTCTTCCCGGGCTCGAGGACCCGACACGGTCGTACGGTCTGCTGGCAATAAAGTTCCTGCCTGCCGGTCTGGTAGGGCTGGTGATGGCTTCGCTCTTCACTAACACGCTCTCAATGACCTCTTCTGATGCCAACACAATCTCAGCCGTCATAACCCGTGACATTTTGCCGCGGTTCATCAAAGGGTTCGCCGGTTACAGCCGGAAAAAAACATTGCTGATTGCCAGGATATCGACCTTCTCATTTACCGTTCTTACAATACTTATTGCAATCAATGCCGAGAGCTTCGGGGGCGTTTTCGGGCTTATAGTCTCATGGTTTGCAGCACTGTTGGGTCCGATAGCCATACCGATGATCCTGGGCCTTCTCCCCGCCTTCAGAAGGTGTGACAGCAGGGTTGCCATACTGTCGATTGTTGCCGGCATTGCCGGCTTTATAATAGTCAAGCTTATTCCGGGCGCTTCACTTGCCCTTGAAGTGGGAGTGCCTCTCTTTACATCCTTAATATTGTATATTGTAACCGGGTTGCTCAGCAAAAGAGTGGTTCCTGAAAAAGTTGACACCCTGCTGAATTCGATCCGTGATTAAGTGGCAGACATGACTATGCATAAGGATGACAATATCATTACCGGCCGTCTCTACCTGACAGGAGAGGCGGTGAGGCTCACGCTGGCAGACGGACTTATAGCCGATGTGGAGAAAGCGTGGGAGGATGACGATAAGAGTTTGATAATTGCACCGGGGCTGACAGACCTGCAGGTCAACGGTTATTCGGGACTTGATCTCAACACCCATCCTCTTATGCCCGAAACGGTCAGGGATATTTCGGTGAAGCTATGGAGCGAAGGGGTGACCACCTTTTTCCCGACAATCATCACAAACAGCAGTGAGCGTATACTTAATTACGTCAGTGTGGTTGCAGAGGCCTGCAAACGTTTCCCTGAGGCAGCCGGGGCTGTGGGAGGTATTCACCTCGAGGGGCCTTTTATCTCCCCGGAGAACGGTGCACGCGGAGCTCATCCTGCTGAGCATGTCAGGCCGCCTGACTGGAATCTCTTCAGCGAATGGCAGGAGGCATGCGGCGGCATGATCCGCATCATAACACTCTCTCCCGAGTGGCCGGACTCGGCTGATTTCATCAGGCGTGCTGCCGGGAGCGGCGTGACAGTTTCAATAGGTCATACTGCTGCCACACCGGATCAGATACGGGATGCTGTGGCAGCCGGAGCAACACTCTCAACCCACCTTGGCAACGGCTCTCACCAGATGCTTCCACGGCACAGAAACTACATATGGGAACAGCTCGCAGCAGATGAGCTCTGTGCTTCCATTATCTCTGACGGCTTTCATCTCCCTGATTCGGTGATGAAGGTGTTTCTCAGAATGAAACCGGGAAGGATAATACTTGTGAGTGATGCCACCAGTCTCACCGGGATGCCGCCGGGAGACTACAACACACATATCGGTGGTGAGGTGACCCTTACTGAAGCCGGAAAGCTTCATGTAAAAGGTAATCCGGATATGCTCGCCGGTTCGGGTAAATCGCTTCTGCACTGCGTGGAGACAATAGTGTCAAAGGAACTTGTTACACTGGCAGAGGCTCTTGATATGGCAGGCAGGACCCCCTGCCGGCTGGCCGGATTGCCGGGCGACTGCCTGCCGGTAAGCGGCGGACTGGCAGACCTCGTACTGCTGCAGGAGAAGAGTGGAGGCTTAAAGGTTGTAAGAACGGTGAAGGCCGGTCAGACGGTTTTCAGAACGGAGTTTTGATATGATTCGCAGAACAGACACGGCTTTACGTCAGTTATTTTTCTTCATGTTAATCCTTACTATGGCAGGATGCTCTGGCAAGGAGCCTGAATTCATAATCCCTGACGGAGCACGGGTTATCAGTTTCTCAGGGTATGACTGGGTGGTATCCACCACGGGAGAGGAGAAGGCAGGCCCCGGGCCGAATTACTTCTCTGACTCCCCTGAAAATGTGTGGGTGGATGACAAGGGACGTCTCCACCTGAAGATCACATATCGCGACGGCAGGTGGAACTGCGCAAGGGTTGAGCTGGCCAGGCACACGGGTTATGGCAAATATGTATTTTATGTGTCATCGAGGCCTGACAGCCTTGACCGACAGGTGGTATGGGGACTCTACACATATATGAGCGACACGGAGGAGATCGATATAGAATTCTCCAGATGGGGCTTCTATAATAACCAGGAGGCCCAGTATGCAATTCAGCCCTCCCACAGGATCGGTAACAAGGTCCGCTTCAGGATGGACAATCTGGAGGGAGAGAGTTCGACACATCTCTTCGACTGGACCAGGAAATGGATAGATTTTGCGAGTTACCGCGGTCACAGGCTGAATCCGGTAAACGAAACAGAAATCCTTGCCCGCTGGCGCTATTACGGCGACGACATTCCCCCTGACAGTGATGAGAAGCTTAAGCTGAACCTGTGGCTCTTCAGGGGCACGCCACCATTCAACGGTGAGGAGACCGAAGTTGTAATTGACCGTTTTGAAATCCATTGAATAATGAAAAGGAGACTGTTATACCTGGCCCTCGTAGCCCTGTGCGTCATTATAGTTGCCGGATGCACCACTGGCAAAGATGTTCATTCGTATGAACCGCTGTCGGTAATCCCGATGCCTGCATCAATGACGGCACAGGCCGGGGAATTCCTGCTTGAGTCCGGCACAGGGATAGTTATTGACCCTGCCTTCGAATCTGCCGGCAAGGTTGCCGGTATGTTTAACGGGTTTCTGGAAAAGCATTATGGCAAAATCAGGGTTTCGGAGCAGAAGGATCAGGGAGAAGCCAAAATAATCAGGGTGAGACATGACAGCCTGATTGAAAACCCTGAGGCTTACAGACTCGAAGTATCCGGTGAGGGTATAATCATTGACGCTGGCGGAGATGCCGGACTCTTCTATGCTTTCCAGACTCTGATGCAGATCATCTTTCCCTCGCAGGAAGCTGACAAGGGGGCAGTATCCGTTCCGTGTGTGAAAATATCGGATTCACCCCAATACAAGTGGAGGGGCATGCATCTCGACGTTTCAAGACATTTCTTCCCAAAGGAATTCATCTTTAAGATGCTTGATGCCATGGCCATGCATAAGCTCAACACCTTTCACTGGCACCTTACAGATGACCAGGGATGGAGGATTGAGATAAAAAAGTACCCGGAGCTGACTGCAATCGGGGCATGGAGGGATGAGACGCTCATAGGGCACGGAAGTGAGACGCCGTGGGTCTATGACGGGACAAGGTATGGCGGTTACTACACCCAGGAGGATGTCCGCGAGGTGGTTGAGTATGCCGGCAGGCTGCATATAAATGTTTTACCTGAGATTGAGATGCCGGGTCATGCCGTGGCTGCACTGCAGGCCTATCCGCAACTCTCCTGCGGCGGCGCACCGGTGCCCCCTTTCAACAGATGGGGAGTATCGGAAGATGTCTTCTGCGCAGGCAAAGAGGAGACCTATGAGTTCCTGGAAGGGGTCCTGAGTGAGGTCGTTGATCTCTTCCCAAATGAGTATATACATATCGGTGGCGATGAATGTCCCAAGGTGCGATGGGAGGCATGCCCCGACTGCCAGAAGAGAATAGCTGACAATAACCTGAAGGATGAACATGAACTGCAGAGTTACCTTGTGAGGCGAATGGAGGCGTTTCTTGCAACAAAGGGCAAAAAGATCATCGGCTGGGATGAGATCCTCGAAGGGGGCATTGCAGACAATGCCGCTGTAATGTCATGGCGAGGGCATGCCGGAGGAATAAACGCAGCCAACATGGGTCATGATGTGGTCATGACACCCCACTCGTTCGTCTACCTCGACTACTACCAGTCAAAGTACAATGAGCCGCTGTCAATAGGAGGGATGCTTCCGATTGAGAAGGTCTACTCTATAGACATTATGCCACCCGAGATTGCTGAGGACAAGAGGCATCACATAATCGGAGCCCAGTCGAACCTGTGGACAGAATATATTGGTGATGAGAAACATGCAGAGTACATGGCGTTTCCACGCCTTGCCGCCCTCGCGGAAGCGCTCTGGACTCCGCGCGCGAAACTAGATTATGACGGTTTTACCCGGCGCATGTCAGCTCAATATGCCCGGTATGATGTCATGGATATTAACTATAGGGTGCCATACCCGTCCGGATACGAGGCCATCAACCTTGTGACTGACGGCACTGTCACGGTGGAGTTATCCAACGGTGTCCCAGGCTCGTTTATCTACTACACAACCGATGGCAGCGAACCTGATGAGAAGGCAGAGCTTTACACCGGCCCGCTGACACTGGAGCCCGACGGGGAGATCACTCTCAAATCTGTTACGGTGATGCCCGGAGGCAGAAGCAGCGCCGTGATGACCGGCCTGTTCCGGAAAGCGGAGCTAAAAGAGGCCTCTCCTGTTCAAAGCCTGAATCAGGGCCTTCGGTTCACCCTGTACAGGGGCGAATTCAATTCCGTGGATGACATCATGGGAGAGGCCGACAGTGCAGGAGTCGTCAGCACCGTCAGAATCCCTGCCGGATCACCTGGAGAGAACTTCGGGCTGTTGATGGAGGGTTACATTATGGTTCCTGCGGATGGCATTTACAGTTTTTTCACCGGATCAGACGACGGTGTCAGGATCTATATCGACGGGGAGCTTGTTGTCGACGGTGACTTGATTCACCACGGCATAACCAACGAAGGCCGGGCAGCCCTCAGGGCAGGATTTCACACGGTAACCATCAGATATTTCCAGAGGCTTTACCGGCAGAGCCTGGTAGTAAGCTGGGAGGGACCGGAAACGGCAAAGCACACAGTGCCGGCGGAGGTGCTGTTCAGTGATGCGATTTGACCGTCAATTGCAGTAGTAACAGACAGTGTATTAACTAATTCTTCCCCTCAAATCTACTCCATACCTCTTCGGCTATGCGATTGTTGTCAATGATCTCATTCGCTATCGCGAGGTTGTGTCCGGCTTTCGAGGCCAGGGAGGCGGATGATGAGCGTGAGAGTTCCGTGAGCGGCCCTATCGCCTCTTCGGGCTTGCCCCCGATGATCAGCTTGTTGAGTTTTGTCAGTTCGCCGCCGCTGTAAATCTTCCCGGTGTACGTTTCGGTAAACGGGTAATATTTCCCAATACAGTCGCGCGCGGCAGCCTCAGTCAGGAGCTTTATCCTGTTCTTCTGATTGGAGACATTCGGACCTCCTATCATGCCGAAGATTGTATATCTCGATTTGACATAATCACTCATCTCACCGGCACAACGGTCAAGGACCTCGCCTTCAGACGTGTAAAGGGTCATGTAGGTATTTGCGTAGAGGTAGAAATCCTTGGCAAGCATGTTGCCCCCTTCGTCGTTCTCGGAAAGGTACATTTCCCAGTCAACCCAGAGCCTTATGGAGTCTAGGGCTACAAGCAGATTGGCGCCGTATTCGACGCAAATTGCCCTGACAGTGTCTGTGAATTCCGGGCATTGCATCGATGATACTGTAAACCCCTTTTTCAGTGTATCGGCAATCATGAATACCGCCCGGGGGTCATCCTGAACAAGGCCTGAGAGGCCAATGGCATAACCGTTCACCGCTGCGGCGTAACCATCTTCATGCCTGTCCTTTATGGACTCATTAAGCTGATAGTCGTAGAAGTTGACATAGACAATCCTGGCACTGTCTGAAGGCAGGGCTGCCTGCGGTGGGGAGGTCCTCTGCATCTGAACCACAGTGCTGCAGGAGGTTGCCACGGCTGCCGTGATTACGAGAGCAAGTGGCAGGTGAAATCTTTTCATTTTTGCTGACCAGTTGTTTTTTGCCTTCCGACAATACGCTAACCCAACAGACCCTGGCCTTCTTTGTTCATAAGATTCCGGCCGGATTTCAATCTTTACCTCCACCAAAGTTATGCCAAACATTGCTGATAACAAAAAAAGAGGCGCTCATCCGAGATGAACGCCCCTTTCCCTTGAAACTAACCTTAAGAATTTATGGAAGAACTATCTCTACCTTGATATCATCGAGGAAGATTCGGTTCTTGTTGATAGTTACGACAGTCGGGCGCAGATCATAGTCGCCTCCCAGGAATTTTATCCGGGTTTCGGCTGTTGCTCCGGTAATCGTGAATGTGCGGATGGCCTGGGGTGCACTCCACATTCCGATGCAATAATCTGTTGCAGCGCCTGCATCAGCAGGATAGACAGGCCAGTTGTCAATTATAAACTGGCTCTGGCTCACTGTTCCCGGACCGATAACGCTGACATTGAGGATATTGTCATCCATTGTGCCGGCTGCTGTCATATAGGGTATCGCCTTGAATGTCACCGTTACTGTCTGTGTGCCATCAAGCTTCGAGAGTGCAGGTGAGATCAGGTCGCCGCCGTAGCTGGTCTTACCCACCTTGACGAATCCCTGTCGTGCATAGAGCAAAGGAGTGGGATCACTACCGGCTGGTACGCTGCCCTCCACGGTATTTATCGTGCTGGTCCATCCCTTGTCTTTCTGCTCCTGGGTCCAGTTGTCAATACGGGTCTCACCGGTGGT
>DHGW01000053.1:0-4039 GCA_002402965.1 Bacteroidales bacterium UBA4788
AGTAATTGTGAAAGTTGAGGTAAGCACAATGGGAACCAATATCCGGTATATCGTAACTAGCCTAACCGATTTTCGTACCCGCGATTTATACGAGAAAGGTTATTGCGCAAGAGGTTCAATGGAACTTCGCATAAAGGATCATAAGTTGTACCTTAAGTCAGACCGGTCGTCTTGTACAAAATTTACAGCAAACCAATTTCGTCTGTTTCTGCACTCAATGGCATACATACTTATACACACCTTGCAAATACAGGTATTAAAAGGAAGCGAGTATGCCAACGCAACTATGAAAACCATACAGCTTAAAATTATTAAAACCGCAGCATGGGTTAAAGAAATGAAAACCAGGATAAAGATAGAGTTACCTCAGTTTTGCACAACAAAAAAGGAGCAGGTCAAAGGCTTCGAGATGCTGATTATGCTACGAATTTAGAAATGTTAAATTGCAGTATCCCAAATATATAGTCTGACAACCAATAATATTCCGGGGAAAGGTATGCCCAAATAGAAGATTTTGAGATAAATGTAACCTCTGTTGCAAAAATATCAGTGTAGAATCCAGACAAAGATTGAAAAATCTCAGCTCAAAAACTAAATCACGAGCCCCGGCAAAATAATGACAAGCTCAAAAATCAATTTTTATATTTAATTTTAAGTTGTTTAAGTTTATGAATTAATCAGGTTAGAGAAAATATAACTCACTGATAATCTCGAAACCACTTTTTACATGGAGCTCATATATCTGTTGACAAACAGTAACTGTCAGCCTGCCGGAAGGGGAGTAATCTGACAGGAAATGGGAATCAACTTATGAATCAGAATGCTTTCAGGGCATTATAAAGCACTTCCGCCGGATGCTGGGCAATCCTCCCCGTGCCGTCCTTCACCTGGTGACGGCAGCTGGTGCCGGGGACAACGATGATTGTGGTGTCAGACGCCTTCCTCACCTCAGGGAACAATACCAGCTCGCCCACCTTCTGCGAGAGATCATAATGCTCCTTCTCGTACCCGAAGGCTCCTGCCATGCCGCAGCAACCTGACGGAATCTCCCTGACATTATAGTTTTCAGGGATTCCTAAAGCAGCCAGAACCGGTGCCGAGGTTGTAATTGCCTTCTCCTGACAGTGCACATGAACAAGCACCTCCGCCGGTTGGTCGGTGAACATCTCACGCTTTATCCTTCCTGCACTGAACTCCATGGCAATGAACTCCTCGAGAGTATAGGTGTGCCGCGCCAGCCTCAATGCCTCGGGGCGCAACTCATCTCCGGCCAGGTCAGGGAACTCATCCCTGAAACCGAGTATAGCAGAGGGCTCGATACCCACCAGGGGCCGATCTTGGCCGACTAGCGGTGAGAATATCTCAATGTTTTTGATAATCAGCTTCTTCGCTTTACGCAGGAACCCTTTGGAAATATAGGTGCGCGCACTGGCGGCATTGCCCGTGACTGTAATACGGTAACCGAGGCTGGTGAGCAAACGGGCCGTAGCAATACCAGCATGAAGGTCATTGTGGTTGGTGAATTCATCGACATACAGGCATATCTCACCGACCGGCGTCTGCGGGTTGAGCTTCGCGAGATTTCTTCTCAACCACCTGCGGAATGTGAAAGGCGCCAGGAGAGGAATGCTTCGCTCTGCGGCAAAGCCTGTCACCTTCTTGATAATCAGAGATGTGTATTTGTTCGCTGCAAAGAAGTTGAATATTCCCGGGATGAAGGAAAAGAGACTGTAAATCTTCGGCAGCGAAGCAATCATCCGTGTCCGGAGCGACGGCGGGTGCACATCGTTGTAGTGCTGGAGGAACTCCGATTTGAGCTTGGCAATATCCACTCCCGAAGGACATTCGCTGCGGCATCCCTTGCAGGCCAGGCAGAGGTCGAGGATCTCATATATCTCGTGGCTGTCCCAGGGGTTCTTCCTGTCGGCATAGAGCATCTCCCTCATGATGTTTGCCCTGGCACGGGTTGTCAGCCGCTCGTCGCCCGTGGCCATATAGCTGGGGCACATCAGACCGCCAATGGCGCTGCTCTTACGGCAGTCGCCCGACCCGTTGCACTTCTCCGCGGCACGCACCACGCCGCCGCTGTCAGAGAAGTCATAGAAAGTCTTCAGCTCCGGTGTGGGCCTGCCCGGCTCATAACGGAGGAAGCTGTCCATGGGAGGGGTACCGGTTATCTTACCCGGATTGAGTATGCCGTGCGGGTCAAAACAGTTCTTTATGCGCCTGTTAAGCTCATAGTTGTGCTGACCGATGATCAGCGGGATGAACTCACCCCTCAGCCTGCCGTCGCCATGCTCGCCGCTCATTGAACCGCGGTACTTCTTGACTATGCGGGCCGTCTCTTCGGCAATGGTACGGAGCAGCTTTGCCTCTGCAGCATCCTTAAGGTTGATGAGAGGCCTTATGTGAAGCTCCCCGGTGCCTATATGTGCATGATATACAGACTCTTTACCGTACGAGGCAAGCATCTTTTCAATATCCGCAACAAAATCGCCCAGCCGGTTCACGTCAACGGCACAGTCCTCTATCAATGAAATTGGCTTGGCATCGCCGGGTATGTTTGACAGGATACCCAGTCCTGCCTTGCGCAGGTCCCAAACCCTTTTCACATCATTGCCCCAGACTAGCGGGAAGGCATATCCCAGTCCCTCAGCCTGCATCTCAGCCTCCATATCACGGGCGGAAGCGATTATCTCCTCACAGTTGCCGGCACAGAACTCAACTATCAGCAGCGCTCCCGGTTCACCTTCAATGAAGAACCTGTTTCGTTTCTGGCTCTCGACGGTGGCGGCCAGTGAGAGTATGTTGTTGTCTATCAGCTCCACTGCCCACGGCTTGTATTTCAGGGCAATGAGGTTTGCACGGAAGGACTCATTGCGATGATGCAGGTGAACGCATGACAGCGCCTTCACCGGCGGCGGGAGGGGCACCATCCCCATCTTCACCTCCGTGACCAGGGCCATGGTACCCTCCGAACCGGTTATCAGCCTGGCAAGGTTGATGCCATGGCCTGAGCCCGGCGTGAAAGGCTCGCTGTAGAGCAGGTCATCCAGGGCATAGCCGGTGTTGCGGCGGGGAATTGTAAAGTCCGGGTAGTCACGCCTGATGGCATCACGGTTTTCAGGGTCTGACATGATGCGGTCAATCTCCCTGTATATCTCTCCTTCAGCGGTTTGCAGGGTGCATTTCTGCCTGTATTGCCCGTCGTCAAGCTCTCCGAAGGTGACCTCCGAACCGTCATGAAGAATGGCTTTTACTTCTATGATGTGATCTCTGACCGAACCGTAGACCAGGGAGTGCAGTCCGCAGCCGTTGTTGCCTATCATGCCTCCCATGTTGCACCTGTTGGAGGTTGATGTCTCCGGACCGAAGAGAAGCCCGTGCTGACGCAACAGAGCGTTCAGCTCATCGGGGACCACCCCCGGCTCCATCCTGACCCATCGCTCTTCAGGGTTAATTTCCAGAATTTTACCGAAGTGGCGCGAGAGATCGGCAACAATCCCCGGGCCCACTACCTGACCTGCCAGTGAGGTTCCTGCTGCCCGTGGGATGATGCCGATGTGGTGCTTCGCGGCAAACGCCAGCAGCCTCTTTATATCACCAGCATGACGCGGATAGACCACTGCCAGCGGTTCCTCCCTGTAAATGGAGGCATCGGTGGCATACATGAGCCTCGAGCTCCTGTCAGTTCGAACCTCGCCTTCGAGTCCAAGGTTAAGTAATCCTGTTATTGTGGTTGTGAGTTGTTGCTCCTCCATCGCTGCAAATTCAGCATCAAAAATAGGGATTTGAAGGCTTCGCGGCAGGCCCGCAGTGTCGTTTTCGAAAAAAAATGACTAAAATTTGAAAATTCTGACTTTAATCATGTAGTTGATAATTGCGGGATTACTCTTTTTTTGTACTTTTAACCCGACACGAATAATTAACTAAACTATTGATTACCAATGGAATTGCTTGAACAGATCAAAATGAATGCCCGGCGGCACAACAAAATGATTGTATTGCCCGAAGGAACGGAGGAGAGGACCCTGAAGGC